>JAFVGI010000012.1 GCA_017475005.1 Prevotella sp. | reverse complement strand
CTCACCTGCCTTTATGGATGCATTCTCAATGGTCAGTGCATCCTGTGCGAAACCTGTCACAGCACTCAGCAGGCATGCAATTGCCAAAATATACTTTTTCATAATTGCTATGTTTTTTAATTGTTAATACTTAATTTTCACTGTTGATGATGTCAAGGATCAAGGAAACGTCTGTGATGTTGATTTCTCCATCACGGTTTGCGTCGGCAGCATCTTCGTCGAAACCTTCGGTGCTGGCACCATTGATGTCGTCAAGCACATAGGCTACATCAGTGATGTTGATATCTCCGTCACTGTTGGCATCAGAACGAATGAATGCTATCAAATCGGAAATAGAAGCGTCAGGATTAACGGTGCTCAAACCTGTAGTGTTGGTTATCTCCTGATTTGCAATTGTCACTTCTTCTGTGCCTTTGGATAGATCCTTAGATGCTACCAGTGAAATATTCAGGATTGCACCAGAAACACCAGCGAAAGCATTTGCATCCGTTGGGAAGCATACAACTCTTACTGCTTCATCGCTTTGTATTGCACTAGCAATGATTAATGATTCAGGTGATGTAGACCTGCCATCCTTGGTACTAATACTAAAATTGTAGTTGCCTTCACTATCAGTCTCGATTTCTACACCTTCAGGCAAATAAATGTCACAACAGAAAGCTGCAGCATCTGTAAGACCTGAATTGTCCATGTCAAGTGTGATGGTTTTCTGTTCACCAATACCAATTTTGAATGGCTCAACCTTAAGTGTTGCTTGCGCATTAACACCCATAGTCAGGAGAATAGCTCCAATTAGTGTAAAAACTTTTTGCATCATAGTAATCTTCAGTTTACAATTATTCTTGGTGCAAAGTTAAATAAAAAAATAGTAACTTCCAAGAAAAAAGCGAGTTTTTTTTAAAATTAGTACAATTTTTACGGATTTTTATGGATTAAAGGTGCTTGTTTCCCCCTCCCTTTTGCGGGGGAGAGGAGTTATATAACTTATTCGTCTGGGAACTTGCCGTTGAGAATCTTCTGTACAAGATACATTACGTCTGACATGTCGATGACTCCGTCGTTGTTCAGGTCGCCGCGGATTCCGCTACCAGCTTCGCTGTCGTCTACTATGAAGTTTGCTCCTGTGTTCTCCCTGTATGTCTTCCATGCATTGGCACTCTGTGTGGTATATACCTTCACCGTGAAGCCGGGCTGGGTATCTACAATATTTGTACCCAATGTCAATATGCCAGCTACATTGCAGACGAAAGTTTTCAAATGTGTATCTTCGCTGAAACAACCGTCGGGAATGGTAAAGTCGCCTGAAGATTCAATCTGAATATAACCGTTGTCTTCGTAGTCGAAGAACTGATTATTCAAAAGCGCCACATTCTTTACAAAGATTTTCTTTATGTTGTACTGCGCTTCCATTTCCTGTCCGGCCATTTCCTTCGTAATACGACGGAATAGTGGCTCCCAATAGTTCTCGTCCGAAAGGTCGGAACTTGTGAATTGTGCAGACTTCGTATTGTCTATCGGCTCAATAACGAGTTGAAACTGCGGTCCGCGGTCAGCCCATTCGTAGTTGTTGATAGTGTAGCGGAAATTGTTTTCAGTATTCTCGCCAACTAACTTGATGTTTAGCTGTTGAAGGTCGATAACCTGCTCCGTTATCACTATGCCAGCCTGTGACTTCAGCACTATCGCCAGAAGTGCAATGATGGTAAATAATAGTTTCTGTTTCATAATGGTAAGGAATTTAGAGTTAATATTATTCTTTGGGTGCAAAGTTAAAAAAAAAAATAAGTTACTTCCAAGAAAAAAGTGTTTTTTTTTTTTATTTGGTGTAATTTTTACGGATTTTGTGCGTTTACATCCCCTTGCTATGAACATAAAAAAGCACGATGCTTATTATGGCACCGTGCTTTTTGTTATAGGAAATGTTTTTATTACATCTTGTCAATGCGCAACTGATGTCTTCCAGCCTCGAAAGGAGTCTTGAGGTATTCATCAATGATTGCTGCAGCTTCTTTGTTGGTGATGAAGCGTCCTGGCAGCACGAGACAATTAGCATTATTATGCTGACGTATGAGATGAGCTATCTCTACATTCCAGCAAAGACCTGCACGAACACCATGGTGCTTGTTAAGAGTCATTGCCATGCCTTCGCCAGAACCACAGATACCGATGCCACATCCGACTACACCTGATTCGATATCCTCTGCGAGAGGGTGGGCAAAGTCTGGATAGTCGCATGAACGGTCGCTGTATGTTCCGAAATCTTTGTATTCAATACCTTTCTCCTCAAGATATTGGAGAACGAATTGCTTTAGTGGAAAACCTGCGTGGTCGCTGGCTACTCCTATGATTTTACTTGCCATAATTTAATTATGAATTAAAGCATTGACTTAACTTGGTTATATACATTCTCTGCTGTGTAGCCGAGCTTCTCGTCCAATACTTTGTAAGGAGCAGAGAAACCGAAGCTATTCAGACCCCAAATCTTTGACTTAGGATCAGCACCGATGAGGAAGCCTTGCAAGTTAACAGGCAGACCAGCAGTCATACCGAATACCTTAGCACCTGCAGGAACGACACTCTGCTGGTACTCAAGAGACTGAGTGCGGAAGAGTCCTTCAGATGGAACACTAACAACACGAACCTTGATGCCATCCTTGCGAAGCAGTTCAGCACCGCTGATGAGTGTAGAAACCTCAGAACCAGATGCTACGCAGACAACGTCAGGATTTTCATCAGAACCGGCAACGATGTAAGCACCCTTACGAGCTCCTTCATAGTTGTTACCTTCAGGCAGGTCATTGATGTTCTGACGAGAGAAGATGAGTGCTGTAGGAGTATCTGTATTCTCCATTGCCATAGCCCATGCTACAGTTGTCTCCTTTGCCTCTGCTGGACGGAGTACAAGAACAGAATTCTTGCCTGCGTGGTTCTGCAGTTTCTCCATCAGACGAATCTGTGCCTCCTGTTCTACAGGCTCATGAGTAGGACCATCTTCACCAACGCGGAATGCATCGTGAGTCCAAATGAACTTAACAGGGAGCTGCATGAGGGCTGCCATACGAACAGCTGGTTTCATGTAGTCAGAGAATACGAAGAAAGTTCCGCAAGCTGGGATTACACCACCATGCAAAGCCATACCGATACAGCAGCATGCCATAGTGAGCTCAGCAACACCTGCCTGGAAGAATGCTCCAGAGAAGTCGTCCTTAGTGAGGTCGTGAGTCTTCTTCAGGAAGCCGTCTGTCTTATCAGAGTTAGAAAGGTCTGCAGAAGCACAAATCATATTAGGAACCTGCTCTGCAAGTGCTGACAGACATGCTGCTGATGCAGAACGTGTTGCATCATTAGCTTTCTGCTGTACCTTTGACCAGTCAATCTTTGGTGCCTTGCCAGCAAACCAGTCTGCCTGCTGTGCAGCCTTCTCTGGATTAGCAGCAGCCCAAGCTTTTTCCTCAGCATAGCGCTCAGCACAGATGCCTTCCAATTCCTTTGCACGATTAGCATAGAGCTCCTTCACGTCGTCGAAAATCTGGAATGGATTCTCTGGGTCACCACCAAGATTCTTAACGGTATTCTTGAAAGCGTCACCCCCAAGAGGAGCACCGTGAGTCTTGCAGTTTGCTTCGTAAGAAGAACCGTCGTCCTTCAGGGCACCCTTACCCATGATACACTTACCGATGATGAGAGCTGGCTTGCCCTTAACTGCCTTTGCCTGCTCAATAGCCTTGCGAATCTGAACTGCGTCGTTGCCGTTGATTTCGATAACTTCCCAACCAAGGGCACGATACTTTGCAGCAGTATCCTCGTTCATGACATTCTTTGTCTCTGTAGAGAGCTGGATGTCATTAGAGTCGTAGAACATCACGAGGTTGTCAAGTCCGAGAACAGATGCTACACGAGCACCACCCTGAGAAATCTCTTCCTCTATGCCACCGTCAGAAATGTATGCGTAGATGGTCTCCTTTTCGAATGTTGGGTTGCCAGTGTGTGCAGCAAGGAATTTTGCTGCGATAGCAGCACCGATAGCGAAAACATGACCCTGACCAAGAGGACCAGAGGTGTTCTCAATGCCGCGTGCTATCTCAAATTCTGGGTGACCAGTAGTAGGAGAGCCCCACTGACGCAGCTGTGCCAACTCATCGAGAGTGAACTTACCTGCAAGGCACAATTGTGAATACAGCATTGGTGCCATGTGACCTGGGTCGAGGAAGAAACGGTCACGACCAACCCACTCAGGATTCTTTGGATCATAGGTAAGGTATTCAGAATAAAGAACATTGATGAAATCAGCACCACCCATAGCTCCACCAGGGTGACCAGACTTTGCTTTTTCTACTGCTGCAGCTGCAAGGATACGAATATTGTCGGCTGCGTGATTTAATACTTTAATATCGTTCATAGCTTATAATAAAAATTATTATTTGTTATTAACTGCTGCTTGCTCTATTGCAAGACCTGCCTTATACACCTCTATATATTTATTGAAGCCCTCGACTTCTTCTGGTGTAGGAGCAATCTCCTCTCCAGTATTGCCGCCAAAGACTACTTTCTCAAGATAGTCAGCGAGGTTGAGATACTCCTTGTTGTTTACAAGATATCCAGCGAGGAGTGCAATACCCCAGGCACCACCTTCTCCTGCTGTCTCCATAACAGAGATAGGAGAGTTAAGTGCTGCTGCCAGAATACGCTGACCAACACCTTTCGTTTTGAAGAGTCCTCCGTGACCGGTAATGCGGTCAACCTTTACCTTCTCCTCCTTGAAGAGGATGTCGTTACCCAGTTTTAATACAGCTACAGTAGCATAGAGATTGGAACGTATGAAGTTGGCAAGATTAAATTTGTCGTTAGGAGAGCGTACAACGAGTGGGCGACCTTCCTGCAGGCCTGTTACAGGCTCACCAGAGATATAGTTGTATGCAAGAATTCCGCCACAATCAGCATCTCCCTTGAGGGCATTGTTATAGAGTTTGCCATATACCTCATTCATATCTACAGGTACGCCAAGCAACTCCTGATACTCCTTGAACAACTTTACCCATGCATTGATGTCAGAGGTACAGTTGTTACAGTGTACCATAGCCACGAGAGAACCGTCTGGTGTTGTCACCATATCAATCATCTCTGAAGGCTTTGATAGGTCTTTCTCAAGCACAATCATTGAGAAGCTAGAAGTGCCGGCTGATACGTTACCTGTGCGCTGCTTTACGGCATTTGTAGCTACCATACCTGTTCCTGCATCGCCTTCAGGAGGGCATAGTGGGCAACCAGGCTTCAGGTGACCTGAAATATCAAGACGCTTTGCACCATGTTCTGTGAGGAATCCTGCTGGATGACCGGCAACGATGCACTCTGGGAGGATGTCTTCCAACTTCCAAGGATATCCTTTGTCAGCAACGAGGTCGTCGAACTTCTTCACCATGTCAGCGTTGTAGTTCTTTGTCTTTGGATCTACAGGAATCATACCTGAAGCATCACCGATGCCGAGGCACTTCTTTCCTGTCAAACGCCAGTGGATATAACCTGCAAGAGTGGTGAGGTAGGTGATATCCTTTACGTGCTCCTCATTATCCAGTATGCACTGGTACAGGTGTGAGATACTCCAGCGCAGTGGGATGTTGTAGTTGAAAAGCTCAGACAGCTTCGCTGCTGCTGCGCCAGTGTTGGTGTTACGCCATGTGCGGAAAGGAACGAGAATCTTCTCCTCTTCACCTACAGGTGCACCTTTTGATGCTATTCCATTGGGGCCAAATGCCATATATCCGTGCATCATGGCAGAGATACCGATAGAAGCCAAAATCTCTATTTCGCAGTCATACTGTGCTTTTACATTCTTACGCAGGTCAGCATAACAATCTTCAAGACCATACCATATTGCTTCTGTTGAGTATGTCCAAAGACCATCCACGAGCTGATTTTCCCACTCGTGGCTGCCCTGTGCTATAGGCTTGTTCTCTTCATCGATGAGGACAGCCTTGATGCGGGTAGAGCCAAACTCAATACCGAGAATGGCTTTACCTGCTTGTATGGTTTCTTTTGCACTCATAATTATCAATTGTCAATTATCAATTAGCGAAGCGCTTTGTTCAACATGTAGTACACCTCATTGTTACGTAGCTGCTGCTTGAAACCGCATGTAGTGGTGTTCTTGTCGATGTTGATGAACTCTATGCCAGTCATCTCTGCGAAGTCCTCCCAGTATTCTGCTGTGATGTCGTAAGAGAATGCACTGTGGTGTGTTCCGCCGGCAAGAATCCATGCTCCGGCACCAACCTCAAATGAAGGCTGTGGTACCCACAAAGCAGATGCTACAGGCAACTTAGGCATTGGCTTTGGTTCAATGCACTCTACCTCACTTGTAATGAGACGGAAGCGGTTGCCGAGGTCAACGATAGTGGCCTTGATGCCAGGGCCTGTCTTAGAAGTGAATACGAGACGTGCTGTCTGCTGCTTGCGTATGCCGATACCCAGGAAGTGTACCTCCAACTTTGGCTTGTCTGTTGCGATGAGAGGACAAACCTCCAGCATGTGGCTCTGCAGACTTGATGTGCAGTCAGCAGCAAAATTCAGGGTGTAGTCCTCAAGGAATGAGCATCCCTTTGCAAGACCCTGATTCATTACCCACAGTGAGCGATAGAGACATGATGTCTTCCAGTCACCCTCAGCACCGAATCCGATACCCTCAGCCATCAGACGTTGTGAAGCAAGACCTGGAATCTGGTCGAAACCACAGAAGTTTGGATCGTCGATGTCAGCATCGCCAAGGTCATCGAAGTTTGTTGTGAATGCTGTAGCACCTTCGTCCTTCAGTACGCGACGGAGAGCAATCTCTGCCTTTGCTGCATTCTTGACTTTCTCCCAATATACCTCTTCACCAGACTCGTCAATCTTTATGGTGTATTCCTTCTTATATTCCTCTACGAGAGCGGCAACCTCTGCATCAGTAACTCTCTTGAAGTAATCCATGAGAGAAGAAACAGGGTAGTAGTCAACGTGGTATCCGAGACGCTGCTCGAACTCTACGCGGTCACCGTCAGTAACAGCAACGTTGTTCATGTTCATGCCGAACATCAAGCAGCGAACATTGTGAGCGTCAGCCACAGCAGCAGCTACACGTGCCCAGATAGCAATCTTCTCCTGAGCCTCTTTGCTCTTCCAGTAGCCCACTACAACCTTACGAGGTACGCGCATGCGTGTGCAAATGTGTCCGAATTCTATATCACCGTGAGCACTCTGGTTAAGGTTCATGAAGTCCATATCCATTGTGTCCCAAGGAATCTCTGCATTATACTGTGTGTGGAAGTGCAGCATAGGCTTGTTCAGACGCTGCAGACCCTTTATCCACATCTTTGCAGGAGAGAAGGTGTGCATCCATGTGATGACACCAGCACACTGTGGAGCATTGTTAGCTTCCAACATTATCTTTTCTACTTCCTGAGAAGAGTTTGCTGTACCTTTATATACTACCTTTATAGGGATCAAGCCACCGCTGTTAAGTCCTTCAACCATCTCCTTTGAGTGGCCGTCAACGATTTTCACTGTCTCGCCTCCGTAGAGTAACTGTGCTCCAGTAATCCACCAAAGCTCTAATTTATCAAATGTAGCCATAATTATTATTGTAAAAACTTTAAACTTTGAACTTTAAACTAAACACTAGTGTTTCTGTCCTGGCTGGCCATAGTAGGCATTAGGACCATGCTTGCGGTTGTAGTGTTTCTCTATGAGCAGAGGATTCATTGTTGTCAGCGGATTCACTGAGAAACTGATGAATGCCATCTTTGCACACTGCTCCATAACCTTTGCATTATATACGGCATTGTCAGGTGATGTGCCCCAAGAGAAAGGCCCGTGATTCTTTACCAGCACAGCAGGAGTATGGTCAGGATTTATCTTGCGGATGTTCAGTATCTCATCCACGATAACATTACCAGTCTCCAGCTCATACTGTCCTTCTACCTCCTCCTTAGTCATATCGCGTGTGCACGGGATAGCCTTGTAGAAATAGTCAGCATGTGTGGTGCCGATGTTAGGGATATCCTGTCCTGCCTGTGCGAATGCTGTAGCATAGGTAGAGTGGGTGTGAACAACACCCTGTATGTTTGGGAATGCCTTGTAGAGAACGAGGTGTGTAGGAGTGTCGGATGAGGGGTTGAGGTTTCCCTCAACCACCTTACCGGTATTTAAATCTACTACTACCATGTCTTCTGCCTTCATGTCATCGTATGACACACCTGAAGGCTTGATAACTACAAGTCCTTTCTCGCGGTCAATGCCAGAGACATTACCCCAAGTGAATATAACGAGTCCTTGCTTTACAAGGTCGAGGTTAGCCTTAAAGACTTTCTGTTTCAGTTCTTCTAACATGATTACCAGAGAATTGTGTAAAGAATAAATAGGATGATAACTACGCCTGCAGCACCGAGGTTGAATGCTGTGTTGGTCTTGAAGATAGCAACGTCCACGCCGATGCTCTTGACATCCTCTACGGTATCCTTAGCATTGTTGTACAGATACAGGTAGATAGAGAACATCATTGCAGCGAGGAAGAAGAATGCTTCGAAGCCGAGGAGCTGGCACTCTTTGATGTAGAATGTCAGACAGCCTAATACGACGCAAGAGATAGCAGCACCCAGAGCAACATGAGCCCACTTGAAGAGGGTACGCTTTGTCTTCTCTGGCAATACCTCTGCTGGTTTTGTGTTCTTTGAGCTCAGTGAGATACCGAAGAACAGTATTACGAGGCAGATGAACACATATCCCATACGGAGCAGGAATGGTACGTCAGGCAGAGCGAACTTGAAGAAGATTGAGAATGCGAATGTACCGATAGCTGCAACAACAGCTGCTGTACCGTTTGCACGCTTCCACAGCAGACCCAGACCGAAGATTACTACGATACCTGGATATACGAAGCCTGAATATTCCTGAATAACCTGGAATGCCTGGTCAGCACCGCCCATGATAGGATAAACGGCGATAAGAGCCATTATCAGGGCACAGAGAGATGTGATACGACCTACGTTAACGAGCTTCTTCTCAGATGCCTTTCTGTCGATATAGTGCTTGTAGATATCCATTGTGAAGATAGTAGAAGTACTGTTGAACATAGAAGCCAGAGAAGAAATAACAGCAGCAGCAAGAGCAGCAAAGCTGAGACCCTTCACGAATACAGGTGTGAAGTTACGGATGAGGTATGGATAAGCATCGTCAGAACGGTCTATAGAACCAAACAGTGTGAGCTGCTCGAATACTGGCTGACCATTATATGTACCGTTCATGATATAGAATGCACATACGCCAGGGATACAAACGATGAATGGGATGAGAATCTTCAGGAATGCAGCAAATATCATACCCTTCTTTGCTTCGTCGAGAGACTTTGCAGCGAGACCCTTCTGGATGATGTACTGGTTGAAGCCCCAGTAGCCTAGGTTTGTGAGCCACAGAGCACCTACTATCACCACGATACCAGGAATGTCAAAGTATGGGTCATCGTAGATGTTCTCATACATTTCCATGTTTCGTGTTACAACGAGGTTGAAGTGCTTGTCACCAGGTATGCTTCCAAGGTGTGAGTAAATCTCAGAGAAAGCACCAAGTGCACCACCCTCAATATTCAGTTCGCTTCCGATTACGCTGAGGGCAGCATATGCAGTGATAAGACCACCACCGACAAGGAATGTTACCTGCATAACGTCAGTCCATGCTACAGAAGCCAAACCGCCGTAGATAGAGTACAGACCTGCGATGAGGAACAGGATGAGGATGATTGTCATACGAACTGCATCCACCTGCATGCCGCCGAGATTCATGTATATGTCTGTTGGAAGACCGAGAATCTGCTGGATAGCAAGAGCACCGAGCCATGCTACTGATGTCAGGTTGATGAAGACATACAGGAACAGCCAGAAGATAGAGAAACTCAGACCTACGCCCTCGTTGTAGCGGTCGCGCAGGAACTGTGGAATGGTAAACACTTTCTTCTCAATCATCAGAGGCAGCAGGAACTTACCTACGATAATCAGTGTTGCAGCAGCCATCAACTCGTATGCAGCCATTGCGATACCGCTGTTGAAGGCAGAGCCAGACATACCGATAAACTGCTCGGCAGAGATGTTCGCAGCAATCAGCGAAGCACCTACAGCCCACCATGTCAGGGTGTTACCTGCAAGGAAGTAGTCGGTTGAAGACTTTTCTTCGCCCTTCTTGCCACGGCTCAGGAAGATACCAAGGCTGACGAGGATAATAATGTAAGCAATAAATACGAGGTAGTCAATAGTTTCGAAACCATTGCTACTCAAGGCTTGAAGGATTTTGTCCATATTCTAAATATTTTTAAGTTGATAATTTATGCTTAGTCTTTTCTTTCTCGCCAACGCTTATTTTACAGAGAATTTATAAGCAGCGTGGCTGTAATACTTCTCACCTGGCTTCAGAGTAGGCTGTACCCAGTCCTTCTTGTTTGGTGAGTCAGGATATTTCTGGCTCTCCAGACAAACGCTTACATACTGTGGGTACTTACCGCCCTTGTGAGCGATGCTTGGCTCCTTGCCGATGCCCTGGAAGTTACCAGTATAGCACTGTACGCCAGGCTCGTTGGTGTACATCTCCATGAAGATACCAGTCTTTGGAGAGTACAGCGAAGCACATACCTGTGTGTCGTCACCCTTGCCGTCCTTGTAAGTGTTCAGGCAGAAGTTGTGGTCGATACCGCCGTTTGCATTCTTAACCTGATCAAAGTCAGCACCGATGGCGTCCTTGATAGCGTGTGGAGTAGTAAAGTCGAATGGAGTGTCCTTAACGGCCTTGATTTCGCCTGTTGGAATATAGTTCTCATCTGAAGGAGTGAAATTGTCAGCATTCAGATACAGCACCATGTCAGTTCCAACCTCGTTGAAGTCACCGTTCAGGTTGTAGTAGTTGTGGTTAGTTTGGTTAATGATAGTCTCCTTGTCTGTAGTAGCCTCCCATGTGATGTCGAGAGTGTTGTCGTCAGTCACCTTGTAGGTAGTAACGGCAGTCACAGTGCCAGGGAATCCGTTTTCACCGTCCTGTGCTGTGATGGTCAGCTTCAGTGTAGAGCTGTCCACCTGCTCTGCGTCATACACTTGGTTCATCCAGCCCGTTGTGCCGCCGCCGTGCAGACAGTTGGCACCGTCGTTCTGCTTTAGTTGGTAATCAGTGCCGTTGAGAGTGAACTTGCCGCCGTTGATGCGGTTAGCGTAACGACCAACAGAAGAACCGTAGTCACTTGGAGAATTCAGCGTGTCGGCATACTGAGCGATGTTGTCATAGCCGAGAACAACGTCTGTTGGCTTGCCGTCCTTGTCAGGAACAACCAGTGATACTACACGACCACCATAGTTGGTGATACATACTTCCATACCATTTGCATTGGTAAGGGTGTAAAGCTTTACTTGCTTTCCGTTGATTGTAGTGTCAAAAGCAGCAGGGTTAAGACCTGACTTCAACTCTGATGTTTGACAACTTTCGTTACAACAAGCTGAGGCTAAAGCTGCAAAGGCAGCGCATGCCATGAATGTTTTTAGATTTCTCATTAGTAGATTATGTTTTGAAGTTAGTAAAAAACTACCATTATATCGCGTAGCGCGAAATCTTCGCCAAAGGTACAAAATTAAATCATAAATATTTCTCTCATACCTTGAAGTGTTCTCGCTTTTATCTTTTTTTAACGTTTATTTTGCTCTTTTGCTATGTATTCATGCCAATGAATTCAATGGGCTATAAATTGATATACGTTATAGGTGACATTAAATTTACGTACTCTTTATAATAAAAGTCTGACCTTTCATATCAAAAGTGTAAACTGATTTTCAATTTGTGGAAGAAAATTGTACTTAAAATAGCCGAAGAGGAAAAAAATAATTGATATTTTTCTTTGGAGAAAAGATTTTTGTATATTTGCGCCAATAAAAAAAACACTATGAAGAAGCTATACGTATTTTTAGCGATCCTGTCGCTGACCGCAAGTATGATGGCAAATCCGGTAAGCAAGAAGTCTGCAGCCGGCATTGCCAGGGATTTCTTTGCCCAGAAGGCATCGAACAGTAGTAAATCCGCCGTCAGAGAGTCTGCTGAGCCTTTAGTTGAGATGGCGTACGAGAGCAATGAACTCTATGTCTTCAACGGCAATGACGGATTTGTTGTCGTAAGTGGTGATGACCAGACAGAACCTGTGCTCGGATGGTCCGAAGAGGAACAGTTTGACGCACAGAATGTGAACCCTGCCACAAGGATGTGGCTCGATAGTTACAAGCAGCAGATTCAGGCTCTTAAGTCCAATGGAGGCCTTGAGACTATAACCCTGACAACTTATCCTGAGGTTGCTGTGATAGTTCCCTTCAAGTGGGACCAGCCGGCACCATACAACAAGTTCGTGCCTATGGACGAAAAGTCAGGTAAAAGATGTCTGGTTGGTTGTCCGGCAGTATCCTTGGCTCAGGTAATGGCTACCGTGAAGTATCCTGACGCGATGCCACGTCCTATTCCTGCTCAGAATATGTACAAGTGGGAAGGTAATGAAAGAACTCTGGTGCAGCAGCTCGATGGCCTGCCTGTAACATCTTTTGACTGGAGCAAGATGGGCATACAGTATGATAAGGATGACACGACAGACGCTCCCAATGAGGTGGCAAAGCTTATTATGTATTCCGGCTATGCCCAGGGTATGACATATGGTGTCAACGGTTCCGGTGCCCAGGGTGTTTCAGCTTATGAGGCAGCACGACTGTATTTCGCTTTCAGCGAGGTAAAGCAGATACACCGTGATGCATGTACCTATACTGCTTATGAGAATATCATCTACGATGAACTGAAGGCTGGTCGCCCCGTAATCATCGGAGCTTCATGCATAAATGAGGAAACAAAGAAGCTGGGAGGTCACTCCTTCATCGTTGACGGTTACAAGGATGGCTACTATCATATCAACTGGGGTTGGGGCGGAGATAGTGACGGCTATTTCGTGCTCTCCGTGCTCAATAGCAACCAGTCTGAGGCAAAGGGCCTCAAGGCTGCCAACGGATACAGCATGGACATCGACCTCGTCTATGGTTTCAAGAAACCTACTGCTGCCGACCCTGCCGATGGTGTGAACACCCTTTCTGTCATAGAAGTGGATATCGTTGATGAAAAAGACACTAAGCCTCTTATGATTACCCTTACCCGCGACAACGAGGAAGAAGACTTCTCCTCTTTCACTGAGGGCGTGAAGTTCGACAGGGACTGCAGTCCTTACGTAGATAAGGTATATGACCTGGCGTGGAACCTCTACGACTTAGAAAAGCAGCAGTATCTCTTCGCTGAGCCGAAGATGAAGCTTGTGGAGGCCATATTCCTTGCCGGTGAGGTAAGGCGCATACCGTTAAATATTACCGTTCCCAAGGACGTTGCTGACGGTATATACCAGCTGCACTGGATGTACCGCGACTGCAAGGGCGAGCAGAATACCGATAAGTGGTATCCTTGTCACAATTATGATGAATACTTCGTTCAGGTGAGCATCGATGGTAACACGTTGCAGGTGATATCAGCCAATGATGATTTCAATAGAGATGATGACTACGTAATCAACAAGGTCGAAGTTGACGGAAAGGCACAGGTTTACAATATGGTAACCATGAAGTTCAATATCACCAATTATACTAACTCACAAAACAAAGACATCTTTTTGTGGGTAAGTCCTGACGGCAAGAAGTACGACCTGGCAAGCGGCAGAGGAATGTGGATAGACAAGAATGCTACCGGTGACGTATATTTGACCTTCCTGCCCGAGTGTGCAGGCGAATGGTCCATTGCACTTATGAACACATCCAGTAAGGATAATTTCGACATTGAACACAACCTGCTTAATGAGAATCAGGACAAGGTACTTGTCGAGGGAACGTCACTCGAGTATAATGTGCTGAATATCGACAAGGAAGCCGAGGAAGATGATGGTGACGAAGAACCGCTTACCAGCAACACCATAGAAGGAGAGTACCTGATGACCACTACCGATAAGATTCCTTGCACCAAGACTCTCTACATCATCCTGAAGGTGTATGACAAGAAACTCGACAAGTTTGTTTACAACGAACAGCCTAATGATCCGTTTAACAAGAAGGTAGTAGGCGAATTCGAGGAAGAGCAGCAAGAAAAGGGGAAATTCCTGTTCACCAATCTGGAGAAAGACGTTTACTACAAGCTTGCCGTAGGTGAGGAAGAAGAAGGCAAGATAGTTACCGTCTATGACTATTCAGATGTTTATTGCTATAATGGCGACACCCCAACGGGAATCAGTTCAGTAGAAAGTTTAAAGTTAAAAGTTGAAAGTTGGTATACGCTTGAGGGTGTGAAGCTTAATGGCAAACCAACCACAAAGGGCGTATATATTAATAATGGAAAAAAAGTCGTGATTGAGTGAGAATAAAACACTGAAAAACGATGCTCCCCCGTAAACTATACGAGGGAGCGTTTTTTTATATTACTATAATTTGTCATAGCACCTGTACCAGTGATTTTCACAACTCCAGTACTAGTATTTTCTTGCATTTCTCGTAACTTAAACTTAATAGTACCTCTGACTACGTCGAAGGTACTTCCGCTCGAAAATACAAGAAAAAATACATATCCCTAAAACTACTTATAAACAATAATAAAAGAATCCATTTAGAAACACAATGTATCTAACTCCCGGCTCATACTTATCTCATATTCTTCTTCAGTATTTGTCCAGTACTTCTCCAGTATATGTCCACTATTAAACTGTAAATATACTGTAGAAGAAATGGAATAATAGTGGATATCAGTATGAGTTACACATGAGTTGGGTTTGAATCGGATTTAATATGAATTGAAGTATAACATGAATAATGCATAGGAGGAATTAGCGTCGCAGGCCAACCGGTTGTGCAGTATTTGTTCCTAATAACGGAAAGATGAATCAGGCTTCATTCCTGATGCCCGGCATATCGATAAGCAGCGGAACTCTGCAAACGGGAAACCATAAAAAAAGTTAAGGTTATCGTTAAGGTTATCGTTGAATTGGATTTTTTTTATAACTTCGCACCCTGATGGAAAGAAAATTTAAAGCTGCTTTGTTCGACCTTGATGGTACTCTTATTGATACGGAGGACCAATATACCGTCATCTGGGGACGCCTGGCGCGGAAATATCGCCCTGACGTGCCTGACCTGGAGTATATCATAAAGGGTACTACGCTGAAGAATATTCTTGCAACATATTTCAGCCCCGAGATACACGAGGCGGTGATAAGGGAACTGGATGAGTATGAGGCACAGATGGACTATAGCTTCTTCCCGTATGTGGAGGATTTTCTGAGGGACATTCGCAGCCACGGGGTGAAATGTGCCATCGTAACCTCGTCAAACAAACAGAAGATGCTGTATGCCACGAGGAATAATCCGCTCATCGGTACGCTGTTCGACAGAATATTGACGGCGGAGGATTTCAGCGCCTCGAAGCCGAATCCGGACTGTTATCTGAAGGCTGCGGAGGCATTGCAGACGCCTTTGGAAAGTTGCATCGTCTTTGAGGATGCCTATAACGGACTGCAGGCGGGCATGGCATCGGGGATATATACCATAGGACTCGCCACAGGACACACCATAGAGGAGATAACTCCGCTCTGCCACAAGGCCCTGAAAAGCTTCGAAGGAGTGGGGTATGAAAGTTTAGTTCATAATTATTAAGTACGATGTATGAGGTTGGAGGTACGATGTGTCGCTGATGCGAGTACGAAGGAGAAAGTATGATGTAAAATGTACTTTTAACTTCAACCTTTAAACCTCTACCTCGCAGCGAAGCGAGAAAACATCAAAATTTAAAATTAAATTTTTAACTTCCATATTGCTTGCCTTTATTCTTGCTCTGAATGTGTCGGCGCAGGAGACGGAGGATATTGCGGCATCGCTGAATCTGCCTGAGACAGTGGTGCTGGCTGATGGCATGACATTCGAGGAATACCTGCTGAAACAAGTGCTGGCGAATGCAAAACCCTTGAAGGCACGCGTCAATACCTTGAAGTATTCCGTTACATGTCAGCTGGAGAAGGACATCGACCTGAAGGAGATACCCCACCGCCGCACCATATCGTTCGCAGCACGTCTGGCTGGTTTCGGACCTATCGTGTCGGCCCTCATGGAGCATAAGCATTTCGGCATCACCATGGCGGAAGATATATTGTTCAACAAGGGAAAAATCACCACTTCCAACGTCCGCATGGTGGAGATGAAGCAGGAACTGACGCAGAAACAGATAGCATCGTTCCTGAAACATGACGGCATGATGAGTGCCAATGTCTATGACAAGTTCTACGAGAAGGTGCGCGACAAGGTGAAGGAGCTGCAGAAGAAATACCGTAAGAAGCAGGAAACGGGCATGAGATACAGCGGCAGCTACATCGCCGGCAACAGGACGTTCTACATTGTGAAACTCGACAATATGGAGGTACATATCGCTGACGGCTGTTGGCAGATAGCGCGCATCAACTACAGCGAGGGCCAGAATACGATGTACTATGAATTCAGGGAGGTGCGCTCGGGCCTCTTCCTGCTCAGTAACGGCCGCGCAAAGCTATACCTCGACAGGAAGAAATGGCCGAAGGGATATATTGCCATGAAGATGAATTACGTTTATAACGGTTAACGTTTAACGGTTAACGAGATGAAATCTGAAACTTGAAAGTCATTGAAAATAAAATAAATATGAAAACACGCAACACATTTGCAGCTTTGTTGTTGCTGCTGGGCATTGCGATGCCGATGTCGTCTCAGACGTCACTACCTAAGTACAAAGACCCTAACCTCAGTGCTCACGAAAGAGCTGTGGACCTCTGCTCACGCCTCACCTTAGAGGAGAAGGCACTGCTGATGCTTGACGAGAGTCCTGCCATTCCGCGCCTGGGGATAAAGAAATTCTTTTGGTGGAGCGAGGCATTGCACGGCGCTGCCAATATGGGTAATGTGACGGTGTTCCCTGAGCCAGTGGCAATGGCGGCATCGTTTAATCCTGACTTGCTGTACAGGTGCTTCGACGTTGCCAGTACGGAATTCCGTGCGCAGTATAACCATCGCATGTATGACCAGAAGGGTGAAGACGAGAAGTTCCACAGCCTCTCTGTATGGACGCCTAACGTGAACATCTTTCGCGACCCACGATGGGGAAGGGGACAGGAGACATACGGCGAAGACCCTTACCTGACCAGCGTGATGGGAACGCAGGTGGTGCGCGGACTGCAAGGCCCTGAGACAGCAAAATATCGCAAACTGTGGGCTTGTGCCAAGCACTATGCCGTACACAGCGGTCCGGAATATACGCGTCATACAGCAAATATCAACGACGTATCACCCCGCGACCTGTGGGAGACATATATGCCTGCCTTCAAGACATTGGTGCAGGATGCTAACGTGAGGGAGGTGATGTGTGCCTACCAGCGTCTTGACGACGAACCATGCTGCGGCAATGCACGACTGTTGCAGCAGATACTGCGTGACGAATGGGGATTCAAGTACCTGGTGGTGAGCGACTGTGGTGCAGTAAGTGATTTCCACGAGAGTCACAAGACATCATCGGATGCAGTACACGGAGCAGCAAAGGGTACTATGGCTGGTACCGATGTGGAGTGTGGATATAACTATGTATATAAGAGTATTCCAGAGGCAGTACAACGTGGTTTCATAACAGAGAAAGAAGTGGATAAGCACGTCATCCGCCTGTTGGAAGGACGCTTTGACCTGGGTGAGATGGACGACCCGAAACTGGTGGAATGGTCTAAGATACCATATTCCGCAATGTCAACGAAGGAGTCAGCAAACCTCTCGCTGAATATGGCACGCCAGACAATAGTGCTGCTGCAGAACAAGGGCGGCATCCTGCCTCTTGCCAAGAATAAGGAGAAGATTGCCGTCATAGGTCCTAACGCTGATAATATGCCCATGATGTGGGGCAACTATAATGGTCAGCCAAACCATACTGTTACTATCCTCGATGGTATCAAGGCAAAGCAAAAAAAACTGTTCTATACCTCCGGCTGTGACCTGACATACGACAAGGTGATGGAATGCCTCATGGCTTCGCAATGTAGCTTTGAGGGCAAAAAGGGTATGAAGGGCACTTTCTGGAACAATCGCAATATGGAAGGTAAGCCTGTCACTACGCAGTATTATACTACGCCACTGGCTGTCACCACTTTTGGAATGCACAACTTTGCCCCAGGCGTACAGCTCGAAGACTTCTCTGCCAAGTATGAGACGGTATTCACCCCAAGCGAGGCTGGCGAATATGTGGTGAATGTGGATGGCTGCGGACAGTTTGAACTATACATTGATGGTGAGCGCAAGTTCAGACATCGCATCTGGCGCACTACCCCTAACCGTGTTGCCATTCAGGCTGAGAAGGGCAAGAGCTATAATATAGAGGTGCGCTTCTCTCATGTTCATACCTATAATGCTAACCTTGCCATCAACATCGCCAAGGAGCATCCTATCGATTATCAGGAGACCATCGCCCAGCTCAAGGACATCGACAAGGTAATCTTCGTGGGGGGCATATCACCTGCTCTTGAGGGTGAGGAGATGCCTGTCAATATAGACGGTTTCAAGGGTGGCGACCGCACCAACATAGAACTGCCGAAGGTGCAGCGCGACTTCCTGAAGGCTCTAAAGGAAGCCGGAAAGCACGTCATCTTTGTCAACTGCTCGGGTTCGGCAATAGCACTGCTGCCTGAGACAGAGACATGTGATGCCATAGTGCAGGCATGGTATGCAGGACAGGAGGGCGGCACTGCCATCGCTGACGTGTTGTTTGGCGACTGTAACCCTTCAGGCAAGCTGCCAGTGACATTCTACAAGGCTACATCACAGTTGCCTGACTATGAGGACTACTCTATGAAGGGCCGCACATACAGATATTTCTCGGATGCCCTCTATCCATTCGGATACGGACTGTCATACACCACCTTCAAGATGGGTGACGAAAAACTGACAGCAGCAGCTGACGGCACAGGAAGCATCAGCGTAGATGTAACAAATACTGGCAACCGTGAGGGTACGGAGACAGTACAGCTATATGTACGCGATAAGGCAGACACAGAAGGTCCTACGAAGAGTCTCAGGGGTTTTCGGCGCGTAACCCTGAAGGCAGGAGAGACAAAAACGGTTACCATACCATTGACACGAAAAACCTTTGAGCTGTGGGATGGCATCACCAGCACCATGCGTACTAAGGCAGGTACCTACGAAGTAATGTGCGGCAACAGCTCAGCAGATCCTGATATGAAGAAACTTGAATTGAAAATTGAAAAATGATATTGAAAATGATAAGAATAACTTTCCTGGCAGCTATGCTGCTGACAATGGTAGTGTGGAATGTGAAGGCAGCTGTCTTGCCTATAGATATTCCTGCTGATGCCTTTATACCTGAAACAACTGTTCCTGGTAATGACTTCCCAAAAGTAGATAATCAGAGACGTGCTTATTTCCGCATAAATGCTCCAGAGGCAAACAAAGTGGTTGTTGATATCTGTGGCAAGAAATACGACATGCAGAAAGGAGAAGACGGACGATGGTATGCCGTTACAGACCCGTTGGTAGTGGGTTTCCACTATTATTTCATAAACATTGGTGGCGTGAACTTCATAGACCCTGCGACAGAAACCTTCTTTGGCTGCAATCGTGAGGCAGGCGGCATAGAGATACCAGAGGGTGCGGAAGGTGACTACTACCGTCCGCAGCAGGGCATAGCACACGGACAGGTGCGCAGCATATACTACTATGCCAATGCCACTAACGAATGGCGACATGCTATGGTATATACCCCTGCGGAATATGAGAACGGAAAGAAACGCTATCCTGTGCTGTACCTGCAACATGGTATGGGAGAAGACGAAACAGGATGGTCAAAGCAAGGTCACATGCAGCACATTATGGACAACCTCATTGCCAGTAAGCAGGCTGTGCCAATGATTGTAGTGATGGAAAGCGGCGACATTAAGGCACCATTCAGAGGGGGTGACAACAGACAGGGAAGAAGCCAGTATGGAGCATCTTTCTATAAGGTGTTGATAAACGACCTCATACCTTACATCGACAGCAATTATCGTACCCTTACTGACCGTGATAACAGGGCTATGGCAGGACTTTCATGGGGCGGACATCAGACATTTGATGTGGTGCTTGCCAATATGGATAAGTTTGCATGGATGGGAGCCTTCAGCGGAGCTATCTTCGGATTGGATGTAAAGACAGCATACGACGGTGTCTTTGCAAAGTCAGAGGAATTCAATAAGAAGATTCACTACCTCTTCCTTAGTTGCGGCTCGGAGGAGAATTTTGGTACAGAGAGACTCGCCAGCAGCCTACGTGAACTTGGGGTAAAGGTGGATTTCTATGAATCCCCAGGAACACATCACGAATGGCTTACATGGAGAAGGGGTTTCAAGGAATTCGTACCACATCTTTTCAAGTAAATGACTGACTCTCTCAATCATATATTATCCCACATAGACGAGTATTCGCGTCAGGAGTTGCGACAATTCTTTGCAGAGCATGACGAAGAGACATCCTCAAAGGTGGCTCGTGCGAAGGCTCTCTCGGAATGGCGCAAGAAGACCGTCTTCTGTCCTCGATGCGGCACAAGACTCGTAGAGGACACAGAGCAGACCGCTATGAAGTGTCCCAGTTGTGGAGAACTGTTGTTCCCGCGCATAGACCCCTGCATTATAGTATTGGTACGGAAGGGTGACAAGATACTCCTTGCCCGACATACACAACGCAATCAGGATATCTATGCCTGTCTGGCAGGATATGTGGAGGCAGGGGAGACAATAGAAAATGCCGTAAGGAGGGAGATTTTTGAAGAAACTGGTATTAAGGTAAAGAATATAAAGTATCGCGGTAGCCAAAGCTGGCCCTTCCCACGACAACTGATGCTGGCATTCTATGCCGACTATGAGAGCGGAGAGATAAAGATACAGAAAGAGGAAATAGAAGATGCCAGATGGTTTGACATAAACGACCTGCCAGCCACTCCGGCACCTGGTTCAATAGCATACAGACTTATTCACGGAGAGGTTTAGTTTAATTTAATTCGCTTCGCTCATGGGAGTGAAAAGGGAGTGAAAGGGGAGTTAGCTCCTTAAAGTTTAATTTTTAATTTTCAATGTTCAATGTTCAATGTTCAATAAAATTACAAACTGGGAGGAAGAGACAGAGGCACGCGTAGCAAAGGGCGTGGCATATTTCATGGAAGGCTACAACTGTGCGCAATCTGTTACCCGTGCCTTTGCTGATGCCTATGATGTGCCGATGCCACTTATGACCCTGATGTCTGCCAGCTTTGGTGCAGGCATGGGAAGGATGAGAGAAACATGTGGCACTGCCAGCGGAATGTTTATGCTTGCAGGACTGGAGACGGCCTCCGTAGAAGCAAGTCAGGAGACAAAGGCAAGAAACTATGCTGCAGTACAAGAGTTGGCAGCAGACTTCAATGCACAGACAGGTTCGCTCATTTGTCGCGAACTGCTGAAGGGATATGTGAAGGACATAAACACCAATCCTACACCTGAAGCAAGAACAGATGAATATTATCGCAAACGTCCGTGTGTGAGAATGGTAGAACTCGCCATCCGCACATATATGGCGTGGCTAAAGCGAAGACAGGAGAGTTTAGAAGAAAAATAAACGTCTTCTCAGGCGTCGCCACCAAAGGATGAATTCGTGGTATGCTGACAGTTGTTCAGTATGCTGTGCCGTTGCGAATGTCATCACATCGGGAGCAGGGCCGAACTGGTCTGGGAAGAGAATGATGTAGTTATTGCCCTTATAGTTTTCTGTCATCTCTTCTGGCAGATTATTCAACGCAGCCTTGTAGGAAACAGTACCAGGACGTGCTGTGACGACAACAAGCATCTCGTCACTCTTTACGCTCTGCATAAGTGATATGAGTCCCTTCCATTTCGGCATAGAGATATATTCGGCTCTTGTGCTGGGATGCTTATGAGAAATATACTGGTCGATGAGGTTGAGGGATGCCATCCTGCCATGAAAACAAATGCGGCAACCAATATTCTGTGCTAATCGTGAGAGACGCTCAATCCAGCGATAGAAACCTGGCTCGAATTCTGCTCGTGAAGGAACGGCAACATGTATGGCGCGGAGGGTACTCAGCGGCTGTACACAGCGGACAATGCTGATTTGACGCGAGAGGCCATTGAAGACACTCTGTGCAAAGTCGCCCCAGAAGGCACGGCGTGAATTGTCGTGAATGTGTGCTCCCATGATGATTTCAGAGCAGTCGAACTCCTTGAAGGCATGTTTGATGCCGTTGGCAATGTTGACAGCAAGACGCACCTGTGTCTGCATCCTGACATCACTCTCTGCTGCCCTGCGGACAACATTTTCGAGCAGTTCGCGACCCTTCTGCTGGTCTTTTTCTGCCTCCTCACCGTCATATACCACATTGAGGGCAACAAGTCCACGATTGAGGTCCGTATTGCGCATCATAATGGCAATATTGACGAGGGTGTTGCATGTCTCAGGATATTTCACAGGGATGAGTATTTTCTCGTCATCACTGTTATTGTTCTTCTCGCGTTTGCGGATATCACCTTTGAGCACAATGTCGCGGGCAGCCTTATCGGTGACAATAGTCGAGATGATGCAGGTGAAGAGTATCATGATGACAACACCGTTAAGCATACTGTCGTCAATGATATTTAGTTTCATGCCTATCATCACGATGGCGATACCGCCGGCAGCATGCGCGGAGGTAAGGCCGAACATCAGGTGACCATCATGCCAGGGAAGGCGGAAGGCGAAGCATGAGGCATAGGCGGCGATGGCCTTGCCGATGGTACCGACAATGACAATGGTAATCACTGTGGGGATAATGCCTACGCCAGCAGAACTGGAGGACGGCTCAAAGAGCAGGCCGAGATTTATCAGCATACCCACACCAATGAGGAAATAAGGGATGAAGATAGCATTGCCGATAAACTCTATACGGTTCATGAGGGGTGATACATGAGGGATAAAACGGTTGAGTACCAAACCGCTGTAGAAAGCACCGAAAATGCCGTCAATGCCTATAACTTCTGATAAGGCAGCACTGAAGAACATCATGCCGAGAACAAAGATAAACTGCATGACGGAATCACTATATCTCCTAAGGAACCAACGGGTGGTGATACGAAGAATATAGTGTAAGGCAAGGCAGAGAAAGAGGAATCTAGCCACGAAGAGTGACCAGAATCCAAGACCAGTGCCACCTAAAGCACTACCCTCTACCGCTGTCACTACGATGAGGGCCAACAGAAGTGATACCATAGAAGCCCCGACGGAGATGGTCGTGGTGGTATGCTTCTGCAAACCGTAACGCGTAATAATAGGGTAGGAGATGAGAGTGTTTGCCGCCATCACACTCGAGAGAATGACAGAAGCAAGAGGAGAATAGTTGAGTAGGTGGATACCTGCCACATACATCATTGCGAAAGGGGTAAGAAACGAGGCAATACTGAAGATGCCTATCCTGCGACCGCCATTCTTAAGGTCTTGCATATCCATCTCAAGGCCAGCAAGGAACATGATATACAGCAGTCCCACACGACCAAACAACTCAAAAGAAGCATCGCGTTCGAGAATATTAAAGCCGTGTGGGCCGATAATGACACCAGCCAATACCATACCTATGATATGAGGTATGCGAAGCTTTCCCATCACGATAGGCGCGAAGAGAATAATCAGCAAAACGGTAAAAAATACCATCGTTGGACTGGTTATAGGCAAGTATTCTGACATGTGCTTTAGTATTCTAAGTCAAGAAATTTTGTGCAAAGATAGTAAAAAAATATCAGGAATGTGCGAAATAAAAAAAAAAAATCGTAACTTTGCGCCCGAAAATGTTAATTATAAATACAAAATAGATATGAAAGTAGCAATTGTTGGCGCTTCTGGCGCAGTAGGACAGGAGTTTCTCCGTGTTCTTGATGAAAGGAATTTTCCACTTGATGAATTAGTACTCTTTGGCTCACAGCGTTCTGCAGGAACGAAATATACTTTCCGTGGTAAGGAATATGAAGTAAAACTGCTGCAGCACAATGACGATTTCAAAGATGTTGATATAGCATTTACAAGTGCTGGTGCGGGTACTTCCAAGGAATTCTGTGAGGATATCACCAAGTATGGTGCTGTGATGATTGATAACTCCAGCGCGTTCCGCATGGACGATGATGTGCCATTGGTAGTACCTGAGTGTAATGCAGAGGATGCTCTGAACAGACCTCGTGGCATCATCGCCAATCCTAACTGTACGACAATCATGATGGTGGTATGTCTGCAGCCTTTGGAGAAGTTGTCTCACATAGAGCGCATACACATCGCTTCATACCAGAGCGCATCAGGAGCTGGTGCTGCTGCTATGGCAGAACTGAAGCAGCAGTATAAGGAACTTGCTGAGGACAAGCAGCCAACAGTGAATAAATTCGCTTATCAGCTGGCATATAACGTCATTCCTCAGATTGACGTGTTCCAGGATAACGGATATACAAAGGAAGAGATGAAGATGTTCAATGAGACAAAGAAGATTATGCATACAGATGCCCGTTGCTCTGCTATGTGTGTCAGAATCTCTTCACTGCGTGCTCACTCAGAGGCTGTATGGATTGAGACAGAGAAGAAGATTAGCGTTGAGGCTGCTCAGGAGGCTTTGAGAAATGCTCCAGGCGTAACACTCGTCGACGATCCAAAGAAGGTTGGCGCAAAGGCTAATGCTGATGCTGAGAAGGAGACAATGGAAGGTCTGCCTTACCCAATGCCACTCTATACTGCTGGTAAGGATGACGTCTATGTAGGTCGTGTACGTGAAGACCTCGCTAACGATAACGGACTGACATTCTGGCTCTCTGGTGACCAGATAAAGAAAGGCGCGGCTCTCAATGCTGTACAAATTGCAGAATATCTCATAAAGGTAGGTAACGTAAAATAAATCGTGTATAAATATCTCTCACACATCCAATTTCCTGCAGACCTGCGTGCTTTGCCTCTTGAGGCTTTGCCAGAGGTATGTGAGGAACTTCGTGATGACATAGTGAAGGAACTCTCGGTGAATCCAGGACATCTGGCTTCATCGTTGGGAGTAATAGAATTGACGGTTGCTCTGCATTATGTCTATGATACCCCGGAAGACAGAATTGTCTGGGATGTGGGTCATCAGGCATATGGACATAAGATTCTTACCGGCAGACGCGACACGTTCAATACAAACCGCAAATTCGGTGGTTTGCACCCGTTCCCAACTCCTGCTGAGAGCGAATATGATACCTTTGTCTGCGGACATGCCTCAAACAGCATCTCTGCGGCATTAGGAATGGCTGTTGCCGATGAGAAATCGGGAAACCATCGCAATGTGGTTGCTGTAATAGGTGACGGAAGTCTGAGCGGCGGATTGGCGTTCGAAGGACTCAATAATGTGTCGTCATCGCCAAACAACCTACTCATCATACTGAACGACAATAATATGTCGATTGACCGTAGTGTGGGTGGTATGAAGCAATATCTGCTGTCGTTGAATACCAACGAATCATATAACCGTTGGCGTGACAGGGTAGGGCGCTGGCTCATGGGAAAGGGATATCTGGATGATTCAAGGAGAAAGACCGTAATACGTCTCTCGAATGCCTTCAAGTCTGCTATATCACAGCAGCAGAATATCTTTGAAGGAATGAATATCCGTTATTTCGGACCTGTTGACGGACATGATATCAAAGAGTTGGTGCGAGTAATCAGACAACTGAAGGATATGAGAGGCCCGAAACTGCTTCATATTCATACAGTTAAGGGTAAAGGCTATGAGCCGGCAGAAAAGGCTGCCACTATATGGCATGCACCAGGACGCTTTAATCCTGAGACAGGAGAACGCCTGGATAAAGACAAGAAGGCGAAGTATCAGGATGTCTTTGGCGAAACTCTTGTAGAACTGGCTCAGGCAAACGAGAAGATTGTAGGTATCACACCTGCTATGCCAACAGGCTGTTCGATGAATAAGCTCATGGCAGCAATGCCTGACAGGGCCTTTGACGTCGGAATAGCAGAGGGACATGCTGCAACCTTCTCAGGAGGTTTGGCAAAAGAAGGCATGATACCTTTCTGTAACATATACAGCGCTTTTGCCCAACGTGCCTATGACAACATAATACACGATGTGGCAATAGGAAAACTGCACGTGGTATTCTGCTTCGACAGAGCTGGAATAGTGGGTGAAGATGGCGCTACGCATCATGGAGCCTTCGACCTGGCTGCCCTGAAGCCTGTTCCTAATCTCACCATTTGTGCTCCGTTGAATGAGCACGAGTTGAGGAAGATGATGTTTACTGCACAACTGCCTGAACAGGGCCCGTGGGTGATAAGATATCCACGAGGACGAGGGGTGATGGAAAACTGGAAATGCCCGTTGGAATCAATAGAGGTAGGAAAAGGACGTAAGTTGAAAGATGGCAAGGGTATAGCGATATTGTCAATAGGCCACATAGGAAACAACGTTGCAGAAGCTGTAAAGGGAACAGATGTGGCACACTATGACATGAGATTCCTGAAGCCGATAGATACCGCCCTGCTTGACGAAGTCGCTGGCACCTATGACAATGTGATAACCATAGAAGATGGTGTCAGAGATGGAGGTTTGGGTTCTGCTGTGTTGGAATACTTTGCCGACAAAGGATATACGGCTCGTGTGACACGCATCGGAATGCCAACAGACAGTTTCGTTGAACATGGTACCATTGCCGAACTGCAGAAGCTTTACGGAATGGACGTGGAAGGAATTAGGAAATTGATAATTGACAATTGATAATTGATAATTGACAATTGATAATTGACAATTGAACTCTTGAACTCTTGAACTTTTTGAACTTCTTAAAATACTTAAACTCTTAAACTCAACAATCTCCTCCCTTTGGGGAGGTCGGAAGGGGGTCATATTATGAAAATTATTATTGCCGGCGCTTATGCCATTGGTAACTATCTTGCTTCCTTGTTAGCTCGCAGCAATGAGGAGATTACCATTATTGATACTGATGAGGAGGCTTTGGAAAGCATAAACCCGGACCTTGATGTGCTCACTATGCACGCGTCACCGATATCTATCAAGGCGCTGCGTGAGATAGGTGCCCCCGATGCTGACCTGTTTATTGCTGTAACGCATGATCAGGAGGTGAATATGTGTGCATGCACAATGGCAAAAAGCCTTGGAGTGCGGCATACTGTGGCAAAGGTAGAGGAATATGAGTATGCTAAGGCAAAGAACAGCGATGTGCTGAAAGCAATGGGTATTGATAGCATCATATATCCGGAGATGCTTGCGGCGCAGGATATCATCAGAGGACTGAAGATGTCGTGGGTTCGTCAGCGTTGGGATGTATATGGTGGTGCCCTGACAATGCTGGGTATAAAGTTGCGTGAGGGATGTACTATTCTGGACCGTCCGCTGAAAGAACTTATCGGACCTGATGACCCATACCATGTCGTAGCGATAAAGCGTGGGAATGAAACAATCATTCCGCGTGGTGATGATACCCTGCAACTCTATGACATAGCTTATTTCATGACTACTCCGCAGAACATTCCGCTCATTCGTCGCATTGTGGGTAAGGAGAAGTATGAGGATGTGTCTAATGTCATGATAATGGGTGGTGGCAGGACCGCCGTTCGTACTGCTATGACGATGCCGGAGTACATGAAGTATAAACTCATTGAGATAGACCCACAACGGTGTGAGGAGCTCAATGAGATACTGAAACGTAGTGATTACATCATCAATGGAGATGCTCGTGATACCTCTCTGCTTGTAGAAGAGGGAATACGTAGTGCGCAGGCTTTTGTGGCTCTGACGGGTAGCTCTGAAGCAAATATACTGGCTTGCTTGACAGCAAAGCGTCATGGTGTCCGTAAGACGGTTGCCGTTGTTGAAAATGTGGATTATGTTGATATGGCAGAGAGCCTTGACATTGGTACAATCATCAACAAGAAGGCAATAGCGGCATCCCGCATCTACGAGATGATGCTTGAAGGAAAAGCCTCAAATGTGAGATTCCTGATGCATGCAAAGGCTGATGTGGCAGAATTTACGGCATCACCTAATTCAATAGTTACCAAGAAGCGTGTCTTCGAACTGTCGCTGCCGAAGGGATGCACTTTGGGTGGACTGGTAAGAAACGGAGAAGGTATTTTGATATCGGGCGGCACACAGATACAGGCTGGCGACATAGTAATGGCCTTCTGTCATAATGCCGATATGCACAGACTGGAGAAACTGTTCGTGAAATAAATGACTCCCTTCTCACTCCCTTCTCACTCCCTTCTCACTCCCCTTTCACTCCCCTAATTAGATAGAAATGATAAATTTCAAACTCATATACAAAATTCTCGGAGCACTCCTTTTCCTGGAGTCTCTGTTTATGTTGATATGCCTCATAATATCATTGGCATACCATGAGGATGACGTCTTTTCATTTATTATTTCTATTCTCGTGACACAGATGGCGGCATATATCCTGCGATATATGGGACATAATGCCAATAACAATATGTCGCGAAAAGATTCGTTCCTTGTCGTTACCCTGACGTGGGCTGTATATAGTCTCTTTGGTACGTTGCCTTATATGGTGGGAGGATATATCACCGATTTCACCAATGCCTATTTTGAGGCAATGTCAGGTTTTACAACGACTGGTGCCAGTATTCTTGACGATGTGGAGCATCTGCCGCATGGCATACTGTTCTGGCGCACCTTCTCACAATGGATAGGAGCGTTGGGAATAGTGTTCTTCACCATTGCCATCCTGCCATCGATGGTGGGAGGGTCTGTGAAGGTCTTCTCGATAGAGACTACAGGACCTATCAAGACGAAGCTCCATCCGCGTCTGTCAACGTCCGCAAAGACGTTGTGGGTGGTGTTTATAGTGTTGACAGTGTCATGCTTCCTTATATTCCATGTCCTTGGCATGAACTGGTTCGATGCCATTAATTATTCCATGACCACCATTGCGACGGGAGGGTTCTCGCCCCATAATGATAGCGTGGCACATTTCCATTCCCCTGCGATGGAATATACTTCAACCCTGTTCTGTTTCCTGTCTGGTATCAATTTCATACTGCTGTATAGGCTGTTCATGAAGCGTGATTTGACGGGGTTGCTGAATAATTCGGAGATGAAGATTTACTGTGGTTTGACTGTTGTCTTTACCGCATTTATTATGGTCATGCTCATGCACTTCAATGACTATGGCATTGAGAGAGCATTCAGGTGTTCGCTCTATCAGGTCGTGTCGTTCCTGACCACGACTGGGTTGTTTAATGACGATGCCGCCAAGTGGCCTCATGTCACGTGGATAGTGCTCGCCATCTGTATGTTCTGCGGAGCATGTGCCGGCAGTACGTCAGGAGGATTTAAGTGCGTCAGGGTAACGATGCTCTTTAAGGTGATGCTCAATGAGTTTAAGCAGATACTGCACCCCAAGGCAGTGCTGCCGCTGAAGATAGGTGAGACCAATGTCAATATGCAGCAGAGAGTAACGTTGATGGCGTTTTTGACAGCCTATTGTTTTCTCTGTGTGTTCTGTGCTACCGTGATGATTGTGGCTGGGGTAGATATCACCAATTCCATTACCATAACTATATCCACCCTTAGTAACGTCGGTCCTACCCTTGGTACCGAGATTGGGCCCACCATGTCGTGGAACGATTTGCCTGTGTTTGCCAAGTGGATATGCTCTGTCCTCATGTTGATGGGACGTTTGGAGATATTCTCAGTGCTCATCATTTTCACACCGCTTTTTTGGAAAGATAGATGAGCCTGCTGCTGACGTTACTTTTTACCATTGTCTCTTACAATTGCGAAAACCTGTTTGACTGCCGTCATGACAGCCTGAAGAATGATATGGAGTTTGTGACAAACGAAAACCAAAACCAAAACGAAAACTCCTCACGTTCGTCAAACTCCTCAAATTCCTCACGTTCGTCAAACTCCTCAAATTCCTCACGTTCGTCAAACTCCTCACGCTCGTCAAACTCCTCAAATTCCTCACGCAATTGGACCTTCGGGCGTTATTGGAAGAAATTAAATGACATTGGTCGCGTTATTCAGCAGTGTGGTGGTGAAACTCTCCCTGATGTTGTGGCATTACTTGAGGTGGAGAATGACTCAACGCTCTTCATGCTTACTAAACGTAGCATGCTGAATGGTGCGGGTTACAGGTATGTTATGACCAATTCTCTTGATACGCGAGGCATAGACGTTGCCATCGTTTATAATCCCCTGACTTTCCGCCTGGAAAACAGTTACTCCATAAGACCTGATATTGAGAATAACAAGACACGAGATATACTGTATGCTAAAGGAATAGCTCGTGCGCGCGATATCTTACATATATTTGTTGTTCATGCTCCAAGCCGCAGAAATGGAAAATCTGCGACAGAGGGGTATAGAATGCAGGTAGAGCAACGGTTGATGCAGTCAGTGGATTCTATAAGAAATATAGACTCTGATGCTAAAATAGTTCTTATGGGTGATTTCAATGATTATTCAAACGACAAGGCTTTGAAAGATATTGTCAGCAGAGGGTTTGTGGAGATATCCAAAGATATAAAGGGACTGAACTATACGAAGACAAAAGTCTCCGGAACATATAAATATCAAGGCACCTGGAATAGCCTTGATCATATATTTCTGTCGGATGTGGTACAGCAACAAGTGGAGAGGTGTTTTATATACGATGCTGCCTGGCTTCTGGAGGAGGATAATCAGGGTGGGTATAAACCCTTCAGAACATATCTGGGACCGAAATATCACGAGGGCATCAGCGACCATCTTCCAATTGTTTTGCAGCTAAAGTTATGAACGAAGACGAAAACCAAAACCAAAACGAAAACGAAGACGAAAAGTGGGTTTTGAACTATAGAAAGAGAGTTAAAAAATATTAAAAATGCAGTCTTGCTCGATGATAATACCTTCCCTTTAACATTTTTTTTCTACCTTTGCAGTCGCTTTTTGCGTACGCATGCGTAGCATTTAGTAATTATATTTATTCACTTTTAAATAGTTAATGAAACCAGACAAACGTAAAGTAGATCCGAAAAGCCAGTATCGCATCAATGAAGAAATCAGGGTGCGCGAGGTTCGAGTAGTGGACGATAATGGTGCTACTGTGATGTCAACCAGGGATGCACTAGAATTAGCTCAGCAGAGGGGAGAAGATCTCGTAGAGATAAGCCCAAATGCAGCTCCACCAGTATGTCGTATCATTGACTATTCAAAGTTCCTCTATCAGCAGAAGAAGAGGGCTAAGGAAATAAAGTCCAGACAGGTAAAGGTCGAGGTAAAGGAAATCCGTTTCGGACCTCAAACCGATGACCACGATTATAATTTCAAACTGAAGCATGCCAAGGAGTTCCTGGAAGAGGGAAACAAGGTAAGAGCTTATGTGTTCTTCCGTGGACGCTCTATCCTGTTCAAGGAACAAGGCGAGGTGCTGTTGCTGAGATTTGCCAATGACCTCGAAGAGTATGGCAAGGTAGAACAGATGCCGAAACTGGAAGGTAAGAAGATGTTCCTGTTCATGGCACCAAAGAAAGCTGGTGTAGCAAAGAAATCACAGCAGAAGGTTGACCGTGAAAGAAGAGAGGCAGAAGCAGCAAGTGCAGCAGCCAATGTGGCTCAGGAAGTAAAGGAGAGTGCTGGTGATGGTCTCGCAGCAAATGCCAAGGGACTTGAAGCATTAGCATCCTTGAAGTTTGACGAGTAGGGTCTAAGGTCAAAGGTTAAAGACGAAAATGAGAAAAAAAGTGTGCGTAACGCCTGGTATATGCGTTGCCACCATTAATAGTAATAATTAATTAAATAACAAAAAAATGCCAAAAGTAAAGACAAATTCCGGTGCTAAGAAACGCTTTTCGTTCACCGGTTCAGGTAAGGTGAAAAGACGTCACGCTTTCCACAGTCACATCCTGACAAAGAAGACAAAGAAGCAGAAGAGAAATCTTCTCGGTTCAACAATTGTAGATTCTACAAACATGAAGCAGGTACGTGATCTGCTGTGTTTGCGTTAATTAACCCTACCGTCTAACTTTTTAAAGTAAGAAAATTATGCCAAGATCAGTAAATCATGTTGCCTCTAAGGCAAAGAGAACTCGAATTCTGAAGCTTACCAAGGGTTATTATGGCGCACGCAAGAATGTTTGGACAGTAGCCAAGAATACTTGGGAGAAGGGTCTTACCTATGCTTATCGTGATCGTAAGAACAAGAAGCGTACTTTCCGCGCATTGTGGATACAGCGTATTAATGCTGCTGCTCGCATGGAGGGTCTTTCTTATTCAGTTCTTATGGGACTCCTTCACAAGGCAGGAATCGAAATCAACCGCAAGGTTCTTGCAGACCTCGCAGTTAACAATCCAGAGGCTTTCAAGGCCATCGTGGATAAGGTAAAGTAAATTTAAGGTTACAATACCCAACAGGTCGCGAACACTACTTCATGGGTGTCCGCGACTTTTTTTATCTTTTTTGTAAGGAGCAGACAATAAAAGTATAAGGGCGTGCGTTAAATAAGAAAACACCCGCCTATGAAACAAGATTACTCAGATTATTTCACCCCTTCAGAAGCCGTACTCAGTTATATACGCTTTTACGCTTACAATTATGATAGTATCCCCGTCGCTACTCGCAGCAGACTTTCTTCATCTGGATCGTGATATCGAGATGATAAACACGAGTGAGGCTCAGTGGCTTCACCTTGATGTGATGGATGGTAGCTTTGTACCAAATATTTCTTTCGGTTTTCCTGTTTTAGAGGCTGTTGCAAAGGTTTGTACAAAGTCGTTGGACGTACATTATATGATAGAGAAACCCGAGCGTTACATTCGTCAGACTGCAAAGCTTGGGGCTATGATGATGAATGTTCATTATGAGGCCAGCACGCATCTTCATCGCACCCTGCAGGAAATACATGATGCAGGAATGAAAGCCGGTGTGACACTGAATCCTTCAACACCTATTTGTGTCTTGGAGGATATCATCACAGATATTGATATGGTATTGCTGATGAGTGTTAATCCTGGCTTTGGTGGCCAGAAGTTCATAGAGAGCACCATTGACAAGGTAAAACGCCTGAAGCAGATGATAAACGAGAAAGGTGCTGCCACTCTTATCGAAGTCGATGGGGGAGTGCAGGGCGAAACGGCTCCTCGCTTGGCTGCTGCTGGTGTTGATGTTCTTGTCAGCGGCAGTTATGTCTTTGGTGCAAAAGACCCACATCAGGTCATAAGAGAGCTTAAAGCACTTTGATGAATTGACAATTGATAATTAATAGCTAAACCATCATATGGAACAGAAAGATCTACAACAAATCAAAGCAAAAGGAATAAGTGAAGCACAGATAGAAAAGCAGATAAGGCAGTTTGAGACTGGTTTTCCTTTTCTTAAGTTAGAGGCAGCAGCAGCTATCGGTAAAGGTATTTTGGCTCCTGAAAAGCAGGAGGCCGATGCTTATGTGAAGGCATGGGAAGACTATAAGGCCAGCGGCAAGAAGATTGTAAAGTTCGTGCCTGCTTCTGGTGCTGCTTCTCGTATGTTCAAGAATCTTTTCGAATATCTCGATAATGGTGAAGAGACAGACTTCATCAAGAAATTCATGGCCGGCAAGGATAAGTTTGCTTTCGGCCCACAACTGGCAGGTAAAGAGGGTAAGGACGCCGTTTCATACCTCCTTAATGATATGAATTACGGAAACCTCCCAAAGGGTCTCCTGCTGTTCCATAAGTATGAGGACGGCCCACGTACTCCTGCCTTGGAGCATCTCGTGGAAGGTGCCCTCTATGCTTCTTCTAACGGAAAGGTAAACCTGCACTTTACAGTTTCTCATGACCATCTGGAACTCTTCAAGAAACACATTGCAGAGAACCTGCCAAAGTTCGAGGCAAAGTATGGCGTGAAGTATGATGTGTCTTTCTCCGAGCAGAAGCCATCAACAGATACCGTTGCCGTTAATCCTGACAACACATTGTTCCGCAACAGCGACGGGTCATTGCTCTTCCGTCCTGGAGGACATGGCGCACTGATTGAGAATCTCAATGAGATAGATGGAGATATCATCTTCATCAAGAATATCGATAATGTCGTTCCTGACCGTCTGAAGCCAGAGACAGTAGAGTGGAAGCAGATTATTGCCGGTGTCCTCGTAACACTCCAGAAGAAGGCCTTTGAATATCTCAATATCCTTGACAGCGGCAAGTACGACCATGCAAAGCTGGAGGAGATTATCCGCTTCGTACAGCAGGATTTGTGCTGCCGCAAGAGTGACATCAAGGAGTTGGAAGATGCCGAGCTGGTAATATATCTTAAGAAGAAACTCAACCGTCCAATGCGTGTCTGCGGCGTTGTAAAGAATGTCGGTGAGCCTGGTGGCGGTCCGTTCCTCACATACAATCAGGATGGAACAGTGTCATTGCAGATTCTTGAGTCAAGCCAGATAGACAAGAACAATGCTGAGTATATGAAGATGTTTACAGGAGGTACACACTTCAATCCTGTTGACCTCGTATGCGCTGTGAAGGATTATAAGGGCAATGCCTTCAATCTGCCTGACTACGTAGATCCTTCTACCGGCTTCATTTCAAGCAAGTCAAAGAACGGTAAGGAATTGCGTGCCCTCGAACTTCCAGGACTTTGGAATGGTGCGATGTCCGACTGGTCAACCGTCTTTGTTGAGGTGCCACTCGGAACCTTCAATCCTGTGAAGACCGTCAACGACCTGCTCAGAGAACAGCATCAGTAAGATGTTTGATGTTTGAAGGTTGATGTGTGATGTGTTGGCTTTCGCCAAGGAAGATGTTTGAAGGTTGAGATTACTTCGTACCTCGTACTTTGTACTTCCTACTCGCGTTAGCGACACATCATACTTCGTACATCATACTTCGTACATCTAATAAAGGAAGATTGGCAGAGTGACCGAATGCGCTGGACTCGAAATCCGGTATACCCCCTTCGGGTATCGGGGGTTTGAATCCCTCATCTTCCGCTACCTGCAAAGAAAAAATCCTGTATGATTAGCCTCATACAGGATTTTGTTTTATATCGTTAATATATTGAAATCTTACGTCCTTTGTTAAGATAGATGCCTTTCTGTGTCGGCTTGCCTGTGAGCATACGTCCATGAAGGTCGTACCACACATCATCATTATTGTCAATTGTCAATTGTCCATTGCCAATTTTCTTAATTCCCGTCGTGCTTACGGTGAGCGGCTTCGTGTCGAAAACAAAGTAGTCTGAAACCACTAAACTTCTGAAATTGTTCGCTATGTTTAGTTCGACCTTGTAATCGCCAGGTGTCAATGCCTTGGGAAGTGCTATGGAGAAAGAAAGAGACTTCTCACTATCGACACGGATTATGGCATAGGTCATTTTTGAGAAATCTACTTTGACATATTCGCTGGAACCAGTGTGCTTGTAAATATTTATCATGCAGGCAGCACTATAGTCCATCGGTGTGTCGTTTTTCACTTCGATATTGACGCAGTAGAGGGAATCGCCGTGTTCGTTGATAAGCTCCTCATAACCTATATTCTCACAGGTGAACTTCAGTTCGTCGAAAGAGACCTTTTTGTGGCACAGATAGCTACTAATCTGCTCGATGTCTGCCAAAGCGACGTTGAGTGGATTGTAGTTTTCAGCTGATGTCAGCACAAGCACGTACTCACCGGCCTGAGGGGCAGAGAGAGGTAGGGTGACATCGGAGGTGGTGCCACTCTCAATCATGATGCCTGTCTTGAACTTGACATAAGGCTCTGCCAGTACACCGTTTTTAAGAGAACACAGGTGACATGCTATGGTGCCTACATAGGATTCACCGCTGTTATGGATGGTAGCGATGACCGAACTGAGGATGCCGCGCTGCATCACCCCTTCAATGCGTAGGGTAGAGGTGGAAGAAGTGAGTTCGGGGTGAGGATGAACGACAAAATTCTTGAATTTGCGGTCGTCGCCGATATTGACCTCGATATAGGCGTCGGGACCAAAGGCAGAATACACGGGTGCTCCCTCGACTTTCTCCTTGCTGACGAACATGATGTCGTGGCGGCCGGGTTCGCTGCCGTCGAAAATTTCATGACATAAATCATCGGAGAGCGTCACATATATAACGCCCATAAGATTCCCCTTAAAGTATGATGCTGTGGTGAAGGCAGGAAAATCGAAATTCTGAGCCAGATAGATGCGGCTGAGGTCGGGCGTACCGTCGCTGTTGCGGCCGACAATGCCAATCGTATAGCTACCGGCCTCCCAGTACTGATTTAGCATACTGAAACGGGGGCCCCAGTTCGTCATAAGGTTCCATTCGTAACTGGTGAGCCCTCGGTAGTAAGGCTCCGAAGAATCGGTGCGCGGCATCATGTTGATTAGGGCTTCCTGTTTGACGCTATAGCCGTCCGGAGTGGTGCTGGCGCCCGATCCGGAACCGTTGGCGTTGAGCAGACTGATTTTATAGAAGCCGTTGCTGCTGCCGCTCCAGCCCCAGTTGACGCTGAAGTAACCCTCGCCGTCCATCACCTTGTAGCCGTCAATGACGAAGGCATGTCCGCCACCGGTGGAATATCCCGCATAGACCAGAGGACGTTCCTCTTGCAGTTCGTTGTATAACAGCGCATCCCATCCGCTCACGGAGTATTCATTGGCATGGGCATCGTATAGCTTTGGATCGTAGCCGAAGCAGTTAACCAGAACGTCAAGGATGTAGCGTATACCATTGGAACCGTCCGGGTTGTAGTCCATCTGCACCGAATGTCCGCAATAGCGCATCAGTGTGGCAACGGCATCCTGCTGTGCTTCGGTGATGTCTCCCTTGTAGCTGTCCACCATATTGTCCCAGTCGAACTGCGTCACGGGCAGACCATCAACCTCGGTACCATTGGCCATCGTGTAGGCAGGCAGGGCATAGGCTGTTGGATCTTGCGGCCAGCGGTGGTAGCGCATTACCTGTGCCAGTGCCGTGGCCATACAACCAGTCAGACAAGATGCTCCTGAGACCTTGGGGCAGTAAGCATTGTAGGGTGCCCCCTGATCCCACATGGAGGTTATCATAGGGGCGATGTCTTCGTGAACTGGCACGCTTGTTGCCTTGACGCCGAGGCTGCTGAGACGGGCAATGCTTTTAGCCGTCGTATTTAGCCACCACTTTAGGTTGTCAGGGATATTGTCGATACTGAAGCTGCCCTGTTCGGTGTAGCCCAGCACGAGGTTGTCACCAACGCAGTCATCACCGCTGACAATGACGTAACCGCCATCAGAGTCGATGTTAAACACATAATACTCCTTCTGCACCTCTACAACAGTAAGCTTTGCACTGATGCCGTCAGAACCACCGATGCGCTGCGAACCCCTCGCAGACGATGCATCGCCCTTCATGGACAGCACGAACTGTGCGGCCTTTTCACGTGCCTCACTCTCTGTAACAGGCTCCGCCGTAATAATCGTAGCGTAGCAAACGAGAGCTATGAGCGTCAAAAAATACTTTTTCATTGTAATTCAGTTATTATATTTACCATATTCTTACGCGGTTTTCGGGGGAGAGGTAGAATTTGTCACCCTCCTTCACGTCAAACAGTTCGTACCAGTCGTCGGTATTCATCACGTTGCCGTTAACACGTTCGCGTGGGAGGGAGTGTATGTCCTTGCCAGTGCCTTTGGCATCCGTACCTGAAGTGAGTTTCTGGGCGTATTTAGCTGTGTACTTGCTATGCCACAGCCATACGTAAGCGAGGTAGAAACGTTTACGCTGCAGGTCGAGTTGCTCACCTTTGAAGCCGTTGGCAAGCAGGTGGCTGACGTAGGCATCGTAGGCTATGTGGAAGCCGCCGAGATCAGCTATATCTTCGGTTATGGTGAAGTTGCCGTCATTGTGGAGACCAGGCAGTGCCCATGGCATAACCTCGAACCTGCTGTAGCAGTCGGCAAGCAGCTGTGCTCTTCGCAGGAACTCCTGATGATCGGCATCGTTGGCCCAGATATCTTCCAGATCGCCTATTTTATTATAGCGGGCTCCATTGGTGTCAAAGCCGTGAGTCATCTCGTGGCCGATAGTCAGAAAGACAGCGTAGTTCCAAGCCTCATTGTATTGCGGGTTGTATAGTGGCTCCATCATCCACACGGGCCAGATGTTCATGGAGTTGCTGTTTGGCGAATAGGAAGCGTTCACCACGGTGAAGTCCATAACGTTTGCAATAACGTCGTGGAAGTTCACTTTGGCGGTGTTCATACCGATTAGGTGTAGGTTCAGCGCAATCAGGCTGCATCGCACGGCATGCACGTCGTCGAGTATTGTCTCACAAGTGCTCAGGTCGGGCAGGCCCTCCTTCATCCACTCGTCGGGGTAGCCCACGTTTAAGAGCATGGCGTCCACCTTCTCTATGGCGTTCCTTTTCGACTCCTGGCTCATCCACGTATTGTCCTTGATGCGCTGGCGGAATGTGCTAAGCAACTCCTCGCAGATGTCAGTGGTGCGTTGCTTCATATCAGCGGTGAGGTAGGCATCGGCAAAAACCTTGGACTTCTCATATCTCAGATACATATTACTGATGTTGTCCAATATGTTCTCGCGGGTAATCGGTTTCGCCTTTTGGGCATTTATTTGCTCCAGGCTCTCGTCGTTGAATAGCGCCGCATCATTGTTAATTATCGACTGGAGACTGGTCTTCCATTCGTCAGCACTTTGTTTCTGCAGATTAGCAAACATGTTGTTCATCATTTCTGCAGTATTGTGGATGATGTAGTAAGGATTATCTCCTGTCACGTATGCATCATCGGCAGCTACGCCCAGCGTTTCGAAAATCGTCGCAAGCATGGGCCACTGTGTGGCATCTATGCCTCGTGTGGCAGAACTATAGAGTGGAGTCATGCATGCCAGCAGGTCGGGGTCGTTATGCAGTTGCCAGGCGATGTCGTCTTCGGGCAAGAGGGCAGGTGCTGAGAATTCTGTCGTCACTTTTGGCGTGAGGCACACTACCATACGTCCGTTATGTGAGAAGGGCATAAGATTGAACATCGTGGAGTAGCCCTCCTTCATCAGGTTCGCTGTCAGTTTCCATGCATCCTCTTTGGTCTGCACTGCCTCCACACGGGCCAGGTCGGCATTGATGCGCTGCTGCTGCTTTGTCAACGTAACATTGTCGCGTATGGCCACATCAGCTTTCATCTTCGCCATCGATGGCATGGTGACGGTCGCTGTGCGCTGCTTCATCAACTGCATCACATCAGTCTGCATCAAACCACATATCTCCGCCTTGTCTTCGTCCAAGGTCGTGTTCTTCCAGAATCCGCCGGTATATGACATAAAGAAGTCGTCGCCCGGCTTGACACTCGCGTCGCCTGCATCGTCCGGCACTGGCCATATACCATTGTCCACTGCCGACATCTGTTCCTCAGGAGGCACAAAGTAGGTGTCATCGTCAGTACATGCAGTCAGTACCGTCATCGTCACCCAGCAGCAAGCAACGGCTATTAGCGTCAGAATATTTTTCATTGTCAAAAACAAATTTATGTTGTGCTTGTGTTTACTCCATTACCAACTGCCCTCTGTCACATTGCCGTTAACGTCATAGTCGAAGCGGAAATTCACGAGGCTGTTGGAGTGTCTTGCGAGCCAGTCTGGCAGTTTGCCTTCCTTCAACCTGATGGTTTCGCCAGACTTTTTGAATACGGACCCGCATATTGTTTTTCCTTTGGAATTCTTTGCCGAGCCATTGAGTTCATAACCATATGTAAAAACAGGTTTCCCGACGGTGTTGATGTCGATGCCATCCTTCAGCTGGTAATTCACGTGTGTTCCTAAGGTTGCGGGCAGTTTGGTCCTTATCTCCCTTGACCAAACATCTTCTGTCATCATTTCCGTCTGTACATTGCCGTCTGCATCGTAATATTCGATAGTTATGTCTAACAGATTACGCATCTCTTCGTTTGAACTGAGGCTGTATAGCATCACGACTTCCACGGGAGTATTTTCATTATTAGGGTTGTCGTCATCGTCGCCACCGCAGGCAGTAAACATTATTGACATTGTCATTGCGCACATTACTGCAAGTGCTTTCAGAAATAAATTGTTTGTTTTCATCGTTTTATTTTTTTAGTTTGAAATATTACGTCTTTTGTTTATATTACTTCGCCATAGAAATCGATGGCAATGCTGCGATTAAGCGAGGGCAGAAGGAAAACTCGTTTTCATTATGCCGAGCGTGAGCAGCTTCGCGGCAAAACATGCCGCAAAATTATAAATAATTAAAAAAAAATCCAAAGAAAATAAAGATTATTTTCTCTTCTCTTCCCATTTTTTGTGTGCGCAAACAAAAATATAGCATATTTATTTGAAGGTAATATTATTTTTTATAACTTTGCAGTTCGAAACAAACACAATACATTTAGAAAGACTAAAAAAACTATGAAAAAGTATCTTATGACACTCGCAACCGTCCTTTGCTGCGCAGGTGCGCCAATACAGAATGTACTGGCACAGCAACTTCCTGAAGGAGTTAATATAAAGTTTGAATCAAAAGGATATAATACAAAAAAATTATATAGTAAGTATATGATTCCAGATATTGACTATTCTGGCGAAGATTTGAGGGCAGGTTATATTTGTTATAATTTTGAAATATCAGGCTCATCGTCAACAATAGTATATGAGGGAATTACGCCACCACCACTGGCAATCCCTGATGACCCTAATATCTATTTTAACTATACTGATCCTTACGGCCGTAAGCATAATATTGTGAATTCCGAGGCCATTACAGAAATGTTTTCTGTATTGGCATATACTGATGCCTATATAAGAAAGGCAGATTTAGGATTATTTATCTCTCGTGGCGGACAATACGTCGTTGAAACCACCATTCCATGCCTCAACTACTCTAATAAAGATAGCATTGAGATCACAGACGAGCCTTCGGTGCGTATTGAAATTGACGGCAATGAGGAGGGTAGTGATCAGTTGACAGTAAATGCGCTCTTTAATACGGGTTATCCCTATGATGCCAGTCAGTTTACCGGCAACGAGAGGGCTGAGATACGCCTCTATGCGTTGAGCAATGACGGAAAGAATCATACCATTGAGACCGAAGTGGCTTCTGCAGACAAGATTCTGCGTCTTAATCGTACCGACGAACCTCTGGTGGCTACCATTGACACACTGAGGCTTACATACCCCACTCCGAAAGTCGGCCTATATGTATTGGAGGTGAAATCTGACTGGGATTTCGACCAGGCCAACTGTAAAGACTTCTTCATTATCGTAAATGGTAAACAGCTTCCCGAAGGAATTGAAGTTAACATTGAACCAAAAGGGTATCAGACTACCCACAGATATAATGATTTTATGTTACCAAAAGTTACCTATTCAGGCGAAGATATTAAGACGGGTACAATTGTGAATAGTTATGAAATAACAGCTACAATGCAAAATAAAGTTGTGCCAGCAATCCCGGACAATACTAATATTTATATTGTCTACACTGATCCATATAGGCGTATGGATATCCTTTCTGATTCAACCTCCCTCTATTCTATGTTTAGCGACTTGGAATTCACTTCCGAATATAAATCGATACTGCAATTCGGATTCAATGTACCCCGTGGCGGTCAATACTCTGTTGGCACTTTCATTCCATGCCTCAACTACCAAAAACCGAGTACCTTTGAAGCAACAGACGAACCTTCGGTGCGCTTAGAACTTATTCAAATGGATGAGAACGGCAGTCTATGGACTATAGATGCACTCTTTAACACGGGATATCCTTATGATGCCAATCAGTTCACTGGCAGTGAGAAAGCCGAAATGCGCCTCTATGCGTTGAGCAAGGACGAAAAGGGCGAAGTCGTTGAGACCGAAGTGGCTTCAGCAGACAATACTCTGCGCCTTAATCGTACCGACGAACCTCTGGTGGCTGCCATTGACACCCTGAGGCTTACTAACATCGCTCTTAAAGACGGCGACTATGTTTTGAAGATGACTTCCGACTGGGATTTCGACCAGGCCAACCGCGATGACCGCACTTTCACTGTCAACGGAGGAAGAATCACTGCCATCAGGAACCTGAAAGCAGATAGTGCAGCAAAGAATGATGAATGGTATGACCTCCAGGGCCGCAAGTTCACCAAGAAGCCGGCAGCTAAGGGAATGTACATCATCAACGGCAAAGCAGTTATAGCAGATTAAAGATAAATAACGAAAAAACTAATGAAAAAGTTTCTTATGACGTTTGCAGCCCCGTCCTTTGCTGTGCTTTGGCAACTTGGGTATATGCAACAGACGTTTACATGAAACTGAATATGTAACTCTTACCCGTTACAGTATCAAAACATATCAAAAGCAGAAGCTGCACACACAACGCAGTTTCTGCTTTTTTTCTTATTTTCTTGCATGATTAAATGAAATGAAGCAAGACATGTATGGTGCTGCCGCATCATCGTAAGCCGTGATTACGAGATGGGACTCGAAAAAAATCCCGCACTCACCAAAAGTAAAGTACGGGAAAATTTGTCTT
>JAFVGI010000011.1 GCA_017475005.1 Prevotella sp. | reverse complement strand
CAGTCTCAGTTCGATTTTAGGTCACAATTCAACTGAACACCCTCTTTTAATTGCTTATAACTTATTGATTATTAAGTATATATGTATATAGTAATGAGTAAGGGGGTACCTTAAAAAACAACTGAGACTCTGAGATTTGTGACTACGACATCTCTAAAAGGCAGATTTTCAATGAGTTGCGATTTTGCTTGTTCCTTACAAAGCCTTGAAATAGGACAAAATCTATCAGTTTTTGGCTCAAAATAGGCTCAAAAAGCGAGCTGAAAGCCCTTGTTTTGATACTTTTTCCTTTACTTTTTGAACGTGAGTACGTTCATAAAATTCACGTCAAAATCTCGATTTAGGGTTATAAAGCCACAAAAGTTGTATTCTCGTTTTCTGTAAGTGGAGTGCTAAACACAATTTTTGCAGCCCCTAGGGGTTACACGTGCAGACTCTAGGGCATCACACGTGCAGGCTCCTGAGGGAACAAACTGTTATGCAACGTATCGTGAAAAGTCACGCTTTTTGGAGTGATGATGTATGATGGCTGATTTTACATAAAAAACGGAATAAGTGGATTTTTCTTTGGCGGTATAAAAGAAAATCCTTACTTTTGCACTTGGAATGTTAGAAAATGTAATAATACACAAGACCTAACCTAAGTAAACAATCACTACTTTGCAAACGCATGAAGAAAAGATATTCCTTCATATTATTTATGGCCTTTATGGCGTGCGCTGAGGTAATGGCGCAGATTGAAGAGGTGCCATTTACTGCGGTGCATTTTGCCGACAGGTTCTGGGCTCCGCGCATCGAGACAAACCGCACCGTGAGCATACCGTCTGCCTTCCGCGAATGCGAGAAGAACGGACGCTTCGACAATTTTTTAATTGCCTCCGGCTCGATGAAGGGCGAACACAAGGGGGACTTCTCCTTTGATGATACCGACCCTTACAAGGTCATCGAGGGCGCCAGCTATTCCTTGGCTGTGCATTACGACAAGTGGCTTGATGAGTACCTCGACTCTGTCATAGACATCATTGCCAAAGCACAGGAGCCTGACGGATATCTGACCACTTGCGTCACAAACAAGTGCTACCGCCTGTCGGGCTGGTGGGGACGCTCAAAGTGGGAGAAGATAAATTCGCACGAGCTATATAACTCCGGACATCTCATCGAGAGTGCCGTGGCTCATTACCGCGCCACAGGCAAAAGAACCTTCCTGAATGTGGCTATAAGGAATGCTGACCTGGTGTGCAAGACCTTCGGTCCGAACGAGGGGCAGATACATCGCCCGGGCGGACACCCCATCATCGAGATGGCACTGTGCAAGCTCTATAAGGTGACTGGCGACAGAAAATATCTGGAGGGTGCGAAGTACTTCGTAGAGGAGACTGGCCGTTGCACCGACGGACACCGCCCCAGCGAGTACTCGCAGGATCATAAGCCCATATTGCAGCAGCAGGAGATAGTGGGGCATGCCGTCCGCGCAGGATACTTGTACAGTGGCGTTGCCGATGTCGCTGCACTGACCGGCGATACGGCATATCAGAAGGCTCTGCAGCGCATCTGGCAGAATATGTCGTCGAAGAAACTCTTCATTACCGGCGGTATAGGTTCACGTGCACAGGGTGAGGGATTCGGACCTGACTATGAGCTCAACTCCCACACCGCATACTGCGAGACGTGCGCTGCCATTGCCAACGTCTATTGGAACCATCGCATGTTCCTCGCTACGGGAGAGTCGAAGTACATGGACGTGGTGGAGCGTGCCTTGTATAACAATGTTCTGAGCGGCGTGAGCCTCAGTGGCGACAGGTTCTTCTACGACAATCCACTCGAGTCGGGCGGAGAGCATGAGCGCCAGCCTTGGTTCGGATGTGCCTGCTGCCCGGGTAATATCACGCGATTCCTAGCCTCCGTGCCTGGATATGTGATGGCCTATGAGTCCAATAAGACCAATAGGCCTAACCGGACCATCTTTGTGAACCTTTATGTTCAGGGGAAGGCGCGCGTTGGTGGCCTTGAGTTGGAGCAAACTACAGACTATCCGTGGGACGGCAGGGTGAAGATACGCGTCAGCAAGGGCAGCGGCAGGTATGCCGTTAAGCTTCGTGTGCCATCATGGCTGAAGTCGTCGCCTACGAACAACAATCTCTACACATACCTCGACCGCGCGACACCCTACAGCATCAGTGTCAACGGCAAGTCGTACTATCCAGAGAATAGCGACTACATAACGCTCGACCGCAAATGGAAGACCGGCGACATCATTGATATTGACTTCCCCATGGAGGTCAGGCGCATCGTTGCCAACGACAATGCTGAAGATCTTCGCGGCAAGGTGTGCCTGGAGCGCGGACCTATGGTATATTGTTTAGAGGCTTCTGATCAGGTAGGGAACAGGGTCTTTGACAAATTCCTCCCCATGCAGCCGCAGCCCTCATACCGCACCCATTATGAGCCTTCGCTACTTGGCGGCATCATGGTTATCGATGTGAAGGGTCGCATGGTGCTTGGCGGTGGCGATGTGGCCGAGGCTGACCTGCGTGCTGTGCCATACGCCGTGTGGAACAACCGTGGGGCACAGCAGATGGAGGTGTGGATTGCTGCCTCTCCTGCTACTGCAGTAGCTACGCCCGAACCCACCATTGCCAGCCGTGCGCAGACCTTCAGCAATCGCGGCGCCATACAGAATGATGCTCCCGAGACGGCGCCCACTGACGGATGGGCTGGGGGAGTGAATGACCAATGGGAACCCAAACGCTCGTCGGATACTTCGAAGCCTTACCACTACTGGTGGCTGAAGCGCGGCACGAAGGAGAGTATATCCTATGCTTTTGACAAAGAGTACGAGGTGTCGAACGTGCAGGTCTATTGGCTCGACTTCGACCACTACGACGGCAACTTCCGCACTCCAGAGTCGTGGGCGCTATACTATCAGGATGCTGCAGGGCAGTGGAAGGAAGTGGAGGACCATTCACCATACACCGTAAATCGCGACTGTTACAATAGTATTGACTTCAAACCGGTAACAACACGTGGCCTAAAGATTGTTGCACAACTGCGCCCAAATCAGTCTGGTGGAATAATTGAATGGAAAGTGAATGGCTCCAAAGACCAGAAAATAGAGTAGGAGGGATATAAAAAGGAAGCCCCACAACCGGCGAACCAGTCATGGGACTCAGAGTTAGAGAGAGAGAGGTGGGCGTTGAGGGATTCGAACCCCCGACCCTCTGCTTGTAAGGCAGATGCTCTGAACCAACTGAGCTAAACGCCCTCTGCTAAGCAGTGCAATATCCTCGTTTTTTGGATTTGCGGTTGCAAAGGTAATACTTTTTCTTGAAACTACCAAATTTTTTCTGAACTTTTTTCAAAAAAAGTTGAATTAATGGAATTTCTTCAGTAGTTCGTCATCGGGAATCTCTGTTAATATGAGTTTTCCGTCTGGGGTATATTTCTGGGTGGAGCATTCGAACAGCTGCTTGATGAGGCTGTCGATGTCTTCGGGTGACATTATCTCTCCGACGGGTGTCGCTGCCCGTTTTGCCAAGCCTAAGGCAAGGATGGTGTGTACCTCTTCTGAGGCCTTGACGCCTTGCTCAATAGTCTCGTTTACGAGTTCTCCAACCAGCTTTGTGGCATCCATACCGCCTAAGCCTGCTGGTACACCATTGATGGAATAGCTGCCGCCTCCAAGATTGGAGATGTCAAAGCCCAGGTGTTGCAGTTCTTCTAATGTGGAAGGTAGTTGGTCGGAATATGATGCAGGAAACTGTATCACCTCTGGGAAGAGGACTTTCTGGGTGTGTGCATTGTGCTCTTCGAAGGCTCGCTTGTATCTCTCGAACAGAACACGTTGTGATGCCCTGTGCTGGTCAATGATAATCATGCCATTCTCGCTCTCGCACAGGATGTAACGGCCTTTGTAGGGGAGTGAGAGAGGAGTGAGAGGGGAGTGAGAGGGAAGTGAAAGGGGAGTGAGAGAGGAGTGAGAGGGGGGGTCGTCTGTTGCCTTAAACAACTCTTTCCAGCCTTTTGCTGAGGGACGTGAGGAGGAGTCGTAGTTTGTTGATTTCTTGAAAGGGTTGTAGTTGGGATTGAAATCGATATGGGGGGCTTTTGCCATTGTGTTTTCATCGGGGGTGAAAACAGGAATGTCGGGCTTTCCCTCTTGGTCGAAGTCTAATGATGTGGCTCCTGCGTAACGGCCGATGGCATCACGGACGGTGGCCATGATAATCTGCCAGATGGCTTGTTCGTTGTCGAACTTTATCTCTGTCTTTACAGGATGGATATTGACATCAATATTTTCAGGGTTTACTGTGAGGTAAAGGAAATATGATATCTGTTCTCCTTCAGGAATGAGCCTGTCGTATGCAGACATTACTGCCTTGTGGAAATATGGGTGTTTCATATATCGCCCATTGACAAAGAAGTATTGGTGGCATCCTTTCTTCTTCGCATTCTGCGGAGTGGCTACATATCCCTTGATAGTGCATAGTGTCGTCTCTGTCTCTATAGACACCAGTTCCTGATTGATGCGTTTGCCAAAGACGTCGCTTATACGTTGATGGGGATTGGCAGGATTCAGGTGCAGCAGTTCTGTTCCGTTGGAGCGAATAGAGAAGGATACATCGGGATATACCAATGCTATGCGTTCGAATGCCTGCATGATATTATTCATCTCTGTGGCATTGGACTTCAGGAATTTTCGTCTGGCAGGGATGTTGAAGAAGAGGTTTTCTATCGTGAAGTTACTTCCGACAGGACATGCTACAGGTTCCTGGCTGATGACATTAGAGCCTTCGATATGCAGTTCTGTACCGATTTCGTCATCGGCTGTGCGGGTCTTTAATGTCACTTGTGCAACAGCGGCAATACTTGCCAGCGCCTCACCACGGAAGCCCATAGTATGGAGGGAGAAAAGGTCTTCTGCCTGTTGTATCTTGGAGGTGGCATGACGTTCGAAGCTCAAGCGGGCATCGGTATCGGACATTCCTTTTCCATCGTCAATAACCTGGATGGATGTTCTTCCTGCATCTACCACAGATACATCAATATTGCGTGCACCAGCATCAATAGAGTTTTCTACAAGCTCTTTGATGACGGATGCAGGGCGTTGTATCACCTCACCGGCAGCAATCTGGTTGGCAACGGAATCGGGTAGAAGATGAATTATATCCATGGGATGTTATGGATTCTGCTTTTTGGGTACACGCTTAGGAGCCTCACGACGCTTCTCCTCCTTCAATTCCAAACCGGCTGTCTTTGGCTTCCACACCCAGATGTCATCTTTGTTAACAGGGCGCATATAGTCAAACCAGGCGAATGTCGGAAGCTTGTGTTTTTCCGGAGGTGTCTGTGTGAGAGGGTATAATGTGCCGACGTTTTTGCACATCCATATATGATGCAGCTTCTTCTCTGGTGTCAGATACATCTTCAGGGTGTCTGTCTCGGTATAGTTGAGACCTATGATTGACGAGTCGGCTTCATCAATAGGATAGTACACTACCTTCACATTGGAAACAGCCCAGTTTTCGCGTAATATACCATCTTTAAAATACGCGCGCATGTCGCGCGAGGAAATCTGATTGTAATGTATGGAGTCATCCATCAGTTCTACAGAAAGAGCCTGACGCAACACTTCTGCATAACGGATGGTGGAGTCGTTGAAATAGCATTTTATCTCTTCTCCCAACAACTGGCTGCCCTGTGTCCAAACGACAGGGTCTTTATACATCGTCATGCATGAGTCTTTGGAATGGAAGACAAGAGAGTCGCATACTGCCTGTACGTCATTACGGTAGGCGCGGACATGGTGGTAGCAGTATATCTCACGTTGTACGGAATCGGTATTGATATAGAAGGTGCGAATCTTTATGGTGTCACCATGCATCCATAGAGAGTCTTTCTGGGAATAGTCGATGCCAAGAGCATTGATGGTGGCATAGCCATTGCCGGTATTGTTGTTGTAGATGCAGTAATCTCCGAGAAGCATGTTTTTGTTCTCGGTATCATGGTATATAGCATTGCCGAAACCTTCGCTAATGCCAGTATTGTCGTCATTATAAAGACTGTCGGCAGTAATCTCCTTAGCACCATTATAGACAGTAGAGCGACCATAGAGTTCGGATTTCTCTGTCTTGGTGTTATACCAGCAGTCGGTACTATTCACCTTGCTGTCTTTCTGGGTTATTACAGAAGGTCCCACAGCGTGTGCCATAGAAGTCTTGTTATAATGATACAAGGTGTCTGTCTCTATGCGCAGCCCTTTGTCGTTTTTCAGAACAACATTATAGAAAAACTCTGAATGGTCATCTTCTGTAAAGTGTCTTCCCCAGTCGGCAACCAGTACTTCGGTTTTGTTTGTGAGCTTTATCCGGTTGGAGCCATAGGCATCGGCAATGCCATACATCCTATCGTAATCCAAAGTGTCACAATAGAGTGTCTCTCCGCGATGTTTCATGACAACATTTTTCCATGCGTGCGCCATCTCGTTGTTGCCGTCATAGTATCCATCCACACTGGTGAGAGAGAGTGTGTCTCCCTGCCACATGTGAACATGTCCGAAGGCTTCAAAGGAATTGGACTCTTCATAGAAATAGGCGCTGTCACAAGTCAGGTGCATGCCTTTGTGCATGAAGGCAACATTGCCTTTTACGAACTGTGCATCAGGATGTGGGCCATAAGCATCATACATCAGTTCGTCTGCATGCTGCAGATAAACACGCTGGTCAACGGTTTGCTTTCGGGGGCGTACAGTCCTTTTGCGTGCTGCAAAGGCAGCATCAAACACAATCAGACAGGCAAAAGCCGCGATAAGCAGAACGAGAGCACGTTGTTTACCTAATCCACCCTTCATATTCAAAATCGCAGCCTTTATAGCGGTCGTCAATACGAACGTATGTGTTCTTTATCTTTTCCTGAACCCATTTCTTCAGTACTTTTGCCTGTTCCTTTTCAAGTACTATATGGCTCATCAGTTGGAAATCTTCTGTGATTGTTGCCCTGTGTCCTTCGGTTCTGGCTTTGAGTCTTACGATGGCACATACTGTCTTACCGCGTGAGTTGGTCATAGTGAATGGGTCGGAGATTTCTCCCACCTTCAGATTCTCGACTGCTCGAGCTACCTCTGTTGGCAGTTCCTTCATCTGGAATCGTGATGTGCGACCTTCTTCTGTGATATTTGCCATCAGACCACGATTGTTCTTGGTGTCTTTGTCGTCAGATATCACGGTAGCACCATCTTCGAATGTGAATTTCCCCTCGCGAAGGTCGGCAGCAATAGAGTCCATTCGCAGCATTGTGGCGTCGATAGACTTCTGTGGTACTGTCGGCTTCCTGAGGATATGGCGACATTTTATCTTGTCTCCTCGACGGTCAATATACTGGATTATATGAAAACCGAATTCCGACTCTACGATTTTTGAGATTTTGCTGGGGTCGGTCAGGTTGAATGCTGCCTGAGCAAAAGCAGGATCCAGCATGCCGCGTCCTACATAATCCATCTCACCACCATCGCGTGCGCTTCCAGGGTCCTCAGAATACAGGCGGGCAAGAGTGGCAAATGATACTTCTCCCTTTTGAACACGATCGGTATAGCCACGCAACTCATCCTTTACCTTGTTGATTTCCTCCTGAGGAATTTTCGGCTGGTTGGTGATTATCTCTACTTCTACTGTCGTAGGAACGAAAGGCAGGCTGTCTTCCGGAACTGTCTGGAAGTATTCGCGCACATCGGTAGGGCGAACGGCAACATTCTCCACAAGTTTCTGCTTCATGCGCTGTGCCAGTTCACGATTCTTGAATTCATCGTGCAACTCCTGTTTCATCTTCGTAATACTCTGCTTACGATATTCTTCCAGCTTCTCTTTTGAGCCAATCATTTGTATCCAGCCATTTATCTGCTGGTCGATGGCCTGAGATATCTCGGATTCTGTGACATCAATACTGTCTAATGCTGCTTGGTTGATAAAGAGCTTTTGTACTGCAATAGATTCTGGAATACGACAATCTGGGTCGCCATCCCATGTGATGCCTTCCTGTTCTGCCTGCATGCGAGCTATCTCGATTTCAGAACGCAGAATGGCTTCGTCTCCGACAATCCATACTACCTCATCGATATAATTAGGATTGGTGATTTCGGGTTGTGTAACCTTTGCAGAATCAACAATGATGCTGTCATTATTCTGAGCAAGTGTTGTCAGAGAACACAAGCAAAGTAATAAAGATATAAAGAGGGGCTTGTTCATGTTATTTTATTGTGTTCAGGACGTCTTCATTAATAACCACAGGATAACGATTCTTCAGTTCCTCAAGCCATTCCTGCTCTTTCAACTCCTGATAGTCAGCAGTAACGAGAGCACGCACATCAGACATATCTTCAGGCTTCTTGATTACTTTTCCGAAGATAGCAGTATATGGGAAGTCTTTTATTGGACGTATCTCTGCCTTTGCATTCTTGAATGCCTCTTTGTCAACAATCTTGTTGTCTCCCTCCTTGAAGATACCCTTTTCTACACGAATGCGAAGAATGGAGTCGTTATTGAATGTAGAGCGGAGAATCTCAACCCATTTGTCGAAACTCTTTCCTTTGACACTCTTCTTGACAGCATCGATATCCTTCTTGTCGCGGGTATAATAAGCAATTCCCTTGAAACGTGGGGCATCCCACTTATAGTTTGACTTGTTCTTGTTATAGAACGCCTGAAGTCCGGCTTCGTCATTGGCAGCTTTTTCCCATACATCACGGTTGCTTACTTCGTAGAGCAGCAAGCCGTCATGATACTCCTGTATGAGGTATTTCATATCTTGGTCTATGCTTGCCAAGGAGTCTGAACGCATATCCATCACCTGCTCAGGGGTCAGTCCCTTTTCTGCAGAGATAGCCTTAAGGCGTGCCTGTGCCAATGACTCACGGATGTGTCTTCTCTCAATGAATTTAAGGATATCACTTTTCAGAGAGTCAAAAGGTTCCAGTTGCTTGTGTCCTGTTACCTTTATTATATGATAACCGGCTTCCGTAAGGACAGGCTTGCTTGTCTCGCCATCCCTCAGGGAGAAAGCTGCTTCTTCAAAAGCAGGTAGTGTCTGGCCTTTGCTTATCCAACCTACTTCACCGCCATGCATTGCACTACTTTTGTCATCGCTCTTGCTCGTAGCCAAAGCGCTAAAATCGGCACCTTTCATCAAAGCATAGTAAACAGAGTCGGCCAGTGCTTCCTTCGCAGATTTCAAAGAATCGCTGGGATTCTGACCTATCAGAAACAGAATATGGCTAACGTTGACAAGTCCGTCAGGACCTATCTTGTCTTTCGTCCGCTGATATATGTTTCTCGCTTCCTGCTCTACGTCGTTATCGTTGATGAGGGTAGGGAGGATTTGTTGGTCGCGATACTGCCTGAATTCTTTGTTGTATGATGTCAAAGTGTCCAGGCTTGCATCTAGGGCTGCCTGTACTTTGCGTTTGTAGTTGGCAAAGAGTTCAGTATATTCTTTTACTGTCTTCTTGTCAATAACATCATCCCCGTTATTCTTGTTGTAGGAATAGATGAACTCAGATTTTGTAACAGGTTTTCCTGCCACAGTCATTACTATTGGGTCGTCAGCTTGTGCAAATGATGCTGTAGGCAGCAGCAAAAGCAGCAAAAGACGACTAGCAACTGATTTCTTCATGATGGTTTACTGAGGTCTTGAATAGTTAGGAGCTTCTGATGTTATTATAACTTCGTGTGGATGGCTCTCCAACATACCAGCATTAGTGATGCGAGTAAACTTGGCATTGTGCAGACTTGTGATATCTTTTGCTCCGCAATATCCCATACCTGCACGCAGACCACCAACGAGTTGGTAGATAACCTCCTGAACAGTTCCTTTGTATGGCACACGACCGGCAATGCCTTCTGGTACCAGTTTCTTTGCTTCTTTCACACCACTCTGGAAATATCTGTCTGCAGAACCTTTCTCCATAGCTTCGAGAGAACCCATGCCACGATAAGCCTTAAACTTACGGCCATTGTAGAGGATTGTCTCGCCTGGTGCTTCTTCTGTTCCTGCTACGAGAGAGCCAATCATAACAGAATGTCCTCCGGCAGCCAATGCCTTTACGACATCTCCTGAGTAGCGCAGACCTCCGTCAGCAATCAAAGGTACTCCAGTTCCCTCAAGTGCAGAAGCAACATCATAAACGGCAGAAAGCTGTGGTACACCCACACCAGCAACAACACGTGTGGTACAGATAGAACCAGGACCGATACCAACTTTTACGGCATCAGCACCAGCCTCTACGAGCATCTTGGCAGCCTCGCCTGTTGCAATGTTACCGACAACGATATCAACGCCTGAGAAAGCAGCTTTTGCTTCACGGACTTTTTCTATTACGCCAGCAGAATGTCCATGTGCTGTGTCTATGATGATAGCATCAACACCAGCCTTCACCAATGCTTCCATTCTCTGGAAGGTGTCTGCTGTTACACCAACACCGGCAGCAACGCGCAAACGACCCTTAGAATCCTTACATGCCATTGGCTTATCTGCTGCCTTTGTTATATCCTTGTATGTAATAAGTCCAAGTAACTTGTTGTTGCTATCTACAACAGGAAGTTTCTCAATCTTGTGCTCCAACAGTATCTTTGAAGCATCCTCCAAGTCAACCTGCTGATGTGTTACCACGAGATTCTCAGATGTCATCACCTCATCAATAAGACGATTACCATCGCTTTGGAAACGCAGGTCACGGTTGGTTACGATACCCACTAGTTTGTTTTCGTTATCCACTACAGGGATACCACCGATATGGTATTCTGCCATAAGGTCAAGAGCATCTCTTACTGTCTTGCCTGTCCTGATGGTTATAGGATCATATATCATACCGTTCTCGGCACGTTTTACGATTGCCACCTGACGAGCCTGTTCCTCAATGCTCATATTCTTATGGATAACGCCAATGCCACCTTCACGGGCAATAGCGATAGCCATAGGAGCTTCTGTTACAGTATCCATTGCGGCAGTAACGAAAGGAATCTTCAGGCTGATGTTGCGTGAGAACTGTGTACTAAGTGCTACATCGCGAGGAAGCACTTCTGAATAAGCTGGTATAAGCAATACGTCGTCGAAGGTGATACCTTCCATCACAACTTTGTCTTCAATAAATGATGCCATAATTCTTTTGTGTTATTTTTTTGTATTTTGCGCGCAAAGGTACGAAAAAATGCGTAAAAAAACAAGTAAAAAAATAAATAGTTATATCCTTTAACCTTTTTTATTACCTTTTTTATTTGTATTTCTCATAACTTAATCGTACCTTTGACTGCGTCGAAAGTACTACGTCATGGAAATAAAATATAAAAAAGCCTAATTTTATTTGTATTTCTCATAACTTAATCGTACCTTTGCATCGCAAGTTATATTTAAATATGTTTTTAATTAATTATTTACAAACTTTCGGAAACTACCTCGTCTTGATGTGGCGGGCTGTTGCTATTCCTGACAAGATGCGTATGTTTGGAAAGCAATATGTTAAGGAAATGGCATCGCTGGGTGTTGATTCTATCGGCATTGTACTCCTTATATCATTTTTTATTGGTGCTGTAATCTGTATCCAGATGAAACTGAACATCCAGTCACCTTGGATGCCACGTTGGGTTAGTGGATATACAACACGTGAGATTATGCTGTTGGAGTTCTCCAGTTCTATTATGTGTCTTATCCTTGCTGGTAAGGTGGGCTCTAATATTGCTTCGGAACTTGGTACGATGCGTGTTACTCAACAGATAGATGCGCTCGACATAATGGGTGTCAATAGTGCAAACTACCTTATTGCACCAAAGGTATTAGGGCTTATGACATTGATGCCGGCTTTGGTGATATTTGCGGATGTGATGGGTATTGTGGGCGCCTATGCGACAGCATATATCGGACATATCCTTACTCCAGATGATTTGACTCTTGGTTTACAGCATTCTTTCAACTCATGGTTCGTTTGGATGTCTATAATCAAGAGTTTGGTATTCGCTTTTATCATCGCCAGTGTGTCTGCTTTCTGTGGCTACACCGTTGAGGGCGGTTCAGTGGAGGTTGGTAAGGCTTCTACATCCGCAGTGGTGTCTTCCAGTGTGTTAATCCTTTTTGCTGATGTCTTTTTGACACAATTGTTATCATGATAGAGGTAAAGCATTTATATAAATCTTTTGAAGATAAGGATGTCCTGCTGGATATCAATGCTGTTTTTGAAAATGGCAAGACGAATCTCATTATTGGACAGTCGGGATCGGGAAAGACTGTTTTGATGAAAAACCTGGTTGGGCTGTTTAAGCCGACAAAAGGAGAAATTCTATATGATGGCCGTGATTTTGTTGCAATGAACAAGCGTGAGAAAGCTCATGTGCGTCGTGAAATGGGTATGCTGTTTCAGTCAGCAGCTCTTTTTGATTCGTTGACTGTTCGAGACAATGTGATGTTCCCTTTGGATATGTTTTCTGATATGACCTTACGTGATCGCCAGAGACGTGCTCAGGAGTGCCTTGATCGTGTGAATCTCTCAGATGCTGGCAGAAAATATCCTGCTGAAATATCTGGTGGCATGCAGAAACGTGTGGCTATAGCACGTGCTATAGCCCTTAATCCCAAATATCTCTTTTGCGACGAGCCTAACTCAGGTCTTGACCCTCAGACATCATTGGTGATTGACGAACTGCTGCACGATATTACGGTAGAATATAATATGACGACAATCATCAATACTCACGACATGAATTCCGTACTCGGAATAGGTGACAATATCATCTTCATCTGTCGTGGTAGAAAAGAGTGGGAGGGAGATAAGACGATGGTGATGAAATCAACGAACAAAGACCTCAACGAACTTGTTTTTGCATCAGAATTGTTTAAGAAAGTAAAAGATATACAAAATGGAACTGATATTTGATAATTTGTGGCTGGCATGGATAGTAGTCAGTATTGTCTGCCTTATCATTGAGCTCAATAGCGGTGACCTCTATTTTATATGTTTTGCTATTGGTGCTCTTGTGTCAATGATTTTTGATTTATGTGGTGCACCACTTTGGATGCAAGTGTTGTTCTGGGCTTTGTCGTCCATGTTATGTGTGTTCTTTGTCAGACCTTCCCTTATGGCTCGCCTTCATGGTAAGAAGGAACGCCGGAGTAATGCTGATGCCTTAATAGGTGCCACAGGTGTTGTGTCTGTTGAGGTGCCTTCCTCTGGTTATGGATATGTGAGGATAGCGGGTGATGAATGGCGTAGCATTTCGGCTACCGGTGAGACTATTCCTAAAGGGACAACGGTGACGGTGGTAAATCGTCAGAGTACAATTTTAACAGTAAAAATAAACTAACTTAAATATAATAATAAGGATTATGGAATTTGGTGTTGCTTTTTTAGTTGTCATCATTATTTTGGCAGTAATAGTTCTGAAAAAGACTATAGTTATTATTCCTCAGTCAGAGACAAAGATTATTGAGCGTCTCGGAAAGTATTACAGCACTCTTCAGCCAGGCATAAATATCATTATCCCCTTTATCGATAAGGCGAAGGAGATGGTCGCACTATATCGTGGCAGGTATGTCTTGACCAATACTATAGATCTTCGTGAACAGGTTTATGATTTCGACCGGCAGAACGTTATCACGAAGGATAATATCCAGATGGAGATCAATGCTCTGCTATATTTCCAGATTGTTGATCCTTTCAAGAGCGTTTATGAAATCAACAACCTGCCTAATGCTATTGAGAAGTTGACGCAGACGACGCTGAGAAATATTATCGGTGAGTTGGAGTTGGACGAAACTCTTACCTCTCGCGATACTATAAATACGAAACTTCGCGAGGTGCTTGACGATGCTACTGACAAGTGGGGCGTAAAAGTCAATCGCGTAGAACTTCAGGATATCACACCTCCAGCTTCTGTGCTTCAGGCAATGGAGAAGCAGATGCAGGCAGAGCGTAATAAGCGTGCAGCCATTCTGACCTCAGAGGGTGAAAAACAGAGTCTGATACTTAAGTCTGAAGGTGAGAAACAGAGTGCCATCCTTCAGGCAGAAGGCTTGGCACAGGCTCGCATACGCAGGGCTGAGGCTGAGGCTATTGCAATAGACAAGATAACAGAGGCAGTAGGTAAGAGTACAAATCCTGCCAACTATCTGTTAGCACAGAAATATATCCAGGCATTGCAGGATATAGCATCAGGAGAAGGAACAAAGACGGTATATCTGCCTTATGAGGCTTCGAATATGATGGGCGCTATAGGAGGTATTAAGGATTTGTTCCAGATAAAGGAATAACAATACTACGATAACATATAACCAAAACCGATTGACAATGAAGATAAAACTTTTATTTTCTCTCCTTTTGTTCCTTCAGTCACTGTTCACCTTCGCTGACAAGAAAGCTGAGGTGATGGATATTATCACTCGCGTAAATAATGCCTGGCAGCAGAGCCATGGGGCTCCGGAGTATGGTGGAACGAAAGCTGGCCTCAGCGCATTCTGGGACAATGCCGTGTATCACACGGGAAACATGGAGGCTTACGACCTTATGAAGACTCAGGCTTGGTATGATTATTCGTTTGCTTGGGCAGAAAAGAATAATTGGTATGGAGCAACGGAGACGGACAATAGTAAGTGGCAATATAAGAACTATGGTGAAGGTCCTCAGTTTGTGCTCTTCGGTGATTGGCAGATATGCTTCCAGACTTATATAGACTTGTATAATGCAAATTCTGCTCCTCAGGAGTCATGGCTTGCAAGAGCTAAGGAGGTGATGCAATATGAAGCGTATTCCAGTGCGAATGACTATTGGTGGTGGGCTGATGCATTATATATGGTGATGCCTGTGATGACGAAAATGTATCTTCTTACTGGTGACGGAAAATATCTTGACAAGATGTATGCAAACTGGCAATATGCCAATAGCATCATGTATGATAATGAGACAGGCCTGTACTTCAGGGATGGGAAATATGTTTATCCGAAGCATACTACCAGTGCCGGTAAGAAAGACTTTTGGGCTCGTGGTGATGGCTGGGTGATTGCTGCTTTCGCCAAGGTACTGAAGGATATGGATACAGCGAAGAAGCAAGGAATAAAGGTTAAGTCAAAATACCGTAAGGATATTCTTGCATATTACAAGAGATTAGCAAAAGCCCTTGTGGACTGCCAGCAGCAGGAAGGCTATTGGACGCGTTCGATTCTTGACCCCGAGCAGGCTCCTGGTTATGAGACGAGCGGTACGGCGCTGATGTGTTACGGATTATTATGGGGAATAAACAACGGATATCTGCCCAAGACGTATATCCAGGCGACAGACAAGGCGTGGAAATATCTTTCTACGATAGCCTTACAACCGGATAATACCATTGGATATGTGCAGCCGATAGGGGAGAAAGCCATACCGGGTCAGGTGGTTGACAAGAATTCTACGTCAAACTTTGGCACTGGTGCCTTTCTGCTCGCTGCAAGTGAATATTGTAGATTCTTGGATAAGTAATGTCCCAAGTGTCCTCAAACCTATATACTATAACTAAATACTTAAAAAGATGAATCGTAAACTCTCAACTTTTTTCTGTCTATTATTATCTCTTCAGTTCTCACTTTTCACTTTTGCTGATGAGGTCACTATGAGTGAGGCATGGAACAAGGCTCAACCATATATGAAGGAGCAAAGTTCTATGTCGAGGTCGATGAGACGAATGTCTGGCATTTCGGAAGAAAAATCCCAGTCACAGCCACTGTATATTTTTTCCCGTGGTGAGGGCGAAGGATTCGTTATCGTCTCTGGCGATGACTGTCTGCCTGCCATCATCGGATATACTGAAGGCGGTGATTATGATGAGGAGAATATGCCACCAGCTTTGAAGGCCATAATAGACCATTATGCTGAGGCTGTCGTTGATGCTCAGGCACGTGGAGTCAATAGACCATATTCCTCTGTTACTGCAAGTTCCTATGATAAGGACATCCCCGTTCTGCTTACCAGCCATTGGCATCAGAATGGTCCTTGGAACAACCTTTGCCCACAGCGTTCGGACGGCGGAGGCAGGGCAGTCACGGGATGTGTGGCAACAGCAGCATCGCAAATTGCATATTACTGGCGTAATGAGGGTTTGAATGGCGTTAGCCAGTATGATACCCCGACTTACGATTATGGTGGTGCCCCTGTGACATCTGTAATCGTGAAGAAAGGCACTCCGTTTGAGTGGAATTTGATGGCAGACCGCAGCACCACGTCAGCCGGTAATGCTGCAATGGCGCGTCTGTGTGTATTGATGGGAACGTGTGCATATTTGACATACGGCTCAAGTACTGGCGGCTATATATGGAATATGCAGGATGTTTACCAAAATCAGATAGGTCTGACACGAGGTGAATATGTTGAGAAGAATAATTATAGTCAAGTAGCATGGGAGAAAATGGTTATCAGCGATCTGGTTCAGGGAAGACCGATACTTTATTCTTCTTATAACAAAGATAAGGAAGGTTGGGACGGACATGCATACGTGGTTGATGGCTACAAGACGAGTGACAACACTTTCCATATCAACTTCGGATGGGGAGACGGCTATGACGGTTACTTTACTATGGCAGAGACTACACGCTCTGCTATGGGAGGACGCCCTGATGATCAGCAGATGGTATATAAGATATACTCGCCTAATATGGATAGGAAGTTTGACGTAGAGATTGTTGGCGGGGCGCTTTATCAGTATCTTGACAACAAGATAACCTTCGGTGTTACCAATAACAGTTCTTTTACTATTGATGGCCTATACCTTTTCTACAGTAAGACTAAAACACTTCAATCCGGAACTACTCTGGCAGATGCCATCGGCTCATATAGCGGTGTAATAAGTAAGGGTGAAACGGTATCTGGAATAGCTTCATATTACGATGTGTGGCAGAATACCAATGGACTCTATTTTATAATTACAGACAAGAATCTCAGCACTCTTTATGTTACTGAGACTCCTGTTCCTGTAAAAGCTTCCAGAAGTTCCCTGATACTTCACAATGTGACCATTGATAATGGTGGTGCCGAAGAGAAGACCTTTAAATATCAGGGAAATGAAATTACTGCAATGGTATACAAAGTAGAGAGTGGCTCCAGCATGATGATGTCAGCAAATTTCAGTAATGATGTCACGGGCAGATACAGTTCGACATATTGTGTTCCTGTCATCACGGGTGTTGTCTCGTCTATTGATGCCGACGGAAATTGTGAGATAGTTGAGACACAGATCGAGAGAGATTCCATCTTTGAGCCCGAGGAAGTAAAAGATATTCCGTTTGGGTTCCATCAACTCAAACCGGGCGTACTCTATAAGGCCTCCATTGGTGCAAAGGTTGGTAATGGCATCGGTCCTTTATTAATGTCTCTCAATTATGATACCGAGCGTGCAGACACTATGGCATTCTTCATGCTTGCAGGTAGTGATATGATCATTGAGTGGGATGGTTCTCGTGTTTCTATATCTGGTACTACCTTTGACAAAATGGAATATCTTGGCATAGCCAATGATGCTACTGTAACATCTATTGATCTCCGTAATTCAAGTGCAAAGATACCAACCGAACTCACTGTACCTGCAAATCCTAATGCCATTGTCTTCTCTAATCAACCATTGTCTCAAGGGTACAATGTTGTTATCAATGGCGTCTGTGACGAATTGAGGTTGCAGCAAGGATATAACTATGACCCTGCAGACAATTTCAGAGCTGTGAAGGCTTCGCTCCATATTAATGGCTCGCCCTGCACCTCTACGTCATATTATTGGAATACCCTTATTTTGCCATTCACTGTAGAAACTCCTGTCGGTATGCTTGCGAGATATTATAAGGATGATACAAAAAATACTGACGCTAGTGCAACCGTGATGCAGGCTGGTACCCCTTATGTATATCTAATGACGCATACCATAGAGGTTATTGAGGCTACAGACGTAGATGTATATTCTGTTGCCGAAATGCCTGTCAGCATCGGTTATGAGGGTTATATCGGGACATTCTCAAATATTGTTACTGATGGTGCCCAAGCCATTTCTGTAGGAACTTCCTTCGATATGGCAGAAACAGGTGTTGCAATACCTTCCTTCACTGCTTATCGCACATCAGCCATTACGATGACGAATATGAATAGCACCCGTGGCATTGATGTTGGTATGCAAACTCTTGCAAGGTATTGTGTCGAGGCTCGTGAGGTCCTTGAGCAGTATCGAAGTGAGAGGTCTGACGAGGTGATAGAAATATTCGGGCAAGCCATCTATGATGCAGAGTCGCTCCTGACTGCATTGCCAGCTGTTTTCGATAATATCTTCAATGCTCAACAGGCTTTACGGAAAGCACAGCAGGAATACATTAATAATGTTACCGACATAAAAGGTGTCAGTGCTAACTCACAGGTGGAACGTAAAGGTGAGATTTACGATCTTATGGGACGTAGATTGTCAAGAATTCCTGAAAGGGGAGTTTACATCATTGACGGTAAGGTGTATGTAAAATAACCGTTAAGCGTTAACCGATAACCGTTCATTACCATCCGAAGGCTTTTTCTGTTGCGAGCCATTTGCCTTGGGCGCGGAGCACTTGTTCTACGATGTCTCGGGCGCATCCTTCGCCACCGTTGTAAGGGCTTACATACGTTGACAGTTCGCGTATCTCGGAGCAGGCATCCTTCGGACAGCAAGGGCAGCCACATTCCTTCATAACCTCATAGTCGGGAATGTCATCACCAATGTAGATAACCTCTTCATTGGTGATGTTGTTTTCTTGCAGATACTCCCGATATTTCTGTATCTTTACACCACACGACAGGAAGACGTCCTTGATGCCGAGATAGTTGTATCGCTTTGCTATTGCAATATCATGTCCGCCGGTAATGATGACAAGGCGCAGTCCCATCTTTACGGCCAGCTGCATGCTGTAGCCGTCCTTGATGTTTACGGTACGGAGAGGGTTGCCCTCCTTGTCCATCTGAATGGTATTCTTTGATAATACACCATCTACGTCAAAGATGATGGTGGAGATTCTCTTTAGATCGTAATTTATCATGTCGATTGTAATCTTTCGTTTGCAAAAGTACAAAAAAATATTCAGATTGCAAGAAAAAAAGAAAAATTCGTAACTCATTATTCATAATTCGTAATTATTTTTATACCTTTGCTTCGCGAAAAATATTTTTTAACCCTATAAATCAAACAAATTAAGCAATGAACATTAACGATTACAATTTTGCAGGTAAGAAGGCCATTGTTCGTGTAGATTTCAATGTGCCACTTCAGGATGGTAAAATCACCGACGATACCCGTATCCGTGGTGCAGTTCCAACACTCAAGCTTATTCTTGAGAAGGGCGGTGCCCTCATCATTATGTCCCACATGGGTAAGCCAAAGGGTAAGGTAAAGCCAGAGTTGTCACTCGGTCAGATTAAGGACGCTGTTGCCAAGGCTCTCGGTGTTTCAGAGGTAAAGTTTGCTCCTGACTGTGCAAAGGCTGACGCAGAGGCTGCTGCCCTGAAGGCTGGTGAGGTCCTGCTGCTCGAGAACCTTCGTTACTATCCAGAAGAGGAGGGTAAGCCTGTTGGTATTGAGAAGACAGACCCAGGTTATGATGCTGCAAAGAAGGAGATGAAGGAGCGTCAGAAGGAATTCGCCAAGAAGCTCGCTTCTTATGCTGACTGCTGGGTAATGGATGCCTTCGGTACAGCACACCGTTCACACGCTTCTACTGCCGTTATAGCAAATTATTTCGATAAGGACAACCGCATGCTCGGTCTCCTCATGGAGAAGGAGGTAAAGGCTGTTGACAACGTCCTCAATAATATTCAGCGCCCATTCATCGCTATCATGGGTGGTTCTAAGGTGTCTTCAAAGATTGGTATCATCGAGAACCTCCTCGGTAAGGTTGACAAGCTCATCCTCTGCGGCGGTATGACATACACCTTTGCAAAGGCTCATGGCGGTGAGGTAGGTAAGTCAATCTGCGAGAACGACAAACTCGACGTTGCCCTCGGCGTTGAAGAGTTGGCAAAGAAGAATGGTGTAGAGCTCGTTATGGCACCTGATGCTATCTGCGCTCCTGAGTTCTCTAACGATGCACCTCAGAGTGTTTATCCTTCTGATGCTATTCCTGCAAATCTCGAAGGCCTTGACGCAGGTCCTGAAGCACAGAAGAAGTTCGCTGCAGCCATCAAGGGTTGTAAGACAATCCTGTGGAACGGTCCTGCCGGCGTATTCGAGTTCGACAACTTCTGCGACGGCTCACGTGCTATCGGCAATGCCATTGCAGAGGCTACAGCAGAAGGTGCTTTCTCACTCATCGGTGGTGGTGACTCAGTAGCATGCGTCAACAAGTTCGGTCTTGCTGACAAGGTAAGCTACATCTCTACCGGTGGTGGTGCTCTCCTTGAGGCAATCGAAGGAAAAGTACTCCCAGGCGTAGCAGCTGTTCAGGGATAAGAAATTCTGATATTTAATAATCTTTGGCGGAATGCTCCTTAGCGGGTGTTCCGCTGTTTTTAACTCTTAATTCTTAACTCTTAACTTGAAAAAGATTCTCTTTGTCTGTCACGGCAATATCTGTCGCAGTCCGATGGCAGAATTTATAATGAAACACCTCGCCAGCGAAGCAGGCAGGGCAGGGGAGTTCGAGATAGCATCGGCCGCTACCAGTACCGAAGAACTGGGCAATCCCGTCTATCCCCCCGCACGTCGCAAACTGGCAGAGCACGGCATCAGCTGCGACGGGAAATATGCCCGTCAGCTCACACGCCGTGATTATGACTATTACGACCTGCTCATCGGCATGGACACCTATAACATACGCAATATGACCAGAATGTGTGGCGGTGATCCTGAAGGCAAGATTCGCATGCTGTTAGACAGAGATGTGGCAGACCCCTGGTACACCGACAATTTCGATGCCACATGGAGAGATTGTGTCCAGGGTTGCAAAGAACTTCTCAATACGCTTATTCCGTAAAAATAGATAAAAGTTATCTTTTGGGACAAAAATTTGTGTAAGTCGGAAGTTTTTTG
>JAFVGI010000010.1 GCA_017475005.1 Prevotella sp. | reverse complement strand
TTCTTAATTCTTAATTCTTAATTATTTTTATTACCTTTGCACCCACAATAAAAATATCTAACTAACAACGACAAAAAAGACATTATGAAAAGAATTTCCCTCGTGGGACTCGTGACACTGCTCCTTCTCATGGTGGCAACAGTTACGAATGCAGCCGTCAGCATTACTGCTTCAGGTGGCTGGTTTGAGTCGGCTTATGTGGAGTTCTCGCTCGACAGCAACTATGACGGTTACAACGTCTATTATTCTACCAATCAGTCATCATGGACAAAGATTGATGCAGCCCTCGTACGAAGGTACTCTTCCCATGGCCGTGCTGATGCTGTTGGTATCTCTGCTGGCACCTACTATATGAAGGTTGTGCCAACGGTAAATGGTACGGAGCAGACAACTGCGGCTGTAACATCTAATTCCTTGAGTGTAATAGCTCACGACCGTTCGGGCTATGCTTTTATAGGCTCTCAAATGCCTGGTGCATATAAGGAAAATGGTACGCTTAAAGACAATGCCATAGTTGTGTATGTTACCAATAGTAATAAGAATACCATTACAGCAAATATTACCTATTCTTCTAAAGGTGTGATGCAAACAGCTACTGGTCTGCTTGCCATTCTCACAGCTTACAAGAAGGGCTATGAAACTCGTCCTCTCTGTATTCGCGTAATTGGCGATGTGAAGGATGATTTCATTTTTAATGATTTTGAGCATGGCACGGAAGTGTCCTTTGATGCAGCTTCAGACTTTAAGGGTGATTTGATGATTACATCAAATAAAAAGAATCTTGGTGGCGTAACCATTGAGGGTATTGGCAAAGATGCTGTAGCAAACGGTTGGGGCATACGATTCAAAGGCTTGAATTATGGCGAAGTGCGTAATCTCGGTTTTATGAACTGTGATTCTGACGAGGGTGATGACGTAGGTCTTCAGCAGGACAACAACTACTGCTGGGTTCACAACTGCGATATGTTCTATGGTAATGCAGGTTCCGATAAAGACCAGGTGAAGGGTGACGGTGCTCTTGACTGTAAGAAATCTAATTATATTACATTCTCTTATAACCGTTTTTGGGATTGTGGTAAGTGTAATCTTCTCGGTCTGTCTGAGGGAACCATCAGCACAGATTCATCACCCTATTATATAACTTATCACCATAACTGGTACGACCATTCAGACTCTCGTCATCCACGTGTGCGCTATTATAATGCACACATATACAACAACTATTATGATGGTAATGCAAAGTATGGTGCAGGTTCCACGCTTGGCTCTTCTCTCTTTGTTGAAAACAACTACTTCCGCAACTGTAAGTTCCCAATGATGATTTCCATGCAGGGTACAGATGTTTATGCGGGAAGCACAACGCGTGATCCTACTAATAACGGCACTTTCTCCAAGGAAAATGGCGGTATGATAAAGGCATACAACAATACGATGACGGGTACATACACATTCATTCCTTATGGTGCTTCCAACTATGTAAAGCAGGGTTCATCAGTATCAAAAGGTGATATAGATACAGATAAAGATTTTGATGCATACGTGGTTGCTACTCGCAGTGAAACAGTACCAAATACAGTTGTTTCTTTTCAAGGCAGTAACTACTATTCCAATTTTGATCAAAGTTTTCCATCAGGTTATCAGAAGGTTGCAGTACAAACTCCAGAGGCAGCTCTTGCAACCATACAAGGTTCTTACGGTGCAGGTCGTATGCAGCATGGTGATTTTACTTGGTCGTTTACCAGCGCAGATGACACTCAATACAATGTAAACGATGCTCTTAAGGCAGCCCTTACTAATTATACTAATTCTGATTATGTTGGCCTTTTCAGTGATGATACATCTTCAGGTGGAGGTGGTGAGGAAGAAGAGCCTTCTGAGCCTACAGCCTCTGATGATGCTACGCTGAAGAGCCTCTCTGTAAGTGGCTATTCTCTTTCTTTCTCTTCAAGCACTACTTATTACAGTGTTACGCTGAATTATGGTACTGAGACAGCTCCTACAGTATCTGCTTCGGCAAACAATTCTGCGGCTACTGTTCTCATCACGCAGGCAACCTCAACAACTGGCAAGGCAACGGTAAAGGTGACAGCTGAAGACGGTTCTACAATTAAGATATACGAGGTACAGTTCTCTGTAGCTGCAGAGCCCGTGGAGCCAACTCCAGAAGGTTCTATTATATCAACAGCATTGACGCTTAACATCGGTGACGGCTCTAATGCTTATAAGGGCTATCTCACTGGCACCTACAATACCTCCACATCTTGTAATGCAACTTACAAAACTGTGACAAACAGCTCGCTCGCTATCAAGATGGAGTCGTCAACGAGCATCTCCTTCACCACTACCAAGGCATTTACAATGACTTTTGTGGCTGACGGAACTCAGACTGCAAGCTTCAAACTTGACGGCACTACTGTTGCAGCTTCTTCTGGCAACACAGCTTCTGTGGATGTAGCAGCAGGCACTCACACTCTGACCAAGAGTGGTGCAATCAAGATGTGTTTCCTTGATTTCGCAGATGTAGAATCAGGAGAAGACCCAACACCGACAGAGTCTGATGACGCGACTCTAAGTGCTCTTAGTGTAGCGGGTAATACTCTGACTCCAGCATTTGATGCGAATACAACTGTTTATTCTGTAGAATTGGTGGCAGGAACAACTACATTACCTGATATTACTGCTACTCAAAACGACAGCAATGCTTCGGTAGATATTGATACAGAGGATTGTCATCCGGCAGGACAGGCTGTTATTCAGGTAACGGCAGAGGATGGAAGTACAAAGAATTACTATATCAACTTCTCTGTTGCCACAGCTTACTATAATGTCTCTGCATCAGCAGGTTCAGGCGGTTCTGCTATGGTTTCTCCTTCAGGTTCAGTTGCTGAGGGTACACAGGTTACATTTACAGCAACAGCCAACGATGGCTTCACATTCTCTAAGTGGAGTGATGATTCTACAGAGAATCCTCGCAATGTAACGGTGACGTCAGACATCTCGCTGACAGCTTCATTCACAGAAAACTCTACTCCGGAACCAACTCCTTCAGGAGATGTGGTATTGTTGGAAGTAAATGGTGCATCTGTTTCAGCAGGTGGAACATTTACGGGTAGCACATGTACGACAAGCATTCAGTTCACAGGTTCAACAGAGGTTGAAGATAATTCAGACAAGTCTTCTTTGTCCACTTCAACGGGTACAGTTTACCGTACTGGCGATACAACTGCTATGACAATAGGTCTTAACAGCACATCAGCTTCTCAGATAGTAATCGGTGCAACTTCTTCTGGTAGTGGTACACGTACTATAACTGGTGTGAGCGTTGATAACGTGCCACTTGAGAGTTCTGATTACACTGTGACAGGTAGTTTTGTTGGTAAGACAACAGTTTCTAGGGTTACTATTTCTGGTCTCAATGTTGCACAAGGTAGCACTGTGACTATATCCACAAGTGGTAATACCCATTATTACTACTTCGAGGTAACACCAACGGGCGGTTCTACTCCTGCACCAGCAAGCACTGATGCGACACTGTCAAATCTTCAGGTGAACGGAACAACCGTTACTGGTTTCAATGCAGAGACACTGAGCTACGATGTTACTCTGCCATACGGTACGACGGCGATACCTACTGTTACATATACAGTTAACGACAACAAGGCATCTTCTGTCTTGAATAACGCGTCAGCTCTCCCAGGCTCTACCACTGTTACGGTAACAGCAGAGGATGGTACGACCACGAAGACTTATACCGTTAACTTTACAGTATCTTCATCCTTTGTTTTGACAGATGCGGCTGAGTATATTGATGGTACGTTTGCAGCTGACGATGTCACTTACGTTCGTTCTACTGTCAATGGCAACTATGGTTCCTTCTGTCTGCCATTTGACTTCGAAGCAAGTGAGGCAACGGGCATTGCCAAAATTTACGTCCCAATAAATATTGCTGTCCTCAATACAACAACAAACAAACTTAGATTATTCCTCTCTTTAGAGTCTGGAACTATTTCTGCGGGTACTCCGTTTATTGCATTGTTTAATGATGCAACATCAATATCTAATAGCACAGAAGTGACATTCACATCAACTATGAGCAATCCTGCAAGCAGAACCATAGAAGTGTTTAATTCTAGTGGTGCGGATGGTGCTCTCCTTGAGAATGAGGATATTACATTGACTTGGAATGGTACTTATGTATCAACTCCTAAGGTTGATGGTATGATGGCATTTGATAAGTATGGTAACTTTAATTACTTGTCTAATAAAGTTACTCAGATGACTCCATTCCGTGCGTACCTCGTTTTAACATCAGGAAGTGCTAATACAAACTCTATTGAGGTAGAACTAACTCTTGATAATCCGACTTCAGTACAGGAGCTATTGGATAGAGTAAGTGTGAATAACGTAAATGTTTACACTGTTGAGGGTATTCAACTAAAGAAGAGCGTACCATACTCTCAAACTTTGGAGGGTCTTCCATCTGGAGTGTATGTAATTAATGGTAAGAAAGTAGTAAAATAAAAAGAATAAAACAATGGAAAAGAAAATTTATGAGCAGCCAAAGGCTATGATAGTAGAGATTGATGATCGTTGTATGCAGGGAAATCAGGGGTCTACTCCAATAGATGATCCTCAGTCTGTAGAGGTAGAGTTCTCCGATGATTTCGGTAAGGATTTCCCCGAAAAATAATATAGAAGTACTAACCTACTATGACTATACTTAGAAATTATATAGCAAGCCTTTTCTGCCTTGTAGCTCTGACGATGTATTCCGTCTCTGCTATGGCAGGAGCACAGGGCTATCAGGCAAGTTCTTTCGGACAGTGTGGTACCGTTACAGGCGGTGGTAATGCTACACCCACGCTTGTTTCTACGGCATCAGCCTTAACAAACGCATTGAGTGCCAGTGGCTCTGCAGTTATTATCATAACCCAGAACATAGAGATGCCTTACACCAGTGTCAAGGTAACAAATAAGACTATCCTTGCTCTTCCTGGCGTGAAACTGTATTCTAA
>JAFVGI010000009.1 GCA_017475005.1 Prevotella sp. | reverse complement strand
GTTTGTAATTGGTTTTATGAATAAAAAGATAATAGTAGCATGCTACGCTCCTTACTATTACTAAGCAAGGGCCCCTGCGGCGAGCTGTTAAGGATGGACAAAGTCAATCCTGTTCTCTCCGCGTAGTAATAGTAAGGAGATACCCGTTGGGTATCTCTTTTTATTTAGAAGCCCAATCAAACAAAAATTCCGCACCCTCCAAAGAAAGTGCGGAAAAAATTGTTCTATTATCTATACATCAATCCTAGTAGAGGTCACATTCGGCTTTTATCTTCTTTATCTTTTCTGCCAACTGTTTACCTTCAGGAGTGGATTCACCAACTTTTTGTAGTTTTATTCTATATAGTTGATATAGTTGATATCCATATTTGTGTTCAGGGTCAAGAGAATATGCCTTCTCAAAATATGGGATTGCTTTATTGAAAAAAGGATAAGCCTGGCGGTCAGCTTCATCATATTTCAAATCAGAACTTATTATCTTACTAGCACGATTATAATAATAAATCCCCATAGCCTCATTAGCATATATTGAATTAGGATTCAGTTTCAGCGCTTTCTCGTACAGAGCCCGAGCTTCTTCATGCTTTTCTTGATCATCGAGCAGCTGGCCTTTCAGTGTAAGGAATCCATCATTATTTGGGAATTTAGCAATGCCCTTGTCAAGATATTGTTGGGCATTATTTAGGTCACCATTTGTATAGGACAAACTAACCAGACGTCCCAAAAACCACGGTTCATCAGGTATTTTTTCTGCTCCCTTTTTTAATATTGATTCATAGGCTGTCATATCTTCCATTTGATAATAAACCACAGCCAGTCGCTGATATGCCATATTCCAGTATGTAGTGTCTTCGCTTTGTTCTATAGCCTTACGATACCATTTTGCAGCCTCTGTTAAGTTCTTTGTCACGCCCTCACCAATTTCATAGCAAGCACCCAGATTAAACTGCGCATTGGCATGTCCTTGCTCTGCAGCCATGCGATACCATTTTACGGCCTCGGTTAAGTTCTTTGTCACGCCCTCACCTGCATAATAACAATAGCCCAGATTAAACTGCGCATCGGCATCTCCTTGCTCTGCAGCCTTACGAAACCATTTTACGGCCTCAGTATAGTTCTTGTTACTATAACAATCTACCCCCTTGTTAAAATATTCTTCTGCCGACATTGTCGTTGTACCTGATATCTTATTGGTGGCCGTCTGCGCCTTGCCTGCATCTAACGATAGAGCTTTGGTGCGTAGATGGAATGGCCAGTCGGTGCGGACCTGCTCTGTTTTCAGAATACCGCCTTCTTCACGCACTCCGCTTGGATTTGTAGGTGTCTGCCAAATCTTGCTGTCGAGAACTCCGTCATTGAAGTTGTCACTAATCGTGCTAGTAGGAAGTGTCAGCTTCAAGTCATCCATATAGTGGTGTTGACCTGTGTACCACCCATAGGGATTAATGTCGAAGGTGAGAGTCTTCGAATTAGCCAGTTTCTTAAGCATTTCAAACTGGTGAGTACCCATATCCTTGCCGTTCATGTAGTAATGAACATTGCCATTTTCATCGAACTCTATTTTCTCATTCACCCACTGGTTTATGGTAACTGCACACACATACCATGCATCGAAATTGTCACAGTCTTTGACATTCCAGTCAAAATTGACATCCTCGCAACGCCCCACTGCTATATATATGCCATGACGGGAATTGGAATATGAACCTTGATAGTGGTCTGTGTTAAAATATCGTATTTCCAATTGTAAATTATTGTCCATTCTGAAACTTGTTGCCGGATAGCAGTAATTGTTTGCTTTGTTTACCATATACCTTCTCTCCATCACAACCTTCTTCTTAACTAAACTATAGGATGTACCGTTTACTCTGTCATATTCCGCAATCCTTTTAAGTGCATCAATAGCTCTGGTGTTTTCTTTTTCAGCAGCTTTCCGATACCACTTCACGGCTTCAGCGTAGTCTTTTGTCACACCAATACCACTCTCATAGCAATTACCAAGATTACACTGTGCTACAGAACTTCCATTTTCAGCAGCCTTTCTATACCAGTTTACAGCCTCAGTTAAATTTTTTGTTACTCCATAACCTTTTTCATAGAAAAAACCAAGATTACACTGCGCTGAGGCATTTTTATTTTCAGCAGCCTTGCGATACCATTTTACGGCTTCAGTATAATTTTGCGTTACGCCATAGCCTTTTTCGTAGCACAAGCCAAGATAGAATTGTGCTGAGGCATGATCGCTTTCTGCTGCCTTTCGGAAGCATTTAATCGCCTCGGTGTAATTCTTGTTTTTATAATATTCTTCGCCCTTTTTGTAGTTATCACCTGCATCAACAGCTTTTGTTAATATTTTTCCAAAATCAAGTGTTGCTCTATGTAGCGTCACTTGCATTCCACCGCTTTTACATCCCTTTGCTTCGGCCTTTTTATACCATTTATTTGCTTCAGCCATATTCTTGGCTACCCCTTTCCCATTTTCATAACACCAGCCAAGATTATACTGCGCTTCGGAATACCCTTTTAATGCTGCTTTTCGATACCATTTCACGGCCTCAGTCATATTTCTTTTTACTCCTGTACCTGTCTCGTAGCAAACTCCCATTTTTTCTTGCCCTGAGGCAAGTCCTAAATCTGCAGCCTTGCGATAATATTTCACAGCCTCTGTTTCATCCTTTGAAACGCCATAGCCATATTCATAGCAAATCCCCACCATCATATACGCTCTAACATGTCCTAGATCGGCAGCTTTGCGATACCATCTAAACGCTTCGGTATAGTTGTCTTTTCGATGATATTCACTACCCTTGTTGAAACATTCCTCTGCCGACTGCGCCATAACTGCGGAACTCATCATCACGGCAAATAATAGTGTCAAAAAGTTGTTTAATGAAGCTTTCATATTGTTTAATTATTATGTTAGACGATGTAAATAGATTCGGGATCGTAATTCTGGGTACAAAGGTACGATTAAGTGAGCGAAATACCAAATGAAAATGATTTTTTTTTCAATTTTCATTTGTATTTCCGAGCGGAAGTACCTTCGACTGATAGGTCAAAGGTACGATTAAGTGAGCGAAATACCAAATGAAAATGATTTTTTTTTCAATTTTCATTTGTATTTCCGAGCGGAAGTACCTTCGACTGATAGGTCAAAGGTACGATTAAGTGAGCAAAATACCAAATGAAAAAAAAGTTTTTTATTTTTTTTATTATCATGACGAAGTACCTTATTTAAAGGTACAAAAAATCCGCACCCTCCAAAAGAAAGTGCGGAAAAATATTTAAACTTTACACTTTTAACTATAAACTCTTAAACTGACTATAAACTATAAACTATAAACTTTAAACTTTAACCTTTAACCCTTAACCGTTAACCTTTAACCGTTAACCGTTATCTGGCTTCTTTACCAAACGTCTTTTCCGTCATTGATGGGCTCTTCCGGTTCGGTTACCACGGGAATTGTCAGCTGTGTATCGCCACTAGCGATGAGGAGTTGTGTTGGCTTGATGTCAACGATTTTAATATCGGGTTTTAAATATATCTTTTTCATAATTGTGTCCTCCCCTTACTTTATAATTATCTTCTTGCCACTATTGATATACATTCCAGGAGCAGTTGGTTTGCCACTGAGCTTCACACCATTGATGGTGTACCAAACGTCTGCGCCAGCATAATTGTCAATTGTCAATTGTCCATTATCAATTGTCTCAACGCCTGTTATGTCGTCAGCAAAGCTGAAGGTGATAGCACGTGCACTGCCGCCTGTGCTGCTTGATGGTATATGCAGAAATGCCTTGTAGAACGGTAAATAAAAGTTTTTATCAAATTTGTGGAAGCCAAATTTGCCATTTACCATTCCCAACACATAGATATCGCCCTCGTATGAAAGATCTTCATGATATTTGCGGGCCGACAGGTGGTTTGTAGGCATCTCTGCTTGTGCGGCATCGTCTATATTCATTATGATATTTTCATTGTCCTTGTCTGCAACGATGATGACAACATTGTTTGCGGGAATGACTTTGCCATTGCCTATCTTATGCAGTATCAGACGTGAGTTTTCTGCATCATATTCTGCTGCATAAGCATTAGCATCTTCATCTTCATCAATGACGTATGTTCTGTCGTCGCTACAGCACCAGGTAGCCCACCGTCTGCCTTCAGCAAGTTGTGTTTTCAGCATTCCACCAGTCATATATCCTTTGTTCGCACCGCCATCGCTTATGCGGGCGTATGTCTTATCCAATTTGGAAGGGTCATATGTCACGCCGTCACTACCTTTTATATTGGTGCATTGGTAGAACATATATTCGCTGGAAGTTACAGCATCTGTGTTCCACTCAGGACCAACAAGAATAGCAACAAGAGCAGAGCACCCTTGAAACATACTTGTCATATTTGTCACCTTTGCGGTGTTCCATGCGCCGAGGTTGAGTGTAGTAAGTGAAGAACAGCCGTCGAACATCTGGTTCATATTCGTTACATTTGCTGTATTCCAAATGCTGACCCGAAGCGATGTGAGACCTGAACAGTGGTAGAACATCATAGACATGTTTGTTACCTTCGCAGTGTTAAAAGTATGCAAGTCGAGGGTTGTCAGTAATGAACAGTTAGCAAACATATTATTCATATCCTCAACATTATCGGTATTGAGCTTGCCAATATCATTTATAACAGTAAGTTTTGAGAATCCATCGAAGAGGGATTGCAGGCTGGTGCCATCGTAACTACTGCAGCTGGCATCAACTGTTGCAGTGGTGATAACTCCGTAGAAAGTGCCATTCCATCCTGCCGTGCCGTCGAACTCATAATATTTTATAGTCTCAGTATCGGCAGGCTTCTCGCCATACTTCAGTGTCATATCAGTGCCCTCTACCTGTGCATAGAGCACATTCTCTGCCATTGCTGCCTGTGAGCACACAAGGAGCACAGCAGCGAAAAATATTTTCTTTATCATAATCTTTAACCGTTAATCTTTAAACGTTAACCTTTAACCGTTAACCTTTAACCTCTAATCCTTCACATGCACAGGCATTGTATACGATCCGTGAACAGGATTGTTATCACCATCCACCATAATGTTGTACCACTTGATGGTGTACTCTGACAGCTGATATGTCCTTCCATACTCCTTCAACGTCTGCATGGCGTTAGGATTCATTAACATCCTCTTTGATGCATCCACTATACTTTTGATGGTGTTCTCGCTCTCTGGTGTCAGGTCTGCCAATTCCATTGATGTCTGATAGATGTCAGGGAACTGCTTTGCCAGGGCGTCGGTGAGTTGTGTCTTCACACCAGCATATTTTGGGTCATCAATCTCTGGGAAGGTGACATCCATATACCATGTCTGCTTAGAACGGTTAGGGACGAGCATGGTGAACTGAAAGGATTGTTCCTGTTCATTATCTGCCCGACAGGTGCCTTTTACCTTATCGTCATCATCATCATTTGACAGCCATCCTGTTGTCCTGACATGATTGGTATTGACGGTGTAGGCGCCTTTAGGGTCATCTACCGACCAGCAAACCTGGTTCTTAATATTTACGTCATTAGTGAGGGCATCAGGTGCCAAGGGGTGTTCGTCGTCGTCACCAGCCTCCATGTCTGTGCCGCAACTATAGTACCAATGTACCTGTGTGCCGCTGGTATTCTTCACACACTTCAGTTCCTTGGAATTTGTGGTGGTCGTCATGGTATAACTGGTACCATCCGTCCATCCGTGAGAGTAACTGCCGCCGAGTGAACCTGTTAATCCCTTAGCTACAAAACCGATGGTAGCGGTAACACCAACGGTATTTGTCTCTGAGTGAGTCTCGCCTACTGCTATAGATACGCTGGTGGTGTTGTTGTCAGTCTCAGGAAGGGCATTTTGAATCATGATAGTTCCATTGCCTGAAATATCCAACATATATTCACCGTAGTCAAACCATGAGCCATAGAAATGGTCATAATCTTTGTCTCCAACACCTTCTTTATAAAATTTGTGATTGGCTTCTATCCACTTATCTTTCTCGTATGGGCCATTATATAATGTCTTGTTGCGGTCATATTGATCATCGCCGTCTCTTTTGCCACCCATGCCTATTGTCACGTTCTGCTCTACAAAGTAGTAGTCGCGATTGGTCTCTGTATTGTTGACACCCCATATACGATATATCTCTGTATAGGCACCTGGCTTAGTATAGAACCCCATCTCACCACGGTAGTCTGGTTTATCAAATGTCATTGAAGTAAGGTCTGCCTGATAGGTTTCCTCCTCGCTGGCACTCATAATCTCGTTGATAGCACCACCGCCATCAGCACGGGTGCTACTCTTTGTGACCGTCTGCTCATCACTCTTGGTATTTATCCACTTTGCTGCGCCATCGGCAAGCAAACCACTTGTGTAGCGGCTGTGCTTTTGCGTGATGGTTTGGGAAACGCCACTGTTACCATTTGTTCCTATGGTAACTACATTCTTTCCGAAAGGAGCGCAATGATAGTAGCCATTACGGGAGAATATAACCATCTCGGCAACAGGATCCGCCTCACCTGCCCCACTGCGGGTAACTGCCATCGCCTTGATATTGGCAATACGGTTTTCGAACTGGGCTGCATGAGCATTAATAGTATTGCCGGAAGTAGGGGTTTTTGGCGGAATATAATTGATAACCAAGCCACTGCCATCATCCTCTGTAAGGATTTCGTGTGCTGCCTGCTCAAATCTTGTAGACAACTGCTCCATCACCTGTACCAGATGTGCATTACGAGGCTTCTCTACTGCGATATAGCCACCTGTCAGGTATATCTTTGCTGCCTCCAGCCACTCTGTCAGAGGACGGCTTAAGATGTCCTCACCCTTGATGAGCACCATCTTGGTATTTCCATCAAGACTGGTGGTGGTATTAGACAAACGGCGCACTAAGGCTGCACCCATAGAGTTGTCCTCAAAGGAACTCATTACCGCTGTAGGAACATCGGCTATCACCCTTGTCTGCACAAGGTCAGTATTGGGGTCAAAGGGATTTGAAATACTCTCATCATCAGAACATGATGACATCATTGTCATAACAGCACCAAATACTAAGATTGCTGAAAAACGAAAAAAAATACTTTTTATCATATCGTTAATTTTAAATAGGTTAGCACATTCATGGTGCAAAAATAACACTTTTTTTCCTATTTGCAACAAAATATGCGATTTTTCTTCATTTTTTTGCATTTCTCATAACTTAATCATAAGTTTTGATAAGCAAACTTAAAATGAAGAATCTATTATCTATCATCTATTATCCATTATCTATTATCTTTAAACTCACGCTCTTACCTTTTAGATTATTCTTAACCTTCGTGAGTGTAAGGCGTGAATTTAAGACCATCCCCACAATCTTGTTTTCCCCTACCAGGATGCAGCCTTGTGTATCCTTGGCGGAGTTGCCGGCGTGGATGCGGATGCCTTGCCAGAGGCTGTTAAAACGGCTGTCACCCGTTATCAGCGGCAGCTGCGTTTTATACCTTGGGCTGTATGTCATACTGACCCTGTATTCCCCTTCCGGTATCGCACACGGCTTGATAGACTTCAGGAGACTCTTATCATTCAGCACCTCCTCAACAGTCCTATCCACCTTCATCTCAATACACGGCGGCTCCAAAGTGTCGCAAATGTAGAGACGAGGATGAAGGTTTATGGATGAAGGATGAAGGTTTATTTCTTCTTTCTTCCTTCCACCTTTCTTCTCAATTAAACCATCACCTTTCTTCCTTTCACCCTTCTTCCCACTCTCCGACTCCCCCAAGGGGGAGAGGTAGAGTTTTCCAATTGTATAATTCTTTCTTTTCGCTATTCTTTTTAAAATTAGTTCCATAACTTACTACTATAAACTTTAAAACTGACTATAAACTATAAACTCTCAACTCTAAACTTTACAAAGCTATTCTTTTTAATATTAACTTCATAAATTCTTTAAACTTTAAACGTTAAACTTTAAACGTTACTTTCTTACTTACGTTAATTGGTGTACTTTTGGGAAATGCTATGCTATACGCTTTGTCGAGGGCTTTGAGGTTTACCTTTTTGTAGAAACTGATGCCGAGTTTTACCGCTACTGTTGCACGCAGGAATTCGCGGTGCTTGCGTGGATATAGCGACGGCAGCGGCAGCTCGTTCCATCCCTCCTGTTCGCAAAGGTTACACACCTCCCAGATGAAATTATCATTCGCCTCATAGCCGAACCACGTTTTCAGCACGCGGCGTATGCAGAAGCGTTTATACTGACCTCCGAGGAGGCGCCTTGTGCGCTCCAGCCGAAGCCAGAGCTGCACAAAGCATTCTTGAGTGTTCTCGATAACCATAATTATGAATTCAATTTTGACCAAAATGACCTTGACCACTTTGACCAATTTTTAACTCTTAATTCTTAACTCTTAACTTTTCTGTACCGACCATCATCGGTCAGAAAGACCAGTCCTTGCTTACGCCAGTTTTTCAGCATCTGCCTGACACTATTGTGAGTTACACCAGCGCCCTTGACAGCGATGCTGTGCTGGGTGGCCTGCTCGAAAGAAAACTGCACATCCAGGCGCTCGTAGATGGAGTCGTTCTTGCCGCGTTTCAGGCGCTCACCATTCAGATAGCCTGCATAGTCACGGCTTGCAAAAGCATTCTCTATGCGGTCGCGGAAGAAGTGCAGGGCATTCTCAAGCAGAGAGTCGGCAATCACATCGTAAGCCTCCAGCATCGTTGGTGTCTGTACCTTCAGCAGCATCTCCTTCCAAAGGTTCGGGTACTGTTTCAGGCGACTTTCTGCACCACTGAGGCCATGCTTCTGTATAAGCGTCTCGCACACCTTGCAGAGCATCAGGCAGCAGGTCATCCTCTGTGCCGTCACACATACGCGGAAACGCTGGCGTGCACGTACCTTATCATCATTCATCATCGTCTCGATACGGATGCGTTCCACCCATTCACGTCCCTTGGCTTCGAGTTTCGGCAAAACCACCTCACCCTGCATCAGCGGCAGCAAGTGCGCTATCTGCTGTATGCGTTCCGTCTGCCTGTCGGTCAGCACGTAGGGTCTGTCCTCCAACGGAGCAAAGGTATTGTCAGGTGTGCGCGCAATGGCGATACGGCTCTGAAAACCATCCGTATAATTCGACACCACGCGATACAGAGCATCAGGTGTTCCGCACATGCAGACATTCCACAACAGTCTTTCGATATGGACATTCACAGCCTCTGCCGAACGAGCCTCACGCTCATATTTCGTGCCATCGTAGCTTTGGCGCAGCATGACCGAGAAATCGCTCAGCGAAGACTTCCATTTCTGCGCCACAGTATCAGCCTCGGGCGTGAACGAAAAGGCATGCTTGCCCTCTGTATTGGCCAGTCGTTCAGCAAGGTTGGCAACAGTATTGTTCAGCGTCAGACAGCGCACAGGCAGCTTCGGCTCCTCGGGCTGCTCCTTCTTGTTCTTGGCAGCACGTTTCTTGACACGCCACTCGTCCTCCTGCATCTGATACATCATATCGAGGGCCCTTACCTCACTCATCCACGCATCAACCACAGGGTCGATATTTCCTTTTCCTGAAGCAAAGTCACCAGCGATATAGGCGATGAGATTAAGCCCTTTTCTCTGGCCGTGAACATCAAGTGTCACACCCGTTGCCAGCGCACCAATGCAGGGACAGATAGCAGTCACCACAGGCATTGCCAACTGTGGACCTACGGCATCGATGGAATCCTTGACGCCTTGCGGCATCTTTTTAAGTGAAGAATGAAGAGTGAAGAGTGAAGAATCGGGCTGCGCATCGTCGTCGTCTTCGTTTTCGTTTTCGTTAGTCATCAACGCATCCACAATCTGATCCATTGTGCGCGACCCTTTTGTGGGTTCTTTGCAAGCCGAATGGATGATGCTCTTTATTTCCTGTTCCGAAAGGCCGAAACGAGGCATCACCTCCAGCAACCATTCCTCCTTGTCGTCGCAGATGGCACGCAGGTTTGCTGCCAGTTTATGAAGCCGCTTGTTACGCTCACCCTCAGTAGGTTCGCCACCCGTCCTGCGCCAGTATTCAGCGATGATTGCGGTATAAGGCAAGCCCTTGAAAGTGGTGGGGAAAGAGACCCCATCCTCGCCCTTCGGGCACTCCTTCCCAAGGGCAGGAGAAATATTACCATTAGAAGGTTGTAATCCTCCCCCTCCCCTTGGGAGGGTCGGGGTGGGGTTAAAGATTTCGTCTTCCAGATAAAGTAGTTCCTCCTCTGTTGTTGTGAAGAACACTCGGGTGATGTCCTTCGCACCTTCGTCATACGCCACCTCCAACAGTTCACTTGCCCACTTGAGGTTTTCTTCTTGCGACAGCTCCGAACGGCGCTTGAACACCAAGTGATAACCGCCCCCTCGGGCACTCTCTTCAAGCATCAGCAGACCCAACTCTTCCTTCTTCGCCAGTATGCGCTCCTTCAATGGTTGCATCTCCTCTGCCTTGACGTGGTCGATGTCCATGCCTACTGTGGTGCTCATTGTCTTCGAGCCTTTCAGCGTTCCGTCCTCGTTAGGAAGGCATGAGTAGTTCATTTGTTCAAGACGTTGCTTCTGTTTCTCGTCACCCTCACGAACAGCCTTCAGTATAGCCTTCTGCTTGCGGCTGTCACGCAGTGTCAGATACTCTTCTCTCGAGAGGACAGGGCGCATCATCTTCGCCCCATCCTTATAATATATTATATGTACACTCATAGTATTTTTTCAGGTTTACTTTAGGATATTTTTATTTTTAACAAAAACCAAGAAAACCCTTTCTTCGGTCTTGAAGCTCTTTAAGAGCTCTTGTGCTAAGTGTTATGTTCTTGTCTTTAAGAACAAGCTCTTAAGCCAATTCCACACCACTTCTCACATCCACTACGTGGTTTCAAGCCCTCGAAAGAAAAACCCCGCTCATGAGCGGAAAAACCGCTGCGCATTCTATATGGTTTAAAGAGTTTAAGATATTCTCTTGCCACTCAGTTGCAAAATTTTGTTTTTAAGGTCGGCGTTGAGCTCAGACCTTGGGTTCTTTGCCTGACAAGGGCATAACCTGACGTAGGAAGGTGTAGGATTTCAAGGAAAAGGGACATAGAAGTTTACTTATAATGGCACTTTAACTTGAAGAACTACAAAGTCTGAAAAGACTTAT
>JAFVGI010000008.1 GCA_017475005.1 Prevotella sp. | reverse complement strand
CGCGAGCTGATGGACAGCATAAACTACGAACGCATGGATGGAAAGAATGTACTGTCGCTGGTGAAGAATATTGAAAAGACATAATAACGCAAAAAATCATGAAAGCAAAAATTGAAGAAATCGAAGGCAAGTTTGTTGCCACATTAGAAGGAGAAATGGATACAGCAGCAGCAGTGGAGGCAGAGGAAGTGTTGAAGCCACTCTATCAAAGTAATGGCAAAGATGTAATTATCGACTGCACTAATCTGGAGTATATTGCTTCCAGCGGTCTGCGTATCCTGTTGGGAATACTGAAGGGTGCTAAAGCCAGTGGCAGCCGTGTCGTGATGAAGGGAATGAACGACGACATCAAGAGCGTGTTCCAACTGACAGGATTCATCAGTATCTTTGAGTTTGAAGATTAAAGATTAGGTCTGTCGTGACAAAATAATCTTGGACAGATAACTATGGAGAAGTCTTTTTCATCTAAAATAGGTGTGCTGTTGGCTGCTGCAGGCAGCGCCGTAGGATTGGGGAGTATATGGAAGTTCCCTTATGTCGTGGGTGAGAACGGCGGTGGCGCGTTCATCATATTGTATGTTTTGTGTTCGCTACTCTTCGGACTCCCCTTGGTGATGAACGAATTCATGATAGGCAAACTGTCGGGCAAGAGTACTTATGGTGCTTACCGCGAGATATGCGGTACAAACCGGTGGCAGTGGCTCGCATGGACAAACCTGCTGTGCGTGATGGCCATCATGAGCTTCTATTTTGTGGTTACAGGATGGTGCATCTACTACATGGTAGAAGCTGCGTCGAACACGTTCGCAGGAATGGATGCGGAGGCGCTGACTGAGCACTTCAGGACTTTCGAAGGGCATGCTCCCGTGATGATAATCTATGCCATCATTGCCATTATCATGACTGCATCGGTATTGTGGTTCGACGTCAACAAGGGCATCGAGCGCTTGAGCAAAATTCTTATGCCACTATTGTTCCTGATGCTGATTATTATGGCTGTCCACATGGTCTTCCTCGATGGCGGCAGCACCGGATTACATTATCTGTTCAAGCCTGACTTCTCGAAAATAGATTCTAATGCGGTGTTGCAGGCGATGGGACTCAGCTTTTTCACCTTATCCGTAGGTGTTGGCGCTCTAATCACGTATGGTGGCTATATGCCTAAGGAGCAGAATGTCACATCAACGTCGGCACAAATGATTATTCTGGTCTTGATAGTATCGTTGCTGGCGGGTATGATAATATTTCCTGCTGTGTTCGCTTACGGATTCAGTCCGTCTGAGGGACCGCAACTGACCTTTGTCACACTGCCGGCTGTGTTCCAGCACATGTTCAGTCCGACGGTGACCAGCGTGGCTTTCTTTGCTTTGATGTGTGTCGCAGCCCTCACTTCTACCATCTCTCTGATGGAGGTAATGGTAGCTTTCTTCTGTGAGGCAACGGCAGATACCAGATGGCCGCTCAACAGACATCAGAGCGTCATACTCGTCGCCGTGATACAGGTTATCACAAATACGTTGTGCATCTTGTCAATGACAGGTCATGCAGAATGGCTCACGGTGATGGGACAGAACATGTTCGATTCCGCTAACAATTTTGCCAACAATATCCTGATACCTGTCGGAGCATTGGGAGCGGCATTGTTCACAGGATGGTTCGTACCGAAGGCTAGATATCAGGGTTCGAGAGTAGCTTCTCTCGTCTATCTGGTGATTCTGCGCTGGATAGTTCCCCTAGCCATCGTCATTATTTTCCTTGAATCACTTAATATCATATAATATGAGGTCATCATTAAGTCAAAGCCAGTTAGGCGTCTATTATGCATGCGTCACGAACAATGACGAGCTTACTAATTATCAGAATCCAGTATTGTTGGATATTCCGAAGGATGCTAATGTGGAACAGGTGCGCAAAGCAGTTTATGAGGCTCTCTGTGCCCATCCATATATTGCTTCACGTATCGTACTTGGTGAAGATGGTGTGCCAAAGGTGGAAAGTGGTGAATTCCCTGAAATAGAGAAAGCAGTGCCGCTAATGTCGGTAGGTTCAATAGAGGAAGCGAAATCCAGCTTTGCCAGAACAATGGATATCTATGGAGACAAGTTATACCGCTGCGAACTCTATCAGACGACAGAAGGGAAGGCGTGGCTGTATCTTGACTTCCACCATGTCATTGCTGATGGATTCTCTGTAGTATTGATACTGCGGGATATTGAGCGCTGTTTCAATGGCAAAGAGCCTGTCGGAGAAGAAATAGACGGCAGCATTATCGCTCAGGAAGAAGAGACTCTCCGTGCTGATGAGACCAAGATGACCGAGGCGCGTGAGTGGTATGGCAAGACCTTCTGCGATGCTGCAGAAACCGATTCCCTGCCGATACCGGAAAATACGCTTGGTGATGCCCCTGCTGAGATGTGTCTTAAGCATTATCCGCTGAGCATTACAAAAGATGATGTACAGGCCGTCATGAAACGTTTCGGCGTTAAGGAGGGAACCTTGATGAATGCTGCATGGGCATTACTGTTGGCTGCATATGGAGCTGAAGACAAGGCATCGTATTGTACCCTGTATTTTGGTCGGGGAGACCGTCGTACACGTTCTACTGTGACGATGATGGTGCATACATTGCCTGTGTTTGTCCAGTTCCAAAGTGAAGAATCAATGGAGGAAATGTTTGCTTCCCTGGCTGAGCAAAAGGCTACTACGGAGCGTCTGCAATACTATGCATATCAGGATGCCGTGAAAGATATGGGGTTGAGTAATCAGGTAATGTTTGTATATCATGGCTCAGTGCTCAACACCAATGAAGAGTTACATTTCGGAAACAGTAAGGTAGCCTACCACGATCTGAGGAAACAGATACCTGGATGGAAGTTGGTGGCTGAGCTATTTGAGAAAGAAGGTTCTTATTCCTTGAAACTGGGTTATAGCAGTACCGACTTTTCTGATGCATTCATGACAGAACTGGCGGCCTGCTACAGCGCAATCCTTCGCTCGATGGTTACAGCCAATAAAGTGAAGGAACTGGAATATGCTACATCGGAACAGGTTAAATGGTTGAATAGTCTCAATCCTGACATCAAATCATCTGCCGGCCTCCCGACGTTGGTGGAGCGCTTCAAACAACATGTGGCAGAACGGCCTAATGATATCTTCTGCGTGGCAGGTGACAAACGGCTCACCTTTGCTGAGGTAGATAAGCTCACTGATACCATAGACCCTTCATATACGGTTCGCTGTGGAGAACGTGTAGTAGGCTTCTCTGTCCCCCGTGACGAAAAGATGGTGCTGGCTCCTCTGGCTATTGCAAAGGCGGGTCTCACACAACTGCCGCTTGACAGCAGCTATCCCGAGGAGCGATTAGAATTTATGAAGAAGGATGCAGCGGCCTACGATGGCACCGATGCTTTGGTGTTGCTTTACACCAGCGGTACTACAGGCACGCCGAAGGGTGTAATGCTGAGCGAAGAGAATTTCCGCGTCTTCACAAATTTCCATGTTAAGCATATAGGTTTGAAAGCTGGCTCGCGCTATGCCACTTACGCCGGTTACGGCTTCGATGCTTACCAGCACGACCTGTGGGCCTGCGTGTGGGCTGGTGCTACCATGTATATCATACAAGATGACATACGGTTCAATTTAGAGGCTTTATACGAATACCTGACCAAGGAGAGTATGACCCACTGTTTCATGACCACGCAGATGGCCACGCAGATGGCTCTTTCATATCCCGAAATAGCTCAACTCCAGTATCTGGGAACGGGCGGCGAGAAGCTAATGAGTCTTGATCCGCCTTCCTACCATCTGCTCAATGCCTATGGACCTACGGAGACTACCTGCTATGTATGCAGCCATTATGTGGATAAGAATGAGCCTAATATCCCTATCGGCAAACCGAACGATACTGTGGAAATGTATATTGTGAACCGTTTTGGGAAACAGGTGCCTTGGGGATGCTGCGGCGAACTGATTATTGCTGGTCCACAGGTGGGTATCGGTTATCTGAATCAGCCCGAGAAGACAGCAGCAGCCTTCGTAGAGTGGGGTGGAAAACGTATCTATCGCACCGGTGATATCGTGCGTTATCGTGACAATGGAGATATCGAATTCGTAGGCCGAAAGGATGGTCAGGTAAAGATTCGCGGTTTCCGCATCGAACTCAAGGAGGTGGAGGCTGTTATCCGACAGTTCCCTGGCATCAAGGATGCTACCGTTCAGGCCTTTGACTATCCTACTGGCGGAAAATACATTGCTGCATATATCGTTGCCGATGAGCAGATTGACGTCAAGGCATTGAACAGCTTCATAATGGACCAGAAACCGCCTTATATGGTTCCTGCTGCAACGATGCAGATAGATTCCATTCCGCTTAACCAGAATCAGAAGGTGAACCGCCGCGCTCTGCCTGAGCCTGTCTTCGGTGCAGCCGCTGAAACAGAGGAAGAATCTGCTGCACCACTTAATATCCTTGAGCAGAAGCTGAAGGAAATAGTGGCAGAAGTATTGAATACCGATGCCTTCGGAATCACCACAGACCTCCGCTACGTTGGTCTTACCTCCATTTTGGCAATAAAGGTTGCTACGCAGATATACAAGCGTTTCGGTGTACAGTTGGATGCCCAGCTTCTCACTAAGGGTGCTAATATCCAGACGGTAGAAAATGCTATCCTGGATGCCTTCCTCTCTGGAGGTGCTACGGGTACTGCTAATACGGATAGTACGACAGACCCGTTGACTTCTGCTCCGCTGAGTTATGCTCAGACGGGTGTCTATTTCGACTGCATGAAGAATCCTACCTCAACGTTGTATAACACCCCGGTATGCTTAACCTTCCCAGTAGAAACTGATGTCGAAGCACTGAAGAAGGCTACGCTTCAGGCTGTGGAGAACCATCCGGCTCTCTTCGTGCAGTTTACGACTGATGAGAGTGGGGTAGTGCAGGTGATGGGCGACCGAGAGACACCAGTGGATATTGAAGACTATACCATGAGCGAAGAGGAGGCGCTTGCTTTCCGTCACGGATTCGTGCGTCCGTTCAACCTGGGCAAAGACAGACTGTTCCGCTTAGCCACCATCCATACTGATAAGGCGCTATATCTGTACTGCGACATTCATCATCTCGTGTGCGACGGATATTCCTATGACCTGTTCATTCATGAGATATGCAGTCTTATGAATGGTGAGGAGATAGAGCCTGAGATGTGCAGCTACATGCAGTTTGTCGTGGATCAGAAGGCAGCAGAGAAAGATGCGGCCTTTGCCGAAGCTGCCGAGTTCTTCAAACAGCGTCTTGGTGATGTGGAGGAAGTGACGGAGCTAGCTCCCGACCTTACCAATCCTCGTCCGCAAGGTGAGAACGGTCGCGTATGGGCTCCAATTGTATGGAATGATGCCGAACAGCTTGCAAAGCAACAGGGCGTGAAGCCATCAGCTGTACTGCTGAGTGCCGTATTCTACTGCCTCTCACGTTTCTCCGGAAACGACCATATCTGCATCACCACCATTTCCAACGGTCGCAATAACTTGAAAGTGGCAAATACGATGGGTATGTTCGTGAACACCCTTGCGCTTTCCTCTAAGATAGGTTCGCAGAGTGTGAAGGATTTCCTTCATGAGAGTGAGGAAACATTTGAGCAAACCCTTGCTCACGAGAACTATCCGTTCGCACGTGTCGCTGCCGACTACGGTCTCAAGGCTGACATTATGTTTGCCTATCAGATGGGTGTGCTGAGCGATTACCGCATAGACGGAAAGAAGGTACTGGCTGACGAGACGATGGAGTTGAATGTGCCTAAGTTCAAAATTGCCTTTTATATTACGGATGAGCCCGGGGAACCTGGTGTTGCCATTGAATACGACAACGGACAGTACAGTGAGGCTATGATGCAGAGTCTTGCACAGAGTGTGAGCAATGCCGTGAGTGCCTTTGCTGCCGCTGCCGATAAGCCGCTGCGTAGCATCTCACTCATGGATACCGCTGGCGTAACCCTTCTGGATTCCTTTAACCAGACAGCGGTGGAGTATGATGATACTCAAACTATATTGTCGTTGTTCCGCCGTCAGGTAAAAGAGACACCGGATAATCTGGCTGTTATCTATCACGACGTGCGCCTCACATACAAAGAGGTGGATGAAAAGACTGATGCCATCGCAGCACTTGTCAACTCGAAGGTTGAGGGTGGCAAGGAGAATGTTGTTTCCATTCTCATTGGCCGTAGCGAGTGGATGGTGCTGGCATCGTTAGGAGTGCTGAAAGCTGGATGTGCATACCAACCGCTTGATCCAAGTTACCCATCCGAGCGCCTGAACTTCATGATGCAGGATGCTGATGCTAAGTTGCTGATTGCTGAAGAAGCGCTTTTAGAGAAGGTGGGTGAATATCAAGGTCCTGTGCTGTTGACAAAAGATCTTGCGGCTCTTCCAGTTGCTCCGAATACTCCGATTACTCTGAATGCTCAGATTTCCCCCTCAAGTCTCTTCATACTGCTTTACACCTCCGGTTCTACGGGAAAGCCAAAAGGTTGTCAGTTGGAGCACGGAAACCTTGTATGCTTCTGTCATTGGTATCAGCGCTATTACGACCTCAAACCTGGCGACAAGGTGGCTGCCTACGCCAGCTATGGCTTTGATGCTTGCATGATGGATATGTATCCGGCTTTGACTACTGGCGCTGCCGTAGTGATTGTGGGCGACGATATTCGTTTGAACCTTCCGGATTTGAATGCATATTTTGACAAGGAAGGTGTGACCCATTCGTTCATGACAACACAGGTGGGATGTCAGTTTGCGATGAACTGTGAAAACCACTCACTGCATCACCTTTCTGTCGGAGGCGAAAAGATTCTGCCGCTTACTCCACCTAAGGGTTATAAACTCCATAATGCCTACGGACCTACGGAGTGTACCATCTTCACGACCACTTATGTGCAGACGGAGTACGAGCAGAATGCTCCTATCGGCAAACCGCTTGACAATCTGCAGCTATACATTGTAGATAAGGATATGAATCGTCTTCCATTGGGGGCTGCCGGTGAGATGTTGGTAACTGGTCCGCAGGTGAGCCGAGGATACCTTAATCTTCCTGAGAAGACTGCCGAAACATATATACAATGGAACGGCAAGCGTTGCTACCGCACAGGTGACGTGGTGCGTTATCTGGCTGACGGCAATATACAGTTTGTGGGACGCAGTGACGGTCAGGTAAAGATTCGTGGCTTCCGCATAGAACTGAAAGAGGTGGAATCGGTGATTCGTGAGTTCCCTGGCATCAAGGATGCTACTGTGCAGCCTTTCGACTACCCCAATGGTGGTAAATATATTGCTGCTTACGTGGTGAGTGACCAACAAATCGACATCCAGACGCTGAATGCCTTCATACGTGACCGCAAGCCGCCTTACATGGTGCCTGCAGCAACGATGCAGATAGATAATATTCCGCTTAACCAGAACCAGAAGGTGAACCGCCGCGCTCTGCCCGCACCGCAGATACAAGTAGAGGAACGCGAGTTCGTGGCTCCGGTAGGAGATGTGGAGACACTGTTCTGCGACATCTTTGCTGACATCCTGTCTTTGGAAAAGGTAGGTGCTACCGATAATTTCTTCGAGATGGGCGGTACGTCGTTGATGGTTACCAAAGTTGTCATCGAGGCCGATAAGGCTGGGCATCATGTAGCTTATGGCGATGTCTTCGACCATCCTACACCGCGTCTGTTGGCGCAGTTCGTAGGAGGCGCAGCACCGGTAGATATGACCGATACCGAGATTGAGGACTTCGACTATTCGGGAATTGATGCCATCTTGCAGCACAATAATATTGATATGTTCCTGAAGGGCGAGAGACAGCAGTTGGGTAATGTTCTCCTGACTGGTGCTACCGGCTATCTGGGCATCCATGTGCTGCGTGAGCTCATTGAATCTGATGCTCAGACTATTACGTGCCTTGTTCGTGGTAAAGATCAGGCTTCAGCTGAGCACCGTCTCAAGAATCTGCTCTTCTATTATTACGAGAAGTCATACGCAAACCTCTTTGGCAGCAGACTCTTCGTAGTCAACGGTGATGTAACTCAGGATTTCTCAAACCTCTCAGACCTCTCAACTCAGACCTCTCACTTCTCTATTGACACCGTCTTTAACTGTGCCGCCAACGTGAAGCATTTCTCCAAGGGAACGGACATAGAAGACGTTAATATCGGTGGTGCACAGCGTTGTGTGGAGTTCTGTCTGAAGAATGGTGCTCGCCTAGTGCACATCTCCACGACATCGGTGGCTGAGATATGGATAGATCGCGGTGACGGCGGTCAGGTGCCTATGCTTGATGAGCGCAAACTATGGTTCGGTCAGTTCCTGGACAATCGTTATATCCACTCCAAGTTCCTCGCTGAGCGTCTGATATTGGATGCAGTAGTTCATCATGGTCTGAGTGCCAAGGTAATGCGTGTGGGTAATTTGGCACCGCGCAGTGCCGACGGTGAGTTCCAGGCTAACTTCAACAGCAACAGCTACATGGGACGCCTTAAAGTGTTCTATACGCTGGGTTGCTGTCCTTACGACGGTTATGACGAATACACAGAGATGTCGCCTATCGATGAGACAGCCAAGGCTGTGGTGCTCCTCGCTTCAACGCCGAAGGAATGTACTGTATTCCAGCCCTTCAACAACCACACTGAGTTGCTGGGTGATGTGCTGCGGCTCATGGAGAAAGTGGGTAAGGATATGCGTTTCGTTGAGGCTGACGAATTCGAGCAGACCATTGCTGTTGCCGGACAAGATCCGGAGAAGGCCAAACTTCTTGCTGCCCTTGTGGCTTATCAGGATGTGGCTCACGGACAGAAGACTTCGATTATCGAACGCGATAACCATTACACTTGTAGCGTGCTGCACCGTCTGGGATTCCACTGGAGCGACACATCTAGCGAATACATCATCCAGATGCTCCGCCAGATAGCCGCCTTCGGATTCTTCGAATAATTAGTTATTTGCTGATTTGGTCAAGGACTCCTTGCAGTTCCTTGACCAAATTTTTTGGTCCTGCGATGATGCTTATCTTGCGGTCGTCGCATAGCGGAATGATGATGCCACCGGCCTCCTGTACAATAAGCTGACCGGCGCATACGTCCCACAGATTGAGGTTATACTCCCAGTAAGCATCAATGGTTCCCATGGCAGTACAGCATAGGTCGTATGCTGCACTCCCCATTCTTCGGAAACCACGCACCTGTGGTATGACAATGCTTACCTCTCGTATATTATTTATGGGGTGGGTAGCCTTGTCATAAGGGAAACCAGATGCTACAACACATTCTTTCAAAGAATCTTTGGAAGAAACATGTAACTTGGTGGTATCCATATTTCCTGCTTTCCCATACCATGCTCCTTCGCCCTTAACAGCGGTAAAGAGTTCGTTGAGGTAAGGGGCATAGACAACTCCAACAACACATTCTCCCTTATATGTGATGCCGATGCTAACGCAGAAAACCGGCAGTCCCTGTGAGTAGCTGTTTGTACCATCAAGAGGATCAACCACCCAAGCCCATTCGCTGTCGGCATGCAAGTGTTGTCCTGTCTCTTCTCCTATTACTGAGTGGGTAGGGTAGAGGCGTGAAATCTCTGTGAGGAGATAATCTTCACAAGCCTTGTCAACCTTTGTTACTACGTCATAGATATTACTCTTGGTATCTATGCCTATATTGCTTGTGCGGAAAGACTCCAGTTGTATCTTACCGCAATGAAGTGCCATCCTGACGGCAGCCTCTTTTATGTCTTGTAATGTGGTGCTCATATTTAATTCTTCACTCTTCACTTTTCACTTTTTACCTCCGGCCATCCTTCGGTAGTCCATGTGATGGGACGTTGGATAAGCAATGCGACGCCGTTGCGGGTGGCGCTATAGCCGTGACAGATGAAGATATCTTCTCCGTCGAAAGTATAGGCAGCGCAGTGGCCTGCGGCTTCCCATTCCTTCTTGTCACCCTCAATGAATATGGTGCCCCCACCGTTCAGCATATCCTTGCCTTCGCGGTCTAGATAAGGGCCTTCAACGCTCTTGCTGCGACCTATGGCAACGCGATAGTTGCTCTTGGCTCCACGGCAGCAGTAATCCCACGATACGAAGAGATAGTACCAACCGTTGTGCTTGAAGATAAATGGTGCCTCGATGGCATTGCGTCCTGCGAAGCGTGAGGTGGGATTCTCTGCAGCATTAGGGTCTCCCGGACGATGGCGACGGGCAATGGTAACTGGCTTGGAAGCCAGATGCATGGTAGTGTCGAGACGTGCCAGTTGTATGCCGTCCCAGAACGATCCCCATACGAGCCAAGGGGTATCATTGTCGTCGATTACAAAATTGGGATCTATGGCATTCCAGTTGTCGCCGGATGTAGAGCCATCAGCATTCTTCTTCCAGTCGTGGGAGGTCACGATGCAGCCTTCGTCTTTCCATATATTAGAGCGCAGCGAGCGACTGCTGAGCAGACCGATGGCAGAGCCGTTCTTACCGAAGGTGGAGCAACTGTAGGCCATCCACCAGCGTCCGTGCCACTTGATGACATCGGGTGCCCAAACATGGCTCTCAAAACCAGGTACAGAGTCGGTCGTCCAACCAGGGATAACAGTCATAACAGGCTGTGGAAGCACCGTCCACGTTTTGCGGTCCTTGGATGTCATCTGCTGGATGCCTCTGCCTGTGGAGAAGATGTAATAGGTGTCACCGTCCTTGGCCATCACAGGGTCGTGAACCATTGGAGTATCTGTAGTAAACGCTTCTCTTGGAAATCCGCGACGTTGTCCCTGTCCCGTTACTGTGAGGGCACTAACCAGCAGAAGTGCTGAGGCAAGTAATGCTTTCATGTTTGTGTCGTTTATTTGATGTTCTTATGTTTAATAGTAAAGTTATCGTAGCCAGTGAGGTCGCCATTAATGAATAGACTTTTGTTTTCCTGCATGTCCTTCAGTTGCCAGTCGAGCCAAGCGCGAACCATGCGAGAGTTTGCTCCGCCATTTGGCTGTTCATAAGTGCCTCCATGACCACTTTGTGTGTTGTCTGCCAATACTACTGGATTTTTCTTGATTGCATCATAATCCATTTGGGCATTCTTCCATGCTACATCCGATGTTCCGCCAACAAGATAGAGGATAGGAGCATGGAGATTCTTCAAAGACTTTGCACTGGCATCCGCCATCGTCATCTTACCCATTCCTGCATTCAGAATGATATATGTCTTCAGGCGGGTATCGGCAGCATTAGCCAATACCTGTGCTCCTCCGCAAGAGTGTCCTGCTGCAGCAATTTTGTCAGCATCTACCTTATTATAATAAGGAGCAGCAGGGTCAGCAGCTTGCTGGCTAATCCAGTCGAGGGCTTTCTTTACAATAGAAGAAGGGGTATGCTGGTCTTTATCATGCTGAGCAAACATCTGCATTTCTCCTACTGCAACCACTACGTAGCCGTATGAAGCGATGTCGCTGAGCATATTCTCGTAGCCAATGCTGGTATCCATGCAGCCTCCGTTGCAGAATACCAGTACAGGCATTTTGCCTCTCATTCTTAGGGGGCGATATACTACAAAATCAGGGAGGGATTTTTCTCGTACTGCAATAGCTTTGTGGCGACCGGTTCCACCATATTCCACAACCTTCATCTGCTCAAAGCTGACAGAAGGGTCTTCATGCTTTAGATAGCGGGCAAAGAAGGCATCCATTGCAGGACGGGTGAATTCCAACTGCTGGTCATAGGCCACTCCATGCTGTCCATGCACCTTTACATAATCTACTGATGCGCCAGCTTGTTGCATCTGCTTCACCCAATCCTCTGTCAGATTTGGTTTTACCACAGGATCTTCCCCACCTTGCAATACGAGAAAAGGAGTCTTGCTTTTGCCAATATATCCGATAGGCCAATATTCTTTTTTGTCACCCCAAGGAATTCCTGGCCTTCCAAGTTCTGTAACTGCAGCACCGCCTACAGTACATGCAACAGAGCAGTCATATTGCTTCCAAGGGTCGGCATCATCGTTGAAAATCTTGCTATCAGTTGCCACACCAGCCATCAGCGACAGATGGCCTCCTGCTGAGTGACCAAACGTGCCAATGCGGTTTGGGTCGATGCCAAGTTTTTGTGCATTTGCCTTCATCCATCTGATGGCACAGCGAACATCCTCAATGCAAGCAGGTGGCTCAGCCTCCTGAACTAGGCGATAGTTCATGTTGCAAACTACATAACCCTTCATGGCATAGTCCACCATCAGTGCACGATATACTGCGTCGTTCTTCGAACCTGCGCTCCATCCTCCACCATGGATGATGAGAATGGCTGGACGATTCTGCTGTGGCCCGAATTGTGGCTGTGCAAGGTCGAGTACAGTACTTGATCCTACATCGGTTCTGTATGCGATGTTCTCAGTTACTGAAATCTGACGTTCTGTTTGTGCCTTTGATGCAAGTGTCATTACCAGACACCATGCAAGGCAAATAAATTTAATTCTCATATTTTGTTATTTGTGTTTAATAAATGTGCTACAAAGGTAGCAAAAAATGTTTAATAATCATCGCAGTACTGTAATATATTACAGAATAGTTTGCAAATATTATAAGTTTTTGTAACTTTGCAAACAGAGAATAAACAATACAAACAAAAAAAGTTATGAGGCCCTTTTTCTCCATAATGTTAGCCGCTTTAGGATGTTTCCAAGTACTAGCCCATAATGGCTATGACTTGGATAAGCCTTTTGGGTATTGTACTCTTTCTCATTGTACTGATGCTACCAAGACGTTTGATATAAAGGGCGGAGGATGCTACTCATATCCCATACCAGAAGATTTTGACGGCAAGGTGGTAGTGTTGCAGTCAATAGGCAGGGATATGAGAAATGAGATAGAGGATGCAGTAAAAAACAATCAGGTGATTGTATTTGACGGTTCGAAGGGTGATTTCTTTATTTCCAGTAGCATCTTCTTGCAGAAGGTTTCAGATATAACGCTATTGGGCATTAATAATGCCCGCTTATGCACAGAATGGTATTTGACGGCAGAGCTAAAGGAAACACTGGATGCGGCTGGCGTCCCTGCCATGAGTACAAGCCGAGGAGGCGGCATACTGCCTAATAAAATGAGAGTGCGGGAGGAGGCTGAATATAACACACGAAGGATTATAATGGAGATGACAGGCGACAATAAAGAGGAGTACCGCCATGCAGGCATCATGACGCTGAACGACTGTCGGAATATCATCATACGCAATATATCCTTTGTGGGACCAGGTTCTATTGATGTCGGTGGAAATGATTTGCTGTCATTTGTGAATGGTACCAGGAATTGCTGGGTGGATCATTGCTCGTTCGAAGATGGCATGGACGGCAACTTCGATATCACTTCAAGGTCGGATTTTATCACCATTAGTTGGTGTACATTCTGTTATACAAACCGCTCTTACATGCATCAGAATACAAATTTGGTTGGTTACAGTGATAATGAAACCAGGGGCTTCCTGAGCATTACATATGCTTTTAACTGGTGGGGAGAAGGATGTAAGGCGCGTATGCCTATGGCGAGGGCCGCGAAGGTTCATGTGCTGAATAACTATTATACCTGCACAAAGGCCATAAATTGCATTAATCCTCGTAAGAATTCGGAGTTCCTCATTGAGGGAAATTATATTGAAAAGGGCATCAAGAATTTCTATAGTCAAATAGATGCAATATCTGTGGCGTGGAGGAACGACAACTTTATTGCAGAATCCAGAAGCCTTCCGTCTTCCTTTGGCGAGCCTATCGAGGTGCCCTATTCCTACAGTGTCGCTCCATGCAGCGAAGTACCTGAGGTAGTAAGGAAGAATGCTGGGACTACGCTAAAATATTAAAGATCCTATGCTTTACCAAGATTTTTTGCATATAGCCATTATATACTTCGTTGCCATCAATGTAGTTACATTTTTCATGTATGGCATCGACAAATGGAAAGCAAAGCGCTCTAAGTGGAGAATATCAGAAGCGACACTATTGTGGATGGCGGTTGTCGGTGGCAGTATTGGGGCGTGGCTGGGCATAAAAATCTGGCATCATAAGACGATGCACAAAAAGTTCAAATATGGTGTGCCGGCAATTATCATTCTGCAAATAGCGATAATAGTTTATATAGCACTGAAAGTAGGAATATTACAATAGCACAAGAATAATAGGAGAATAGCATGCTTCTTCCCAAATTTATAGTTACGATGGATGGTGTTTTTCGCCTCGGTATGGTGAATCAACACAGGAGCCTACTGAAGCCTGGTGATCAGTGTATCGGTGGAGGCTATTACCGCTTTGACTATGTCTCCAACCGCATCATCCTTGACAGGGAATCCTATGACTTCGGACGTCCCAAATGGCATTTGCTCGAAGTATTGAAAGTCCCCTCAGCCTATCGCGGTTTGCGTATAATATATAAATATGATGACGGCTTTCACGATGACTTCGATGTCAGTGAAGAGTTAAAGATAGAGTATTATGATTGATTCCGTAGGAAATAATAAAAAACATAAGATACATACATGAACAGATTTACACAATCAGAGGAATTCAGACGCGATGAGCTAATCCGCATGATAGAGCATTCTGTCGAGAAACTGACATTACCGGAGTTAGAGGCGTTGTATTATGACATGACAACAAAGTCGTACATAAATGATTGAATGATATGGAGTTTTTAGATTTAGTAAAGCAAAGGTATAGCTGCAGAAGCTACCAGGATAAGAGTGTGGAACAGGAGAAACTGGACTACATAATGGAGTGTGTCCGTTTTGCACCTTCGGCAGTGAACAAGCAGCCATGGATGTTCCGCATAGTAAAGAACGAAGCTGATAAGGCAAAGTTGCAGGAGTGTTACAATCGTGAGTGGTTTCAGACGGCTCCCATGTACATCATCTGCAGCATCCTCCATGATGAGGAGTGGGTACGTTCTGATGGTAAGCATCATGGAAACATCGACATTGCTATCGCCGTAGAGCATCTTTGTCTTGCTGCAACAGAGCAAGGACTGGCAACCTGCTGGGTTTGTAACTTTGATGCAGAGAAATGCAAGCAGTTCTTTGCAATTTCTGACAATGAAGAACCTGCCGTATTGATTCCTATCGGCTATGCTGCAGACGAGCCAAAGGAGAAGAATCGCAAGGCGATAGATGAGATAATGCACTAAACCTTCGATAGCATTAGTCTTGGAGAAGATAACAATCATAAAAGAGTGTTTCGTGACTGCTGTGCGGCCGTCGCTGAAGATGTCGTGGTGGCTGTTGAAGATAATGCTGCCGATATCTCTGGCAGTTCGTCTGCTGCAGTATTACGGCGTGATAGAATGGTGCGCACAGTGGCTGAACCCCGTTTTTCAGTATCTCGGACTGCCTGGGGCGTCTGCAATAGCTTTCCTTACGGGAGCTTCCGTAACGACATACGCCTGCCTGGCCGTGATGATGTCAATGGCACTCACCATGCGGCAGGCAACGATCATCGCTATCATGGTGTTGATATGTCATGCCCTGCCGTTGGAATGTGCCGTAGTGAAAAAGGTTGGCTCAAAGCCTTTCCGCATGGGATTGATACGCATAGCGGGGGCTTTCATGGCGGCGCTGTATCTTAATATGGTGTTACCTGAGATGAATACTCCCTTCGGACATGTGGCGGCATCGGATGTCGTCATCACTTTGGGGGGCGTGTTGCAGGAATGGCTCATTTCATCGGTGAAACTGGTGATAATGATAATGGGCATCATCTATTCGCTGACCGTTGTGCAGCGTATGATGGATGACCTGGGCTTAATGTATCAGCTGGTACGTCCGATACAGCCTCTGATGAGGTTCTTCGGTCTGCCGCGTAATGCAGCATATCTATGGCTTGTGGGTAATGTGCTGGGTATCAGTTATGGCTCAGCAATGATGATAAGCCTTGAGGAGTCGGGACAGATAACGAAGGAGGAGGCCAACGAGGTAAACTATCACCTCATTATGAACCATTCGATGCTGGAGGACACAATGGTCTTCGCCACTGCCGGCGTCTCTGCCGTATGGATTCTCTCCACCCGAATACTGTTCGCCCTCCTGCTTGTATGGGGCCGGAAGGGAATTAAACGGTTAACGGTTAAAGATTAATATTGTTCGTTGAAAGAATATGCCTGTTCGCTGAATAATTTTCGGTGAACAGGCTTTTTTCTTTATTTTTGCAGCAGAAAGCAAGTATTATGTTCAACTCAAAAGTATTAAGCATGAAAAAAACTATTATCCTAACACTGCTCTGCATCACAAGCATTTTGTCGATGCGAGCTGCAGACTATCAGTACCTTGTGTTTACGCTGAACGACGGGTCAACACAGGCAATTACAGCCACAGACCTTACCTTCACATTCACAGGTGACAACCTCGTGGCTGCCAGCGGCAATGAGACACTGGCCACCATATCCCTCGCCACACTGACGAGCATGGAGTTTTCTACAGATGACATAACGGCAATAAACAATGTTGGTGCCGATGGAACCGCTGTTTTTGATGTCAACAGCATCATTACCGACTCCAATACCTCCATCTATGATATGCAGGGACGCATGATGCCACAAGGCTCTACGCTGCCAAAGGGCACATATATCGTAAAGAACAGTAACAGAACCATTAAAGTGAACATCAGATGAAAAAGATATTATGTACTATAGCCGCAATGCTGACGATAGCAGCAGCGATGGCACAGACGCTGAATGTAACCACTGGTGGCGCCACATACCAGTTTCCTGCAGCACAAACCGGTAAGGTGACCTTTTCTGAGGGTTCAGCGATGACGGTAATGGGCAGAACCTTCTCCCTTGGTAGCATCACTTCGATGTTTACTGACAACAGCAAGGTCAGCGACAACGAGGTCAACGTCACCTATAATGGTACAGGAGCCCTGGTGTTTGTAGCAGGCAACATAGCACAGTATGTTGACGTCACCGTAAGTGGAGCGCACGTAACCATAACACAGAGCGATGCCGTTACCAACGACCTCATCAACGATGGCACTATGGAGGAGATAACATATAACCTCTACGGAACCTCTGACGACGGTTCGCTGACACTCGGAGGAAGTGCCAAGTGCACAGTGACGCTGAATGGTCTGGCGCTGACAAATCCCAACGGCGCCCCGATAAACATCACTAACAGCAAGCGCATTGACATGAGTGTGAAGAAGGGTACGGAGAATACGCTGAAGGACGGCACCGCCAGCAGCGCCAAAGGCTGTCTCTACTGTCAGGGACATCTGGAATTGAAGGGCAAGGGCGTACTCAACGTTTATGCCTACGGCAGCAAGGCCCACGGTATAAAGAGCAGTGACTACACAGAGATGAAGAACTGCACAGTGAATATTCTCGCTGCCACAAAGGACGGATTGTCATGTAACGAATACTTCCTCATGGAGAGCGGTACGCTGAATATCAGCGGTGTGGGCGACGACGGCATACAGTGTGACATCGACAACGATGAAGGCACTCCTATCGCTGCTACCGATGCTGCCGAGGGCGGTCATGAGGACGAGGATACAGGTAGCATATACATAAATGGTGGAACCATCAATGTCAGCGTCACAGGCGACGCCTGCAAGGGCCTCAAGAGCGAGGGAGACATGATTATCACCGAAGGAACCGTTACTGTCACTACTAGCGGCGGTGGAGTATGGGACGCTGACAAGGTGAAGACAAAGGCATCAGCCTGTCTGGGTGCCGATGGCAATATGACTATCAGCGGAGGTACACTGAATCTCACCAGCACAGGTGCCGGTGGCAAGGGCATTAACGTCGATGGTGCGCTGACTGTCAGCGGTGGCACAATGACCATAAGCACTTCCGGTAATGCTGTAGTGGCATCGTCAACGGGCACGCTGTCTGTAGTGAACTCATCACAACAGCTCGACAAATACGACTCTGACTACAAGTCATCGCCCAAGGGCATCAAGGTGGGTGGAGCCATCACCATCAGTGATAATGCCGTTATCAATGTCACCACGACAGGTGCAGGCGGTGAAGGCATAGAGTCGAAGACAAAGATTGACATCACAGGCGGACAGACCACTGTAGATGCATCCGACGATGCCATCAATGCTTCATATAACGACGATACCAAGAGCCTGAGTTATGCCGGCAACCTCACTATCAGCGGAGGTTATGTATATGCAAGATCAAGCGGTAACGACGGTATCGACGCTAACGGTAACGTATATATCCAGGGCGGTGTGGTTTATGCCATAGGTGCTTCTTCGCCGGAGGTGGCTATCGATGCCAACAGCGAGGAGCAGAAGAAACTATACATCACTGGCGGCACTATCATCGCCGTAGGCGGTTTGGAGAGCGGAGCCAGCATCTCTGGCGGCACCTGCAAGTACACTTCATCTTGGACATCCAACAGCTGGTATGCGCTCTATAACGGTAGCGACCTCGCTTTGGCTTTCAAGACACCAACCCAGTCATCTTCTGGCGGCAATCAAGGCGGTCCTGGTGGTCAACCTGGAGGCGGTAGCAGTCAGCAACTCGTTGTCTATACCACATCCACCCCAAGCCTAAAGTCAGGAGTCACTGTCAGTGATGGCACAGAGTACTTTAATGGTATGGCCAATGTTGGCGGCAACGTCACTGGCGGCTCATCAGTAACGCTGAATAATTATAGTGGTGGCAACAGTGGTCCTGGTGGCGGCGGTCGTCATTGAGGGTTAAGCCTCACTCCCCTCTCACTCCCCTCTCACTCCTCTCTCACTCCCCTTATAATAAAAAAACATTCATAACATAGACTAAAATGCAGAAATATCCGTTTTTTAAATGGATGAGATACCAGTCAAGACAAGAAAACATCATATACTTGGTATTGTGGGCCATGCTTTTCATGGCTCCAATACTGAGTCTTTATGTGCGTTTTCTGAATGGCGACAGCCTGTACTTCCAGTGGCATGAGCTGTGGAAGATATGGCCTAAGTTCACCTTGTTCTTCCTGCTTTTCATGGTGCACAACTTCTTATTGGCACCGCTGGTTGTCTATGGACAAAAACGCACACTATACTTCTGCAGCACGCTATGCTTCGTGGCATTGTTTACTGTGTATCAGTGCAATACAAGACCTGACGGCTTCAAGAGGAATCCTCCACCTATGGAGCAACGGATAGGACATGAGAAAGAACCGCTGGCGGAGCACCATGAGCCGCCGCAGAAACCTCGCCATGAAGGCCCGCATCAGGGTCCACCAGCCATCATCGGTGAGCATGACATCATTTCGGTGGTCATCCTGATACTGATGTTTGGTGCCAATCTGGGCATCAAGAGTTATTTCAGGCACCGCCATGATGAGCGCAGGATGGCATTGCTGGAAAAGAAGAATCTGGAGCATCAGCTGGAGTACCTGAGGTATCAGATTAATCCGCACTTTTTCATGAATACCCTCAACAATATCCACGCTCTGGTGGATATAGATCCTGAGAAGGCCAAGAGCACCATCGTGGAACTATCGAAGATGATGCGCTTCATTCTCTATGAGGGTGACAAGAACGACGTGCCACTGACTCGCGAATGCGAATTCATACGCACCTATATCGCGCTGATGCAGTTGCGATATACCGACAAGGTGCAGATAAGTCTCAACCTGCCTGAGGAACTGCCCGACAAGACGGTGCCGCCATTAATGCTCATCAGCTTCATTGAGAATGCCTTCAAACACGGCATAAGCTATCAGCGCGACTCGTTCATCAATATCACTATGGAGGTGGTGAAGGGTCAGTTGTTGCACTTCACCTGTCATAATTCGAAGGCAGACAAGCCTAATGAAGAGAAGGGCGGCATAGGACTCGCCAATGTCAAGCAAAGACTGCAACTGCTATATGGCAGCAATTTTACGCTGCACATACAGGATAATCCCGATAGTTATAACGTAGAACTAACGATACCACTATGATACGATGCATGGCGATAGATGATGAGCCGCTGGCTTTGCAGCAGATAACAGCTTACATAGGCAAGGTACCCTTTCTGGAACTGGCGGCACAGTGCCAGAGTGCCATTGAGGCACGCCAGTTTCTGGAAAATGACACCGTAGATGCCATCTTCTGCGACATCAATATGCCCGACCTCAACGGCATGGACTTTGTGAAGTCGCTGACGATGCCGCCACTCATTGTCTTCACTACTGCCTATGCCGAATATGCCGTAGAAGGCTTCAAGGTCAACGCTGTCGATTATCTGCTCAAGCCCTTCGGTATGCAGGATTTCTTGCGTGCAGCCAATCGTATCAAGGAGAGGCTGGAAGGAGAGGGGAGAGGGATAAATAGCTTAAGAGGTTCAAATAGTTTAAGTAGTTTAAAAGGTTCAGGTGATGAGGATCTTTTTCTTAAGACAGAATATCGCATCGTAAAGGTCTCTGTCAGCAATATACGCTATGTTGAGGCAATGAGCGAATACCTCAAGGTGCATCTGCGAAATGAGCAGAAACCGATTATTACACTTCTGTCAATGAAAAAAATAGAAGAGCGGCTACCGCACAACTTCATGCGCATACACCGCTCCTATATTGTAAACCTTGATGACATCCGCGAGGTCAATAAAAATCGTGTCATTCTTGATGCCGACACATATCTGCCGATAGGCGACATCTACAAAGATGCCTTCCAGAAATATCTTGACACAAGGTTTCTGGGCAAATAACTATAATGTTCTCTTTATCAGCCTTTATTATATATACTTTTGTCGGACTATCTTAGGGAGTTTCAATGCTACGAGACGATATGACTCCTTAATCCACTCCTTGACTTGCGAGTCTTCTATCTGCTCGTAATACACATCGCTCCAGTGCTTTTTGTTCCAATGATAAGCGGGTGTCACTGCCGAATACTGAGCTCTCAATTCATCATTTCTGTCTGGTGACAATTTCAACGCGAGTCTTGGTTCAGAGTCTTTCATATCATATTTGCCGCCGCCTAACCAAAGGCAAACGAAGATATTTCCTTCCAGTCGGAAGGTGAGAATATCATCGCCAAACGGCTGGTCTTCGGTCACACCAAGGAGTGATAATGTGTATTCCCTTACTTGCTCAATGTTCATAGTCCTTTGTTTATTATGTTTCCTTGCATGGTAGTTGTTATTAAATCAGTTGCAAAGATACAAATTTTCTACGACATAACTGCAGAAGTGACGTTAAACAGCTTTACAATTTATACAAAATCGGCAGATATTTTACACTAAACATGATTTTGTGTCATTTTTTTTGTCATTTTGTTTGGAAATATGAAATTTCTTATTTTTGCAGCGCATAAACATTATTTTCTAACCAAAAACAAACACAGTTATGAAACAGAAATCTATTTTGATGTGGGCAATGCTGTTAGCATTCTGCACAGGTTTTGTATTTACTTCATGTTCCAGTGATGATGATAACTCTGATGGTCCAACACCTCCATCTCCAGCACCAAGTGTAACCTATCTTCAGGTACTGAAGCAGGATGTCAATACAATTTTGACTGCGTATCCGGAATTTAAAAAGGAGAGCAAAAACGACTATCCATTCGGATATCTCCGTCAGGTTTATTACAAACTCAATGGAGACGTGTCAACCACTCCAATTGCCGACCTGAAAGCGAATTATGTACAATACGGCTTTGACTACACTTCAATTACACAAAAAGGAGAAGAGCAACATATCTTGGTAGCTACCAGAGACTTCACAAAGGAATTAGAAGCTGAAATGACTTATCAGACAACTGTTGCACCAGGATATCCTCTGGATGTTGACATCATTGAGAATCTGGATAAGATAATCTCTTTGGAGCATGCCATCAAGCGGGTAAAAGAATCTAATGTTTCAGTGCCACCAACAAAAGACGTGTACCTAATCAAACCAGCCGTTCCATATGCTGATGGAGATATTATCTATCTGTTTAATGGAATTGTTAACAATACCATAGTATTTGTTGACGCCGAGAGTGGTGAGGTTAAAACCGCAAAGGCACACTAATATAATCTGACACTCTCATATTCTAATATTAAATTGCCGCAACGGGACGTAAATCCTATTGCGGCATTTCTTTTGTGCTTTATTTAACTAACTCCCTTTTCACTCCCCTTATTCCGCTCCTCTCTCACTCCCCTCTCACTCCCCTCTCACTCCCCTCTCACTCCCCTCTCACTCCCCTCTCACTCCTCTTTCACTCCTCTTTCACTCCCCTTTTTTACTCCCCTTTTATAAAAACAATCCTCCCAAACTCGTTATACGATACATTCTCCGGTTTCCATTTGTCCTTCGGAGTAGGATTCTCTGCGGGGTGACCGATAACGATGGTGCAAAGAGGCACGATATGCTCTGGGGCTTTCACTACGTCGCGGACAGCCTTTGCACGCTCTTCATTGGGATAGAGACCTGTCCATACGCCACCAAGTCCGAGAGCGTTGGCTGCCAGCAGAATGTTTTCTGTGGCTGCAGAACAATCCTGTACCCAGAAACCTTGACCCACACCAGAAAGAGTCTTCTGCATGTTGCCGCATACAACGATAGCCAATGGAGCTCTTGCTGCCATATTCGTACCACGATTGGCTGCTGCAAGGGCATTCAGCTGTTCGCGGTCGGTAACCACAACGAAGTGCCAGGGCTGTTTGTTGACAGCGGTAGGAGCCGCCATACCAGCACGTAGCAGCGTCTCCACATCAGCCTTCGACACAGGCTGCTCTGTGTATTTGCGGATACTGGTACGCGTCATGATATTCTTAATCGCATCATTCGAACTGTTCTCACCCTGCGCTGAAACACCCAGCACACTTGCAACTGCCAATAGGCAGATAGTCATCAATTTCTTCATAGTTTTTCTGTTTAAAAGTTTTTTTATTTTGTTTTACCTCTTACTTCTTACCTCTCACCTCTCACCTCTTATTTCTTTTGGCAGTTCGGGTGCGAAGTTACAAAAAATCCCCCATACCATCGCGATAAGGGGGATTTTTTATGATAATTTATGAGAAATCGCGGTCTTGGCATAACCACAAACAACATTTTTGCGATACGCCATATCGTGACCCTTGAAACGTCGTTTCGTCCCCCTCGATACGCCGTATCGTGAACGTCCGTCCGCCGTAGCGTTTTATTCCCAAGGCGGGAATACTTTATTCCCAGTAAGGGAATCAAATTTCGGCGGGATCGCTTGCCGTTCAATAACGCAAGGTTATTGCATAATAAGGCAGCCTTATTGGAAAATAAGCGTGGGTTATTGAAAAATAGAAGCCATTTACGCCGAGACCTAACATGATTTTTCGATGAAGTCCCTATTTATGGGCAATTCGAGCGTTTTTGAAGCCTTCAAGAGGTAACATGAAAGGTAACAAAGAGGTAACATAGACCTAACATAAAACCTAACATCGATTATTGTTTTATTGGTTCTCTGGAGCCACTTCGGATTTTACCTCTCATGTTACCTCTGTGTTAGGTCTTTGTTACCTCTTATGTTAGGTGTCAAAGCCTGTCTTTAAGCTATAACGGTCTTAATATCAATCACTTGAAGATTGCCAATGTTAGGTCTCAATGAAAATCGAATAAACTTTAAAAAATGATGATGTCTTATGAGTTAAAAGAGACCCTCCAAACAAAAAATCTAGCGTTTTCTTGCATTTCTCAAAGGTTCTTCATAATTTTGCACTCAAAAACAAGAATATTCAAAGGATGAAGTATGATTAGAAAGGCAAATAAAGGTGATATTAAGCGTATCATAGAACTGCTGCATCAGGTGAACATGGTGCATCATGTGATACGCCCTGACCTATTTAGGCCCCACACGACAAAATATAATGAGCAGGAACTGGAAGTGATGCTCAATGATGAGAGCAAGCCTGTTTTTGTCTTTGATGACGGTGAGGTGCAAGGGTATGCCTTCTGTCAGGTCTCTGAGATTAGGAATAACCAACTGTTAGAGGACATAAAGACTATATATATCGACGATATCTGCGTGGATGAAAATGCACGAGGCAAACACGTGGGAAAAGCGTTGTATGAATACGTTCGTGACTATGCGAAGTCCATAGGCTGTAACAACATAACCCTGAATGTGTGGGAGGGTAATGAGCCTGCCTTGCGTTTCTATCGCAATATGGGTATGCAAGTGCAGAAAACAACAATGGAGGTAAGATTGACCTGACGGTATCTGTTCCTGTCAGGTCAAGAGAATCCTTATTTCAATACGCATTTAAAAACGCTTGGCTTTTTTGGAGAGATCTTACGAAATCTTTTCAGCCATCTGTTTGCCAGCATCGTAGGCTTTTTGCAGGTCCTGTTCCCAATGCTCCTCACGATACTGCCGCTTGGCTTCTTCGGAGAAACCAGCCAGTTCGAAGCGGTCGTAGCTTTTCACCTGATAGGTGTTGTAGGCATTGATGTGTTCTGGCTCGCCGAGGGCATTGGTGATGCAGTATTCTAATGATCCGTAGCCCTGACTATTGTTATTGTCAGGCAGTCCGTTCATAGTTTCCATCAGCACTACCAGCATCTTCTTGGGAGCCGTCAGGCTGTAGTCGTTGTACGAAAGCCAGGGGAAAGCCAAACGTTCCAGGAAGGCTTGCATCTGGCCTGTAATCTGACCGAAGTATATCGGTGAACCTAATACCAAGCCATCTGCTTGAGCTATCTCTTCTAAAATGGAAGTCAGCGAATCCTTGAACTTGCAAACGTTCGATGCCTTGTCTTTGATTTTGCAAGCCATACATGACATACAACCCTTGTAATCAAGGTCGTACAATCGTACCGTCTTTACTTCAATATCACTACTTACAGACATTGCACCTTCTGCAAATTTCTGTAACATAGAGGCCGTATTGAAATTCTTTCGCGGGCCTCCGTCGATAATAATTATTTTCTTCATAATCTTATATGTTTTAGCAGATTTCTTCCAATGCTCCAGTCTCAGAATCGATAATAAAGCCTCTAACAACAATATCCTTTGGAACGAGTGGATGGGTCTTAATAGTCTCAACGGTTTTACGTACTGATTCGGGCGTGTCCTTGAATCCCTCCAACCAGTGATGCAGGTCGATTCCACACTTTTGAATGGTGTCAAGCGTTTCGTCAGTCACGCCACGGGCTATCATCTCATGGTGGAAGTGGTCGTAGCTCATGTGGCAGGCCCCACAGTGCGAGTGAGCCACCACCATTATTTCCTCCACGCCAAGCTCATAAATAGCGACAATGAGACTTCGCATAGCCGAGTCGAAGGCAGATATAACCAAACCTCCCGCGTTCTTGATAATCTTGGCATCACCATTCTTCAGGGCGAGGGCAGCTGGGAGCAGTTCCGTGAGTCTGGTGTCCATACACGACAGTACCGCCAGTTTCTTGTCGGGGTACTTATCCGTTAAATACTTCTCGTAGCCCTTCTGTTCTACGAAGGACTTGTTGTAGGTTAGAATCTGATCTATCATTTGATTTGTATCATAGATTTAGTGGTTCCATATTTTTGTGCAAAAATAAAAAAAATCCCCCATATCATCGCGATACGGAGGATTTTTTTATGATAATTTTAGAATTACAGGCGACCTACTAATTCCTGGATTTTCTGCTTGGTCTCGTCGGTCTTCTGTTCGTCGAGCTTGGCAGTGACGGCACCCATATTCTCTACTTTCCAGTAGTTGCAGATGTCGCGGAACTCTGCCGTGGCACCATCATAGACTCCTGGCGAATAGGATGACATCAGCAGGGCCATCTTCTTGACCTTTGCAGGTGCATTAACGCAGTACATTCGCTGGATGGGAGCCTGAATCTGAGCGCAAAGAGTAAAATAGTAGATGGGCGCAGCCAGCACCAGTGCCTCTGCCTCATTCATCAGCGGATAGAGTTCCTGCATATCATCCTTCTGAATGCAAGCACCATTGCCCTTATTGTGGCAATACTCACAAGCCAGACAGCCTGCAATCTTCTTTTTCGACACATTCACCAGTGTCACCTCATGACCTGCTGCCTCAGCAGCCTTCTTGTACTCCTCTGCCATCCAGGCAGTGTTTCCGTTTGCTCTTGGAGAGCCTTGTAAAATAAGAACCTTCATAATTGTATTTGTTTTAGTGTGCGGGTTTACCAGAATTTCAATTTTAATTATTAATTAGAACTCTCACTTTTAACTATAAACTATCAACTATCAACTGTTAACAGTCATCCCATCACCACATCGAGTACCATCATCAGCACGAAGCCGATAGCAAAACCGATAGTGCTGAGATTGCTGTGTTGACCGTTGGAGGCTTCAGGAATAAGTTCCTCGACAACGACATAGAACATTGCTCCGGCGGCAAAGGCCAGCATATAGGGTAGGACAGGCATCAGCAGCGAAGCCAACAGCAAGACGGCAACGGCTCCGACGGGCTCCACGGCACCGCTCAAGGAACCGATGACGAATGACTTCCACTTGGAATTGCCGGCTGCTCGCATGGGCATGGAGATAATGGCTCCCTCAGGCACATTCTGGATGGCAATACCCAAAGAAACGGCGATGGCACTGGCCAGTGAGATGTTAGAGATGCTGCTTTCCGCTCCTGCAAAGACCACACCAACAGCCATGCCTTCTGGCAGGTTGTGGATGGTGACGGCCAGGGCCAGCATTGCTGTCTTGGAGAGATGCGACCGCATGCCCTCGGGTTTGTCAGTTCCGATATGCAGGTGTGGCGTCAGCTCGTCAATCATCAGCAGGAAACCAATACCTAACAGGAATCCAACGGCAGCAGGAAGAACTTCGTTTAATTGAGAATTGAAAATTGACAATTGAAAATTGGAAGTGCTTGACATCTCCATAGATGGAATGAGTAGCGACCATATCGATGCTGCCACCATCACGCCTGATGCAAAGCCCAACAGCGTCTTTTGCAGACGTAGCGGCATTTCGTCCTTCATAAGAAAGACGAATGCTGCTCCGAGCATAGTTCCCAAAAGGGGGAGTAGTAAGCCGATGAGTAGTGTCATAGGCTATTCTTGGTACTTTGTAAACTGATATTTTTCGCGTAGTGCCTGCTGCTGATCAGCAGGGAGAGAGGTGAAATAGGCTTTCCAGCCCGGACAGAAGTTGATGTGCCAACGCCAGAAGCGTCCCATCAGCGATTTCGGCTTTCTGTCGTAATTAGCTCGCAATTTGCAGTTTTCACATTGATGTGCCATAGTTAGAATTATGAATTAGATTAAACTTCCAATTTGTAATACACACAATCCGCATCGCGGTAAAACTCTTTTGCACCCCAGCGTTGCCAGTATTGATGAGTCTTGAGGCGATGAAGTACAGGAATGAAGATGAAATCGTAGTTGTTTTTCAACTCGGGCATGATTGACATCAGCATGTCGTAGTTCAATCGGGTACCACGATATTTTTCAGCTACAATGAATGAAAAGACAGCGATATAACGCTGAGCGTTCAGGCTTTTTATCAGCTCCGGCTTGTCTTTCAGAATCTGCGGCGTTTCCTCCTCAATTCGATAATCACTCATATTGAGCAGCCCGATTACATTGCCGTTTTCATCTAAGGCCTTGACACTCAACGGCCAGTTGAAATGCAGGCTTTGCACCCACGACTCCACCTCAACGTGGTCAAAACCGTATTGTCTCACCATCCAGTCAACGGTAAGTGGAGCATCTTCGGAGGTCATCCTTGTGAGGTGAAAGGTGAAAGGTGAAAGGTGAGAGGTTACCTTTACTGCATTGTAGCTTAACAGTATTTCAGGGTGATACGACAATTTCGCTTTGCGAAGACCAGGGATTCCCATATCTTCTTCACGGTTAAGATAGATATATTGCTCAGGCAGATGCTCGGCGAACTGCTGGTTGATGATGGCAAATGCACCCTCCACACGTCGATCGGCTTTCTCCACACAGACATCAAAGGTGTCGGTTGTAACAGCGGAGCCATATGTGAAAGCTACCATACGACCGTCCACGAAGATGCTTCCGCCTATCATGCCGAGATCGTCCCAATTCGAGAATATGGTCTCCATCACGCAATGCTCGGCATTGATAGTCTCATTCCTGTTTTCGTTTTCGTTTTGGTTGAACTTCGTTCGAGCCTGCTCACGCTCAGCAGAGTCGATGTGAGCATCACTCTGCTCTCGCTTAATCGCAGCCTTTTCGTTTTTGTTTTCGTTTTTGTTTTCGTTTTTGTTATTCTGCCATATTTCCGTAACTCGACGACATTCGTCAAAGAGTTCCGGCGTAAGAGGACGATATTCAAAGTCTGGATGCTCTGCACGGAAACGATTGATGTGATTGCGCTTGGCGTCCAGATGTCTGCCGTGAAGCGTTGCGAGATCAGTGCGACGATAGATGTAATCGTATCGGTCACGAAGTGGCTCGATGTTAATTGACAGTTGATAATTGATAATTGACAATTGTGTTACTTGCGAGTCTTCAAGCCCAATCAGTGTCAAATCTCCATTGCTATCATCAAGTAATGCCTCAATAAGTTCCAGCGACAATGCTTCTGAAGTACAAACCATATACGCTTGCTGGCCATCGAAGGTATAGCGCAGCACCACAGCGTTTTCAAGCACGCACACCTCGGTACCGAACAGAAACTTCCATCCTATAAGGTTGGCAAAATTGTAGTTACAGTTACGCCTACCTGAGGTAAGCGTAACTGCTTGCATCGCTTCGCGGTCAGACAACGTCAAAGGATGAAAAGAGAGTGCCATTATTGAAAATGAAAGGACGGCTTTGCGTGGTGTCTGAATCCGTAGAACAGTCACTCCGGCTACACCGTCCCATGAACAAGAAGTATTTTATGCGTTGAGGTTTGAAAACAGCATTGCCTCTATGTCCTTTTCAAAGTCCTTCGGCTCTGTGGTGGGAGCATAGCGTTTGATGGTTTCGCCATCCTTGGAAATCAGGAATTTGGTGAAGTTCCACTTTATGTCGCTGTCCTTCTCCACACTCTTGCTGATAGCCTTGAAGAGTGCCTTGGCTGCTTTAGCCTTCAGGCCGCTGTATTCCTCTGTCGGAGCCTGAGTCTTCAGATACTCGAAGATAGGTTCTGCCGCAGGACCGTTAACATCCGTCTTCTTCATTATCTGGAATGTCACGCCGTAGTTCAGCTGGCAGAATTCTGCTATCTGTCTGTCAGAGCCTGGGTCTTGCTCCTTGAACTGATTGCAGGGGAAGCCGATGATGACCAGACCTTTGTCCTTGTACTTCTGGTTCAGTTCCTCAAGACCAGCGAACTGAGGTGTAAAACCACACTTGCTAGCAGTGTTGACAATCAGCAGCACCTTACCCTTGAACTCCGAGAAATCAAGTTCCTTACCTTTGCTGGTAAGGGCTTTGAAATCGAATATACTTGCCATAATAGTAATGTTTTAGGAATTATAACTGTGTTATCAGCCAGTTCTGTGCGCCAATCTTCTCGATAAGTTCCATTGCGCCCTGGCTCCAGTACAGATCCTCCTCTTCGTCCTTCAGATAGTCCTTGAGGATGTCGTAGGTTGAAGGATCGTCCTTAACGCTCTCCATACACTTCATCAGCAGTTCAACGCCTGGCTCCTGAATAGCAAGGTCAGCCTTTACATACTCGATAGGGTCGCAGATAAAGTCGCGGCTCTTCATGCCTTCGAACTTAACGTCTCCACCAAGGTCGAGTATACGCTCTGTAAACTTCTCTACCCAGCCCATCTCCTCGTTAAAGTGGTCAACATACTTCTGACCGAGCTTTGTGAAGCCCTGAGCATTGAAAATCATGCCCTGCTGCTTGTGAACCATAGCACCTTCTGCCAGATGAGTTACGAAAAACTGTAATGCTTCAATAGATTTCTGCTTGTCCATAATACATTTTGTTTTAATTGTTAAACGATTTAGTTATTTGTTTGCTATTTCGCGGTTGAATGTTATTTCGGTTGCAAAATTACGGAGTTTTTTGCATGTGACCAAATCTGAAACAATACAAAAATTGTCTGAAACGATACAATTTTTTCACTTTTCACTTTTCTCTTTTCATTTTTTTTTGTACTTTTGCCCCCGATATGTACACACTGAATGAAGCTTTACCCATATTTGTTGGCGACAGGCTGCCCGAAAAAGGCTGGGATGATGGGATGTACTGCATAGAAACAAATGCGGTGACTGCCTTTCGTACCAATGAGACGCAGGGATTTCTTTCCTGCTTTGCCTTTACGCTGGTAGACAAAGGGTGGATGACGATTCGTTATAACGGGAGAGAGCTGACATTTTATCCCAACGACCTGTACACCTATTCGCCAGGCCTTCCTGTCACCGTTATCGCCACCTCTGACGATTTTCACGGCTATTGCCTGATGGCCGATGAGCATGTCACCATCGAGGCACCATCCATCCGCGACCTCGTACATCTGGCCTACCTGCCCATCGTGCAGCTGCATGAGCCGAAACAGACACTGGCCGCAGATGCCGCCCAGCATCTGATTGTGAAAATGCGCGAAATCATCAGCTATCTTCATTCTGACCATATATATAAAGGTGAGGTATTGCGGATGCTCTATTCCATATTCCTGCTTGACCTGCAGAATGCCCAAAATAGTGCCATCGTACATCGACAGACTCCGCAACGTGTGGAGGAGATATTCATCGGCTTTATTCGCCTGCTGCCCACTCACTTTGCCGAACATCACGACATCCCGTTCTATGCCGACCAACTCCATATCTCTCCCGTCTATCTCTCTCGAGTGGTCCGTCAGGTCGCAGGGCGCACTGTCATCGACTATATCAATCAGATGCTTCTCATGGAAGCAACCTTCTTGTTGCAAACTTCCAAACTGAGCATCACCCAGATTGCCGACCATCTCCACTTTGCCGACACCCCATCCTTCAGCAAGTTCTTTCTCAGAATGAAAGGCATGACACCAAGGGAATACAGAAAGGGATGACTGTTTGCAATCCCTAGTTTATTCTGTGTTTGATTTTATCCTTTATTTAAGGAATAAGGGAACATATAAAGACACGGAATAAAAGCCTCACACGGATGGCACGGATAACACAGATTATTCTGAATGACTAAGGCATAGTGCAATGCACCATGCCGCAGGGAAATAGCATAACGGTCATCTTGAAAATATATTTTCAGAGTGACAGTCCTGCTATTACCCTTACCGCAGTCAAGACTTGCTGTGTATAGTCATTCAGAGTAGTAAGTTCCTTGATTCCTTAGACTTTAGATGTTTCGTATTTTTCGATGTTCTATAAATATCTGTGAAATCAGTGAAATCAGTGTGAGAAAAATGGGGCTTGAAACTCGAAACACAGCGTTATGCAAGTGAGCCTTATTCTTTCGTGTATTTGTAAACCGCCAATGTGGGCAGTATTACTAATCTTTAGATTTCTGTCACTGTGCCACAGCTGAAGGACTGTAGCTGGTCGCCCATTACGCTTTTCATTACCTCATAAACGCTGTCACCCGTACAATGGCTGGTGTAGAAGTGGGTTTCGGGATATTTTGCTTTAAGTCTTTGAGCTAAAGCCGCCAGCTCTTCTTCTGTCTCGTGACCATCGAGCAGATGAAAACCTCCTACAACGGTATGGACAGGACACGGGCAGGCAGCCAGAATGTTCTCCAAACCGCTATGGGCACAGCCCGTAAACAGCAGGCCATCGACATACAGGGCCAGCTCGTGACGGAAATCATCGTTCACATAGTTACCCTCACCATTCTCTACAAATAAATGTGTGTTCCCTTTGGGCATTGGATGTTTCTGTGGGATATGGGCGATAACGTGAATATCGTCTGCAACCTCTTGTGTATGGTCTATCAGGATAATCCTCTCTTCTTCCCCTTGTGGCCACTCCGCAGTAATACTGTGAAGATTCCCTCGTTGGGAAAAATACTTACCACTCATAGCGTCAGGCGAAACAATAACCTTGGCTTTATCATTAATTTTCATAAAATGCCTAAGTCCACCTGCATGGTCGCTATGCCCGTGAGAGATAAACACATAATCCACCGTGCTGAGGTCAATGCCTAAGCGCTTAGCATTGCGGATAAACATATCGCTGGATCCCGTATCGAGCAGGATGCGGTGCTTGTCCGTCTCTAATAGGATAGACAAGCCATGCTCCGTCTCCAACAGGGCATTATTAGTGCGATTATCTGATAAAACAGTCCATTTCATCGTTATATTGCCGAAAAATTATTGAGGCATTGCGAGACTGATGTCGTTCTCTATGTCAGACATCTTGTCCGTAGGCTCGTAGCGTTTCAATACGCGTCCGTCACGTGATATGAGGAACTTGGTGAAGTTCCACTTAATGTCGCTCTTCTTGTCGTAGTCGGCGTCTTTTTTGCGAAGCATATCGTCCATCATCTTTCCGCGTTTGTCGTTGACATCAAAGCCGCCAAAGCCTTTTTGTGACTTCAGCCATACATAGAGCGGATGGGCATTCTCGCCGTTTACATCAATCTTGTCAAATTGAGGAAACTGGATGTCGAAGTTCGCCGTGCAGAACTGGTGAATCTCCTGAATGGTGCCAGGAGCCTGCTGCCCGAACTGGTTGCAGGGGAAGTCCAGAATCTCCAGACCCTCGCTGCGGTACTTTTCATACAGAGCTTCCAACTCCTTGTACTGTGGTGTAAATCCACAGCGTGTTGCGGTGTTCACAATGAGCAATACCTTGCCCTTGTAGTCAGAGAGTGACACCTCCTGGCCTAAGTCGTTCTTTACCTTGAAATCATAGATACCCTGCGCCGATACATTCAGCACACTTGCAATAGCCAACAGGCAGATAGTCAGTAATTTCTTCATAGTTTTTCTGTTTAAAAGTTTTTTTATTTTGTTTTTTTACCTCTCACCTCTTCTTGCGCTCCGTGGGGGCTCAGGCGAGCAAGCTCGGAGTCCCTCTCACATCTTACCTCTTACATCTTACATCTTATATCTTACATCTTACTTCTTGCATCTTCTGGCATTTCGGGCAGATGCCTTTGATGACATATTCCGATTCGAGGATATCATACCCCTCTGGTATGGGGACAAGCGGTATGGGAACGTCCTCAAGGCATATCGTCTCGTGACACTTGATGCATGTGAGGTGTACGTGGCCCTGATGTTTATGGTGGTTTCCGTGATGAGTGTCGTCATCATCATGCAGGCAGTGGCAAACGCAGTATTTCTGCATTCCCGAACCGTCATCGATTAGATGCAGTAGTTGTTTCTCCGCAAATAGTGTCAGTGTCCGGAAGATGGAGGACGAATCCATCGTAGGCATCTTACTCTCAACATCAAGGAGAGAGAAAACGCCGTGAATGTCTTCGTGGATAGTTTTTAGAATCAGCAGACGATTAGCGGTAATCCTAATCTCCGCATTGTTTAGAATATCTTCGTATATCTTATTCATCTTTGAAACTTGAAACCTGATAATTATGCATTATGTAATCGGCTTTGTCGCTTATACCTTTAGGTGTAAGAATTTTGAATTAAGATGTGTCGGCATCCGCCGAGTTGGATGTTTGATGTTGAAAGGTTGAAGTGACTTCGTACTTTATACTTAGTACTCGCGTCAGCGACTCATCGTACCTCCTACCTCATAATTCTTAATTATGCATTATTAATTAAGGACCGCTTCTGCTACATGGTTATACTTTGTGCCGTCGCTGCCTCTGACGAGGAATACGACCAGCTTCAGATGTGTACCTTCTTCTGGATACTTTCCCTTTGGACAGTTGAGCAGCTTGAGACTCGCATTTCCCTCTGCCACCATGGTGCCTCCGTCAGCATCGGGTAGGGGACTCGTTATCTTGTAGCGGAAAGTCTTTTTCTCGGTGTCAGTTTGTTGATAGACGGCATCGAGGGTGCCAAAGGTCTCACGACCGGCAATATGCTCTTCCTGCTTTATTATCACGGCCGACTTGAAACGACTGTTGGCAGGGATGATAGGTGTGAACCATACATATTCGCCTATGAGGGGAAGGACTTTGGGACTCTTGGCAACAAAGTGTCGTGAGGCGTTGTCGAAGATATGGAAGAAGTCGTTCTTGGCGTCATAGCTGTTCACATATCCTATAATGGGCGGCAGTATCATTGGAAGTTCTGGGTCTCTCTTTAAAGGACAGTGTTCGGGATGACGATTTAGGTATTCCCTTACGGTGCGTTCAGTCCTGTCTTCTAAGGAGATGAAGTATTTCCCGTCCTCTGTGGTGCGCCCTTCTTTATCCTCAGGACGCAGGAACTGATTATATCCCCAGATGCGAATGAAGTTGAGCAAGTTAAAGTCATCATACTGCTCGGAAATCTTCAGCGCCAGCTGTAAGATGCATGAGTGGAGTAGGGAAGGTCGCTCCAATGGAATCTTCGTGTATGCAAACAGCAGCATACGAGTTTGTTCCGAGCCACATTCCTGGTAGTTGTTTTTGAGGTACCAGTATATGTCCCATGCAGTATCCGTAGGATGCGCTTTTGCCGAATCCATCGATGCCATCAGCTCCTGCCACGTGATGTTATCTTTCATTTCCTATTCTCTATTTCCGTTTGCAAAGATACGATTAAGTGAGCAAAATACCAAACAAAAGGGAAACTTTTTCTTTTTGCTTGTATTTTCGAGCGTGAGTATCTTCGACGAAGTCAGAGTGCGATTAAGTTATGTAATCGGCCGAAAATGACTTTAACTCAGATTAACATAGTATAATTTGGTAATTTGGGTTCTTTTGATTACTTTTGCGGCTGCCGCATGAACTCTTAAACTACTTAAACTCTTAAACCTATCATAACGGTATGTATAGATTATATAGTTTTTTCATCATAAAAGTTTTTTTGTTAGTTAGTATTGCCTCTTTTGCGGGCGACCGCTATAACTTTAATAGCGGTTGGCTGGTGAAGGTTGGCAAGGAACCTAAAGCCTCCGGTACTCATTGCGACGATGCCGTGTGGCAGAAGGTGACACTACCTTACTCGTTCAACCAGACAGAGGCCTTTGGCAAACACATAGCCGAGCTGACTGATACTGTAGCATGGTATCGTAAGCATTTCATATTGCCTGAGAATATGCGCAATGCCAAGAAATTCTTCATCGAGTTCGAAGGCGTGCGCTTTGGAGCCCGCTGTTTCCTTAACGGCAAGGAACTTGGATGGGGAGAAAACGGCATTATGGCATTCGGCTTCGACCTTACACCTTATATAAAAAGGAACGGAGAGAATATCCTCGCCGTATATGTTGACAACGACTGGCGCTACAAGGAACATATCAATACTTGGAGCGAAAAATATCAAAAAGAAACCCGTAGCGGCTTTCAGTGGAATGACAAGAATTTCTTCTGCAATTACGGTGGAATCAACAAAAATGTATGGTTGCATGTGATGCAGAATGACGTATATCAGACACTGCCTCTTTACAGCAACCTGAAGACGACAGGTGTCTATATCTATGCTACACAACATGACGTCAAAGGACACACGGCTGTCATCAATGCCGAGTCGGAAGTGAAGAATGAATCAGATACGCAAAAGAACGTTTCATACATAGTAAAGGTTAATGAAAGAGGAGGCAAGCAAGTAGCAAGTTTTTCAGGAGAGTCTGTAACGATTGAGCCTGGCAAGACTGCTATTTGCAAGGCTTCCCAGAAAGTCTCAGGCCTGCATTTCTGGTCATGGGGGTATGGCTATCTCTATGATGTAACGACCCAACTCATGGTTGATGGCAAGTGCATTGATGAAGTAACCACCACTACAGGTTTCCGCAAGACTGACTTCAAGGACGGTATGGTATATCTTAACGACCGCGTACTCCAGCTGAAGGGCTTTGCACAACGTAGTACCAACGAGTGGCCGGCAGTAGGCATCTCCGTACCAGCATGGATTAGCGACTACTCTAATCGTCTCGTACTTGGCTGTAACGGCAATTTCTTCCGATGGATGCATGTTACACCGATGAAACAGGATATCGAATCGTTCGACCGTTTGGGTCTTATCCAGGCTATGCCTGCCGGTGATGCCGAGAAAGATGTTGATGACCGTCGCTGGGAGCAGCGCACCGAAGTGATGCGCGATGCTATCATATATAATCGCAACAACCCGTCAATCCTCTTCTATGAGTGTGGCAATAACCAAATCTCTGAAGAGCATATGGCAGAGATGAAGCAGATACGTAACCAATACGACCCCAACGGCGGACGTGCTATTGGCTCGCGAAATATGCTCGACTCGAAGGTGGCAGAATATGGCGGTGAGATGCTCTATGTCAACAAGTCGGCTGGCAAGCCCATGTGGCAGATGGAGTACAATCGTGACGAGGGTATCCGTCGCTATTGGGACGAGTGGTCATATCCTTACCACAAGGAGGGTGAAGGACCGCTTTATCGCGGTGAACGTGCTGTAGCATACAACCACAATCAGGACGGTCTCGCAGTTGAGAACGTCGTTCGCTGGAATGAATACTGGATTGCACGCCCCGGACAGGGTAAGCGTGTCAATAGCGGTGGAGCGAAGATTATTTTCTCTGATTCCAACACCCATGCTCGTGGCGAGAAAAACTACCGCACCAGCGGTGATGTTGATGCTATGCGCATACCGAAGGACTCTTATTTCGCACATCAGGTAATGTGGGACGGCTGGGTAGATACCGAGAAAGACCACACTTACATCGTAGGTCATTGGAACTATGGAAGTGAAGAGTTAAGAGTGAAGAGTGAAGAATCTGCTGCTAAGACTCCTGTTGTGAAGCCCGTCTATGTAGTTTCTACAGGTGATGAAGTCGAGCTTTTCCTTAACGGCAAGAGTCTGGGCAAGGGCAAGCAGAGCGACACTTTCCTGTTCACTTTTGAGAATATACAATATCAGCCAGGCAAACTTGAGGCCATTAGCCGCAAGGGCGGCAAGGAAGTCAGTCGCTATGCTATCGAGACTGTCGGCAAGCCAGTAGCCCTGAAGATGCATTGGGTAGAGGCTCCTGAGACCTTCCGTGCCGATGGCAGTGATATCCGCATTGCCGAGATTGAGGCTGTCGATAAGAATGGTCAGCGTCATCCGTTGGCTCATGATATGGTGACTTTTAATGTTACTGGTAATGGTGAGTATCTGGGTGGTATCAGCGGTGTTGTCAGCGAAGAAGAGAAGGCTATGAACGCAGCAGCTCAACCGGCTACCGAGGGTGAGATAACATCCGAAGGCGGACACAGCAAGGACACCAACGGCGTGCTCTCCAAGGAACTAATGCTCGAAGCCGGTGTCATCCGTGTTATGGTACGTTCTACCACAACAGCCGGCAACATCACTCTCACAGCCGAATCCAACGGCTATAAGACCGCATCGCTCACAGCAACCACCACCGCTGTTCCTGTCAAGGACGGCTTCTATGTGGATGCACAGGGTAAGGCTATTGAGGCAGCATGGCAGGAAGAGTTACCTGCAGACCTGAGTCGTGGTGAGACACCTCTGACCGCTTCTTACAAGCAAGCCCTGAAGGGCGTTGCCATCAAGAGCGTTGAGGCTGGCAGTGCCGCAGCAGACGTTGCTAATATGTATGATGACAACGAGAAGTCACAATGGCAGAGTGACGGGCATCTTGAGAATGCATGGGTGACATTCCAGCTGGAGCGTCCTGCTACTATTAAGCAAATCTCAGTTCGTCTGCTCGACTTCCGCAAGAACAGCTATCCGTTAGAGATTACCACTGCCGACGGCACCGTCATCTGGACAGGATATACCCCTAAGGGACTCGGTAACGTATGCCTTAACATAGAAAAGCCTGTTAAAAGTGCTACATACAAGATTCGCATGCTCGGACCGGCTACGGTGAAGGAAGCCTTTGGTTCCATGACGGAACTGGCAGCAAAGAAAAATGTCAGCACTAAGGCAGCCAAGAGCAACAAGCTCAGCATCATCGAGATAGAATTTAATGAATAAACTAACCAACAAGCTACTTTTAACTATTGCCACTATTTGGGGTGTCGGTTCTTACCCAACATACAGCTTCCATCCTTCGATGCCAAAACAATGGAAAGGATAACACCGCTGCTGCGATTTTAAACTTCCGCACAACTCCAGAGGTTAGATGGACAAAATCGGTAAAATCTGAGAATAAGTGAGTACAGACGAAAGTATACTTTCAGTATGCTATAGTTTTTCTTTTTTTTCTGTATTTTACATAGCGATACCTTGTAAAGATATTTTCAGCCGCCGGCGCTGTCGGGCGAAAAGACTCTAAGGATATTTCTTCCATACTCCTATGTTCCAGAATCTTTTCTGAGTTTTTTTATTTTTATCCCATGTTTTGTAGTGCTCGTACTGTGACTCTACATCAAATGCATTTTCTTTATGTATTATTTCATGTCCTGTTTCGGGAGTTCCTATAACACTGATGGTATCATAGCGTATCTCCAGATGTTGTAGATGGAAATCAGAGATGTATGCCCTTGCGGCTTTGATGGTATTGTTCTTCTTATCCAAATCGATGGCTTCATCTGGCGCGCCCCATATCTCAGATGCTCTTGTCTTTACCTCAATGAACAGAAGTATGGTGGAGTCTTCATCAATACAAACGAGGTCTAACTCATGGTGTTTCTTCTGCCAGTTGCGGTGGCGTATATACCATCCGTGCTGTTCCATATATTCCGCAGCACAGTCTTCACCCCATCTGCCTATGTCGTTTTTCCAAGCCATGCTTTAGTGTGTACTTTAGTGATTAGTGGTTAGTGATTAGCGGGAAATGTTTGTTCTATATAAGTAATTCGGAGGGTACTTTTTTATTGTTTTAATCAAGGAATGAACATATATTTTCAAATTTTGTGGCTAAAAATTTGCACATCTCATTTTTTCTTATTACCTTTGCAGCCGTAAATTTGAAAAACGACCTCTTAATGGCGGGATAGCTCAGTTGGTTAGAGCGTCGGATTCATAATCCGGAGGTCGGGGGATCGTGGCCCCCTCCCGCTACATTAAAGGAAAAGAAAATGAGTTACGTATTTCGCGTAACTCATTTTTCTTTATCTATACTTATAGCTTTTCTTACTTCATTTCCATAACGGCCTTAGCACCTTCGTTTTCTGGGTCAAGTTCTAACAGCTTTGCTGCCACTTCTTTACCCTTCTCCATATCATCGATGCAGTTTACATAGTAGTATAGGAGAGTTGCGTATGCAGCAGCAAGCATCTTGTTCTCACCAGCAGAACGGTCAGCCTTAGCACCTAAGATGCTTGTAAAGGTAGCGTAATGAGGACCTGCGAGCTTAACCTGCTCCTTCTGGTCGATAGGCAATGAGAAGGGGAGGGTGGAGCGCTTGTTTGCTACGTAAGCGGCGTTATCAGGATATTTCTCTGCCAGTTCAGCATAAATCTTATCGGCCATCTCGTATGCCTTCTGCTTGTCGGCAGCAGATGTCTTATCATCAGCGAGCTGATCAGCATAGAGTGATGCTACAGTCTCCTGAAGTGTGAATGACTGCTGTGGCTGTGCCTTGACGTACTTGTCGAGGTATTCACCGGCCTTGATATAGTCAGAGAGCTTCTTGTAGCAGTCAGAGATGTTCTTGTTGGCCTCTGCTTTGGTTGCAGCGTCAACGTTGTCGAGTGTCTGGAGCTTCTGATACTGCTCAATAGCCTCTGTGTATTTGTCGGCACCCTTAAGAGCGCGTGCATAGTAACCATAGTCGAAGGAAGAAGCCTTGAGAGAGTCAGAGTTGTTGAAGAGGTCATTAGCACCAGCGAGGGCGTCGTCAAAGTTCTTCAGTTCGGTATTGTTGAACATAATAAGACGGTTAAAGGACGCATTGCGTGGGAACTTAGCGTGTCCCTGATTAGCGAGTGACAGTGACTTCTGATAATCCTGAGAGAGGAATACGTTAGTAGCGTAGTCAGAAAGCTGATAGTCCTTCATGTCGTTAACGCTCACCTTATTATAATACTCTATCGCCATATTCATTTTACCAGCACTTGAGTATATCTCTGCTGCGATGAGATCAACAGGGTAGTTTGGCAGTTCCCTCTTCAGTGCCTCCAGAGTTTCCACTGCACCATTAGGGTCTATCTTACTCATTATCTGTGCATAGCGACGGTATCCGTCAGGATTCTTTGGGTCGGCATACATAGCCTGCTGGAACTGAGTGGCAGCCTCACCACCATTGTCTTCACCAACAGCAATATTGCCGAGAAGAAGGTAAGGAGCTGCATTGCCCTGCTTGCCCTTCAGGAGTTCAACAGCCTTCTGGGCATATTCCTTTGCTTTGGCATAGTCCTTGACAGAGAGATATGCACGGCCGATGCTTACGAGACCGTTGACATCCTTCTTGTAGGTCTTAGCAATGTCAGCTATCTGCTTCTGGGCATCGGCTGAACCGCTCTTGAGTATTGTTGCTACTTGCTGCATAATCTGGTCGGACTGATTGTCCTGAGCCAGTACAGGAGCTGCGATGACTGTCATCAGTGCTCCGATAATAATGTTTCTTAGTTTCATATTATTTCTTTAATTTGTTTAATCGTTTATCTTAACTTCTCGTATTGAAATATTGCCATAGGCGGGGAGCAGTCCTGCCTTAAAGATTATCATCTGTCCCTTTGGGGCTGCTACGAACTGTGCGAATCCCCACGGCAGACCGTATTTTCCGCGCTCGTCGTTGAGGAGGGCGTATATCCTGCGTATGAAGGGATAAAAATCGTTATAGATGTAGCCCTGATAGGGTTTATAGGAATTTTCGGGTGTGGCATCGTCACTGCGGGAGATGGCGAGCACACGGATGTTCTTGTTCCACGTGAGATTGGTGCTATCGCGCTTGTCGTTAAGCCAGTTACTACCGATGATACCGATGGCATTGGGAGTCTTCTCAACATAGTCAATGACTTCTGCCGTCTTCTTTGTGGCAAAGGCATTCTCGGCTGTTATAGGTTTTCCGTTGAGGATAGAATCCTCCACATAATGTACGGCACTTGATGTGGCGTTGTCGAAGCATACGATAATTTCGCCGGAGCGTGTCTTGGTGCCGACCTCTTTCCATGTCTTAGCCTCTCCTGAAAGGATGCGCTTCACGTCTTTCACCGACATGCAGGAGTCGGTATTCTCCCTGTTGGTGATAAGTGCCAAGCCATCGTAACCCACGTGTACAGTATAAGGTTTGCGATCGCGTGCGATGAGGTTGTCATACTCAGACTTTTTGAAGTCGCGTGAGGTGAACATCATCAACAGCTTGTTTGCCAACAACAGGTTCATGCCCTCTGACTCAGTCATGTACTTGGGGGTACAGTGAGCCTGGACATAGATGGAATGGAACACGTCAAGTTCTTCTTCGATAATAGGAGCGAAGCTCTCGTCGGCACCGAATGTTATGGAACCGCTGGAGTACGTGTCAGTACGCGCATTAGGATTCTTCGTGCGTGAGCAGGAAGTACTGATACATAATGCGAGTATTGCAACGATAAGGAACGTTATGTGTTTCATACTGTGTTTTGAAAAAGAGGCCAAAAGGAATGCCCTTCTGGCCTCTTTGAGAATTTATCGGTTATTCTACTGTAGGCGGAATGTTACAGGCAGTGTGTATTTTACACGTACTGCAGAACCATTCTGCTTACCAGGAATCCACTTAGGCATCTTGGATACTACGCGCATAGCTTCCTTGTCGAGTGATGGGTCAACAGACTTTGCAATTTTAACGTCTGTGATAGAACCATCGCGCTCTACGACGAAAGTACAGATTACACGTCCCTGGATGCCATTTTCTTCAGCAATTACAGGATACTTGATGTTTGAAGACAGGTATTGCATCAGAGCACTCATACCGCCAGGATAAGAAGGCATCTGTTCTACTACGTCGAACACCTTGTTTTCTTCTTCCTTTGGTTTTACTGGCTCTGTAGCGATGACTTCCTTAGCCTTCAGCACCTCACCACTCTCATCATTACCAACAACGTTCAAAGCGCCGATAGCAACTTTTGAGTTCATGATTTCATCCTGTGACTTCAATTCATCTTCAGGCTTTACTTCATCATCCTTCTTGATGACAGGAGCAGTAAACTTCACAGAGCTCTTAACCTTCTCTACGACCTGCTGCTGCTCTTGTTTTACAGGAATCTCCTTACGTTCTACCTTAGCTTCCTTCTTCTTCTGCTGTGTCAGCGCAGAAAGCTCGGTAACCTGGTCCATAACGGCATGTTCCTTCTGATATGCTTCATAAGCATTCTTTGCTATCATGAAAATCATGACTGCAGCAAAGAGCAGTAATACAGCAATCATAGAGATAACGTTACGGCGTCCTGTTTGTCTGCGAAGTACGTATGCCCCGTATTCCTTGTTACGATTTTCGAACATCATGTCCGACCATTCGTTGGATATAAGATCTATTTGTGCCATTTTTCTTTTCCTTTCTTAAGTTAAAGTGTTACGCGCATAGACTTATTCCTTAACCTTAGCCTCTTCAAGAAGCTTGAGATCATCTGGAGTAATCTTGTCGATGACATACTTACCAACAGAACAAATCTGCATCTCATCAAGTGCATCGATAACGTTAAGGTAAGAAGCGTTGTCGGTAGCTTTGATGATGATTGTCATTGTCTGAATCTTATTACCGTCGATTTCACCTGACTTGATTTTACGGAGCTCGTCGTCATACATCTGCTGTGTGAACTTCGGGTTCTCGTGCTTTTTCTTGTCAAGTTTAGCCTTTGCCAGCATAACCTGCTGTATTGGCTGGGTGTTGTCTTCGGTCACGTGAGTGATTAGGACCTTACGGATACCGTCCTTACCCCATGTAGTCTTCTTCAGACATGTAGGGTCATCATACTTTGGCAGACCTTCTACATAATGTATCTGGTTGTCTGCTGTCACATAAATAGTGATAGTGTATGAAGCCTTGGTAACGGACTTATCCTGGTCTTCCAAGTTCTTATCATTAGTCGGCATACTCAATTCCATTGTCTGTGGCTTAGCCAGAGAGGTACAGAGCATGAAGAATGTGATAAGAAGCATCATCATATCCACCATAGGTGTAAAGTCCACCCTGGTTTGAGACTTTTTCTGTCTGCTTTTTTTCTGTTTAGCCATTCTTAATCCTCCGATGTTTTGAGTGATGTGATCAGATAATAACGGTTCTCGTTAATATCTTGCAACTCCGACATAATAGTTTTAATCGTCTTGTATGGTGTATCTGAGTCTGCCTTCAGGGCAACCTTCAAGTCTGGATTAGCAGAACGTGCTGCCTTTACCCACTCTTGGAATTCAGAAAGACCACCATCTATACTATCCGTTGGGATACCCAGTTCCTTCAGTGCTTTAGCACGCTCTGACTCATCCTTATTGAGATATTCTTTAAGAACATTCAGAGGAGTACCAAACATTGGATCTGATTTGAAGGCAGCAAGTTGTGCACCGTTCAAGTCGATATTGAAATTGCCGGTCACTTCAAGAACTGCCTGCTCAAGGTAAATCTGGTTATCCATGCTCATGAACACCTTGCCAGTCTTATCGACAAGGATGTTGAGAACATCTTTCTCAGGCACCTTAATCTCAGACACTGATGATGGTGTTACCACCTTCACTGGTTCAGGCTTCACGAATGTTGATGTCAACATGAAGAAGCACAGAAGCAGCGTCATCACGTCCGACATAGGCGTCATGTCGATCCAGATGTCTTGTTTCTTAAGTTTTACTTTACCCATAGCGATAAAAGTTTTAAAGGGTTAGAAGTAAAAATTAAGCTTCGTCGTGGTTTGCCTCGTAAGTCTGAGCAATTGTGTAACCTACCTCATCAAGAGCGTATGTAAGCTTATCGATACGGTTAGAGAAGAAGTTGTAAGATATCACAGCGAGCCATGATGTCAAGATACCGAGGGCGGTATTGATGAGGGCCTCAGAGATACCGGTTGAAAGAGCAACAGAGTCACCACCACCACCAGATGCGAGGGCTGCGAATGACTTGATCATACCCGTTACAGTACCGAACAGAGCGGTAAGGGTACCCAGTGTTACGAGAGTAGCAAGCATAGGCATGTTCATCTGCAGAGTAGGCATCTCAAGCTGTACTGCCTCTTCGTGAGCCTGCTGAATCTTAGCAATCTTCTGAGCCTTCTTGAGGTTGCTGTCTTTTTCCATCTCCTGGTACATCTTCAGAGAAGCGCCAACAACGTTTGCGATAGTACCACTTTGCTTCTTGCAAAGTTCCTGAGCCTTAACGAAGTCATTCTGCTTGAGGGCTGCCTTGATTTCAACAACGAACTTTGTTGTAGCCATCTTACCGAATGCTGTACGCTGTGCGAGCATACGCTCAATAGAAAGACAAAGCACAGTAAGAATCAAGGTAATCAGGACAGGCACAACGACACCACCTTTATAGATGGTACCGAGCATGTTACCATTAAGAACTTCTCCATCTGGATCGCCACCTACGAAATTGGCTGGGTCACCGAGGACGAACTTGTAGATACATACTGCAATGACGAACATTGCGCAAATAATCCAAATTGCATTACGAACACCCTGAAAACCTGCTGAGGCTTTCTTCTGAGCGGCTGGTTTTTTAACGTCTGCCATAATTTTTGTTTAGTTAGATTAATAAAAAATTTAAAATTGATATGTTAAGTTTAATTTACTTGAATGCACGGTTAGATTGTGATTTCGCAGCAAAGGTATTAAATTTTCTTGATATCGGACAAGAATTAAGAACTTTTAACATGAAAATCCCGTCTTTTGTAGCCTTTAGCTATCATTATGGGACAAACACTGTACGAGGTGGTTTATAATCATAACGCGATTTCGTTAGTTTTATTTTGAAAAACAAAGTAAATAATGATAATTTGTGATAAATAAAAAAGAGCCACGCGTGGGCGCGACTCTTTTCAAACCAATATTTATGGAAAAATTAGTGCAATTTTGCGCAGCATTCCTTGATACGACGCATTGCCTCTACGATGTTCTCATCACTTGTTGCATAACTCATGCGGAAACATTCTGGATCTCCAAAGGCATCACCACCTACAGTTGCTACATGACCTACTTCTAGGAGATACATGGCGAAGTCGTTAGTATCTTTGATAACGCGTTGTCCGTCTGTTTTACCGAGGTAACTCTTGCATTTTGGGAATACATAGAAAGCTCCGTCAGGTGAATTCACCTCTAAGCCAGGAATTTCCTTAACGAGACCTACGATAAGATTCTTACGGCGTTCGAAAGCCTGACGCATTTCCTCTACACAAGCCTGTGAAGCGGTATATGCCTCAAGGGCTGCTTTTTGAGAGACGGAGCATGGTCCGGAGGTGTACTGTCCCTGTAGTTTGTTACATCCTTTGACAATCCATTCTGGAGCTGCCATGTATCCTATGCGCCATCCTGTCATTGCATAGGCCTTAGAAACGCCATTGATAATGATGCTTTGTTCCTTCATGCCGGGGAACTGAGCGATACTCTCATGTTTTCCGACATAATTGATGTGCTCATAGATCTCATCGGCAAGGACATATACTTCAGGATGTTTTTTTATAACTTCAGCAAGTGCCTGCAACTCTGCCTTGCTATATACAGAACCTGTCGGATTGCTTGGAGAGCAAAGGATGAGCATGCGAGTCTTTGGAGTGATGGCTGCTTCGAGTTGTGCAGGAGTAATCTTGAAATTCTGGTCGAAGCCGGCTGGAATATGTACTGGTGTACCGCCAGCAAGGAGTACCATCTGTGGATATGAAACCCAGTATGGTGTAGGAATTATAACCTCCTCACCATCATCAACAAGAGCCATGATAGCATTACATACAGCCTGTTTTGCACCATTGCTTACGAGTATTTCGCTGGTTTTGTAATCCAGACCGTTTTCGTTCTTCAGTTTTGCGACGATAGCCTCGCGGAGGTCAGCATATCCTGGGACAGGAGAATAACGTGACCAGTTGTCATCAATAGCTTTTTTTGCAGAAGTCTTGATATGGTCTGGTGTATTGAAATCCGGTTCACCGACGCTAAGGTTAATTACATCAATTCCTGCAGCCTTCATTTCGCTACTCTTTTGCGACATCGCAAGGGTAGCAGAAGGCGCTAATCTGTTTAATCTACTTGATAAATGCATTGTTTTTTATATATTTTTGGTTAATTGTTCTATTCGCGTTATCATGAGGTCGTTGACCTTACGTATTTGTTTGAGTTCTCGGTATAATCTTAAACGTCCCAATCCCTTTTCTGCTATTATAGGATATTTGTTGAGATATGATAGTATGAAGCGGTCGCGGGTGTTGCTGAGATCATCGACAATTGCTTCCAAATCAGCTATGATGTTATCGAGCTCAGGGTCAGGTTTATACCTGATAGAGGCTGCGATGGAGTTGAAGAGGTATTTCAGTTTATACTTCCTTGAGTACTTCCTGACGCTATCGGTAAGGAGTGACAACTTTCTGACATCATCGAAGTAGTTAGGATCATTAATGATAACCTCCTTGGAGGTGATGTTTCTCTTGACACGTAATCCAAATACTCGTATGAAGAAGAGCCTATAGGCATCCATGTTGAATACCACAGAGTCTTTATTTGCTTTATATGTCACCCATGTAGCCAATGGTATCAGAACTGCTGGCGCAAGTCCTTTTCCGAAGGCTATGGACCATGATGCCTGTCTCGCCATGCGGAAGCCTGTGTTGTCAAGAATGTAGAAAAGGATGAACACTATGACGGAGATAATGACAGGTACTCCCAAGCCGCCTTTCCGTATGATGGCACCAAGTGATGCTCCGATGAAGAAGAATACGATTACCATGAGCGATAATGTGAACTTGTTCACCAGCTCTATCCAGTCCTCTCGCACCATCTTGAAATTGTTCCCTGCTGCGAAACTACGGAATTCTGTTTGTATATTTGCATTGTTCACGCGGCTTCTCAGCTGCTGCATGAGATTAAGTTGCTTTTCTGGAGACAACTTCTGAAAGATAGAGTCAACAGAGGCTTTTCCCTTTTCTTCATATTTGATGGCAGCAATGCTGTCAGCCTTCTTGACTTGCGGTGTATTGAATGCCATTGTACGAAGTTCGTTGCGAACCTCTTTGCCCACGCTATCCTGGTATAATGTCAGAGAGTCGATATGATGTAGCAGCTGTTTTATACTCTGTGCAGTGGCTGACTGGGATATGCCTGATGCCTCCGCCAGGTTGAATCCGTTATCGAAATCCAACACTATCTGCTTTTCAGAAAAACTCTCTCGACGATAGGGAACATTTGCATTACCTGCTAGTTCCTGTGACCGCATGTTTTCAAACCATTCTCCGTTGTACAGAGTGAGAAGCAAGTGCTGCTTTTCAGCGGTTGACTGCAATTTCCCGGAATCTGCAAGTATTATGGCGGCATCTTCAAAACTTTGTGTCATTCTGTATATCATGATGCCATAAAGCATTCCCGTTTCGAGGTCTTTCTTCTGCACGTACAGGTTGCAGTTAGGAATACCGGAGTAGAAGATTTCTTCAGGAATTTCCAATTCTGGGCTTTTTTGCTTCATCGACAGTAGCAGCTGCCTCAGATTGACATTCGACTGCGGTCCGATATCGTTCTGGAAGAAGAAAGATGCGGTAGCAATAAGTACAACGAAAACAATTAGTCCCCTGAGACTCTTCAGTAGTGATATTCCAGCAGCTTTGATAGCTGTCAGCTCACTACTCTCACCAAGATTACCCATTGTGATGAGGGAGGATAGGAGAACTGCGAGAGGCAAAGCCTGTGGTACGAGCATAAGTCCCATGTACCAAAAGAACTTGCCTAACACCTCCAGTGACAGGCCTTTGCCAATCAGTTCGTCAACATAGCGCCAAAGAAACTGCATCATCAGCACGAATAGACTTATACAAAACGTGCCTATGAAGAGCAACAGAAACTGTCGCACCATGAATATGTCAAGTTTCTTTAAGCCCCTCATTTATGCCTATTGGCCCGCTGCTCACGGTATTTTGCTTTCTGTTTTGCAGAGCCTGAACCGTGAGCACCAGTGATGTATTTCTTCTTCTTCGCTTTGGTTTTTATCTTTTCTTCCCTTTTGGGTTTGTCACCTCCGCGTCCAAAGTTGATGCCGTTTTCGAGTATGAGTTGAAAATCGTCCATTAATGGTGGAATAGTCTTACTCCTGTAAATGCCATTGTGATGTTATACTTGTCGCAGGTATCGATGACATTATCATCACGTACAGAGCCGCCTGCTTGAGCTATGTATTTTACGCCGCTACGGTGTGCTCTCTCAATATTGTCACCGAATGGGAAGAAAGCATCAGAACCGAGTGCTACATCGGTATTCTTTGCTATCCATGCCTTTTTCTCTTCGCGTGTCATTGGTTCTGGCTTTTCTGTGAAGAACATCTGCCATGTGCCATCTGCGAGAACGTCCTCATAGTCGTCAGAGATGTAAACATCGATGGTGTTGTCTCTGTCAGCTCTACGGATATCCTTTTTGAAAGGCAGGTTCATTACTTTTGGAGACTGGCGCAGCCACCATATATCAGCTTTGTTGCCTGCCAAACGAGTGCAGTGGATACGACTTTGCTGGCCAGCACCAATGCCAATTGCCTGACCGTCCTTTACGTAACAAACGCTATTACTCTGAGTGTATTTCAGTGTTATCAGGGCAATCATCAGGTCACGTTTTGCATCTTCAGTGAATGTCTTCTGCTTTGTTGGAATGTTCTCAAATAGAGCTGGGTCATTAAGTTTTATCTCATTTCTTCCCTGTTCAAAGGTTATTCCAAAGCACTGCTTTGTCTCAACTGGATCAGGCTTATAGCTTGGATCAATCTTTATGACGTTATATGTCCCTTTACGCTTTTCGCGCAGAATCTGCAAGGCCTCTTCGCTGAAACCAGGTGCTATGATACCATCACTTACTTCGCGCTTTATGATAGTAGCAGTAGCGGCATCGCACTCATCGCTAAGGGCAATGAAATCACCATACGAAGACATTCTGTCAGCTCCGCGTGCTCTTGCGTAAGCGCAGGCAATGGGACTCAATGGTAGTTTAATGTCATCAACAAAGTAAATCTTCTTCAGTGTGTCACTCAATGGCAGACCTACTGCGGCGCCAGCGGGAGAGACGTGCTTGAAAGATGCTGCAGCAGGAAGACCTGTTGCTTCTTTCAGTTCTTTTACTAACTGCCAAGAGTTCAAAGCGTCAAGGAAATTGATGTAGCCGGGGCGGCCATTAAGAACTTCTATAGGCAATTCTCCACCATTGGCAGAGCCTTCTGCCATAAAGATGCGTGATGGCTTCTGATTAGGATTACAGCCATACTTAAGTGTTAATTCTTTCATTAATGAAACGTTTTTTTTGATTTTTGCGGGCAAAGTTACAAAAAAACGAGCACAGAACAAAATAAATTCATTTATTTTTTATGTCGAGTGCCAGTAAGTTCGCGATTTTCTACTGCAAAGTTACAAAAAAAATCTCCAAAATATGTGATTATTGACATTTTTTTGTAACTTTGCTGCCAAAATGTAAAGATATATCAATATGGCAGAAGATTTTTTAGGCAGCTATCGCAAACGCCCAGAGGTGTTAGAATGTGATGTCGTTCGTTTCCAAAATGCAAAAGACAAGTGGGTCGCTTTTGTTGGCCTGCTTGATGGTAAGCCCTATGAGATTTTTACGGGTTTGCAGGATGATGATGAAGGTATAATACTGCCTAAGTCAGTAAATGCCGGCAAGATTATTCGTCATATCAATGAGGATGGTACCAAACGCTATGATTTCCAATTTGAGAACAGACGTGGATATAAGACGACAGTAGAAGGTCTCTCTGAGAAATTTAATCCAGAATATTGGAATTATGCCAAACTTATAAGTGGTATCCTGCGTTATGGAATGCCGCTTGAAAATGTCGTAAAACTGGTGTCCTCAATGGAAATGGATGGTGGTATCGATACATGGGCTAATGGAGTAGCTAAGGCATTGAAGAAATACATTGAAGAATAATCTGCTTCTATTTGTTTTATTACTTTTTGTCATACCGATAGCGGCGCAAAATAAAGCGTCGTGGGAGGATTATCTTGAATATTTATACGAAAACAGCGAGAGTTCTGCTGTTTCATTTCAAGAGGCTTATAGCTTGCTGAGTGAGTTGGCGTCCCAACCCTTAGATGTGAATACTGCAGAAACGGAAGATTTTATTCAGATTCCGGGTCTGAATATCAACCAAATAAGTGATATCATTGAATATCGTGAAAAATATGGTAGCCTCAAGGATATTCATGAGCTGTCACTGATTCCTTCCATAGACGACAGATTGCGGGATTATTTGTTCTCTTTCCTGTATGTAGCTGAGGTGGAACCGCGTAAATGGTATAGTCGCGAAGCATTAAAATATGGCATACGCCATTTGAAGCATCGTATTCTTCTTACAGGCAGTTTCCCGACCTATGCAAAAGATGAAACTTATCTGGGTGATAATACCAAACATAGCCTAAGATATTCCGTTGGAATGGGCGAAAAAGTGAAGTTTAATATTACTGGAGGCAAGAGTGTCGGTGAACATTTCTTTACGCAAAATAACCGATGGGGTTATGACTCATATACCTATAATCTGTCAATTCGTCAGTTGGGTATTTTCAAGCAGATAATACTTGGAACATTTCGTGGTCAGTTCGGTATGGGGCTCACTATGAACAATACTTACACGCTAAGTAAACAGAATATGTTGTCTGCAATAGGGCGTATAAGTAGCGTTTTCAGCCCATACAGCGGTACCTCTGACGATAAATACTTTCAAGGTGGTGCTGTAGCTCTTCAACTACCATGTAATCTCACTATATCCACGTTTGTCTCCTATCGTGCTGCTGATGCAACGCTGAATGCAGATAATTCGATTTCTACGATATTAACGACAGGTTATCACAGGACAAAAACTGAGATAGCGAAGAAAAACAACATTAATATCTTCACTACAGGAGGACATGTGAGATATAGTAGGATTGTTGGTGGTGATTTCGATTGGAGTGTAGGCACTTCAGTTGTTTATACTCGTTTTTCAAATCTTCTGAATCCTATTTATACAAAGAAGTCTGCCCTTTCTGCCTCGCAGTTATACCGGTTTTATTATCCGAGTGGCAACAGTACCTATAATATTGGTGTTGACTATCGTGTGAGATGGCGTTCACTCTCACTAATAGGAGAGACTGCTTATTCTGGGCGGTCTGACAATACACGATATGGAAACTCAAAGGGTAATGGCGCACCGATAGCGACCCTTAACAGCTTAATATGGCGTACGAGTGGGAAGGTTACTATGACTGCGGTACAACGGTATTATTCATATCGGTATCAAGCCTTTTACGGAAAAGCCTTTGGTGAGAATTCAACGGTTACAAACGAAAGCGGAATATATGGTGGCTTACATTATGAGCCGTTGCGTAATCTGGCGATAGATCTTTATACCGACTATGCCTATTTTGCATGGTACAGATATCAACATGGGCCAGGAACCTATTCATGGGACAATTGTATACAGGCAACCGTGGATATGGGAAAAAACTGGACATTGTCAACTCGTTATAGATTCAAGACGAAGGACGATGACACTCATAAAATACGTGTAATAGCTAATTATACGGGGGTAAGGTGGCAGTTGAGAAGCCATGTAGAAGGGAATGTAGTTGGAAATTCCAAGGAACGCAGTAATGGCATTATTGTTTCCAGTAGCGCTGGTTATAAGATGTCTGAACGATGGAATATCTATGGTATGGGAGCATACTTCAATACTGATGGGTATAGTAGTCGTATGTATGCCTATGAGCAAAGCCTGATGTATAATCCCAGTTATCCGTCATATTGGGGCAGAGGTGTGCATGGTGTGCTGATGGTGAAAGGGCAATTGACGAAATGGCTTACGGCAATAGGTAAAGTTAGTACCACCTACACCTCTATAACATCAAAGAATAGATCCGCTACAAAAACGCTTATAGAAGCCCAACTACAGGTGATATTATAAAAAATCCCCCAACCGTTGTGTCAGTTAGGGGATTTGAATATGTTGTTTGTTCTTTTATCTAGTTAGAGAAGCTTTTCTTGCATTCTCACCTTCTGCATAGCCTCCTTCACCGCTAATGTCACTATTACCAGGGATAGTGATTTCCACAGATTCTCCCGCCATAGTTGTTGTCGTTGCTGCTATACGTACGAGGACTTTTCCTACTGGAAGACCTTCTATTATACCATTTTCGGTAGCGCTTTCCCATAATTCTCCGCCATCAATAGAATACTCTACCTTAGGAGTAATGTTATCGCCCGTGATATATCCAGTAGGATTTCCATATAGTTTTCCTTCAGAATAATATGCATTTGCAATATTTGTTGGTGCATGTCCAACGAGACCTGTAAGCGCAGCAGGACCTTTTAACTGTGGTAATGTGAACGAGCCTTCGTTAGCACGGCTGACGTAATTACCATCAGCATCATAGGCTATGATGTGGTAAAAATAGATGTTTCCTGGTGTAAGGTTCGTGAGGTTTACATGATACATGTTGTCACTCTCTGAATAGAGGGCTGGAAATTCAGCAATTTTCTTGCCGTTAGCACCAGCAAGAACCATTGCTAATTTTAAGCTTTCTGCATTGTTGGCAGTAAATTTTGCTATCGCAGAAGTGAAATCTTCACTGAAGGTTAGCAAGCCATTTTCCTCTAGTTTGTTAGCATTTAGAATGTTGTGTCGTGCATCGTAGGATGTGATTTCACTAATATCAGTAGCGGAATCATCATCGCTACCACAACTGGTTACAAACCCAAAAGCTATCAGGGCTGTGCAAACAAATGGAAATATATTTTTCATATGTTGGTTCTCCTTGATTTTTCGTTTTATTTTATTTCTGCGCCAGAGATATTATACGTCTTGCCGTTCTTGACAATGACAATCTGTCCTTCTTTAACAAATTTACCATTCGACAACACTTTTTTATTCTGTGCCTTCACATTTTCTATTTCAGTAATAGAGTCGAACGTAGATATTCTAAATGCCTTAGCCTCCGAGACATTGATGTCGTGAATCGAGATACATGCACGGAATGGTGACAATGTATTTGCCAAAGGTGCAAACTTATTGTCGTAGTTGCGTAAACCATAGTAAGGATGATTTTCGTCATATTTGTATTTTGATGTAAGTGTGTAGGTACCAGACATAAAACCTTCATACTTCAAACCACCAACAGTACTATAAGCATCTTCTATCGCATTCTTTTCTATTCTTGCATTGGATAAATCTACTTTCCATTCGCATGCTTCTTGGGTTTTCATCAGCCATGGATAGCCAGCGCTCATTTCCTGGAATTTTATGAAATAAATTTGATTTTCTTCTTCATTTGTTCCAAAATACTGATATATTCCTGCCCCCTCAGGGATATCAACTTCACCGATTCCGACAGGAAGGCACACGGTGTTATACCCCTCAACAAGGTTGCGAGTATAAGAGAAAGTGCTTGCTGTAAAAGAAACGGAAGTATAGAAATCCTCCTTGTCAGTCAAAGTGAAACTGTTACAAATGTTATTAAGTTCGTTTTTACCTTCAACAACAATATGTTTCTTATCTAGAGGCCATTTGTCAAAACCCTGTGGTGCTATAGCAATAGCATTTGGGAAATTTCCCAACAGTGTCAGGAATTCAGAGTAGGTCATCTCTCTCTCCACCTTTGGGTTTGCCATACTTCCGTCGTAATAGTTCACCATAAGTGAAGAAGGTGGTACAGATCCATTATCAATGATTTCAAAATTTGTTGTTGCGGTGCCTTTATAATCCCCTATGAATGTGGCTGTGACAGTCGCCATTCCCGGATTGGTGTTGTTCTTGTATGATAGGTTATAATCATTGCCTTTAATCAAAAGTGTACCACCATAGTATAAATCCGATACGGCAGGCTCTCTGGCGGTGCCATCGTAATCAAATTTATCTTTATCCAATGCAAGTGTTACTTCCTTGCTTATATCTATAGCGTTAATCTCAAAATTAAAACTTGCTGTTCCTTTGTATTTACTACCTTTGAAAGTTATGATAACCTTTGCTGTTCCTGCATGAATGTTGTCTTCATAGGTAAGGTCGTAATCTGTCCCCTCAACAGGAGTAGGGTTAACAGGACGTCGCTTATTAAGAAAATTTTTGACTTTAGGCGTTTTAGGATTACCGTCATAGTCGAATGATGATGGATCGACTGTCACTTCTACACCTGATAAGTCTGTTTGGGCATAGATTGAACTGCTGAATAAGCATAAAGACAGCAGAATCACTAAAGAGAAAATGTTCTTTCTCATAATGGTTATAGAAATTGAATTTTTTTAATTAGGTTTGTTTTGGTGCAAAATTAGTGTTTTTTTCTTAAAATGCAAATTTTTTGCAAAAAAAAAACGATTTCAGGGGTTCTTTAGTGTCATTTTAATCACTTTATGTCACATAAAGTAAAAGTTTCGCAGGTGAAAAACACTTGCGAAACCTCAATTTGGCTTTTTTGCAATATTTATCTACATGCTGCGGCGGCGATGGTGCCACCGATGAGTGCTCCGGCCAGTGCTCCTATAGAGATTGCTGGATGTGCTGGCTCAACAACTACTACCGGTGCTGGTGGAGGAGGGCAGGGGGAAGAATAGACTACCGGTGCTGGTGTTACGATTACTCTCTCGTGATACACGTGATGCCTGTGATACACGTGATGCCTGTGATGTACGGGCATTGGGTGATGATGGTGAACAACGGGAGCATGATGAACTGCCGGCCCATGGTGAACAACGTGGGCTACAGGTCCTCTGTGACCATAGTTGTATTCCCTTGCATGGGTGCTGTGATGACCTCTGCCATAATTTCCGGGTGCCTCTGTGCGAACTGCATCGCGATGACCACCCTGTACATTGTGACTGCTACGACGCTGTGCTAATGCTGTGCCTGTGCCTAATATTGAAATAACAATGAGGCTAAATAACATCTTTTTCATAACTTTTCTCCTTTCTATACATTTATTATTAATATAAGTCTAATAAGCCTATGGGGCTAATGTTTCTTTTTCCTGTGCAATGTTGCGGTTAAGCGAGGGCAGAAGGAAAGCTCGTTTTCTTTATGCCGAGCGTGAGCAACAATTTCTTTTTCACGCTGCAAAGATACGGCGAGAAAAGGGATTTTGAAAGTATTTTTTCCTACTCCTTTTGGGAAAATACCTACTCATAATAGGAAAAACCCGAATAAACCCTTTTTATATTTTTACGTCACATAAGTGAGTTCAACAAAAACTATTAGATAAAATGAAAAAGATTATCATTGCACTGATGTGCGTAACAGTAAGTGTGGCAGCAATGGCTCAGCCACAGAAGGATAACCAGAAGTGTGACAAACCAATGTGCTGTCAGCAGATGTGCTGTAAAAATATGGGCTGTGGCATTGACTCAACTACTATGAAGACTGTGATGGAGTTGAGAAAGAAGTATCATGAGAATTTCCGCAAGGAACTCCGTCAGACCCTTGGTGATGAGAAGTACATTCAGTATCTTGAGGCAAGGGTATATATGCAGCATCATCGTGCTATGCATAAGAAAATGAATGGACGTAGAAAGGGCCAGTGGTCACAGCGTCGTCATCCTATGATGCATCACGATTTCCGTGGCCAGTGTCCAGGGGAGGGATTCAAAGCCCCTGATTGCAAAGAAAAAAAAGAATGCGACAAAGATCCAAAGAAAGATAATAAGAAAAATAAAAAGGATAACAAAAAATAGAATTTAGTAGGTTTTATTCCAGGTATAATCCTTTTAGGTAAAAAGAAAGAGGATGGGGCTTTCCCATCCTCTAATTTTTTTATTTTATTACTGCTCTATACAAATTACACCCGACGAAGTTTCCTATCACGATGCTGACATAGAATATCAGCACCTCTACGGCATGTTCCGACAGGAATTCTACAGGTACGCACATATAGTAGAAAGCATCTGCTACACAGTGCGGAAAGCCACAGGTAATGAAGAGTGGCACACCGAACAGCAGTGGCAGGTTCTGCTGCTTTCTTCCAAAGGTGACCGCTGTTGTCATGATAAATCCGCATCCTATAGCCAGGATACCACCTTTCAGAGGACCTGTTGCCAGTCGTCCAGACAGAACAGCCTGTGCTGTTTCTTGCAACGGCATTGGAGAGCAACGTGCAATAAGTGCTACAAACAAACAACCCAGCAGATTGCCAAAGAGAATAAGGAACAGCTGTCCTACCTCACCCTTTACAATAAATCCTGCAGTGCCGGTATATAGTTTCAGGGCATAGTGAACAACTGTGAGAAGTCCGAAGGCAAAAAGCACTGCTCCTATGATATCTTTAGAAGCCAGATAGCCAAAGCCGGCAATGCCGATGCAGACACCGGCAAGGAATGATGAACGGAGAAGCTGATTGATAGTCATAATGTTTTTTTTCGTCTGTTTTTGCTTATATATCAAAATCTATATGTCATACCTAAGGTAAGTGCACGGTTGTAATAGTTCTCTTGCAGGTTGAGGAGAGGGAAAGACGGCATGCCGGCAATATCGCGGAAGTCAGCATATACATTGAGATGCTTTCCGAAGTCTTTGTTTACCTTTACTGAAGCAAAGAGATGTGATGGGATGAGGGAAAAAGACTGCTTATTGTTGTAAAGCAATACCGATGAAACCCTAAAACCATGCCCCAGCAATAGGGTAGGAGCCAGTTTCAGGTTGATGCAGTTGTTGTGTATGTCTTTCTCCGGCTCCCCTATCTGTGTAATTACATGATAGTAGTCAGCCCCCGCTGTCAATCGGAGGATTCCTGCCCTCCATGTCACAGAAGTGCGAAAACCAACCTTTTGCTCTTTTGCCAGAAAAGAGTCATCCATCCATGAATAGTACATACTGGATGCAGAAACGATGTTCTTGTGTTGGTAGGAGTACATGGCTTCCGTGTTCCAGATAGTGTTGGTCTTTGGATAGAAATTGCGTCTTTCAAAAGCAAGGATGTCAGCATAGAACTCATCAGCACTTGGGAGATAGAAATCGCGGCTGAACGACCCCTGTACGAAATGTCTGTTGGCTTTGTATCCTACACTGGCGTGAAAGCAGTTGATATTTTTCGTGTTCGAGGTGCGGTATTCTTCATCACCTGGGTGGAATGAGTGACTCCAATGATTAAGGTGATTAAGTCGGTCTCCTAATGTAATGAGCCACGGCCCGTGGGTGTAGTTAAGCTGCAGATATAACTGGTTCTCTAGATACTGCTGACGGTTATAGCCTTTTACCCAGTAGTTGTCATAGTCCATTTCCCATCCGGCCATCACTTGCAGGTCTTCTGTAAAGAGTGGGAAATCGAATTCTGCATAGCAGTATGGGTATGTATCACGTACCTTCATCTCTCCTTCTTTCAGGTTGAGATAGTCTGCTCCAACCTCAGCAAGGAATTCTGCACCATTGTCGCTGAGTGCCCTAGTGTATTTCGCTACGAAGTCTCCGTATCGTTCAAGTATGGGGATAGTGCTATTCTCGTCCTCTTCAATGTTGTGGAAGCGTTCCTTATAGTCATAGAACTGCTGATAAGCCTTTATCATCAGGTTATCTTTTGAGGTGATATCCCATTTTAGGCTAAAGTGTGCATTCTCGGTAGCCCGTCTGGAGCGGAAGTAATCTACGTCGTCTGTCGTTGCCTTGCCATATTTCAGACTGGTAAGGGCATATCCCTTTATTTCTACATTCTCGCTACTTGTCGTAACGTCTGCATATAGCTTTCCGTTGCCGTATGTGCTACCTTCTACTGCTACTTTTCCGCTGGTACCAGGTGATGTTGGTTTTTTATAATACACATCAACAACTCCATACAGTCCATTGCTTCCCTGTGAGACAGAGCCAAAGTTATATACATGCACCTCTTTCAGCTCGGATGCCTTGACATTTTGCGTAAATGTCTCAATGTCCATAACGTGGGTGACATTATCTACGCACAATTCGTATTTCCCGACAAAATTCCTGCCGTCAGTAGTAACGAAATCAGGACATACCAACAGTACATCCATCAGCGTCATCTCGCTGTCAGGATGCAGAGCCTCTACGTTGATGATGTAGTGGTCACCCTCATATGAGAAAACTTCGTCATCTGCTTTTGCTGTGATGTTGCAAAGGAAAACAAAGGCTAAGAGCAGTATTATTTTTATGTTATCTTTCATAAATTGCGTGCAAAGTTACAAAAAATGTACGAAACATAGAAGTAAAATGTTTTTTTCTTGACATATCTTTAGTATTTATGAATATATTCTGTGTAAAGTTTTCGAAAAAAAATAGTACCTTTGCAGCAGTTTCAATTTTCAATCTTCAATGTTCAATATAAAGTTAGTCGCTTTTGACCTTGATGGTACTCTGACAAATGACGATAAGGTAATCACCCCTCTCACTATGGAGGCCTTGCGTACAGTGCAGCAGCATGGTGTAAAGTTATGCTTGGCTTCTGGGCGTCCTCCTTTCGGTATGCGTCCCTTGGCACGTGAGATAGGTGGCGAGGTGCTGCTGCTGTGCTATAATGGAGGCTATATAGAGGTTCCTGCTGTTGGTGTTGATGGTACTCCGGAAGTGTTGGTTGAGAAAACGCTTCAGGAAGAGGTTATTCCTCAGCTGAAGGCCTTTCAGGATAAGTCGGGCTTTACCCTAATGACATATTATGAGGATACCATTTATACGGAACATCCTGATAATCCCTATGTGGCTATTTCGTCACGAAATAACAATATGAAGGTGCAGGGTATTAAAGATTTTGTTGCTGATACCCCTCGCCCTCTTCATAAATGCCTTATGGTAGGCCCTCCGGAGGCTCGCCTTGCTTTAGAAGAGCAGATGCAGGCTTCCCTCAAGAATATGTATATCTGTCATTCTACTCCTTATTTCATAGAATGTCTGCCGTCTGGTATCGACAAGGGTTCTGCTTTGAAAGACCTTGCTACCCATTTGGGTATTCCTATGCAGGATGTCATAGCCTTTGGCGACAGTAATAATGATGTCGATATGATGGAGAAGGCAGGCATCGGTGTCGCTATGGGTAATGCTGAAGAAAGCATAAAAGCTGTGGCAGATTATACCACAGCTTCTAATAACGATGACGGGATAGCACTTAGTCTGCGTACTTTTTTCCCTGATTTATTTTGATACCTTTTGCCTTGGCATTAGTACGTTTCCCAGAAAGGTCATAGAATGTTCCGTCGGAATTCTTACCCATTACTTTGTGATGTGCCATCTTTACAGATGTTGGCAGCGCATTCTGGTATAGTCTGAAGTTGTCAATCTTAAACCATGTCTCTGCTGGAGCATCGGAGGTGGCAACACCTAAGTCCATCGTCTCACTCTCGTCTTCAACGGTGAAGGTTACGTATATTGTCTGCAGAGGGTAGTCATCTCCCACACCGGCAATACACTGATCCTTGAAATATCCGTTACAGTCCTTGGCAAAGACACGCTGGTTTCCCAGACGTGTTGCATTGCTGCGGTTTGAAGCATGCATATCTACGCTTAGCACATATTTCCCCTGTGGCAGGGTAACATTTTGGGAGAGTGCCACAGGTACGCTACTTCCGTTCCATACGCCAAAGATGCGTGTGCCGTCAGTAGGATTGTCATCCCATGTATTCTTAACATTGATGCCGTACCATGCCAGAGATGTCGTACTGAGAGACCATGACTTCGGAACTTTCACAACGTTTGATGTGTTGCCGTCAGCCTCAAAGGATGGGTTCTTTATGTATGTTGTTGTTACGTCAGCACCAAGATTCTCCTTATCAACCTCTTTGCAGTCCTTTGTGAGTCTCAGGTAATAGATGCCTGGGCATATGGTACCCTGGTCAGCCTGTATGCGGAAGGTCAGAGTTTTCTTTGGTGTTCCGTCGTTGTTCAGCAGTATTGACTGTGGCACAGCCCATTCCTTATTGAAGAAACCGCTGCCATCCTGTGTGCTGAAAGAAGAAGGGATAGTATAGGTGTCAATCAGCTTTCCTTCAATATATATCGTAGCCTTACGTCCTGCGTCTGCTGTCTGGAAACGGCATACAAGACCTACGTTTTCCTTTACATTGTCGTGGTTGGTGAGGATATACTGAATCCATCCACCTGCCTGAGCATCGCGATATACCTCATCCCTGAAGGTACCGACGGTAGAACCTGCAGAATAACTCGTTACTCCAGCTTCTGACTGCTGTTCTCCTGTGCGGATGAAGTCGATGGTGCGTTTCTCCAGTTCTTCCTTTGCCTTCTCAGCCTTTGCCCAGTCGCTGTTGTCATACTCCTCCTGCGTTGCCTGATACCAGTAGTTCATCACTCTGCAGTGGTGTATAGCGAAGTAAGGCTCCAAGGTCAGTTTTTCCCATGTGGAACCCTCTCTGCTTGCGTCAATGGTGAAGGTGAGGTCTCCCTTCGGAGTAATCTTTTTCAGCACCTCTGCTCTGTCTCCAATGAGGAGTGGGGCAGTAGCCAGAGACTTTGTCGTGGTATAGCTGTCCTCAGCATGTCCCATGCGTTCTCCTTCTGCATATTCGTGTTTCAGAGCCTCATAATCAGCATCCCCTGGATTGCTTGATGTTGTAGGCGCTCCCAAGAGGATAGGGCCATATTTGAAGGCGATGTATTCCTTCAGGTTAGGACATTGCTCGTATCTCAGTGTCATAGGCAGGTTGACGGTTATCACATCACCCTTCTTCCATGTGTTGCTGATAAAGCAGTAACCATTCTTTACCGTCATATTTGCAACAGCTATCGGTGTGCCGTTGAGGCTGATGGCAAATCCTTCGCCTACCCATGATGGCTTTCTGATAGCGATGGTGTAGGTAGCCCCCTTGTCTATTGTCAGCTTTGTCTGCTGCTCATAAGGGAAATTCGTCTCCTGTGTCAGGGCAAAGTTTGTATTCTCCAGTGTTGATGGTGTGAAGAGGTTCACATACAGAGTATTGCTGCCATCATGTGTGTAGATGAAGTGTCCGTACTTTGAGTGATTCTCCATACCTGTTCCCACGCAGCACCACATATCCTGATTCACCTTACTATATATACGGTACGCCTGCGGGCGTAAAGGTGTGAAATATACGTATCCTCCTGTTACAGGGTCTATAGTAGAGAGAATGTGGTTATACATCGTACCCTCATAGAAGTCCGCATATTTGCTGTCATGAGTGGCATCAAAGAGGCTCTCTGAGAGTTTCAGCATATTGTTCGAGTTACAGCTCTCTGGTCCGTTACACTCGTTGACATATCTGTTTGCTGCTGATGCTGCCATAAACCATTCATTCATGGAATTACCGCCAATGCAGACAGTACGGTTGCTTGTCACATCTGTCCAGAAATTCCTTGCTGCTGTGGCGTAGTTCGTCATCGTAGCATCCTCCTGTGCTACTCTCTCAAAACCTATGTATTTTGGCACCTGTGTATTGGCATGTCTGTTATCCAGGAAGGAGGTGCTGACTGTCTGCATACCGTTTATCATAGTGGTATGGCTGTATTTCTTTGCTGCGTCGAGATATTTTGCCTGACCTGTAATCTTATAGGCATCAGCCAATACCTCATTTACTCCACCATGTTCTGTATTCAGAATATCCTGCATCGTCGATGTGTTGAATTTTGCAACGAGGTTTATGGCCCAGTCACACATCTTTAAATACATCGCCTTTGCTGTTGTTGCTGTCTCTCCGTCGCCATAAAGGTATGCATCTCTGAGACCAGCCATCACCTTATGCTGCACATACAAAGGCACATTTCCTCTGGCTTTGTTGAATTCTGTCATATTGCCTGCATACATGTCTGTCCACAGGGTGTTGCTGGGATAGCCGCCTATGTAGCCATACAGTCCTGCTGTGTTGCTGTCGAAGACATCCTGACAGTCTTTCATCACTTTCAGCATATAGTCCATGCGGCTCTTCAGCTGTGCCTTTGTCTCGCTCTCATGGCAGGCAGCATAAGCCAGCGCCAATGCTGTGAGATAGTGTCCTCCCACATGTCCGTCGAGGCGGAAATTGCCAGAGCCCCAGTTCTCGAAGTTGGGGTGTAGGGTAGTCCAGTTGGCATATTCGCCAGTGTTGAGGCCTGCCTGTCTTACGAAAGGTGTCAACAGCCTGTCAACATCGTATGCCAGCAGTGTCTTAAAGTTCAAATCCTGTGCCACCTTCAGTGGACCACTTGTAACGTTTACCTCGCTGAGGTTAAAGTGCTGCGGATAAATCTCGCTCTGTGCCACAGCCTTCTGCGAAAGCGGCAGCAGCATGCAGCATGCAGCCAAAAGGGTAATCTTCTTCATATTGTTATAACTAGAGTTAATTTTTTTTCTCTTTTTCTTTTGACAAAAACCATAAAAACCCCTCCGAGTATGTTTAGGACTTTGTCCTTTTAAGTTATAAGCAAATTCTTTTTCCTTAAAAGCGAGCTT
>JAFVGI010000072.1 GCA_017475005.1 Prevotella sp. | reverse complement strand
AAGTATGTTGCAGCTGTTATCAATGTGAATATCGACTTCTCTAAGCAGACCTACAGCCAGGCATACAATAAGTTCTCTCAGTTTGTATCAGAGAGCCGTGACCTCGCTGCCATAGAGAAGAATGCAAAGAAGAATGGCTATCAGGTTATGGACCTGACCGACGTAATGTCTTCACAGCACAATGTGGCTCGTATCCACGGTACACATGAGGCTCTGAAGTGGGTATTTGAGGCTAAGGAGAATGAGGTTTCTCCACTCTATGAGTGTGGTGATAACGACAATCTGCTCGTAATGGTTCTCACCAAGATACACCAGAAGGGCTATCGCGACCTTAACGACCCATTGGTTAAGGAGAACGTAAGGCAGGAAGTACTCAAAGACAAGAAGGCCGAGAAGCTTATCGCAAAGCTGCAGGGCGTTAAGACCGTTGCAGAGGCAAAGGCTAAGGGCGCACAGCTCACTTCGCTGAATCAGGTTACATTCGCTGCACCGGCATTCGTACAGCTCACCAGCACCTCAGAGCCCGCACTTAGCGGTGCCATCGCTGCAGTAAAGCAGGGCGCATCAGTTGCTAAGCCTGTAAAGGGTAACGGCGGCGTATATTTCTTCACAGTTACATCTAAGAAGAACCGCCCCGGCAAGTTTGACGAGAAAGTGTATGAGGAGAAGATGGAGCAACGCTCAAGGCAGATTGCTTCTGGCTTCATGCAGGGACTCTATGAAAAGGCTAATGTGAAGGACAACCGCTATATGTTCTTCTAAACAAGGGAGTTTCCTCCCATAACAATCCCCGATACCAAACATGTTTGTATGATGTTTAGTATCGGGGTTTTCTTTCTTTGATATGATAAGTACACAACATCTTTCAGACCTAATACAGGGTAACTTCGGTCACGTTCCAACGCAGGATCAGCAGCACGCCGTTCGGGTGTTCCTTGATTTCCTGACGGCAGAACGAGGTATGACGGCTATGATACTGCGTGGCTCTGCCGGTACGGGAAAGACCTCTCTCGTAGCAGCCATGGTGCAAACGCTTGTGTCGTTGAGGCAACGCGTGGTGCTTTTGGCTCCTACAGGACGCGCTGCAAAGGTGCTTGCCCTCAATAGCCAACACCTTGCAACGACTATTCATAGGAAGATATACAGGCAGAAGAGTTTAAGTGATGATTTTTCTTTGGACGTTAATCTGCATACGGATACAGTATTCTTCGTCGATGAGGCTTCTATGATCTCTACCATTCCGCAGATGCCGACAGAGGGGATGCCCATGTTTCATGGTAACGGTGGCGGACTGATTGATGACCTCATAACATACGTGTATTCTGGTCGCAACTGTCGTATGGTGCTTATCGGGGACAGTGCCCAGTTGCCGCCTGTAGGAGAAGATGAGGCCCCGGCTTTGCGTTCATACGTGTTGAGCAGCTATGGATTGGATGTACTTGAGTGTGACCTGAATGAGGTCGTGAGACAGGAAGAAACTTCCGGAATCCTGTGGAATGCTACGCGGATAAGGCAACTCATCACACATGACAGCGCTACCGAGTTGCCACGCATACGCTTCAAGGGATTTGCTGACATCGTGTCGTTGAGTGGCAGCGACCTTATCGATGCCCTTGCAGAAAGCTATTACAAGGTGGGGCAGGACGAGACTGTTGTGATTACCCGTTCGAATAAGCGTGCTAATATATATAATAATGGAATACGCGCGCGCGTATTGGATCAGGAAGACGAACTATGCTCTGGAGACCGCATAATGATTGTGAAGAATCATTATTTCGAGAACGAAGCATCAGACAAGGGAAAAAGTGAGAACACTACAGGTAGCAGTAGTGAAAGCAATAGTGTTGGCAATGCTGACAGTTCAACGGCTCAGGTAAACGGAAACGATGATAGGGGAGGGATGTCATTTATTGCCAATGGTGATATGGCTATCGTTCGTCGCATCAGAAACGAGCGTGAGTTGTATGGGTTTCACTTCGCTGACCTGACTCTGCGGTTTCCTGACTATGACGATGTGGAGTTGGATATGACTGCAATTCTGGAGTGTTTGCAAAGCGAAACTCCTGCACTTACTGCCGAACAGCAACGAAAGCTATATGATGGTGTGATGGAAGATTATGCCGACATACCACGTAAGGCTGACAGGCTGAAGGCAATGAAGAAAGATATTTACTATACGGCGCTGCAAATAAAGTTTGCGTATGCCGTCACTTGTCATAAGGCCCAGGGCGGACAATGGCAACATGTTTATGTTGACCAGGGGTATATGACAGATGATATGCTCACGCCTGACTATATCCATTGGCTCTATACTGCTTTCACCAGAGCCACGGAAAGACTTTATCTCGTCAACTGGTCGAAAGAACAAACCCTGGATAATGAAGAATAAAGGGTAAATCTTTGTGTGACAGGGGTGAAAGCATAGCTAACAGCCTGCAATCTTGCCTTAAGACCAAGTTATATAAACAAAAAACCACCGGCAGAAACCTTGTTTCTCCGGTGGTCCGTAAACCTTGTGTTACTTAGTCGTCGTATGATTACTCAGCAG
>JAFVGI010000071.1 GCA_017475005.1 Prevotella sp. | reverse complement strand
TTAGATTTCCCTTGAGGGTCGTTGTAGACTACGACGTTGATAGGAGGCAGGTGTAAAGACGGTGACGTCAAAGCCGAGCCTTACTAATTGCCCGAGACTTTCCTTATTTACGCTTATGCTTTTAGCTGTAGGAAACAGACACGGTTGTTTTTACGCCAACCCCTACGGTTTTGTTCTTGTCAATACGTCAACCCCATTTGGGTGGCTATTGCAGCGGGGGCCCACCTCTTCCCATTCTGAACAGAGAAGTTAAGCCCGCCTGCGCCGATGGTACTGCAATACTATGCGGGAGAGTAGGAGACTGCCCACTTTCTATAAAGAAAGCCCTCTTGTCATTACGATGAGAGGGCTTCTTTTTGTTATGTGAGATTTGACACTCTCCTACTCTTTCGTATAATCTACGAAAGAATAGTTGAAGGAGTGTTTTTCGTCGACAGTATGATCTTCGCGTGCTATTTCCTTCCAATCATCAAATGGTGGGAAGAAAGCGTCTGCTTCTTTTGCAATATCGTGAATGATAGTGAGACACAGGCGGTCAGCAAGTGGCAGAGCCTGTTCATATATAGATGCTCCACCAATGATAAAGATCTCATTATCAGGGCCATCACCCTCTACTGGTGAAGATTGTACTTTTGCAATTGCTTCATCAAGCGAGTTATATACTTCACAACCAGGAATAGAACTTGCCGAACGCGAGATGACTACATTTCTTCGGTTAGGTAATGCGCCTTTTGGAAGAGAATCAAACGTCTTGCGTCCCATGATGATAGTATGTCCTGTTGTCAAGGCCTTGAAGCGCTTCAGGTCGTTGGGAAGCCAGTAGAGCAACTTATTGTCTTTTCCGATTGCTCTATTCTCGGATACGGCAGCAATTATTGATATCATACGGAAACAGCAGCTTTAATGTGTGGCCATGGGTCGTAATCAGTGAGTTCGAAGTCCTCATACTTAAATGAGAACAGATCTTTCACATCAGGATTTATCTTCATCTTTGGAAGAGGACGTGGTGTGCGTGTCAACTGCAGTTCTGCCTGCTCGAGGTGATTGAGATACAGATGAGTATCACCTGTGGTATGAACGAAGTCACCACACTCAAGGCCCGTCACCTGTGCCATCATCTGCAGCAGCAGGGCGTAAGATGCGATATTAAAAGGAACACCTAGAAATGTGTCAGCGCTGCGTTGATAAAGCTGCAAGGAAAGTTTTCCGTCAGCAACATAAAACTGAAAGAGACAATGACAAGGAGGGAGTGCCATCTTTCCTATTTCTGCAGGATTCCAAGCAGAAACGAGCATTCTTCTTGAATCAGGGCTGTTCTTTATAAGAGATATCACCTGCTGAATCTGGTCTATAGTCCCCCCATTATAGTCGGGCCAAGAACGCCACTGGTGCCCGTAAACAGGTCCGAGGTCACCATTTTCGTCTGCCCATTCATCCCATATAGACACTCCATGATCCTTAAGATATTTCACGTTTGTGTCACCATTCAGGAACCAAAGCAGTTCATAGATTATAGACTTGAGGTGTAACTTCTTTGTTGTCAGGAGCGGAAAACCATCAGACATCTTAAAACGCATCTGGTGTCCGAAGATACTCTTTGTACCAGTTCCTGTACGGTCAGTCTTCACCACACCTTCTGTGGTTATGCGCTGTAGCAAATCAAGGTATTGTTGCATAGTTTTATTATTGGTGTAATTGTTTTGATTCTATTGCGTTATATCTTATTTTCAGAGCCCCTACCCTACGCAGTTCCTCCTTAACATCAGCAATGACGCCCATTGGAGTGTGTTTGTCAGCCCGGATATTGACAATGAAATAATCTCTATCCTCTTCGCCGATTTGGTTTCGCAACTTACTTATAATATTCCCGACGCTCTCTACGGGAACGATATTATTTCCTATCTGTATGTGGCTCTGTCCCTGACTGTCGCTACCGATGTACAGATTCGTAATATAGCGTCTGTGCTGCGGTTTTGTCAGCTCCGTACCTTGTGGCACATCAATCTTCATCTGCGGTGTCTCGCTTCTCATATGCGTCACAATCATAAAGAAGAACAGCACAGTAAAGATGAGGTCCGGCATAGAAGCCATATTCAACTTTGGCACGCTATGATGTCGCTTTCTATTTATCTTCATCGTTAACGACAATTTCCTTTATACGTTGTTTATATCCATCAAGCTCTTTGTATGACTGCACTATCTGATTCTGAAGTCTGAAATAAGAATCGTAATCGGCACTTCTGTCCACCTGCAGTTCTATGATATGCGACTCTCCCACTCTTACGACAAACTGCTTTATCGTTTTTCTGATAGACGGATTTATATCAACCTCATCATCATCGATGGTCAGTTTCCCACCCTTCATCAGATGCAGCGTCAGCACATTATCCTTCTTCACATCCTGCATCTCCTCCTGTTTGTCCGGTTCTGGCGGCGGCATCATACGCCCCAAGCCCTTATCACTGTCCATTGACGTTGTGAGAAGGAAGAATATCAGCAGCATGAATGATATGTCAGCTGTCGATGTAGTATTCAGCTCAGGTATGATATGCCTCTTTTTGTGCTTGACCATTTGCTATATAGCAATGCTCCCGTAGCCACAAGGAGCATTATGAGTGCTGTGATAAGACACATATTTACGAATCCCCCGATAAACAATGCCGGCAGGGCGATGACTATCATCAGAGCCACTACTCCCCACCCTATTATGCTTACAGGGATGCCATTCTCCATATTCTTGCGTTTGTTCACCTTCAGGGAATGCCACACGGAATAAATCACCAGCAGCAATGCCCCTATCAGTGTCAGCAGCGAGATAACTATAAATATGTCAGCAAAGATTATATCCATTGATATCTCCTATCCCTTTTTCCCACCATAACTTTTAATGATGTCCATCAGCGTTATGGCGCTTTCCTCCATCTGTGCTGTGAGGTGATCTATCTTTGACAATACATAGTTATAGAACAGCTGCAGTATCAGCGCCACGATGATTCCAAATATCGTTGTTATCAGCGCTACCTTCATGCCCGATGCTACGATTGTCGGACCAATATCGCCCGCAATCTCTATCTGGTCAAATGCCATCACCATACCGATTACTGTTCCGAGGAATCCCAGAGATGGTGCCATAGCGATGAATAATGTTATCCATGAGCAGCCCTTCTCCATTTTTCCCACCTGCACCGAAGCGTATGAGCTGACGCTCCGCTCTATTTCCTCCATCGAAGAATCTATGCGCAGCAGTCCCTGATAGCAGATGCTGGCAATCGGTCCTCTGGTGTTGCGGCACAGGTCCTTAGCAGCCTCCACACCCTCTGTCTTCAGTTTCTCTTCCAGACGCACCATAAACTTCTTTGCGTCTATCTCCGACAATGTGAGGTAAATGATGCGTTCGATGCAGAATGCCAGTCCCAGGATAAGACACAGTGCCACGAGCGACATAAACCACACACCGCCATCAACGAATTTCTTCTTCAGCTGCGTATATGCTCCGCCATCAGCTACTGCTGTGCTGTCATCCATCTCCATCGCTGCTTCGTCAAGCAACAATGACGTAGTGTCTATAGCAGAAGTATCCAGCGCTGCTGCTATTGTTTCGGTTTGTGCTTTCTGAGTCGTCGCATCCTGTGCCATCACAGGAGTTACGCACATCAGGAACAAAGAAATAACAAGAAATGCTATCTTCTGTTTTGTCATATTTTATTCTTCAGTTAATATTATACCACCAAGTCCCTGCATGGTAACCTTCACGTTACCCTTTGCATCCACCTTGGCAGTCTTCTTTATAGGATTGAGGAACTCCTGTCCTTTCTTAAGCGGTTCGTCAGTATAATATGTGACGGTCTTTCCTGCCATCATCGGTACGTTCAATGTCAAAGTGCGAGGTTGTCCCTCACCATTCAGACCTGTTACATACCACTTACCCTCTGTGCTCTTACGTGCCAGCACGGCATACTTTGTAGGATATCCGTCGATAAACTTTGTCTCTTCCCATGTAGTAGGAATCTTCTTGAGCAGATCCAGTTCAAACTGCTGCAATGTCTTCAAGTTGCTTGGCTGCACGTCGATACATTGTATTGTTGTCTGGTTCATTATAGCTGCTGACATCTCGAAGGTGTCTGAAGTATAACGTCTGTGGCGCTTTCCTGGCTGGTCCTCTTTGTTCAGCCATCTGTTCATCATTGTGCCGCCCCAGTCCATGCTGCCTACGACATTTCTTGAGAAAGGATGCATCGTCAGTTCAAAGCCCTCCTTCTTAGCGTGATATTCGCTGAAATAAACATTCTCTGATGCCAGCACAGCCTCCGAAGCCACATAGTTAGGATACATCTTCTCCCATCCTCGTGGCAATGTGCATCCGTGGAAAATCACCTGTATTCCGTGTCTGTTAGCATCACTCAGTATGTCCTCATACTGCTGCATTGTCTGCTGTTTGTCGCCACCAAAGAAGTCCACCTTGATGCCCTTTACTCCGATGCTCTCCATCCACGCCATTTCTCTCTCGCGTGCGATAGCAGTATTCATGCCGTTACGAGGTCCCTGTGGAGCATCGTTCGCATAGCCGTTACTGTTATACCACAGCATGAGGTTCACACCCTTGCTCTGTGCATATTTGCTCAGTTCTGCCATACGCTCTCTGCCAATCTGCACATCCCACAGAGCATCCACCAGGCAATACTCGAAGCCCATCTCAGAAGCAGTATCGATAAACTTCACCTGATCGTCAAAGTTAGCGCTGTTGTCCTGCCATATCAGCCAGCTCCAAACATAGCGTCCAGGCTTCATGTTAGGATGCGCCTTATACTGTTCCTCTACAACATCGAAAGGAATTGTTGTCTCCACGATAGGCTTCAATGTAGAGCCCATTGTTATTGTTCTCCAAGGAGTCTCTCCCGGCAGGCTGAAAGCAGGAGTAGTGCTTCCGATGCCGTGATTCTCGCTCTTGTCTGGGAATGCGATAGTAAAGCCATCCTCCTTGTCATAGTCGCTCAGGTGGCAGCCGCAGTAATTGCTTCCGACGCCCGTCTCGCTTACCAGCACCCAGCCGTCTTCTCCAATGCGGAACAGACAAGGGAAGGTATAGCCCTTACCAAAACGAGACTTCTCTGTCAATGCAACATCAGGTCTGTACTCCTCCTCATAGCTTGGCTTTGTTCCCATCCATCCTGTGTGGTTGCCGTCAATCTGTGGGCATACGAATGTAGTTGTCTTTGCTGGGAAGTTGAATGATGACTCCTCCTTCAGTATTGTCACCCTGCGAGGTTCGTCCTTACCGCCGTCGTCATTGCCGTCAAAGTGGTATCTGTATGCAATATCGTTATTACCCACACACATCTCCAGCACCATATCCCTCCTTGTCTTTGGAGCAGAGAAAGTCATTGTCACAGTATTCATGTTTACGTTTATGACAGACGCCTTTGAGCCACGCATAGTATATTGTCCTTCTCTCTTACCCTCTTTTGTGTTAACCAACTTCAGGTGCTCTGTATAGTCACCCATATCGGTCTTCAGGCCGAGTGCAGACTTTGTCAGCATCTCCTTGCCGTCATAACTTGCTTTGTAGGTCAACTCACCATCATTGTCGAGGTCAATGGTAACAACCAGTTTTCCGTCTGGCGATGTCAATTTCTGTGTTTCAGCATTTGCCATCATGGCCAAGCATGTAACAGCGATTAAAAAGAAGAACTTTTTCATAGAGATAATAATATTTTTTTAGTTTGTCGTTTTTTAGTCTATTATTTTCATTCAGGCTAATTTCATAATGTGTGCAAAGTTACAAAAAAATTCCGCACTCTCCAAAAAAAGTACGGAAAAATTTTTGTCAATAACCGTTAACCGTTAAACGTTATCAATAATACCTTTCTTGATATAGTTGGACTGAGGTAACGCCGTTATCTTTTGAAAAACTAACTTTTCCTTCGCGGGCAAGCCAACCCAAACCTGCGACTACCTCTATAAGGTCCAGGCTTGTAATTGCCTGCAACTCCTCAAGATTTAGTTTTCCCTTGCTCTCCAATGTACGCCAGACGATACCTGCAAGTTCTCCAATTTTTGATGCATCTAATACCATAGTTCTATATAATTTAAGGTTATAATATTGTTTTGTTAAAAAATTCTATAAGTACAGTTATAAATCCAACGCAAAAATACAAATTATTTTTATAAAACGAACTTTTTTCTACGTTTTTGATATTATTTTTTGCAAAAAAACACATTTTCGCTTGTATTTTTGCACACTTTTTCGTACCTTCGCAAAGAAATCGCCTTATTATGACCGACCAAGAACGCATATTATCTCTCAGGGAACAGTTACACGAGCATAATCGCAGGTATTACGTAGAGAATTCTCCCATCATCTCCGACCAGGAGTTTGACCTCACGATGCATGAATTGCAGGACCTTGAGGCCAAGCATCCAGAGTTGTACGACCCCAACTCTCCCACTATGCGTGTGGGTAGCGACATCACAAAGGAGTTCAAGCAGGTAAGACACCGCTATCCTATGTTGTCGCTCGCAAACACCTATAACGAGCAAGATGTGGAGGAATGGTATAACCAGGTGAAGAAAGGCCTGGAGGGAGAGGATTTTGAGGTTTGCTGCGAAATGAAATATGACGGTCTGTCAATATCCCTCACCTACGAAGACGGACGCTTGGTGCAAGCCGTTACGAGAGGTGACGGAGTGCAAGGTGATGATGTCACGACGAATGTAAAGACAATACGCTCTATCCCGTTGGTACTGAAACAGGGCCTCAGCTATCCTCGCAATTTCGAGATAAGGGGTGAGATACTGATGCCTTGGAGTTCCTTCAACCGCCTCAACGAAGAGCGCGAAGAGATTGGGGCACAGCCTTTTGCCAACCCACGAAATGCTGCCAGCGGAACCCTGAAGAGTCAGGACTCACGAGTAGTGGCAGAGCGTGGACTTGATGCTTACCTGTATTATCTGCTTGGTGACGAGGTGAACTACGACGGACATTTTGAAGGACTGGAAGAGGCCCGCTCATGGGGCTTCAAAATCAGCGAGGGAATGCGAAAGGTGCGCACGCTGCAGGAGATTTATGACTTCATAGATTATTGGGACAAGGAACGTCGCAACCTGCCTGTTGCCACTGACGGCATAGTGCTGAAAGTCAATTCGGCACGTCAACAGCGCAACCTCGGCTTTACGGCCAAGAGTCCACGATGGGCTATAGCATATAAGTTCAAGGCAGAACGTGTCTGCACACGCCTGCAGGAGATAACATATCAGGTGGGACGCACAGGGGCTATTACGCCTGTTGCGAACATGGATACCGTGCAGCTGTCAGGAACAAAGGTGCATCGGGCCACATTGAATAATGAAGACTTTATCAAGTCGTTCAACCTGCATGAGGGGGACTACGTTTATGTAGAGAAAGGGGGCGAGATAATACCAAAGATTGTTGGTGTTGACGAGAGCAAGCGTGCTGCTGATGCTAAGCCGATAGAGTTTATCACTCATTGCCCTGTCTGTGGCACGCCACTACGCAGAAGGGAGGGAGAGGCTGTGCATTATTGCCCCAACGATTCAGGCTGCCCGCCACAGATAAAAGGCAGGATAGAGCATTTCATAGCACGCAAGGCGATGAACATCGACTCATTAGGGGCTGAGACGGTTGACACTTACTACGAAAAGGGTTTGATACATAATATTGCGGACCTCTATGAGCTGAAGGCTTCACAACTGAATTATGAAGGCAACAGGGAGAAATCGGCAAAGAAGGTAGTCGATGCCATAGAAGCCTCAAAACAGGTGCCCTTCGAACGTGTTGTCTTTGCTCTCGGCATACGCATGGTGGGCGAAACAACAGCAAAACTGTTAGCGCGTCATTTCAAGAACATCGACGCCCTGCGCAATGCTACCGTAGAGGAGCTGACAGACGTGGAGGGTGTAGGAGAAATCATCGCCGTCAATGTGGTGGAGTATTTCCAAGACGAAAGGAATCGCGAGATTGTTGACAGGCTGATAGGGTATGGTCTGCAGATGAGTATAAAAGAGGAAACGAGAAAAAGCAACATTCTCGAAGGCAAGATAATCGTTGTCAGCGGCGTCTTCTCGAAGCACGGACGCAAGGACTACGAGGAACGCATCATAGAACAATATGGTGGCAAACGCTCTTCGTCGATAAGCAACAAGACAAGCTTTATCCTGGCTGGTGACAACATGGGACCATCGAAACTGCAAAAAGCAGAGAAGTTAGGCATCCCCATCGTCAGCGAAGATGAATTCTTGGAGATGATCGGCTTTGCCGAGGTCGAAGGTGATGATGATAACAATAGTGCAGAACCAGAGGAGAAGCCACAGGAACCTGTGCAATTAAGTCTATTTTAAGCAAAATGAAAAAACATCTTTTCTTTACACTTCTTATTGCATTCCTATGCATTACAACAGGACAGGCAAAGAGCATCCTCTTTGACCTTGGTTGGAAATTCTATGAGGGCGACATCCCTGAAGCAAAAGCTGCTGACTATGATGACAGCAAATGGCAGAAGGTGAACCTGCCACACGATTGGGACATATACCATGCTCCCAACACAGATGCTGCCACAGGCAATGACGGCGGATATTTCCCTGGTGGCATAGGATGGTACAGAAAAGAATTCAAGCCTGAACAGAAAGCTGGCGAGAAGGTAGTGCTGCATTTCGAAGGCGTTTACCAGAAAGCTGAGGTGTATGTAAACGGCACTCTCGCTACTACTCATGCCTATGGCTACACTCCATTCTATGCTGACATCACATCATACGTAAAGCAGAACCAGAAGAACATCATAGCAGTAAAGGTTGACAACTCTCTGCAGCACAACTGCCGTTGGTATAGCGGTTCGGGTATTTATCGCCATGTATGGCTGGAGACCCACAAGGATGGAGCGAAGGACAACGAAACAAGTGCTTTCGTGACAACAGAGAAGGTGTTTGGCATCTCTGCTGACGGCCTGAAGGCTGACTCTGCAAAGGTGCGTCTGACATACGACGGAAAGACTCTTGAGGTCATAACACTGAAGGACGTAAAGCTGTGGTCACCAGAGCAACCTTACCTGTATAATATAAAGGTGGGCGACGTTAACGTAAAACATGGTGTCCGCACTTTCACATACGATGCCGAGAAAGGTTTTGTGCTGAATGGAAAGTCTGTCTTCCTCAATGGTGCCTGCGTACACCACGATGACGGAATACTGGGTTCTATGGCCTTTGATGCTGCAGAAGCAAGGAAGGTGAAGCTGATGAAACAGGCTGGCTTTAACCTCATCCGCACAGCACACAATCCTACCAGCACAGCATTCCTCAACACTTGCGACTCTATCGGTGTGCTGGTCATCGGAGAGGTATTTGACGGCTGGTATAACAGCAAGACAAAATATGACTACTCAACAGTCATCGACTCATGCTATCAGGAAGATATCAAGGCTATGATACTTCGTGACAGAAACCATCCAAGTATCATCAGCTGGAGCATCGGTAACGAGGTAATGGAGCGCAAGGAGATTCGCGTGGTACAGACTGCAAGGAAGTTTAAGGCTGAGATACTGAAATATGACACCACACGTCCTGTTACTGAGGCCCTCTGTGCTTGGGATAGGGACTGGGAGATTTATGACCCACACGCAGAAGTGCTCGACATCGTGGGATATAACTACATGCTTTTCAAACATGCCACCGACCACCAGAGAGACCCTAAGCGTGTTATGTGGCAGACAGAGAGTTATCCTCGTGATGCCTTCAAGAACTGGAGCATCGTATATGACAACAACTATGTCATTGGCGACATCGTTTGGACAGGTCTTGACTACTTGGGAGAATCAGGCATCGGACGTTATTACTACGAGGGTGAGACTCCTGGAGAGCACTATACCCAAAAGCAATTCCCCTGGCACGGAGCATATTGCGGCGATGTGGATCTGACAGGATGGAGAAAGCCGATATCACACTATCGCAGCATTCTTTGGAACAATGACGAACCTGTCTATATGGCTGTGAAAGAGCCAAGCGGCTACAAGGGTGAGATAAAAGAAACCAGCTGGTCTGTATGGCCTACATGGGAGTCATGGAGCTGGAACGGTTGGGAAGGCAAGGACATCACAGTAGAGGTTTACACCAAAGCACCATCAGCAAGCCTGTATCTCAATGACAAACTGATAGCAACAAAGGACGTCAACCGTTCTACCGAATATAAAGCTGTCTTCACCCTACCCTATCAGCCAGGCACTCTGAAGGCTGTTGCCGGCAATGCCAGCACAACATTGAAGACTGCCGGTGAGGCATACGCAATCCGCCTTACTCCTGACAAGAAGACCTTAAAGGCTGACGGAGAGGATTTGGCTTTCGTCATTCTCGAGGTAATTGACAAGGACGGCAACATAGTACCAGAGGCTGCTGTTCCTGTTGATATACAGGTAAGCGGAGCAGGCACACTCCTTGCTTCCGGCACCGCAAACCTGCAAGATACAGAGGCTACCACATCATCGCATGTTACTACTTGGAAAGGACGCGCTATGGTCGTTGTACGCAGCACACAGCAGAAGGGTAAGATAAATGTTACGACAAAGAGCAACCTGAAAAATGCAAATTCACTTCTTCAATCCCGACCATGATATCGCTCTGGCTCTGAACCAGAGACGTTTCGCTACACCACATGTAGGGAGACAGATGCGCTCTGACTTAGGGTATATCCCCGCTCTATGGGCGGAGGATGGCGACGTGGTTGTTGTTGAAGATATCGATGCAGCAGAATTGCTATATAAACGGCACAAACTATCATCTCGGGCAAGGGTGGAGTTTGTCACCACAGAACAATTAGAGAATACTGTTTCTGGAGACGGCTATCACCTTGCTCCCTGGGGATGGAATAAAAGCATCAGGAGCACCTTTCTTGATGCAAAGATTCCCAAGACGATGCTGCCGTCAGAACAACAGCTCGACAACATCCGCACGCTTTCCAACAGGGCTCTCGCAGTAAAGCTGCTAAGTTCCATGAAAGGGATGCAAGGTGTCATAGGCATCTCTGCTGTCTGCAATTCCTCAGAAGAAGTGGAAGAGGCGCTGAAGCTACATAGGGATATTGTAGTAAAAGCTCCCTGGAGCAGCAGCGGACGAGGTGTGAGATACATCAGCATTGATGATGGTCCAAACGAAAATGTACAGAAATGGATTAACAACACCTTGGAGAAACAGGGCTCTATCATCGTAGAGAAGAAATGCAGGAAGATACAAGACTTCGCAATGGAGTTTCAGTCACAGGCCGACGGAAAAGTCATTTATGACGGTCTGTCGCTGTTCACCACCCGCAACGGTGCCTACACAGGAAACATCCTGCTGCCCGAAGACGAGAAGGAGGAATACCTGCACAGGTATCTTTCCCCCACCCTGCTCAACGAGGTAAAGAAGCATATCGAGACCTTCCTCACAAAAGAGATAAACGGTGCATACATCGGTCCTTTGGGTGTCGATATGATGATATGCAGCCCTTGGGAAGCCGACAATGATTCTGTGGAAGTACTCAATCCCTGCATCGAGATAAATATGCGACGCACTATGGGACATGTGGCTTTGGCGCTCACCAGAAGAGGACAACGCGGCATAATGTCGATAGATTATGATGGAAAAAACTATAGACTTCACATTCGCCAATAGCCTCCTGAAACCCCGTCCACAAGACGGACATAAGGGAACTTTCGGGCACGCTCTCATCATAGCAGGCAAATATGGTATGGCGGGAGCCTCTGTTCTTGCTGCAAAGGCTTGTCTGCGCACAGGAGTCGGCAAGGTGACAGTACTCTGTCCGCATAAGAATAACGACATACTGCAGATTGCTGTTCCTGAGGCGATACTACGTCACGACCCTTCCGAAACGCTTTTCTCTGAGGCAATAGATATCGATGCTTACGATGCTGTTGCTATAGGTCCGGGAATCGGTACTGAAGGCATCACAGCCCAAGCGCTTCACGAGCAGCTGAAGGTCATCAGCGAGTCAGATCGAAAGCGTCCTCTCCTTATGGATGCCGACGCCCTGAATATCTTGAGTCAGAATCCCTCTTGGGCAGACGACATTCCTGACGGCACTATCATCACTCCCCACAAGGGAGAACAGAAACGGCTTCGCGATGCAGACATAAATCTTAATAAATTCATTTTTGTCGATAAAGGACATCCAACTATCGTGTTCTCATCTTTTGGAGGAGAAGGCTCCTCTTTCCTATGTCCATACGGCAATGACGGAATGGCAACAGCTGGTTCTGGCGATGTCCTTACAGGTATCATAACAGGATTATTGGCACAAGGGTATGACTCTGAATCAGCAGCCATATTGGGCGTCACCCTTCATGCCCTTGCTGGCGATGCCGCAACAGCAGCATTAGGTTCACATTCCGTAATCGCCTCCGACATAATAGAATTCATGCCAGAAGCATTCAAAATAATTCGAGGTACATCACATTAAAAACATAATTTTTGAAAAAATGTTGTAACTTTGCAGCCGAATAGATGGAGTCTTTAGGGATGTATGGACGAGAATCATAAGATAATCACACATAGGCAGACTGGGCTTTGTGCCTTGATGCACCTGTTAGTTGACGGAATCTGTATCTGTTGCCTATACCTGATGGCTTCTCACTTCTCTACAACACAAATCATCGGGATATTCATCACCTACAATGTTTTGGCTTTTATGTCTCAGCCGTTTACGGGAATGTGGGCAGACAGATTGGAACGAAAGCATTGGATGCTGCTGGCTTCGGTACTGCTGCTGACATTGGCGGTATTGGCTACATCTGCCGTGATGTCTATGGAATGGTGGGCTCTCGGGATGCCTGTCGTTGCAGTCTTGCTCGGTACTGGAAATTCACTCTTCCACGTGTGGGGCGGCAAGATGGTTGCTGTCAGTACAGGAAATGACATCCGTGACTTGGGAACATTTGTTGCGACAGGTGCATTCGGTTTGTCACTTGGAGCTGTATTCTGCTCGTGGCCTTTGCTTTACATCTTTCTTCTTTCCTTATGTCTTCTGTCAATAATAATGTTGCACACAGATGAATCCACATCATCGGCAGGCTCTTATAAAGTCATCAAAAACAGGTTTGGAACAACGTTCATACTATTGTCTGTTACAGCATTAATGGCAGCTGTTATGACGCGCTCGTTTGTTAGCGAGAGCTTTTCTGAAGGATTGCCGAAGGGTTCTGGAATGGTTTTGCTCATAGGGGCGATGTCTATGTTGGGCAAAATGGCTGGAGGATGGATTACCCATAGGGCAGGTATCGTCAGAACGATTGTCATAATACTGCTCGTAGTTGTTTTATGTTTCCTTTTCAGGAATCAGAGTATAGTAGCCTTGTTCACTGGTGTGTTTGCAATAAACTATACGATGCCTGTTACGCTATATCTCGCTAATATCGTACTTTCTGGTAGAGAGGGATTGGCTTTCGGACTTCTTGCTGCGGCACTTATTCCCGGATACCTATTTGCCTATATGCAATGATGATTATTACGATTCTTATACTCGCTCTTATTCCAACAATTCTGATAGAATTGGTTGTATTGCTGCTCCTGCGTGAACGTAGGAAGCGAGTACTGGCATCATCGGTTGTAGTCAATGTAATTACGAATGTTCCGCTTAACCTATATGTTTACTACGTGAGCAACAGCCTTTCCGTCATCTTACTCGGAGAAGTGATTGTTATTCTTGTTGAAACACTATGGTACTATGTTTTTATCAGGGAACTATCGCGTTCCTTCACATACAGCATTTTGTGTAATGCCATCAGTTTCCTCACAGGACTGTTTGTACAGATTTTATACTTTTTCTTTCAAAATACATAAATTATAAACCTTATCAAATTAAAGTTATTATGCAGTTATTAGACATTATTGTAGAAGGACCTTCCCCCTACATCTCCAGACCAGCAGCTACTTATGCAACAGTTCCTCAGGATACTTCCCATGTGATTTCAAGTGCCGATATTCCAGGAAACATGCAACAGTTGGCAGATGTAGCGCCAGACCCCTCTGGCCTTGAAGAGGTGCTTGGTACAAACATGACGTTGGCACTTATCGTAGTGCTTTTTGCCCTATGCCTATGCAGCTATTTCGTTATAAAGTATAGGAAAAGTCATTCTGACATAGTATAGTTGGAAGGCTTCGCAACAAGTCAGGAGGCTGCGGAAGAATTTGGGAGATGACAACAAATAGCGGAGGCTGCATTATTGGTGCAGCCTCCGCTTACAATTTGAAGTGCGAATCAGGGTACAGACCTTTGATTCTTCTTTACTCAACCTTTGTCATTTTGAACTCAATGGTGTGCATGGTACCATCAGCTTCCTCACGCAAAGCATTCCATGTCATCACACCATTCTCTATACTTGTGATTTCCCACCATTCACGCAACTCCTGTCCGGGGTAGTTGACAGGGTCAGTCCATCGGGTACAAATAAGAGTACCGTCCACGAAGTATTCATTTTTTGTGTTTGCGCTCACCTTCCACTGCCCATTTTCGAAACAATAGTAAACATAAGTCCCGTCTGCCTTGAACTCCCAACGGTGTTTCAGGTTGTCATCGTATGCTGACTGCCCTTCCTTTATGCTACCTTCCCAGGTGCCTAGCACATCATTGCTATAGTCTCTGGTTACTCGGGTGAATAGTTCCGTGCGACTGTCGATGTCGATTTGCTTACCATCAGGTTGGATAATGTGTGTAACGGTCTGATATTCCATCTCTGACACGCCTATCTTAGTGACGTCCAATTCTGTTACCACCCTTTTTCCGTCGTCATACGTAGTCTGCATAGTAATATGGTTTCCCTCAATGGTGACATCCATCTCCTGCCGATATACCCACCACGGGTCATTGTCTCCAGTTATCGCTATGGTATTATACATCTTTAGCCCAGAACCTGTCTTCACGAAGGTATGTATGGACTTCCTGTTGGTAGGCGTGTATTTCCCGTCCGTAGAGGTATGAATCCACGAACCAATAATCTTCTCTGCGAGGTTGTCGCTGACGGAGTCTTTATCATCACTGCAAGAGGTGAAGACCGTTGCGCCGCAAACAACGATAGCTGCGAGCATTAATTGAAAAAATTTTGTTCTCATACTCTCAAAAAAAAAGGTTTAAAAAATAAAATGTCGCAGTAGTGTTTCTTACTGCGACATTATTATTTAACAACATTTCTTACTCTTCTTCGTTATTGTTAGCATTCTCTGCTATCAACTGCTGCTGTAGGTCGCTCGGCATGAGTTCGTAAGAAGCGAAGCTAGCATTGAAGCTAGCACGACCGCCAGTGAGAGAGCTGAGTGCTACAGAGTAGTTAGACAGTTCCTTGAGAGGTATCTTAGCCTGAAGCTTCTGATAACCGTTCTCCATATCCATACCCATAATCATAGCACGACGGCCCTGAAGGTCGGACATCACGTCACCAGTCATGTCAGCAGGCACGTAAACCTCGAGGTCATAGATAGGCTCCAGAATCTTCGGATTAGCTTTCTTGAAGGCCTCAGAGAAAGCATTGCGTGCTGCGAGCATGAATGACAATTCGTTAGAGTCAACTGGGTGCATCTTACCATCATAAACGATGACGCGCACGTCACGCGCATAAGAGCCTGTCAGCGGACCACGCTCCATCTTCTCCATCACACCCTTCAGGATGGCTGGCATGAAACGCATATCGATAGCACCACCGACAACAGTATTGATGAATACGAGCTTACCGCCCCACTCCAGGTCAACCTCTTCGCGAGACTTCACATTCATCTTCACCTCCTGACCGTTCAGCTTATATGTCGTAGGATCTGGCATACCGTCAGCGTATGGCTCCACGATAAGATGTACCTCACCGAACTGTCCGGCACCGCCTGACTGCTTCTTGTGACGGTAGTCAGCCTGAGCACTCTTGGTGATTGTCTCACGATAAGGAATGCGTGGCTCCAGATATTCTACCTCAATCTTATCGATATTCTCAAGACGCCACTTGAGGGTACGCAGATGGAACTCACCCTGTCCGTGAACGATAGTCTGACGGAGTTCCTTTGACTGCTCCACAACCCATGTTGGGTCTTCCTGACGCATACGGGTGAGGGCACTCATCATCTTCTCCGTATCAGCCTCCTTCTTTGCCTTGATGGCACGAGAATACTTTGAGTTAGGATATTTCACGAAATCGAATCTGTATTCGCAGTCCTTGCCGTTCAGAGTATTTCCTGTCTTTACGTCCTTCAGCTTCACGGTACAGCCGATATCACCAGCCACCATCTCGTCAACAGGCACGCGCTGTGCTCCGGCACAAGTGAATATCTGTCCGATGCGCTCCTTTGTGCCTCTGTCGGCATTTGTGAGGTCGTCACCAGGCTTTACCTTTCCGCTCATAACCTTGAAGTACTGCACCTCACCGATATGAGGCTCAACACCTGTCTTGAAGAAATAGAGAGAAGCAGGGCCGTTAGCGTCAACCTTCACTTCCTCACCGCGAGTGTTGTGAACCTTTGGCATCTCGTCAACGAAAGGAACGACATTACCCAGGAACTCCATAAGTCTGCGAACACCCATACACTTGCCTGCACAAACGCAGAAGACAGGGAAGATAGAACGTGTCACGAGACCCTTGCGGATACCCTCACGCAGCTCGTCTTCTGACAATGTCTCTGTCTCGAAATATTTCTCCATCAGTCCCTCGTCATTCTCGGCAGCAGCTTCAACGAGAGCCTTGTGCATCTCCATTGCCTTGTCCTTCTCCTCAGCAGGGATGTCCTCAATAGTTGGAGCACCACCTTCTGGGCCCCATGAATACTTCTTCATCAACAGCACGTCGATGAGAGCATTGAAGTTAGGACCTTCGTTGAGAGGATACTGAATAGGCACCACCTTAGGGCCATATATCTCCTTCAACTTCTCGAGAGTGCTGTGATAGTCACACTTCTCGCCGTCGAGCTGGTTAACGAGGAAGATAACAGGCTTCTTCAGTTTCTCTGTATAGCGGAAGTGGTTCTGAGTACCCACCTCTGGGCCATACTGACCGTTCAGCAGCAGTACGCAGGTATCTGTCACCTCCAGTGCTGTGAGAGCTGCACCGACGAAGTCATCACTTCCCGGGCAGTCAATCATGTTCAACTTCTTATTGTTCCATTCTACATTATATACAGTAGAGAATACAGAGTAGCCATACTCCTGCTCTACTGGGAAGTAGTCAGAAACAGTATTTTTCTGAGTGATGCGACCACGTCTGCTGATAACGCCTGCTTCATAGAGCAGACTTTCTGTCAGAGTGGTCTTACCTGAGCCGTCATTGCCAAGAAGCGCAATGTTTTTGATTTCGTTTGTTTGATAAACTCGCATAGTTCTTAATTATTTAGGTTGATATAATAATGTTTATTGTTTATTGGTTATTGTTTATTGACCTTCGACCTTTTCAAAGGTGCGCGAATGCAAAGATACGTTTTTTTCCTGAAAGCACAAATAATTTCACATTTTTTATAAAAAGAGTACCTTCTTATTTTTAACAAAAACCCCAAAAACCGCTGCGCAATGACTCTTAAACTATTAAGCTCATAAACTGTAAGCTATAATGTCCTCTTGTCAGTCAAGTACATTGTTTGGTTTTCTAGGCCGGCGTTGACTTTGTCGAAGTTGCTCACGCTCGGCATTGTTCAAAAGCGATTTTGACACTGCACTCGCTTAATCGCAACATTGAGCTCAGGCCGGGGTTCTTTGCCTGACAATGGCATAACCTGACGTTAGGAAAGGTGTAGGAGTTCAAGGAAAAGGGACATAGAAGTTTACTTATAATGGCACTTTAACTTGAATGACTACAAAAGTCTGAAAAGACTTATGCCATTGGAAGGATGTTTTTTCGGTTTTTTTATTATTCTATAAACGTTAACCATTAAACTTTAACCGTTATAACTTCTTCACTGGAAACGTAAAATACGTCTCTGGGAACGGCTCATCCTTCAGTGTGAAGTGCCACCATTCCGTATCCACCGGCTTGAAGCCGTGCGCCAGCATCGCACGACGCAGAATCATACGATGCGCAAACTGCTCCGCAGTAATGCTGCGGTTAGCAGGCGACATACGGTTATCGCCCGTATATTCTCCCGTCTCAGGATTGCCGCAGAAGTCAGGATGGCTCTCAGGGCCGAACCAGTCGAAGGTGCCGCCCATATCCAGTTCCTTCTCCGTCTTCATGTCAAACAGTGTCAGGTCCACCGTAGAGCCGCGCGTATGGCCGCTCTTCTCTGCGATATATCCCTGTGGGAAGAGTACATTCTTGTCGAGGTCAGAATAGAAGTACTGTTTCATCTTCGTATCCTTCAGGTCCTCCGCCCAACGCACGAAGTGATCGACAGCCTTCTGCGGACGATAGGCATCATAAATCTTCAGCCTATACCCCATCTTGCCCACCTCGTCGCTGACAACCTTCAGCGAGTCGGCCGCCTGACGCGTCAGCAATGCTGTCGGTTCCTCGTAGCCGTCAATGCGTTGTCCCACGAAGTTATACGTACTGAAATAGCGTATCTCCAGAATGACATCAGGCACAACGTCCGTGATATTCACGAACTCGCTGCTGTCATCAGTAGCACTGACCACAGCGGCAACATCCTTCTTTCCGCCATCACAATTTGTCAGCACGCCCGCGCCACACAGCACGCACACCAACGCGCCAACCAACCAAAGTCTTGTTTTCTTCATTTTGCTTCTCTCCGTTTAGGTCATTCAGGGAGCAAAAATACAATTTTCAAACGAAACCACCAAATATTTATTTGAATATTTTCACAAAAAACCCCACCGCGGTGCTCACGCAGGACGGTGGGAAAATAAAAATAACTAAAACCTAAATCTATTATGTTGTAAAAAGAATATGACGGCAGATTGCCGAATCTGGGTGCAAAGTTCATAAATTTTTCTGTTACTACAAAATTTTTCTTGTTATTTTTCCTAAAAATTTCAATAATTATCCGCCTTTTACTACTAAAATAATAAAAAGTTTCCTTTTTCTTTGGAATTTTACTCACTTTTTCGTACCTTTGACTTGTTTGTCGAAGGTACTTTCGCTCGAAAATGCAAAGGAAAATGAAAATAATTTCCTTTTTCTTTGGAATTTTACTCACTTTTTCGTACCTTTGCAGCCTGAATGTCCGGTTTCGAGATGCTTGATATTGACCTGAGAGCTATGACGGAGGACTCGCAAGAGTTCACTACAGTGCTTGATGACAGATATTTCCAAGCTCTTGACGATGCTGAAATACAGCATGGAACGGTAACAACGACAGTGCTCATAAGCAAAATGCCGTCCGAACAGTTTGCCCTGTCATTCTCTGTTAAGGGCAACGTCACTATTCCGTGTGACCTTTGTTTGGACGATATGGAGCAACCGATAAAGGGGCAGTGCAGTTACATAGTAAAGCTGGGCAGAGAGTCTGGCGTTGATGACGAGGTAATAGTGGTGGATGAGAATCAAGGCATCCTCTCGCTCCCTTGGATAATCTACGAGACAATAGTATTGGCAATACCCATCAAGCACGTTCATGCACCTGGAAAATGCAATGCTGCGATGACACAGAAGCTCGAAGAGCTGTCAGCCACCCGAAGTGGTGATGAGGATGCCGCTATCGACAATGGTGACAACACCAACGGAGATGATGCTATTGACCCACGCTGGGCAGCACTTAGTAAACTAAAAAAGTAATTTCGTTTAAAATCATTTAAGAAAAATGGCACATCCTAAAAGAAGACAGTCAAAGACTCGTACTCTCAAGCGTCGCACTCATGACAAGGCTGTAGCTCCAACACTGGCTATCTGCCCTAACTGTGGTGCTTACTACGTTTACCACACTGTATGTCCTACTTGTGGTCAGTATCGTGGAAAGCAGGCTATTGAACAAGTAGAAGAGGCATGAGTAAAGTAAACGCTGTAATAACAGGCATCGGCGGTTACGTTCCTGAGTATATCCTTACAAACGAGGAATTGTCTCGTATGGTAGAGACCAGCGACGAGTGGATTTATACTCGCGTTGGCATCAAGGAGCGTCGCATCCTGAACGAAGAGGGTTTGGGATCGGCGTATATGGCACGTAAGGCTTGCCGCCAGCTGTTGGCAAAGACACAGGTTGACCCACAGACAATTGACTGCGTCATCTGTGCTACAACAACGGGTGACTACCATTTCCCATCCAATGCCTCTATAATCATCGGAAAGCTTGGTTTGAAACACGCTCACGGCTTCGATGTTTCATGCGCTTGCTGCGGTTTCCTTTATATCCTTGATATGGCATCGGCCATGATACAGTCAGGACGCTACAACAGAATCGTCTGCGTAGCAGCTGAGAAGATGTCATCAATGGTTGACTATCAGGACCGTCAGACTTGTGTTCTGTTCGGTGACGGAGCAGCAGCCGTAATGGTTGAAGCAACAGAAGAAGAGGGCGTCGGCTTCCAGGATTCTTTCCTCAGAACAGACGGTTTAGGGCTTCCATTCCTCCACATGAAGGCTGGTGGCTCTGTTTGTCCGGCATCTCACTATACCGTAGATCATAGAATGCACTATGTCTATCAGGAAGGACGCACAGTATTCCGCTATGCTGTCACCTCTATGGCTGACGACATACAGGAAGTGATGAAGCGTAACAACCTCACTATGGATGACGTCAACTGGCTCATACCTCACGAGGCAAATATGCGTATCATCGAGGCTGTAGCAAAGCGTCTCGACGTAGCGATGGACAAGGTTCTCGTGAACATAGAACATTATGGCAATACCAGCGCGGCTTCTATTGCTCTTGCTCTGTGGGACTTCGAGAAGAAGCTGAAGAAGGGCGACAACATCCTCCTGACAGCTTTCGGTGCAGGCTTCGTACATGGTGCTAGCTTCTATAAATGGGGCTATGACGGTGACAAGGTCGGTAGAAATGCATAAAGCAGGATTTGTTAATATCGTTGGCAACCCCAACGTCGGTAAGAGTACGCTCATGAACCAATTGGTTGGTGAGCGTATTTCTATTGCCACCTTCAAGGCGCAGACAACACGCCACCGCATCATGGGAATAGTGAATACTCCCGAGATGCAGATAGTATTCTCAGACACTCCGGGAGTGATAAAACCAAACTACAAGCTGCAGGAGTCGATGCTGGCCTTCTCGGAGTCGGCACTGACGGATGCTGATGTATTGCTGTATGTCACAGACGTTGTGGAGGAGCCGGAGAAGAACAAGGAGTTTCTTGACAAGGTGGCAAAGATAAGCCAACCCGTAATACTGCTTATCAACAAGATTGACCAGTCGAGCAACAACGAACTGGGTGCTATAGTGGAGAAATGGCACAGCCTTCTGCCAAACGCAGAGATTCTGCCTATCTCGGCAAAGAACAAATTCGGCACAGACATTCTGCTGAACCGAATAAAGGAACTGCTCCCCGACTCCCCCCCATTCTTCGACAAGGACCAGCTGACAGACAAGCCTGCACGTTTCTTTGTCACAGAGATTGTCAGAGAGAAGATTCTGCTGTATTACGACAAGGAGATACCTTACTCTGTTGAGGTAAGATGTGACTCTTTCAAGGAGGATGACAACCGCATTCACATCATGGTGACCATCTTCGTTGAGCGTGACTCACAGAAGGGTATCATAATAGGTCATCAGGGTGTTGCGATAAAGAAGGTGAGCACAGAAGCGCGCAAGGCCCTCGAGAAATTCTTCGACAAAAAAATCTACCTTGAGACATTCGTCAAAGTAGATAAGGACTGGCGCTCCAACGAGAAGGAGCTCAACGCGTTCGGATATAATCCGTCGTAGAGAACCCCACCCCAACCCTCCCAAGCGGAGGGAGTCCTATTCCCCTATTACACTATTACACCATCTCCTCCCCCTTGGGGAGGCAGGGAGGGGGTTATCTAAGGTACCACACATCATCTTTCAGGACCATCGGAACGAGTATCTCTTCCTTGGTGCTGTCAGCAAATCCTAACGACAGGAACGCACGTGCCGTGATAGCCTCTATCTCGTCGCTATTGGGTGCCTTCAGGGTATCTACCTTTGCACGCATAGCCTTCACAGAACTAATGCCCTGATGCTCCTTCTGCATGCGCTCTATATACATCTTTGCATTGAGCACCAACTGCTCCCTATAACCAGCAGGAAGGGAATCCTGACTGTTTACAGAACCCTCAACGAAACTTCCGTAATCACCAGCTACCAACTGCTCATAATACTTCTGGGCAGTGGTCATAGCACGCTTCTCCTGACTGGCATCAGAAGAACACGCCATTATTCCTATCAAAGAAAAAACAAATCCTGAAACAATTAAAATCTTATTCATTACTTCTGACGAATAAACACATTTATCGGAGTACCTGTCAACGTCCAATGATCCCTTATCTGATTCTCAAGGAAACGCTTATACTGCTCCTTCACATACTGAGGCAGGTTGGCATAGAAGACGAAGGTAGGAATCTGGGTATCGGGCACCTGTGTGCAGTATTTTATCTTGATATACTTACCCTTGATGCTCTGCGGAGGTGTTGCCTCGATGATAGGCAGCATCACCTCATTCAGCTTGCTGGTACCGATGCGCACCTTTCGGTTAAGATACACTTCCTTTGCTGTCTCAAGGACTTTGAAGATACGCTGCTTGGTAAGTGCCGAAGCGAAGATGATAGGGAAATCAACGAATGGTGCCATTCTCTCCCTAATAGCGTTCGTGAAGGTATCGATGACCTTCTGGTCCTTATTCTCGACGAGGTCCCACTTGTTGACGACAACAACGAGCGACTTCTTGTTTTTCTGTATCAACTGGAAGATATTCATATCCTGTGCCTCGATGCCTCGTGTAGCATCAATCATCAGGATACAGACATCGCTGTTCTCTATGGCACGAATGCTGCGCATCACGCTATAGAACTCAAGGTTCTCACTGACCTTGTTCTTCCTTCTGATACCAGCAGTATCGACGAGATAGAAGTCAAAGCCGAACTTATCATACCTTGTATATATAGAGTCGCGCGTAGTGCCCGCAATATCTGTTACGATATTCCTGTCCTCTCCCACAAAGGCGTTTATGATGCTCGACTTTCCGACATTAGGTCTGCCGACAACAGCAAAACGTGGGATATTCTCCTCTGCATCATCCTTCTTGTCAAGAGGCAGCTTCTCGATAATCATATCGAGCAAGTCTCCCGTACCGAATCCTGATACAGCAGAAATGCATATAGGCTCTCCTAACCCAAGGCTGTAGAAATCGGCAGCATAGTATTGCTGTTCGTTGTTGTCCGTCTTATTGGAGACAAGGATAACGGGCAGTTTTGTCTTTCGCAGAATCTGTGCCACATCGCTATCGAGGTCTGTCACACCTGTCTGCACATCGACAAGGAACAGCACGAGGTCGGCTTCTTCTGTTGCTATCCTCACCTGGTCGCGAATGGCTCCCTCGAAGATATCGTCGGAGTTGACTACCCAACCACCGGTATCTACGACAGAGAATTCCTTACCTGCCCACTCGCACTTGCCATATTGTCTGTCACGGGTAGTACCAGCGACTTCACTGACAATTGCATGACGGGTTTTTGTCAATCTGTTGAACAGTGTTGACTTACCAACATTCGGTCTTCCTACTATTGCTACAAGATTTCCCATTAATTATTTTTTTGAAAAAAGGGAGGTACCTATAGAAGATACCTCTCTTTTATATAATAGCAAATATCTTAAATATTAAAGATTTGGATTAAGCTCGTTCCACTTGCTTATTTCTGGTATGATACCAAGTGTTACCAACTCATCACGCATCTTCTGGAGGTGCTCATAAGATGATGAGAGAGCAGCCATTTCCTCTGCTGTTCCTTCAGGAGCAGTATAGTGTACGCCTGTGGTGTCGATTGTTGTAGGCATAGCCATCATAACATTCTTATAGCCACACTTGTCACAGTTTACATAGCATCCAGCAGGCAGAGTGAAAGGCTCACCGCCCATAGCGCCTTCTATCATCTTTACAGCCTGATATGCTGGGCTCTGGAAAGAAGAGCGACCACGCAGCTTGATGATGTTAGAACCACCCTGGATAGTGTTGTGCTTTATCTCTGCCCAACGCTCAGGAGAGATAGTGAACTCAGAGAGAGGCTTACCGTCAATCTTCACCTTAGAAGCGAATACGGCCATCTGCTCACCGTGACCACCGTAAGTGTGAGCGCCAGTAACCTTATCCTGCTGAACACCGAACTCCATAGCGAGCTGCTGCTGCAGACGTGTAGAGTCGAGAGCTGCGAGAGATGTCATCTGGTTTGGCTTCAGGCCTGAGTGAATCAATGCTGTCAGAGCTGTTACGTCAGCAGGGTTGAAGATAACTACAACATGCTTTACGTCTGGGCAGTATTCCTTGATGAAATCACCAAACTGTGCTGCTATCTGACAGTTACCCTTCAACAGGTCCTCACGGGTCATACCCTCCTTACGAGGAGCACCACCAGAAGAGATGATATACTTAGCACCAGTGAAGGCCTCCTTTGGATCTACTGTCCAAGAGATATTAGCGCCTGGGAAAGCACAATGTGCCATCTCGTCTGCTACACCATGTACACCTGGCTCGAAGATATCATACAAACAAATGTTTGGAGTTAAACCGAGCATCAAAGCTGACTGAACCATGTTAGAACCGATCATTCCGCCAGCACCTACAATCAAAAGTTTTTCGTTGGTTACAAATTGCATAATACAATATATTTTTTAAGTTCTTTATTCCCCTTGAGGGAAAGATTTTACTTCAACATTTCGCTACGAGCCTTCTCAATCTGAGGTCTCATCTTCTCGAGCTGCTCCTTGAGCTGATCTACGCTGATAGCATTGAGCTCATTCAGTGGAGCAAGGATATCAACCAAGCCCTTGATGTTTGGATCATAGGTAGCGAGGTCGTCAAGAGCAAGCTTCAGAACTGCAATATGATATGTCATATCAGATGCTGTCTGATCGTCGAAAGCCTGCAGGAACTTATCCTGATTCTGAGACAGGATATAGAATGTCTCGATAAGGCCGGCAGCACTTGTCTCCCAGAAGAAGTTGATTCGTCCAGCCTCTTTCTCAGCAAGATAGAAAGCCTTTGCGTCAGACATATCGCCATTAGCAGCCTCCTGAAGAGCGTTATCATTAACGTCTGTTGCTATCTTTGTTATTGATGCTGTATAAGCGTCGGTATCCATCTTGTAGAGAGAAGCAACCTTCTTGTCAACTACCAACATACCCATAGCGCGATACTTCTGTGAAAGCAGTGACATATCATCAGCAATAGAAGCAGGAAGCAGATAGTTTGGCTTAACCTTCAGCTCGTCTTCTGAAAGCTGAATCTTACCATTAGCGAAGATACCGTCAACAGGACCGAGCTTGTGCCACTGGTCGATGATAGAATCCAGCTCTACCATAATCTTCTCCTCAATCTGTGACTGCTCGAAAGAAATAGAGTCACCATTTCCTTGATTTGCTGCTGTCTTATTTCCGCAAGAAGCAAATACCATAGCTGCAACAGCAGCAACTAATAAAGAAAACTTTTTCATAATTCTAAATTTGTTAAAGTTAATATTGTTGTTAATTTATTCTTTTCTCATCCATTGTCCGGGAATATCGAGCAGCAGGCATGCTATGACGATGCTACACATCAGGAACAGCACTTCCATATTGAATGTCAGCGTTGTGAATTCCACATCCCCCAGCCGTTTCTTACTTGAGTAGAATGGTGCGTTGCCGTTTATGCTGCGAGGTGTGAGGAATACGAATCCTGCACGCGGCACGATGTGTCCATCGACTACTTCGCAGAGTTCCTTTGCTCCATATCCTGCCAACTGTTTCTCAAGTTGGATATTTACGTTGTCTCTCTTCAACTGCTGCAGTTTTTCCCTGCCATATTTGTTCACTCTCTCCTGAAGCACACGATCTGCTGCCAGCGTCGCTATGTTGCCACGATCGCGAAGCACACTCTCTGCTTTGTCGAGATATTCCCTGACAGAGATATAGTCATAGTCGCCCTTATAACGGCCCAGGTTACATACCTGTCCGATAAACGGCATCTCGTTCTTAAGCAGCTTCAGGGCTTTATCCTTTTCTTCCTGAGTGGAGTATTTTGCATTTCTGCGTTCTACAGCGCTCTGCAGCTGATAGAGGAAACCAAGCCTGTAATACTGCTCCTCATATTTCTCCTTGTCATAAGGGAAGATGTCCTCTTCGTAGTCATTATCCACATAACTGGTAACAGCCAATGCCTCATACGACCATCTGGACGGTATTATATTACCTATCAACGGAACATTTCCCGTTGTGCTGTTAGGTGTCAGGTCAGTAAAGCTTACTACCAATCCGCAGAGCAATATCTGTGGTATCAGCAGCACAGGAATACTGATATATATTGATACTACCGACGACAGGCTCTGTGACAGCACCAATCCCGTGAGATTCGCCAGTATCGCCGTGACGGCCAAGACAAACCACCATAGGAAGAACTGTCCGCTGATTCCCATTATGAAGTTTCCGACTACCACAAACAGGAATGTCTGCAGTATGGAGACAAAGGCCATCAGCACTATCTTCGACCATATATAGCTGCCATAAGACAGCTGCAGGAACTTCTCTCTCTTCAGCAATGCACGGTCCTTGATAATCTCTTCAGCAGAAGCCGACATACCGACGAAGGTTGCAACGATAACTGCCATAAAGATAAATGACACAAGGTTCTTGTTCTGCATGATGCTATACTCTTCTCCAGCAGGAGAATAGTGTGTCAGCAGCGCACAAACACCAGCAAGCAGCGGTGCCTCGAGCAAAGCGATGGCGAGGAACTGCTTGTTACTCAGCTTTGTCTGCGCATTACGTTTCATAAACAACAGGAACTGCGTAATGGCACTCGGCTTCTTCTGCTCCGTTACAGGCAGCGCCTTCTCTTCCTGTTTGTTAAACTCCTGACGCTTCTCGAGATACATATTGTGCCACGCTTCAGGAGAAACCTTACGCTCATCAGAAAGCTGTCCTTTGCTGTTCATGGCACGCTCCTCGATAATATTCAGCATTATCTCAGGATTCACATTGCCGCAGGTAGGACAGGCACTCGTTTCTGCATCAGCATAGTTGGCTGCTGTCTTGAAGTATGTGATAGCCTCAATAGGATTACCGTCAAAGATAGGATATCCTCCCCTATCGAGCATCCACAGTCTGTCGAACAGCTTATATACATCGCTTGATGGCTGGTGTATATTTGTTATCACGAGGCGACCGTGATAGGTCTGCTCCTTCAGCAACAGTATCACCATTTCCGTATCGGCAGACGAGAGGCCTGATGTCGGTTCGTCGAGGAAGAGGACTTCCGGCTCTCTTATCAGTTCCAGGGCAATATTCAAACGCTTTCTCTGGCCGCCTGAGATAAACTTGTTTATCGGAGAACCTACCTTGAGGTCCTTTGCCTGCTCCAGTCCCAAGTCACGAAGCATCTTGATAACCTTCGTGTGTATATCCTCTTCCGTCATACCTTCGAAACAGAGTTTCGCAGTATAGTAAAGGTTCTGATACACCGTCAGTTCCTCAATCAGCAAGTCATCCTGTGGCACGAAACCTATCAGCGCCTTTGTCTCTGGGTCGTCAATGCTGTGACCGTTGATTGTTATCTGGCCGGAGGTAGGCTTGATATTGCCGTTAAGGATAGACACCAATGTCGTCTTTCCGGAACCGGAACCACCCATAATGGCTATCAGCTCGCCATTATGCAGGTCGAACGAGAAGTTATGAATACCGTTATTGCTGTTCGGATAGGTGAAATTGATATCCCTTCCTGAGAACACTATCTCATTCTTCTTCTTACGAATGCGATACTGCTCCATGATGGTAGAGTAATACAACGGTTTGCCCCTGTGGTTACGAAGTATTCCGGAGCTGTCCCACACCTGGAACATTCCCTTTACTACCGGCACACCATTATACTCTACAACATCATCCCCGCTGTAGGTGAAGATAACGAGATTCATTTTCTCAAGCCACATCGTCTTGACGGGAGCGCTGAAGCCTTCAAATTTTGTCAGCTTGACGTGTCTTGATTCCTGTCCCAACACGAAGTGTGTGAACAGTTTGCACAAATTATCCGGCACTCCCATTCCTCTTGCTGCAGCAGAAAACAAAGGGTCGTCCGGCTTAAATTGCTCTGGGGTCTTGACGCAGCAGAATTCCATCAAACGCAACAAGCCCAAAGCGCGCTCCTCAAGAGTAATCTCGCCCTTCAGACTCTTACAGATATTATCCACCACATCCTGGGTATCCATATCCGGCATCTCAGCATAGAGATGGCGTAGTTCCAGATAAAGATTTATATATTCCTCATGGTTACGAATACCGAAATGCCTACTGAGATAAGCCCTCAGCATATCCGACGAGTAGCCCTCATCTACATCCGTCTTGGAGCAGAATAGCGCAAAAAGATTCGTCAGAGCCGATATAATAGTATCTGTAACCACGCGGACACAAAGGTACTAAAAAAAGTGGAGAGTCCGCCTCGGAGATAAAATAGAGTATCTATTTTTAATTTTTTTTAACCAATAACCTTTTCTAATTTCTAGTTGCTAGTTTCTAGTTTCTAGTTTTAAATATTAACAAAAACCTAAAAGAACCCTCACTTTGTATGTGTCGGGCCTTACCGCCCCTTACGATGCAAGGCATCTATTTTTCCTTAAAAACAAGCTTTTAGATAAAAATATCTTCCTTTCATCTTTGTCTCTTACAGAGCCATC
>JAFVGI010000070.1 GCA_017475005.1 Prevotella sp. | reverse complement strand
GGCCTTTGAAATTCCGTCCTTTTGTTGATACAAAGGTAGTAATTTTTTAGGTTTTGTGCAAGGAAAACGGGGTATTTAACACATGCGTGAGCCCAGTGTTTTCGGGGCTTGCGAGGGGGTGGTATAAAAGCATTACTTTTAGATGCAGAAGTAATGCTTTTAGCGCTAAAAGTAATGCTTTTACCACCTAAAAGTATGGCTTTTGCGGTTTTGGGCGAAAAGGGCGGAATTGGCGGCGGGGTTTTTAACACTTCGGACAAAAAGACAATAAGACAATAAGACAATAAGCACGTGGCGAGTAGCAGAGAGGAGGGTGCCGACTATGGGTAATATCATATTATTATATAATAATATGATATTAAATTATACTACTTACACTTTGCTTATATATGCTATGATATTTTTACAATGTGTCACCTGATACTTGCCGTCTGCATGTTGTAACCACCTTAATGTCTTAATGTCTTATTGTCTTATTGTCTTCGTTTTGAAATATTAACTTGAAAAAAGGCGTTGCAGATTTTTCAGTGTCAAAAGAAAGTGTTACCTTTGCATGGAAAGAAAATTTGAGATACCTAATGGCTCAGAAACAAAATACAGACATAGCGAATATAAGTACCCTTCCTGAGGAAATAACGAAGGATGGTTTGAAGGTGTATGGCGAAACGTCGTATAATACGCATATCGCCATACTAAGTCATTATCTCCATTCGCTGAGAGGCAAGTACGACATTGCTTCTGGTGAGAAACGTGAGAAAATAGTCAGTGCCATACGTGAATACATAGAATACAAGCAACAGAAGGACAAAGACAATGAGCTGTGGAGGAACATCAACGAGGAAGACGTTGTGATGGCAGCTGAAAACAGCCCTTGGGAGAATGACTTGTTTGCTGATTTCTTCAAGGTGCCGTTCCCTGCTCCAGAGAACCCCAAGTTTACGTTTATAGACCTCTTTGCAGGAATGGGTGGTTTCCGCCTTGCCATGCAGGCACAGGGTGGCAAATGCGTATTTTCATCAGAGTGGAACGCATACTCTCAAAAGACGTATTTTGCAAATTTTGGAGAAATGCCCTTTGGAGATATAACAAAAGAGATTACCAAGAGCTACATACCAGAGCGTTTTGACATTCTCTGTGCAGGATTTCCCTGCCAGCCATTTTCTATCGCTGGTGTTTCCAAGAAGAAGAGCCTCGGCAGAGAGACAGGCTTCAAGGACAAGACACAGGGAACTTTGTTTTTTGATGTGGCTGACATAATTAGCCGTCATCGCCCCAAGGCGTTCTATTTGGAAAACGTAAAAAATCTTACTTCACACGATAAGGGAAATACATTCCGTGTCATACGTGAGACACTTGAGGAGTTGGACTATTCGCTCCACTATCAGGTCATGGACGGACAAACGTATGTACCACAGCATAGGGAGCGTATCATGATTGTCGGTTTTGACAAGAAAATATATAATGGTGAGGAAAAGTTTGACTTCCCCGAACAACACGAAGCCACTCGTGCCATCAAGGAAATTCTTGACCCCGACATTGACGCAAAATATACACTTAGCGACAAGCTTTGGACATATCTTCAGAACTACGCTGAAAAACATAGGGCAAAAGGCAACGGATTCGGATTCGGACTTGTTGACCTTAATGGCATCACAAGGACACTCAGTGCCAGATACTACAAGGATGGGTCAGAGATATTGATACCACAGGGAGCAGGGAAAAACCCTCGACGATTGTCACCTCGCGAATGTGCAAGACTGATGGGATATCCTGACAATTACAGGATTGACCGCGTATCAGACGTACAGGCATACAGGCAGTGTGGCAATTCCGTAGTAGTACCCCTCATAACCGCAGTTTCAGAACAGATAATTAAAACCTTAGAAAACGTCAAATAAAACTATGAGCGAAATCTTAAATCTGGCTATTACCAAGGTAAGGCAATCCCAATCTGCCTTGTGCAAGTTTATCACACCAAATGACACTGGTGCTACAGGTGGGCATCAGAGTGGCTTCCATATATCAAAAGGGGGTTGGTCTATGTTCCTTGACAAAAAAGCAGAGAAAGGCACCAATATAGAAATCCCGATAAAGATACATTGGCAGGACGATTTTGAAACCGACAGTTGTTTCAAGTACTATGGAGTTGGCACGAGAAACGAATATCGTATCACTCGGTTCGGTCGTGGTTTCCCATTTCTTGGCGACGACAACATAGGTGACCTGCTCGTATTGGCACGCTATGATAAAGATTATTACGAAGCTTTCGTCCTGCAGGCAGATGATGATATTGACGAGTTCTTCTCATATTTTAACCTTTCATATGATAAGACAAACCAAATAATAGACATAACCAAGAGTGCCCTGCCAAAAGACAGACTACAGACACTCATTAACAATTTTACAGCTTTATATGCAGATTTCCCAGGCACACGCATAATGGCTAAAGGAGCAAGGGAATGCTATAATGAGGCTAACGGCATAAAGGCAAGCAATATCATAAATACTCCCGATGACGTGCTGTTGGGCTGGATTGACACTGAGTTTGAACTTTTCAGGAACATGGAAGAAAAGGTTTATTCTGATGTGACAGCAAAACCTTTCTCAAGCATTGACAACTTTATAGCGATGGCTAACGAGGTGCTCAACCGCAGAAAGTCTCGTGCAGGAAAATCACTGGAGCATCATCTTGCAGACATATTCACCCACAATAATCTTCTATTTGAGGAACAAGTGATAACCGAAGAAAACAAAAAGCCTGACTTCGTTTTCCCAAATAGCGAGTGTTATCACAACATTGCATTCCCAGGTGAACTGCTCACAGTCCTCGGAGCAAAGACCACGTGTAAGGATAGGTGGCGACAGGTGCTTAACGAAGCTGACCGAGTAGATGATAAATATCTGTTCACACTCCAGCAGGGCGTATCATCGAACCAGCTTAAGGAGATGCGTGACTATCGTCTGCACCTCGTGGTACCGCACAAATACCTGTCATGCTTCCCCAAGGATTACAGAAGCGACATCTGTGACCTCTCGTCATTCATAGGAATGGTAAGGGAAAGGCAGGAGAATATGCCTAAGATTTATTTGTTTTAGAGTCATTGTACATGTTAAAAACGAAACACATACTTTATGGCAACATACGCAATATATAAATATACGCTATCTAAGATAAGCGAATATGAGGCATCTCAATATGCTGACGAATCAAAGGATACACCATTGGAACTGGCACAAGAGGCATTTGACGGCATATTCCGTGGTGAACTACCATTGAGAATCTACAAGAAAGGCAAAGATGGAACAGACATAATTTTGGACAATGAGATAGTGCATAAGCGCGACAGGGTTACGGTATTGCTTGTATGTAACGAGAAGCAAATAAAATACACGGAAAAGAAGGATGAAATGGAATTCTCCTCTCACCCTGGTTGCTATGTGATTATTGACAACCGTGAGAATGTGGCACAGATAGCCATAGAACGTACATCGGCTTTTTCAAGTAAGCCCGACAGCGTGAGAAACCTGTTGCAGGATGCAATCAACAAGAAGATAGCAGCCTACCGCCTGAGAATAGAGATTAGGGGCAAGGTAAGGGAAACTCCGTTTTGGGACATAGTAAACCAAAGGGTCAATGAAAAAGACTCCATAAAATGGATAAAATTCAACTTTGGCGTACCAGAGGAGAGTGCAGGCATAGATGCCTCAGACGAGATGAAAGCCGTTATAAGAGGTTTTAATCGTCTGGGGAAAATTATTGGAGCGGAAAAGGGACAATATATGTACAATGCCAGCGCAGGAGGCACCCTGCATATAGACCAGACGGAGGAGGACATGGCACAACTGATACACTATTGCTCAACCAATGCGTATGATATACAAGTAAAGTTCAGCAAATACGGATTATACAGATTCGGACACGAGGAGCGCGCAATGCCCCAGATGGATGATGATGTGCTGGATGGTTTTAGGACAGGACAGCTGGTACCAGACAAAGAGGGTAACCCCACATACGAATTGCTGTTATGGCTTGATGATGCAAAGATAACATACGAAGATTATAAAGATGCTACGCCTGCTAAGAAGAGAAGAAAAAAATCATTTAAGAAGTCAGTTGCTTGATAATAACCTTATTTTTAAGGCTTTTCAGGCACCTGTAAGGGATTATGAAGCTAAGGCGACAAGGGGTTATCGGATGTCGCCAGAAGAGGTGTTTTGGGAAATCAGTACAATCCTTGATAAAATAAAAGAGCAGCAGGAAGATGCTCTTCACTATATACGCAATATATGGAACAATGTCTATGTAGAGTATCGTGATATGTCAAATGATGATGATGCCGAGGAAGGCATAAGGATTTTCACCTCTCTCACCGTGTTTGCCTTGCAAGTGTGCTTGGTACAGATTGATGCAGCTCTATACCACCAGATGGTATTTAACATAGCCTCACAGCTGGATCAGCATAACCAGCCGACAAAGGATATCGAGGCTTCAGTGCTAAATAACATAACGCGCATTGGGCAAGAAGAGTTTAATAGGGCGGTATCAGACTATATGGAGAGCGAGGATGAATGGTTGTCCGACGAGATAGAAGAAGTACTGAAGAGCGTAACGCATGTTGAAACCATCACAGTTGTAGAAGAAAAAGGTGATGGGGTGGAACAGTTGACCATACGCCAACTAATAATTCTTTTTGAAGAACTGTTCAAAGTATCTCTTACGTCAAGTGAAACAAACATATCAGCCCTTGCACGACTGATTGAAAAGGTATCAGGTTACAAACAGAGTTCCATCAGGACTTCAATAAGAGACGTTGCCAGCAAGGGTTATGATAGCCCCAGCATAAAAAATGATATATCAGTCCTTGTTTCCATTATAGAAAAAATCAAACCCGATTTTGCTGAAAAACTAAAAAATAATATAGAATAATTTTTTGAATTTTTGAAGGGAGATGTACCCCCTTCATACCCCCTTCACCACCATTAATTTTGCTCACAGATTTCAAAATGAAGTCTGTGGGCATTTTTTTGCCTGCTATTCTCACTTAAAATTTTCATTATTTATGAAGAATTTAAACAAAAAAAATCCTACGGGGATTCAGGTGTTTAATCACGCAATGTTTGGTTTGCTCAGGACAATGACCACTGACAACCAGAGGACGATGTTCAACCTCTCTGATGTGTGTAGGGCATTAGAGATTAAGAATGCAAGACAAGCTAAAACGAGGCTTGCAAAGAGGGGCGTCATTACTACTGACACCCCTACCAAGAATCAGTTTGGTGCAGTAGTGATGGTAGAGATGACATACATTGACGAGGCTAACCTGTATCGCTGCATCTTCCAGAGCCGAAAGGCGGAGGCTGAGAAATTTCAGGACTGGGTATTTGAAGAGGTGCTTCCTCAGATAAGGCAAACTGGTGGTTACATTCCCACCCACGATGCTGAGGGCAGGCGATTGACTGACGAGGAGATAGTGGAACGTGCCTACGAGATAGTGGGAAGGACGCTCAGACTGACTAACGCCCAGAACGAGGACTGCCTCACGGCTACACAGGTGGCAGCACTCTGGGGCATGGACGTGACATCGTTCAACAACCTGCTCCGCGGCATGGGCATACAGCACAGGGAGCACGGCCGCTGGCAACTGAGCGAGGAGCTCCGAGACAAGGGGCTGACCGAGGTGAGACACTTCTTCTGCTTCACGCTGAAGGGCAAACCCCGCACCGTGCGCTATCAGGTATGGACGCCCGAGGGGGTGGACTTTCTCAACACTATGGTGAGGAAGATGCCAAGAGAGATTACCGCTAATGTTCAACTAAACTTTAATTTCTAATAACAATGAGTGCATACGTAATATACTATCAGAACGGCGCGAAGATGATGCGCCCAGTCCTCACTCGTGAGGAGTACATGAATCTGCGCAACAGCGCCAAGCAGCAGGCTTTGCTGAAGGCTGTGCGCGAAGGCAAGACGGAGGAGAAGCGCCACCTGGTGCAGATGAACTACTCGTGCATGCCTAATGCTGACGGCACGCTGAAGGGCACTAAGACCACGTCAACCACTGTGGGCATGGACATAGACCACATCAAACCAGAGGAGATGGAGGCTGTTAAGCAGCGCGTGCTTAATAATAAGGTGCAGCTGGGTCTGCTGATGCTCGAGGTGAGCGCAAGGGGCGAGGGCTACCACCTGGTGTTTAAGCGCAAGGCTGAGATGACTCAGGAGGAGAACCTGAAGTGGGCTTCAGACCTGCTGGGCGTGAAGTATGACGAGGGAGCGAAGGACATAACGAGGGTGTTCTTCACGACAACGGCAGCAGAGCTGCTGTATCTTGAAGATGAAATCTTCAGACCCTCTAAATCCCCCTTAAAGGGGGACTTCCCGACCACCACAACTGAAAAAGATTTACCTGCCAGCAAGGCTGAATCATCCCCCTTTAAGGGGGACGGGAGGGGGGGCCTCTCTTTCAAAGGCATACCTTATTCTGAGATTATTGCTGAGTATTGGAAGCGCACGGGTGGCGAACCTGAGGAGGGCGAGCGCAACGTGAAGCTGCATAAGCTGGCGGCTAACCTGCGCTCTATCTGCGACAACCGTCAGGAAGTGCTCATGCAGGTGATGCCACGACTGGGACTGTCGGAGCAGGAACTGCAAGGCATCATCAGTTCGGCTTGCAAGGAACCTGCAAAGGGCTCGAAGGTGATGGACCAGATAGTAGAGTCAATGACTAACGATAACGTTAACGGGAACGGGAACCCATTGAACCCTTCTACTCTTGAACCAGCGAGTGCAACGAGCGACTTGAACCAGCGAAGCGACTTGAACTCTCTTCGACTGGCGTCGAAGCGCCTCCCCTTGGGCTTGAAGGAATCACTCGTGGGTGTGCCCAAGCCGATGCAGATGCCTGTGCTCTGCGCCGTGATGCCTATAGCTGCTGCCTATGCCGACCAGGTGGAGGTGGAGTATTGCGACGGCACGAGGATGAAGCTCGGACTGATGTCGATAATCAGGGGCGAGCAGGCATCGGGCAAGTCGGTGTGCAAGAACGCCGTGGACGTGTGGAAGCGCCAGTTGGAAGAGGAGGACGCTCTTGCCCGCAAGCGCGAGGAGGAGTGGAAGGAGAAGAAGAAGGCTCGCAAGGCTAACGAGAAGGCTCCTGACGACCCTAAGGTGCTGATAAGAACGGTGCCCGTGACGGTGAGCTGCTCCACACTGCTCAAGCGCATGAAGAACTCGCGCGGACATACCTTATATTCCTTTGGCGAGGAGCTGGACACGCTGCGCAAGACCAACGGAGCAGGCTCGTGGTCGTCGAAGTATGACATCTACCGCCTCTCCTTCGACCAAGGCGAATGGGGGCAGGACTACAACAGCGACCAGGCTGAGAGCGGTATGGTGAAGGTGGCTTACAACTGGACTATGCTGGGCACCAACGGAGCTCTGCGCAAGTGTTTCAAGCAGGACAATATAGAGAACGGTCTGTCAAGCCGTATGCTCATCAGCGAGATGCCCGACTCTGCCTTTCAGAAGATGCCTAAATACGGCAAGCGCTCCGACCTTGACGAGCAGCGCATACAGGAGGCAGTGAGCCGACTCAGAGGTTGCACGGGGTTCATCGACACCCCTCGCCTGAGGAAGGCTATAGAGAAATGGGTGGAGCAGAAGCGCGTGGAGGCTGCCAAGGACATAGACCGCGTGAAGGACACCTACCGCAAGCGTGCCGCTGTGATAGGCTTCCGTTGTGGGGTGATACACTACCTGCTGACAGGACGGGAAGGGTCCTCTACTATCGACTTTGCCCTGATGATGGCTCAGTATGCCCTCGACCAGCAGATAAGCGCCTTTGGCGAAGCCTTGGAGAAGGAATATGTGGATGCCAAGAGCGAGTGTCAGCGATATGGAGCCAACCACTCCGTGTTTGACCAGCTGCCACCAGCCTTCACCCTCGACGACCTCGCCGCCCTGAAGCGTAACGACCTGTCAAGACAATCGTTGCTGAAAATCATCCTCAGATGGAAAAACGACGGATGGGTAGAGCAGGTGGACAAACAGCACTGGAAAAAAGAAGACAATAAGACATTAAGACAATAAGACAATAAGGAGGTTTTAATATGGCAAGAAAGAATAAAGAAGTATATTTCAACGAGACGTTGGCATATCGCAACTGCAATCCCCTGAACATCAGATATGACAGGAAGACTAACTGGTTTGGCAGTAAGTTGAAAGGTCACGGAGGTTTCGTAGTATTCGCTGCATTCAGTTTCGGCTACAGGGCAGCTGTGATGATACTCAGGTCATATCGCAAGCGAGGCATCAAGACGATGGGAGCCATCATCGAGACATGGGCACCACGAAGTGAGAACAACACTGTGGAGTACATCAAGGCTGTAAGGCAGTTTATGGGCGTTAGGCAGAGCGAGCCCTTCTCTGTGGACTATGACACTGAGATAGACCTAAAGAACCGCGAGCTCGTAGGGCAACTCTTGCTCGCCATGACAAGAGTGGAGATGGGTGCGAATGCTGCACAGGTGCACTCTATGCGAACCTACGCAGAGCTGGGGTATGACCTGGCGGTCTCCAGCAAAGGATTCTTTGCAGGTGACTAAGGTACAAAGAAAATAGGCACTACCCTGAAATTGGGGTGGTGCCTATTGTCGTTTTAGTTGGAAATGGAGAGTTTGAACTTTGCAAATTTCTCTGCGGCTTTGGTAGTCTTTTCTATGCCTGCCTTCATCTTTTCTTCGTCAGTTTCAAAGACGTCCATGTTTCTCTCGCCAGTGAAGTCTAAGGTGATGGTTTCGCCGACTTCGCCCTCAAGGAAGTTCTTGAACTGCTCTCCGTCGCTATCCTCTGTACGCCATTCTCTTGACGAGATGTCCTTAGGATTGAGGTCGTCGATGTTTCTGCCTTTCTCGTCTTCTGCTTTGCCTACTAACCACATTTGTCCGTATTCGCTCACCATGCTTTCTGTAGGGACTTTTTTGAGCAGTTTGAAGGTGATGCTGACTTTAGGGAAGTGGTGATCATCCATATCTACGGGTATGGTGCCGTCGTCTTCGGGCACTACTTCTACAGAGCCCTTCAGTTCTGATGGCAGAAGGATGTTTTCTGCTTTCAGTACTGCGATGTGATTAGCTTCAGGTACGTGCTCTTCTTCCTGAGACGGTGCCTCGCTGGTTGCTACGGTGTCTGCTGTTGTGCTGGCTGGTTGTGTCTTGCTGCCGCACGCGGTGAGCATCATGCCTGCTACTGCCATGATGCTGAAAATAGATATTTTCTTCATGATGATTTGTTTTTAGAATGATTCTTTTATGACTTTGAGGCTTATCTCCTGATAGCGTTTTTTCTGTTCAGGGGTCATCTCGTCTTCATTGAGTTCTTTCTCCAGTTCTTTGCATTCGTCGGCAATACCTGAAAACTCTGCCGTTTTCTCCAAATCGCCGTTTTTTATTGCTTTGTTTGCTTCGATGCACTTGTCGGCAAGGTCTTCATACTTGTCGAGTGCTCTGTCGATTTTGTTCTGACATGAAGTGAGTGTCAGACTTGCCATTGCCACGATGGCTAAAAAGAATTTTTTTCTCATAATTGTTACGTTTTTTTATTGGTTTGAAAAAATGGTGTTATGTACTTATGTTGTTTTCAATCAGTCGAAATACATGAACCACTTGACGAGCTTGCCTTGGGCATTGAAGTAGAAGTCGCCGTATTTCTTGTCGTTGCGCAGGGCATAGCGGTAGTCGGTGCCGAAGGCATTCCACTGTTTGGTCTGGTCGAGCCAGAAGAGGGTATAGACGTCAAGGTTGCCACTCTTGCGTGTGAACTTGAACTTGCTCAGTCCGAGTCCCTTGCACTCATCTTCTACCTGGGCGCGGGATATGCCTTTCTTGAGGGTGCCGATGAGTCCTGTACCATCAGCCTTGTTAACACACAGAACCCACTTGCCTTCGGTATAGGCAAGCATTGCGCATAGGGTGTTGCCTCTACGGGTAATCATGAATCCTGAATTTTCACCCTCGATGGTTGGTGCGACATCTACTTTGCCTGACCATGAAAAGGTTGTTCCGTTCATTTCTTCCAATTCCTTAACTTTGGGCATGTTCAGGGTGATGGTGACGGTTCTGCCCTGTGTGCCGAAGGGGATGATTTCGAGAGTTGCCTTGGTGCCATCTAACGTGGCGGTTGGTTCGCCAGAGGTTCCGCCCTGCATAATAAAAAAGGCATCTAAGGGAGTGGCGACTTTGTAGGCACCGACGATGGTGCGTCCTCCCTTGGTGTGCTTCTGGGCTTCGAGTATGACGTTTCTTTGTGCAACGGATGCAACGGGAGTGAGCATTGCGAGGGCAATGAACAGGGTGTTGAGTAAATGCTTCATAGTAGTGATGAATTTTTGTTTTAGTTAGACATGTTTATTGATTCTGCTGGCAAAGGTATGGTGAGAAAAAGAAATGTGCAAGTCCTTTTCTGTCCTTTTGAGGATGGGTTTGCAGATTTGCGAAAATATTAGTAACTTCGCAGCATGAAACATGAATTGCTGAAACAAGAGGTGGAGCGCACGATGGGCAGGAGACTGCTGGTGGCGCATGATTACGAGGAACTGAGCGCGCTGGTGTTCAGGCATACGAAGGAGAACCTGTCGCCCACGACGCTGAAGAGGCTGTGGGGCTACCTGAGCAATGAGAAGGTGGCTACGCGTCGCCACACGCTGGATGTGCTGGCTCGCTTCATAGGCTACAGGGGCTATGATGATTTCTGCTCGCATGCTGGGGAACTGGATGAGGTGCAGAGCGGTATATGCACTGAGGAGAGGATAGCGACGGAGGAAATGCACCGCTGTCAGCGACTGGTGATAACATGGCGTCCTGACAGGCGCATAGTGGTGAAGCATCTGGGTGACAGCATGTTTGAGATACTGGAGGCGGAGAACACGAAGCTGAGCGTGGGCGACACGTTCCGTTGCCGCCTGATGATACAACACGAGCCGCTGATTCTCGATGAACTGAGGCACGAGGGACTGCCTCCCACCACCTATGTAGCAGGACAGAAGAATGGAGTGAGGGTGGTTAATGGTTAATGGTTAATGGTTAACGGTTAATGGTTAATGGTTAACGGTTAAAGGTTAATAGGGTAGTTCGTCAATTCGTTTTAACCAGGGTTTGCAGTAGTGCGTCTCGATGTATTGTTTTAGTTCAAGGTCGGGAGTGGCGTTGAGTAGGTCGTAGGCTTGTCTGATGCCTGGCAGGGTGATGTAACGCTTGTGGGTTGCGGTGTCGAGCATCTGCTGAAAACCTGTTGCTTTCATCTTGCGGTCGATGATGCTTTTCTGTTGGCTAAGGTATGCCTGACGTTGCTGTAGGGCAGACTGCTCAGCCTCCTGCTGGGTGTGGATGCGTTCCACCTGCTGACGTATGGAGTCTGCCTTGGTGTTTATGGAATCGGTCTTGCTTTTCTGAATATTTATCTCCTCTTTATTGGCTTGGCTGACTACGGCAATGGAGTCGCTGAGTGCCTGCACCTGCTGACGGTTGTGGGAGAGCCCTGCGAGGAACAGCATTGCAGCCATAACCACGAGACAGAGGATGAGAGCCACACGCTGGGGCCACAGAAACCATCGGCGGAGGTGACGCTGAATGAGCGACACATCCGTATAACGCTGGGGCAGGGGAGCGAGACACCTGCTGATGACGGCACGGGAGCGCCAACCTAAGTTCAGTTGACGGAGTATGCAACCGAGAGCATAGACATCAGACGGTCCTTCAGGTGCCATATAGTTCTCTGTGCCAGCGGGGGCTTTGAGTATGGCGTGGCTGTCGGTATCGGAGAGTCCGAAGTCGATGAGTTTGAGGTGGTGCCCATCACTTGTCAGCATTATATTAGAGGGCTTGAGGTCGCGATGCTGTGTCTGTCTGCTGTGCACATAGGCAACAGCCTCGAGGAGCATATCGGCAACGTGCAGACGCTGGCTGAGGGAGGGGTGCTCCTGACTGAGCCACTGCCTGAGGGTGATGCCCTCTATCCATTCCATCACGATGCAGAGACCATAGCCAGCCACCTCTTCGAGTGAGACGACTGACACCACCATAGGATGCTGCAACTGGCAGGTTATCTCATATTCCTTGCGAAGGAGAGTCTGGTACATGCTGTCATGGCGATAGGGTTCCTTCAGTGCCTTGAGCAACCACCAGCGGCCATAGCGCTTAGCCCTCACCAGCAGACTATAGCCCTGGGAGGGTAGGAGGGAGAACTCGCTGAACTCAGCCGAGATGCTCACGCCCTGTTCTGTGAAAAATGATTCGCTTGACGACATATATCAGATGGGGACAAAAGTACAACAAATATTTGGCATAAACAAATTATGTCGCAAATTATTTGGAGGTTACAAAAAAAACTCGTACTTTTGCAAGGCGATATTTCGTAACGGGAACGTTTACGGGGACGGGAACTAAAACTAAACTATACAATAAAAAACAAACAGAATTATGAAGAACATTTCATTAGACATCACAAAGGCTCAGCAGTTTCTGCCTGCTGGAGCAGTAATGGCGTTCAAGGACAAGGTGGCTGAGGCTCAGAAGGGTCTGGAAGAGGGCACTGTGCCTGGCAATGACTTCTTAGGTTGGCTGCATCTGCCATCAAGTATCACACCTGAGTTTATAAAAGAGGTGAAGGCTGCTGCTGAGGTGCTTCGCAAGAATAGCGAGGTAGTAGTAGTGGCTGGTATCGGTGGCTCATACCTCGGTCCTCGTGCCGTGATTGAGGGCATACAGAACACCTTCGCTTGGCTCATACAGGACAAGAAGAACCCTATTGTGGTGTTTGCTGGCAACAACATAGGCGAGGATTATCTGGCTGAATTGACAGAGTATTTGAAGACCAAGACATTCTCTATTATCAACATATCAAAGAGTGGTACGACAACTGAGACAGCGTTGACATTCCGTCTGCTGAAGACCCAGTTGGAGCAGCAGGTAGGCAAGGCGAAGGCT
>JAFVGI010000069.1 GCA_017475005.1 Prevotella sp. | reverse complement strand
GATGAGGCTGACTCCTTCAATGTTGGATTTGAAGACTAAATTTTACCATCTCTTAGTCTGAGTACAGACGATGGGACATATGAGCGGGGCGACTTTGATTTCGAAGTCGCCCTCTTCTATTGTCCAATGGCCATCGGCTCCACCTCCTCAGAGACCTTATGGTCATAGGTGTTCAGGGAATTGATTTCGCGAGGGTAGGTTTACAATTTCTACAATTTTTACATTTTCTACATTTTATAGAAAGCCATCGTCGCAAAACGCGACGCTGCTATAACAAAAAAAGTGCGCCCATCTTCGCAGACAAGCGCACTCCGAGTATGTCAAACTTATTACCAAAAATTCTTACTCGATACTGCTAAGTCATAGCCCAGCTCTGCATATGTCCGCATAGAGTGCACCTGAGCAGCATTCGCCCCCATCTCCACTCTTGTCATAGCCAATAGCAGTTGCACTACGAGGTCTCTGTTTTTGAGGTCTATCTCAGTGTCATAGTCCACAGAGAAGGGCTCGCTCTGCCTTGTACCCATAAACTGCCTTACAGCCTTGATGTATTCCACAGTGTTGTTTTCCGAGCGTGGTGCCCATGTCTCGATGATGGCACCCATAGTCTTGATGCCTCGCTTGCGGTATGACCTGAGTATCATCACTGCTGCACGATAGCCGAAACTGAATGCAGCGAACTGCACAAAGCCCTGCTTGCCTTTCAGCTTGCTCCCCAGCCAGTTGGTGTCCTTGCTGAAACGAATGTTCAGGGGGTTCATGTTGACATAGGCAAGCGACTGATTAAAGTTATACTTACTCATCTCTCAGTCCTCCTTACTTTACATCCTTTAGTTCATAAGCCTCAGGCAGATAGCCCTTAGTCTGGGCAAAGTATGCCTTGCCACCTGTGCCGTCATATTCCCTGTAGCCAAAGTAGAAGGACATTGTTATCCTCTCTCTGTTCTTCACGGCTTGTTCAAGGAGCAGAGGGTTGAGCCTCTTGTTGATGCTCACCACGGTCTGCTGTTCGTACCTGCCGTTAGGACCTTCTTCGAACCACTGCACTACGATGTCGCGGTTATACCACTGCTGACCATCCTTCTTTGATACACCAGTGCGCTCGGCACTGTAAGCTATAATTTCTATTTCTCTTTTCATCTTTATTTATCTTTTTTATTATTTATCCTTTATTTTTCTCCATTCATTTTTAGCAAATTTCTCCACTACACCAGCCTTTACCCAGTTAACAACGATATGCCTTACCTGAGTTTTGTAGCCTAATATTTCAGCCACTCTGCGAACATCTTCCTTCTTAAACTCATCAGGCAATCTTTCAAGAATAGACTTGCTGTGAGTTCCGTCAGGCAGAGCCGTTTCCTGCATAGCCTGCTGATACTTAGAGCCAAAGGTCTTGCAGATAGCGTTGAGGTCTTGCTCCATCCACCACTCAATCCACTTGGCACAGGCTTTCTTGTCCTTGTCTGTCATGGGTTTGCCGTAGAGCTGGGTGCAAAGCAGTGCTATTCGCTTGCCTCTGTCGCCCACTCGTCTGCGGAAGGTGTCACGAGCCTCGTCATTGTCTATCATAGCCTTTCTGCACTGCTCCTTCTGGAACTTGTTGACTGTTGAGTTTATCCAGTCCACATCTATATATTGCAGAGGCTTGAAGTCAAAGTGCCAAGGCACCTCGCTGTCAAAATCCTTGTCATCCACTAAGTAGGCATCCTGAGGGTTGTAGGTAAAGGGCTCAGTATAGGTGTTTCTTTCACATCTTGCAAGGAAATCATCCACCTTCTTCATGTCCTTCTTCGACAGCTTCTTCCACTGGGGAGCCACCTCCTGAAACTGCTGGTTGTCTATGTGGGTGAAGGAGCAACGAGTAACCAAGCCGTTCGTCACATTCTTGAAATAGACTGCTACCTGGTCGTCAGTGCCTGCAAGGAGTACGTTCCAGAACAGCTGAACCTTACCCTTGAAGGTGTTGGCACTCTTGTAGTTCTGTCCGTAGATGCCGTTGTCCCAAGCTATTCTGACCATATCATCCTTGTTGCCACCAGCAGCACGGATGCCCTTTCGCCATTGGTCTATCTCGGCACAGTAGGTAAACATGTGGTGACCCTTGTTGTTTCTCTGCTTCTCCAAGAATTCAGCCTCAGAGTTCTTAGCCTCCATGATGCGAACACTGGTCTGGGGCAGTTTCTCGCCCTTGTCATTAGCCGATTTGGTCTGCTGACTGCGGGCATATACTGCATCCCTTGCATCGTTCACCTCATCTCTCAGCATTATATTATGTAAAAGGTAGTTGATGTACCTCTCCATAAAGCTCTTACCTGAGGAAGGTGGAGCATAGATGACAGAGAAGAAACTGGTAGAGAACACCTTTCCGTTCTGCCTGTCCTCGCTTCTCACATAGCTGGTCAGTGTACCTAAGATGGGAAACAATGCATTGATAGCAGGAATGATGAAGTCCTTAGGTGCTATAGAGATTAGCTCCCTGATGATAGGGGGTGCTGTGGGCATAGTGTCCACAGGGTTCACCCTCTCAGTATCATCATCATCTATCTCAGGCTCTTCCTCTCCCTGCCTTTTCTTGTAAAATCCGTTCTTAGCGAGGAAGATAAAGAACTCGCGAGGTATAGAACTATTACTATTAGTCCTACAGATAGACTGGCATTGAGAAAGAGTGTTGACATACTCAGTAGCATTGTCACCACCAAAACGAGGCAGTAAATCATGAAGGATGCGAGGATCATTGTTGCAAATGTTGCGAAAATCCCTGACCATCTTGTTGTAGAAGTTATGCATCTCGCCTTTCTCAGGAGTGCCATACACCTCGATGTACTTGTCGATGATTTCCGTGAGTGGTGTACCCCTGTAGGTCTCATCTGTATATATACTGCGCACTGGTGTCCATT
>JAFVGI010000068.1 GCA_017475005.1 Prevotella sp. | reverse complement strand
TCACAGGCTCCTTCGTGGGTAGCATCCTCAATGGCAAGTCAGTGCCAGAGGCACACCACACTGCCGTGCAGGTATCAGCTTACGTATGTACACAAAACGGGGCAATGCCCGAATATAAAGATGAGTTGCTGAAATAAAAAAGGTGATTCAAGATAACAAGCAGTGCTCAGTAAGTCTATCATGCGTGGATAGTGCTTACTGAGCACATTTTTTCATACACAGAGCGGTCTCCAGTTCGTAACCCCGATTTTTCTCAATCCTCCGAACTGCCTTTATTTACAAAAGGTTTACGATTTTATCCAAAATTACAAAATAATCTTGACAAACACACCATATTATATAATGTTTTCTTCCCCAGCTTTCTACTTTTTATGTTCTTTGAGTTCGCTGATGCTCACCTTGCCGTCCTCAGATATGGTGAGGCGAGCAGCGAGTGCGGGCATGTCGTCGTAGGTGAGTACAAGGCCAGTGGTGAATTTCACACCTGGGGTGATGAGCAGGAGTGGAGCATTTCCGCTGAGGTCATACTCTATCTGTTCGCCTATCCAGAGGGGCTGTTCGCTGTCGAAGCCTCCCATGTCGCTGACGGTGTTGGTGGCGCGTGCTATCTCGCGTCCGCTGTCATAGAGTGTCACCTGTTCTCCCTCTATGCTGTAGCCCAGGCGCTGGCACACTTGCTGTTGAATGTCGTAGGGGTCTATGGTGCAGGCTATATGAGCCTTGTTGTCTTTGTCGAAGCGCATCAGGTACAGTCGCTCCACCTGCACCCCCGTGCCCCACATGGCGCAGTTGGCAAACCATAGCGTGCCCGTCTTGGCATCGTATCGCACCTTGGGCTGGCGTGCGTTGCTGAGGTTGAGGAACGAGGTAGATGCCGCCCCCTTCTCCACCACTATGCCGTAGCCCTCGGTGGGCGTGGAGTCCACCTCGCCGATAGCCTCCACGCATAGGTCGTGTGCCGTGTCGCTCATTATCTCGTAGTTATGGTAGCGCGTAGCCCTCTCCATGGCCTCCATCACCTTGGCAGGAGCCGAGTCGGGCTTCATTGCTTCCTCCAGCGTGCCAGCCACGAGCGGATAACTGGCTTCAGTTGCCTTACTGTTGCTTTTGCATGAGCAGAATAATACTTCACAGCCGCAGAGAGTGACGATGGCGGCTATCATCCATGTCTTCATATTTTTCATGTTGCGTTTAACTGTTTCCTTGTTATCTGTTCAAATACGCCTTACCTTTATAGATTACAATGCCCTTGGCATTCTTGCTGACGCGCTGACCGAGGAGGTTGTAGCAGTCGTCATCGCCGACACCGTACATAGTGGCAGGGGTAGCCTGACGCTGTCCGTCAGCCCCCACGGTCTCTATGGCTGTCATGCCCGTAATCTTCTGCAATCCGCCGAGGGCGTTTATCTTGCCTGCACCAGCCTGTATGGTGTTCTTTGATGGTATCTTCTCTACGTTGGTGGTATAGTCGTCATTATAGCTCGTCTCCTTTATTAAAGAGCGCACGTCGGCATAGGTAAGCTTGGGGTTAGCCTGCAGCCAGAGGGCTATGACACCGGTTGCATTTGGCGCAGACATCGAGGTGCCCTGCATTATGCCGTAGTATTGGGCGTGCTTGAACTCCGTCGATGGCATAGTCACCTTATTGGTTATATACATTATCGGTGTGTTTGGCTCATCAGGGTCGTCAGACTTTGCCTTTATCTCGCCACTCTCCGTGAAGTATGAGGCATCGTAATAGTTATATGCAGAGTACACCTCAGCACCTGGAGCTATCACATCAGGGCAGTTTATGCTACCATAATCGTCTGTGCCCCATGAAGAGAAAGACGCGATTTTATCGTTCTCCTCCTGACCAGGATAGTATAAACGTTGGTTCTCTATAGTGTACCAGTCATAGCATGAAACGTAAGCTCCGACACTTATCACCTCTTCGCCACAGACGTGAATGCTGAAGGCTCCGTTGTCCTGTCCGTCAACATATCCTGCCAAGCCACAAGAGAAGAATCCTGCTGTTCCTGCCTGTCTATCCTCTATAGCCCTTAGTGTCTTGCCCTGAGCATCCTTCACAAAGTAGGCAAGCTTTAGGTTTGGCTCGTGAAACTGGTAGGTGTCAGCCAGAATGAACTGTATATATTGCTTGCCGTTCTGTGTGCCTTTCTGTTTTGGGAATGATGTTATTTTCTTACTTTCATCATCACCGTTATACAAGGGTTTCTGCTCAAGTGTGTATAGCTGTCCTGTATTCACATCTACCACCTTCACATCAGCGTCTATCTCGCTTCCGTCAGTGTTATAGAACATGTTGTTTACTTTGTTATATACATAAACAGTCTGTTCGTTATACTTGCCCTGTCCCGACTCGCCCAGCACTGTTCTGAGGCAGTATCCGTCAGTGCCTGCAGCCTGTGTTGTTGTAAGTATGGCAGCCTGGTGTCCGCTACTGTTGCCTGCTGACAAGACTATTATTCTGCCCTTCTTTTTACTATCTGTGTCATAGTATTCTCTGAGGCCTTTCAATACTACTGACGACTTAGCGTCGTGAAAGCCTATCAGGTCACCCATACTGCAGTTTATCACGCAAGGTTTGCCCTGGCTGTCGGCAAACTGGAAAATGTTCACCATGGCTATGAGGAGCTGTGAGTCACTTGTGTCCTCTCCTCCCATTCCGCACAAGGCAAGGTCTGCCTCGGGTGCCATTCCTTGGTTGTTTATGCCCTCGACAATGCTGCCTGCTGCTGTTCCGCCCACATGGGTTCCGTGTGACATCTTCGTATTGTCGGTAGTCAGCGTTGCTATCTCTGCGGCGTCAGTAGTGGTTTTCAGTATCTTCTTGCCGCTATACACCTGGGCAAACTTCACTCGCGTTGTGCCGTCAGCCTTGCGAAAGGCAGCATGGTTAAAGTCTATGCCTGTATCTACAATGCCCACTATAACGCCGTTTCCCGTATATGCCTGAGGCAGATTGTGCGACTGGGCTGCCTCCAGGGTAGCTACCTCTTCCACATGGCTCTTCGTTCTGCCCGAATAGTTCATCAGGTGGTTCATCTTATCGGCATTCACGCTCTCTATCTCGTCTATACCGTCAAGCGCCAACAGGCTCTCGGCAGGCACGTTGAGTATCAGCATCCTGCCTATCTGCATCACGATCTCCACACCCAGTGCCTGAAGCTGGGCAGCAGGACACTCGGCTCCCTCCCTCAGCATCGCTATGGCACTGAAGGTCTTTACCGTGCAGTCAGTGTTAAACTCCACGTTTATCTGCTTCTTCACCGAAGCCGTGTCGATGGTATGTGGCTGTAATGAACCCTTGGCACTTATCGCCTCGTTCTTTGATGGCAACAGGCTTGTCAGTCTTGTGTCTATCTTCTGTGCCTGAATCGTGATGGCAGCGTATATCGTAACCGCCGCAATAGTGAATAGTCTTGTCATAGATTTTTTTTATTTAATGGTGCAAAGGTACGGCTTTAATTTGGAACAGACAAACATTATCTGGAGAAAAAAGAGCCTTGCTTCTCTCTTTCCTTGCCCTGCTTTTAAGGCTTGAGGCAAAGCTTTTATATAACAAAACAGCTTAGTTTATATAACAAACTAACTTACTTTGTTGAACAAACTAACTTACTTTGATAAACAAACTAACTTAGTTTGTTATTTAGAAGCATGGTTTTTAGGGCTGGAAGCTCAGTATTTAAGCGGAGAGGCAGTAGGCAGACCTGTCATCAGTGATGACGTGATATTTTATGCCCCCACTTCACCTGAACCGATGAAGGGTTTTGGGGGATATATGGGCGTGCTGGCAATGATGCGTGGCGCAATGCCCGATATAAAGTGGCAGATAGAAGAGACTATTTCTGAGGGCGACAAAATCTTGGTTCGCTACACTATGACGGGCACCCAGACACAACCGCTGATGGGTATGCCCGCTACAGGCAGGCAGCGAGGTGCGCACGAAGAAGTCGATCTTGTCCTCGGTACGGCTGACCCTCTGCTCCAGTCTCTCTATTCTCTGATTGATGGAATAACCTTTCAATAGATAGTCCTTCAGCACCTGGTTAGCCCATTGGCGGAACTTGGTGGCATTGATGCTATTGACACGATAGCCCACTGAGAGGATGGCATCAAGATTGTAGAACTTGGTCTTGTAGACTTTACCATCGGTAGCAGTGTATTCCAAAATGGAATGAACTGAAGCCTCATGCAACTCTCCACTTTTGAAAATATTAATCAGATGTTTGGAAATTGCAGGCTGCTTAACTCCAAACAGAAGCGCAATCTGCTGCTGCGTTAGCCATATGATGTCATCGCCCATGCGAACCTCAAGCCTGATGGTCTCGTCGGGCTGATACATCACTATTTCACCACTATTGCTGGATATCTCGTTCATAGATTTTAGCTATTTCCCTACAAAGGTAACAAAATCTCTCACTCTCCCAAACATCCCTTACAAATTTAATACTTTTTCAGTTGTAACATCATAGACTAAAAGTCGCCAAAGTCGCCAAAGTCGCCAATGATGTATCAGCCTCTTTATATATGAAAAAAATTTCAAAGACAGATATTAGATTATGGATGGATATGATGATAAAAAAAAAGAAGAGAGAAACCATTAAAGGAAAAGAGATATTTATATTATATATATATATAATAACCTATATGTGCACGTGCGCAACAGCGTTGGCGACTTTGGCGACAATGGCGACAATGGCGACAATGGCGACAATGAAAACCTGCTGAAATGTTAAAAACGGAGATGCACAAAACGGCAAAAGTGTGCAAAAATGGCATTGCTTTCAAAAAACATCATTTTAACATTTAACTTGCTGATTATGAGCCTCTTATTCGTTAAATAATTTAACCCTTCAGAAAAGCTATGCTTTTAGCTCTAAAAGTAATGCTTTTATACCATAAATGCTATGCTTTTAACACATAAAAGTAATGCCTCTGGAGAGAAAAACTCTACGATGTTAAAAACGGAGAAAAATTTGCTCATATTAAGTTAATGCAGTACCTTTGCATCAACTTCCTGAAGGTCGTACGAAACGTCGCAGTGGCGACTACGAATCGCGATAAAGAATCGCTACGAAACGCTTCGCTACGAAAACTGAAGGGAGCCAAGAGCTCTTTAACTAACTATCAATTTTCAATTATCAATTAACTAACGAAAGGAGATTTAAATTATGGCAGTAATTGTAGATGTTTATCAGGACAAGCGTAAGCAGTCCAACAACCTCTGGTATGGACGTGCATGGCACCCAGGTGTTCTCGACACTCGCGCACTCGCTAAGCGCATAGAGCAGAACGTGTCAGTGAAGGAGTCAGACGTATATGCAGTGTTCATAGAGCTGGCTAACGTGATGACTTACGAGATTCAGAACGGCATGCTGGAGCGTGGTGAGACAGAGACCGTGACCTTCCGGTTGCCCGCCAAGGAACTCGCCTTCGTAGGAGCCGATGGCCATTGGACAATAGAAGAGGGCGACTTCGAAATCAAAGTCGCCCCGCTCATATGTCCCATCGTCTGTACTCAGACTAAGAGATGGTAAAATTTAGTCTTCAAATCCAACATTGAAGGAGTCAGCCTCATC
>JAFVGI010000067.1 GCA_017475005.1 Prevotella sp. | reverse complement strand
TAAACTAACCAAATACATAGAGCAGGATGGTTCCCTCGTCGCAGTCTCAACGGGTGTTAGACCAGATGGTGCAGTAAGTAGTTACGCATGGAGAATCTATAAGCACGATGGCAAGATTTTCGTGACAGGAGGAGCCTTTGCCGCTGGTATGCCTTCTACATACACTCGCAGACCTGGAAGTGTGCAGTATTACGATGGTTCTTCATGGACAAAACTTGAAGACCCCGGAACTATGACAGGCTATGACTATATAGCTGCCAACTGCATAGCTTTTGATCCTAAGGACAAAAATCATTTCTGGGTAGGAGCGGGTTCCGGATTGTATGAATATCGCAATTACAAACCTGTAAATGCATACAACAGCAAGAACAGTGCACTCTCCGCTGTGTATAACACTGACGAAACACGCTCTAATGTCACCTCCATGCTATACGACAGCAATGGCTATCTATGGGCGATGAACGGTTGGTGCGACAATTTCATAGTGCGTTTCAATAGCAACAACGAGTCAGTAAATTTTCCTCATAGCGAATACAATTTCGACAACCGTTCTACCATTGACATACAGGGGACCTTCATTAGTCCATCGAACGGATGGATGTTTATGGTTAATTCCAACTGGAATACAAATCTCTTATACTATTATAACTACAAGAACGACCAACTTAACAGCGTCAGGTCTTTTATCAATGAAGATGGAGCAAATATTGATTTTGGTTACTTGTATGGTTTAACCGAAGATGATGAAGGCAATCTATGGATAACCTCTTCCAAGGGTCCTTTTTATTGGGCTAAAGAGGATATGGCTAAGGGAAATGCAACTTTCATACAACACAAAATAAACCGTAACGACGGTTCTGGTTTGGCAGATTATCTCCTCGCTGGAGTTTCCACAAGATGTATGAAACTTGATGCCGCCGGCAGAAAATGGTTTGCAACTGAAGATGGTGTGTATCTTATTAGTAGTGACAACAACACACAATTGCTACATCTCACTACAAGCAACAGTCTGCTACCTTCAAACAGCGTTTACGACATTCTTATAGAAGAAACAGGTCTTGTATGGTTCGCTACTGCAGAGGGAATTTGCTCTTATCAGTCAGATGTGACAGAAACCTACGGCGACCTCAACAGTGACAACGTCTATGCCTACCCTAATCCCGTGGAGCCTGGCTATACAGGACCTATCACTATAATGGGATTGCAGGTTGGATGCTATATCACGATAACCAACACATATGGCTACGTAGTAAACAAAGGCACCTGTTTGGGTGGCTCATATACGTGGAATGGCTGTGACCGCAGCGGACGCCGCGTGGCTTCAGGGGTTTACAACGTGCTTGTGGCTACCGGAGAGGGTGAGAGCGGTTGTGTTACGAAGATTGCTGTCATAAGATAGAATGCAGAGGATAGAGTATATTGACATAGCTAAGGGAATATGTATAATATTGGTTGTGGCATACCATTGCAGCATACATGCAGGCCAATGTCTTGACACGGCACTGAGTAATGTGCGTATGCCTCTATATTTCTTCTTGTCAGGTTTCTTTTTCAAGACGTACGGCAGCTGGTTCAATTTGCTTCGCAAGAAGACCAACAAACTGCTTGTTCCTTTCCTGTTCTTTTACGTCACCACATCGGTCATTTTTCCTGCTGTTTTCCACGATGCTTTCGGGGTGCAGATAAACACCGTCTGTGGTTGGGCTTCCACCTATGCCTTTATATGGCCGGAGGAGTTTCCCAATCTCCCGATATGGTTTCTGTGGAGTCTTTTTCTTGCAAACATGTTATTCTGTCTCATTGCAGACATCAGCCGAAACAAGTATTGGCTGACGGCTCTTATTACCTTTGTTATTGGCAGTGCAGGGTATGCCATGAAGTTTTATGAAACAGACCTGCCGGCATTCATTGACACAACATGTTACTACATACCATTCTTTTGCATAGGGTTTGGTGCCAACAAATCAGAAATATTAAGCCGTGACTTTGGAAAGGCTCAATATTGGTGTTTGTCGGTGTCATTATTGATTATCTGTATTTTGTTCGCAAATATCAAGTCGGGTATCCTGCCGCTTAACGTTCTTCTTTTCTACACGTCATGCACATCAGGAATAGCCTTCGTATTGATGTTGTCAAAACAGTGGGGACGAGTGCCGTTGATAACGTATTACGGTCGTTATTCCATTATGATACTTGTCACTCACGTCTTGGTGATACGAGCCTGCCGCAGGTTCCTTGAACCAGCCATAGCTGATGCTGATATATGCAGCGTCGCCACACTGTTGTGCGTGATGCTCATATCCCTTATGCTTATACCGATAATGCGCCGTTACATACCATGGTTTGTTGCACAAAAGGATTTAATATGACTGAACACCTGCACATAATATGTCTTGCCCAACCATATCCACCTACGTATGGGGGAGCAATTGACATGTTCTATAAGATAAAAGCCTTGCATGGCGCAGGAATAAAGCTTATCCTGCATGTGTTTCTGTACAGAGACTATAAAGAAGAACCTGAGTTGGAGAAGCTGGCATCAAAAGTTTTCTATTATCGCAGGGACACTGGAGCGAAGAATGTTTTCTCCAGTATACCATATATTGTCAAGAGCCGTATAAACGAGAATCTTCTCAACAATCTGTGCAGGGATAAATATCCAATACTGTTTGAAGGACTACATACGTGTGGCATTCTCTCACATCCTCAGCTTCGTGACAGATTCAAAATGGTACGTATGCACAACATCGAGCATGACTACTATAAACTGCTGTCCTCATATCATCCTCTGGCGTGGGCATCATTATTCTATCGCTTGGAGGCACGGAAACTGAAGAAATTTGAAAGGATTCTCAATTATGCAAACCGCATCCTTGCTATCTCAAATGCCGATGTTGCTCAACTGTGTAGGCGATTCCCTGACAAGGATGTCAGACTTCTTAATTGTTTTTTTGATGACACCATCAATGATTGTGATATCAAAACAAAGCCATATCTGCTTTATCACGGAAACCTCTCTATTTCAGAAAATATAAAAGTGGCGGAATACCTGCTTGATGAGATTGCGCCAAATATCAATCACAGACTGATTATCGCAGGTCGCAATCCTACGAGAAGCATCTGTCAGAAGGCTGCACAATATGATAATGTGGAAGTTATAGCCAATCCCGTGCAACCATGCATGGAGCAGCTAATGACCGAGGCCCAGGTGAATCTGGCTATCACGTTTCAACCAACAGGGATAAAGCTGAAACTCCTCAATGGACTATATAAAGGTCATGGATACTGTATTGCCAACAGAGAGATGTTACATGGCAATTCACTTGGCACCCTTTGTATTGAAGCAAATAGCAAAGCAGAGATACTATCCGCTATAGACAAAGCTATGAAGAGCACTGCTTCTTCAGACGTTATTGCAGCAAGGCGCAAGACCATTGCAGATTTAGGTTACAATAGCATTACAAATATCATCGACGAGCCATAGGATAATGAAGATATTGTATGAAATAGAACGCCTTTCGACCAACGGAGGTTTAGAACGCATCCTTACCGACCGTATGAATTACATGGCAGAAGAGTGGGGGTGGGACATTACGGTGATTACCCTTTTGGAGCAGGATTGTCAGCCATATTACAGATTGTCCACAAAGGTGGATGTGGTAGGACTCGGTGTAACTTCGTCAGGACTCATGATGTGTGCGAAGTCTTTATGGAAGTTGAATAAGGTCGTTAAGCGGTTGAAGCCAGATATATATGTGACATTCCAGACCATTGGAGCTCTGTCATGTTTGTTTCGTACACATAAAACGCTGACTGTCTATGAAGCCCACGGTACCAGAGCCTATATACAGCACCCTTTGGCTATGGATATAGCAGAAAGATTTGCTGATGCGATAGTAGTTCTTAGCGACAGCCATGCTAAAGACTACCCAAAAGCAAAGCATATCGCAGTTATACCAAACTTCACCCTATTCGCACCGAAGTCTTCACCTAACTACCAATCAAAAATAGTGATGGCGGTAGGCAGAAGATGTTTTGAAAAAAACTTCGAACGGCTTGAGGAATTATGGAATATAGTTCACGAGAAACAAACTGACTGGCAACTGAAGATTCACCACGATACTCAAGACATGGTCTCGGCCTATCTCGAAAGTTCCATACTTGCCATGACATCAAGATTTGAGGCACAGCCTATGGTGCTCATTGAGGCGATGACATGCGGGCTCCCTTGCATTGCCTTCGACTGTCCTTATGGTCCTCGGGATATTATCGAGGATGGTAATACGGGCTTTCTAATTCCATACGATAATAACGAGATGTTCATAGAGAAACTCACCTATCTGATGGAACATCCAGAAGTAAGAGAACGCATGGGCGAAGCAGCAAGGGAATCTGTAAAGCGTTTCTCTGTGGAAACAATTATGGAGAAATGGAGGAAACTCTATGAGGGATAGAAAGGGGCTCATATCGGCATTCTCTCTGATAGTACTGATGGTACTAAACCTATGCTATATGCACTATGAGGTGTATGTCTG
>JAFVGI010000066.1 GCA_017475005.1 Prevotella sp. | reverse complement strand
TAAATATATAATATATATAATAAGAAAAAATGGGGTACCTTTAAAAATAACTGTGATACTGTGATTTGTGACTACGACATCCCTAAAAGGCAGATTTTCAATGAGTTGCGATTTTGCTTGTTCCTTACAAAGCCATGAAATAGGACAAAATCTATCAGTTTTTGGCTCAAAAACGGCTCAAAATGCGTGTTAAAAGCCCTTGTTTTAATACTTTTTCCTTTACTTCTTGAACGTGAGTACGTTCAAAAAATTAGTCTCATAACAGCGAAATGGCGTATGGACACACGCGATACGGCGTATCAAGAGTCACGATACGGCATATCAAAGGCTGCGATACGGCGTTTCTGGGAGTGGGGTAGTATACACAAATTTTTTGCAACCCTTAAGGGTTACAATTGTTTCCCCTAGGGATTGGCACTTGTACCCTCGAGGGCATCGCACGTGCAGCCTCTAAGGGGAAACAAAATACATTTTTCCTCTGCCGCTGAAAAGCGTGGCACGAGCCAAACGATCAAATGAGTCGACTCAAAAAGAGGTACTTGATTTTAAAGGGCTTTCGACCCAGCCTTTACATTGGCATATTACCGTGTTTCTTTGGCGGATTGCTCTGATTTTTGTTCCTGCACATCTCCAGTGATTGTATGAGGCGAATTCGTGTGTCGCAGGGGGAGATAATCTCGTCAATATATCCCAGACGAGCTGCAGGCAGGGGATTGGCGAATTTCTCGCGATACTCTGCCACCTTCTCCTTCTTCACCTCCGGAGTCTCTTTCCTGTAGAGGATATTACACGCTCCCTCAGCACCCATCACTGCTATCTCCGCAGTAGGATAAGCCAGATTGACATCAGCACCTATACACTTTGAGTTCATCACGATGTAGGCACCGCCATAGGCCTTTCTCGTAATCAGTGTCATCTTAGGCACCGTTGCCTCAGCAAAGGCATAGACAATCTTTGCCCCATGGCGTATGATACCGTGATGCTCTTGATCTACACCAGGGAGAAATCCTGGCACATCCTCAATAGCCACAAGAGGGATGTTGAAGCAGTCGCAGAAACGAATGAAGCGTGCTGCCTTGTCAGAGGCATCAATGTCGAGGGCACCTGCAAGATGATTCGGCTGGTTGGCTACAAAACCTATTGTCCTGCCTGCCATACGGCCGAAACCGATAACGATGTTCTGTGCAAACTGCGGCTGAATCTCGAAGAAATACTGCTGGTCGCAGATAGGTTCTATAATATTGCGTATATCATACGGCATGTTGGGGTCAGTAGGTACCACATCGTCCAGCTCATGACAGACGCGCATCACATCGTCAGAGGCACTCTGCACAGGAGCATCCTCCATATTGTTAGACGGAATGAAACCTATGAGTTCGCGGATGGTAAGAAGTGTCTCTTCGTCATCCTTGCATATAAAGTGTGACACACCGCTGACGCTGTTGTGAGTAATTGCACCGCCGAGGGTCTCCTTATCGACATTCTCGTTCGTCACAGCCCTGACAACATCAGGACCAGTTACAAACATCTGACTCTGCTCGTTAACCATCAGGATGAAATCCGTCAATGCAGGGGAATAGCACGAACCGCCGGCACATGGGCCCATGATAGCTGATATCTGAGGTATTACACCGCTGGCCATCACGTTACGCTTGAAGATGTGTGCAAAGCCTGTCAGCGACTCAACACCTTCCTGAATACGGGCACCTCCAGAATCGTTGATGCCTATTATCGGAGCGCCATTCTTCAGGGCAAGGTCCTGCACCTTGGCAATCTTTTGGGCATTGGCAGCACTCAGCGAACCACCCATGACTGCAAAATCGAAAGCATACACAAACACAATGCGTCCGTCAATCTTTCCATATCCGCTTATCACTCCATCGCCATCAACGCGTTTCTTCTCCATTCCGAAGTCAGTACAGCGATGCACCACATGCTTGTCCATCTCCACGAATGAGCCTTTGTCAAGCAGTGTATCTATTCTCTCTCTCGCTGTCAGTTTTTCTTTTATGCCTATCATTTTGTTTCTTCGTTATTTTTATTCAGTTCCAATTTAGCGAGTACAGCATTTGCCATCACACTCTCACCTTCTTTTACGATGACCTCTTTTATGGTGCAGTCTTCCGCCACCTTGTAGTTGGACATCATCTTCATTGCCTCCATCGTGAGCACGCTGTCGCCTGCCTTAAGTTTGTCGCCAGGCTTCACGAAAACCTTCACAATCTTACAAGGCATTGGTGCCGTTATGATATCTGACTGCATGCCGCTCATGCTGTTCTTGTTCTTACGCATACGCATATACTTCGCCTGCGAGTCGAGCATATTGATATCATATACGGAATAGTTCAGGTTGACACGATAATGCTTGTTATCATTCTCGCGTGTCAGTTCCGCATTGTATGATATGCCCTTGTGTATCAGTGAACACACATTATCCTCGAGCATACAGACATCCACGTCATATACCTTGCCATCAAGAGCCACCTTCACATGGTTTCCCTCTTTGCTGAGCAGGGTGGCCTCCATCATTTTGTTTCCTACTTGTATTTCCACTCTGTTAATTGATAATTGAAAATTGATAATTGAAAATTATTCGCTAACCGCTAACCACTAACCGCTAACCGATCATACTCTCAGGACGCCTTTCTGGAGTCCGAAGGCGCGCCACCTACTGATGGCCGTATTGTCTTCACCTGCATTCTGCGGCTTATTCTCCTCGACATTCATCAGATAGTCTATGTATGCCGCAATGACAGCCATAGGCTCAGCGTCATTCATAAATCCTTCGCGAGGTTTCAGCCTCTCCTGGTTACGCTCTATGAAGTGGGTGTTGTAATTGCCATTCTTGAAGTCGGGCACATCAATTATGCGACGCAGATATCTGATGTTCGTCGTAAGACCAGTAATCTTGTATTCGTACAGTACGCGACGCATGCGCTCTATGGCATATTCACGTGTGGTAGCCCATACAATGAGTTTACCTATCATGGGGTCGTAGTTCATCGGAATCTCATAACCCTCATAGCAGTGTGAGTCAACGCGCGTGCCGATGCCCTGAGGCACTGTCAGCTGCTGTATCACACCCGGCGAAGGCATGAAATCATGGTCTGTATCCTCGGCACATATTCTGCATTCTATTGCATGACCATGTTGATGCAATTCCTCCTGTCTGTAGCGCAATTTCTGACCATCAGCGATGCGAATCTGCTCTTTCACGAGGTCAACGCCAACCACTTCCTCTGTTATAGGATGCTCCACCTGCAGACGGGTGTTCATCTCAAGGAAGTAGAAATGGTGGTATTTATCCACGAGGAACTCTATGGTTCCTGCACCCACATAGTTTACGGCCTTGGCAGCTGCTACGGCCTTGGCACCCATCTCCATGCGCAGGTTGTAATCCACGAAAGGCGATGGTGACTCCTCGACAATCTTCTGGTGACGGCGCTGTACAGAGCACTCACGGTCATAGAGGTGTATGACATTGCCGAACTTGTCGCCCAGAATCTGGAATTCGATATGATGTGGTTCTTCGACGAATTTCTCTATATAAACCGTATCATCTCCAAAGCCTGAGATGGCTTCTCCTCTGGCAGCCTCATACATTTCTGCCACATCTTCCTCTCTGGTGATGAGGCGCATGCCTTTGCCACCGCCTCCCATCGAGGCTTTCAGCATCACAGGGAAACCTATCTCCTTTGCTACCTTCAATGCCTCCTCGGCACTCTGCAGAGGTTTCTCCGTACCAGGTACGACAGGTACTCCTGCCTCCTTCATCTTCTTGCGAGCACTAATCTTGTCACCCATAGCATCCATCGTATCGGGATGCGGACCAATGAATATTATTCCTTCTGCCTCGCAGCGACGTGCAAAATCGGCATTTTCACTCAAGAAACCATATCCTGGGTGAATGGCATCTACATTATGCTTCTTGGCAGCCTCTATGATATGGTCTATATTAAGGTAGCTGTCACTACTTGCAGCCCCACCGATGCATTCTGCCTCATTGGCAAAAAGCACATGGCGCGACGTTCTGTCGGCAGTACTGTATACTGCCACGCTCCTGATACCCATCTCGTAGCAACTACGCATCACGCGCAAGGCAATCTCGCCACGATTGGCAATTAAAATCTTTTTAATCATAATGTGTGTTTCGTAAGACTTCTTACTTTTGTTATATAATCATCATTTGTTATAATCATCATTGACTTAGCTGCTTTGTCAAGACAATAGAAACACTGTCTCAAACAGTCTTTTGCCTGAAATGACGTCTCTAATTTATGTTTTATGTCAACCAGGCCCTCCGTAATATACAAAAGGTCACTACATGGAAGAAACTTCTCCCGTTCCGCTATGTCAATCGAAATATCTGTCCTGTCCAATATGCAGGTTATCTTTTCTCCAACCATATTGTTCTGAATATGGATTTGCCCTAGGGCCTCCATATTCTTCTTGAATTCAATCATACTCTCAATGAAGAGGGTATATGCGATATGATACTGTCTCATTACTATAATAAATAATGTGGTAACATGCTGCACCAATAGCAGACATCTTACTGTAATTAATACTTTTAATTATGAGAAAATCAATGCACGTAATCCCGCATGCACATACAATCCTTCGGAAGGATACAACTGGCAGGTCTTCTGACTTATCCTAAGAGGTTTCATCCAGCCTTCCCAACTATACCAAAGCGTCATATCAACACTTTGTAGCCAGTGGCCATACGGATGTCCTGAAGAAAGGACTCACAGCATCGGGTAATGTCGCAGAATCTCACTGCATTCCCGTCTTAGCCTAACCCGCTGCTCACTCTTGCAAACAACGATAAGGAACCAATTGCGGGTGCAAAGGTACGATTAAGTTATGAGAAATGCAAGAAAATAGAAAAAAAATTATATTTTCTAATATTTCCATGACGAAGTACCTTAGACAAAGTCAAAGGTACAATTAAGTTTTCAGAAATGCAAACAATTGTTCGATTTTTTGTTTGGAGACCGGAATTTTGCCAGGAAGTATGCTTTTCACGAAATGCCGTATCGTGCCCAGCAGTATGCCCTTCGTTCAATAAGATGCCTCTGCTGAGCAATAAGGCAGCCTTATTTTGGAATAACCCTGGGTTATTTGAAATTAACGCAGGGTTATTGAAAATAGACCAATTTCGGCTTTTAGCGGCAATAAGATGTTTATTTGTTTGTTGTCGGAGACGCATATATATAAAGCGTCTCCGACAACAAACGAGAATCACCTGACAAAATATATACTGATATCTTTTCTCGCTGCCACTTAAAACGTGGCAGTAGGCTCCTCCCCCTCGCTATAATATACAAAGTAGGGTAAAGGAACACTAAAGGAGGGGTGTAAGTTAGTAATCTCTTCTTCTGATGATATAAAGTATCACGGGGACACCGAAGATGGGGTGGGGACGGCATAAAGGGGCTTTTCATTATTTTTAGGTATTGTCGTTTTGTGAGAAACGCAGTACCTTTGCACGCGAAATTGAGAACAAGCTCTCTTTTGCCCTCGCTTAATCGCAGCTTTGCAACCGGAAATAATTCAAAATTCGTAATTCAAAACTCATAATTATATATAATGAAAGGAACATTACTTACAGCAATTATTGCCTTGTTGAGCCTGAGTGTAATGGCTCAGGAAACAGAGGTGAAAAATGTGGATGCCAATACGGGCGCCACAGAGCAGGTGTCAAAAAAGGATAAACTGACAAACGCTTTGTCGCGTCTGCATATCGGTGGTTATGGAGAGGCTGTTATGACACGCAATTTCTACAGCCAGAGTTTCAACCGCTACAAGAAACCCGAACTTTATGCCAACGACAAAAGTCACGGCCGCTTCGACCTGCCGCATATATGCCTGAATATAGGTTATGACTTCGGCAAGGGTTGGACGATGGGTTCGGAGATAGAATACGAACACGGCGGTACAGGCTCTGCTGTGGAGATAGAAGCCGAGGAGGCAGGAGAATACGAGGCAGAAGTGGAGAAAGGCGGTGAGGTGAATATTGAGCAGTTCTGGATAAATAAGGCATTCATGGGTGGCAAGCTGAATGTAAAAGCCGGAGAGATAATTGTCCCTGTTGGCTACTCTAATGCTTACCATGAGCCAAATCAGTTCTTTACTGTCTATCGTCCTGAAGGAGAGGCAACCATCATGCCGAATACCTGGCATCAGGTGGGACTCTCAGTATGGGGACGCCTGAAGGACTGGCGCTATGAGGCTCAGCTGCTTTCTGGCCTGAACTCTGAGAGCTTTACGGCAGAGGATTTTGCTCACTATGGAGCCACCAGCCCTTATGAGTTTAAGGTGGCAAACAACTACGCCGGAGCTGTTCGTATAGACAATTATTCTATCAAAGGCCTGCGCATAGGTTTGAGCGGCTATTATGGCTACTGCTTCCGCAATACCCTGCGCACACCAGGCACGAAGTATGAGGATGTGAAGGGCGCATTGGGCATCATTGCCCTCGACTTCTCGCTGAACAGATGGAACTGGATAGTTCGCGGCAACATCGACTATGCTTATTTCAGCGATGCCAACATAATATCTGCCTATAACCAGGCTAACTGGACACACCACAAATATCAGGACGGTAATCCGCACCATTATACTAATATAGGCAGCAATGCCGTTGCCTATGCCATTGAGGCGGGATATGACATCTTTTCGCAGATTGCAAAGCTGAAGGAACAGAATGAGAGGCTTTATCTTTTCGGACGTTTCGAGCACTATAATACGATGGCATCAGGCTCATACGAGTCGATGTATAAATACACGAAGAAATACCGTTGGGCCCTGGGCGTGAACTACTCGCCAATAAAGCAGATTACCATCAAGGGTGAGTATTCTTATCGTTTCTTCGAGAAGCCGGATAATAACGGCCTCGCTCCCGACAGCCCGCTGTATAAGCAGCCTTATAATAATGAGCCAAGCATAAGCCTGGGAGTGACTTATACAGGATGGTTTCTTTAATTGATAGTTGACAATTGACAATTGACAGTTGATAATTGATAATTTTAAACAAAATAGCTATGAAAAAGAATTTTATGAAAGTGGCAGCGGTTGCTGCCGTATTATCTGTCGGATTTGCTTCATGCTCAAGCAATGACGACGCAGACAACAGTGTAGTAACAGGTACACAGGCAGCCCTTGACCAGGCGTGTGCTGACTGGAAGACGGCGCGTGCCAACTGGGAGAATAGTGAGGCATTCCTCTTCGGTGCTGCTGATGTTTATTCCATTGACCCTCATACCGATACTTGGCCGGTAGCTGCCAATGATCTGGCAAATGTGCTGCGCGATGAGAAGGCAATGTCTGACCTCGACAATTTCATCAAGACAGCCAATTCAGGCATACTTGGCTATCATGGCTTGGAGTATGTGATGTTCCGTAGCGGACAGCCTCGTCAGATTGACCAAATCACCAATCTTGAGTATAACTACATCTGTGCTGTGGCAAAGGACCTCTACAATGCGACGGCAACACTTGAGGCTGCTTGGGATTCTAAGGAGAGTAATGCAGAGCGCCACCAGATAGCACTCGAATATGTCGCTACCCATAATTCCATCAACGACGATGGTGACGTAGAAGGTGCACTGGACGGCTTTAAGAACTTTGGCAAGGCCTTTAAGAATCCTGGCTCTGGCGATTGGGCAACAGCCCTTGATGCAACGCTTGAAATTATCTCCGGCTGTCAGGATATCATCGGTGAGGTGGGCAATTCGAAGATTGGTCTGCCATATACAGGTGAGGATGCAACATACATTGAGTCACCATATGCCTATAACTCCATCATAGACTTCTACGACAACATCATCTCTTGTAAGAATGCCCTTTATGGAGCTATGGATGCTACGGCTCCTAATGATAAGTCACTGATATACTTCTGTCGTAATGCAGGAAACGCGACTCTTGCAGGACAGGCTGACGACGTTGTAGCCAAGCTCGATGCAGCACTGAACAAGATACAAGCTATGAAGGCTCCGTTTGCGCTGTACTATTCGGATGCTTCATGCAAGGCTGCCATTGATGCACTGGGAGAATTGGATGATGCTTTGACAGCACTCGCAGGGACACTCGGAGGATATGCCGGAAATGCAATTGTTGAGGCTCAGTGTCAGGTTATCAATGAGAACTATGTTGATAACGTAGTGCTCGCGACCTATCGTACTCTGGCCGACAATGCACAGAAGCTGTATCAGAGCATAGTAAAAATTAAGAATTAAGAGTTAAGAGTGAAAAGTGAAGAGTATTAATAATATATAATGTTATTATGAACAATAGATTCCTTTTAGGTGTTGTTCTTTTGGGGTCATTCATCATCACTGGCTGTTCCGGTGATGATGATGCCGTTAAACCCACAACATGGGAAATAGGCGACCCGACAATCACCGACTATCCTGAAGACTATTATGCCGGTGGCCTGCTTGGCACGACTGCCGTAAACACTTCTACCGCCTTCGAACAACCCACAAAGGCTGTGGAGAATGCAGACATGATGACAGCCTTCAACGAGGGTGAATATCTCTTTGAGAAAGACTATAACACCAATACCGAAGGTGCCTTTCACGGTCTCGGACCTGTCTATGTTCGCAGAGGCTGTCTGTACTGCCATCCGGGATATGGTCATGGAGCACGTCAGACGGAATATAAGGCTGATGCCCATCGCAACGGCTATCTGCTCGTTATATATGACAAGACCACCAATGCCTATATACGTTCTGTGGCTGGTATGCCGCAGACAGGTGCCGTAAAACCTTTCAAGGCTCCTATTGACGAGAACCAGATAAAGATTGCGTGGAATAACTATACGGACGAGTGGGGTAATCAGTTCCCTGACGGTGAGACATACTCGCTGATATACCCAGAGGTAACCATTCCTTACAGCGCCTATTATGCTCCCGTTGTGGTAGGTCGCGGCGGCAGCGATGTGACACTCTCTGAGGGTGAATATAATAATGATATAAGTGTACGGCTGGAATCGACCATAGGAATCTATGGTACAGGACTGACTGATGCCATTCCCGATGAAGATATCACCGCACAATGGAAAAAGGAGAGTAATTATTTCAACAGCATAGGCAAGACTGATGCCCTCAATCCTGCTATGTGGGATCAGACTACTAATACTTGGAACAGCTACTACACCAACACACTTCAGGGTGACGGCACGAAGTATGTGCGTCGCTATACCTACGCTATGTCGCGTGGTCCAATCCTTGATGCTGCGGGCGCTAATGCTATCTGGAACATCACCAATGTAACACGTTCGGACCGCCGTTATCACTATCTCGACCTCGCAGGAAAATACTATGCTACGAAGTCTTCACAAGACCCTGATGTACAGGCAGGATTTACGGAGTATATCAATATTATAGACCCGATGCACCAGCATCCTGAATGGCATACCGGCGACCTTGAGAAGGATATATATACATACCTGACAAGCAAATCGCTGGAGCCTGAGATGACAGATGCGCAGTATAAGAATCTGATGATCTGGCATCGTGGTTTGGCTGTTCCTGCAGCACGCAACACCACTACAGAGGACTTCAAGAAGGGTAAGGAACTCTTCTCGCAGATTGGTTGCGCTGCCTGTCACCGTCCTTCGTGGACAACGGGCGAAGACCATATTCAGGACCCAGCGAAGTTCTTTACCTCTGACAGCGATATGCCCCGCTATCCGCACCAGAAGATTTGGCCATATACCGATTTTGTTCAACATCGTCTGTGGATGAAGAACGATATCCGCACAGGATGGTGTCGCACTACTCCGTTGTGGGGTAGGGGATTGGCTGCGAAATGTGGTAGTGGTGTGGAACGTCTGCACGACTGTCGTGCAAGAAATGTGCTGGAAGCTATCATGTGGCATGGATGTAAGAACGAAGGAGGAACGAGCGATGCTTACAATAGCGTAGTGAAGTTCCGTAATCTGTCGAAGAAAGAACGTGACCAAATTGTCTTTTTTATTGAATCAATATAAAAATAAAGTTTTCTTCGCCCTATATGCACTCATCGTGGTGTGTATAGGGCTTGCCACTGTCATAGAGAAATTTTTCGGCACGGAGTTCGTTGCCGAGAATATCTACGGCGCATGGTGGTTCTCTGCCCTGTGGGGTGTGCTAACAGTAGTATCGTGTGCTTGTTTCATAAAGAGAAAACTCTATAAACGGTTAGCTGTCTTTACGCTCCACATGGCATTTGTGGTGATACTGATTGGCGCTTTTGTCACCCATCTTACCTCCAGTAGCGACACAATACACCTGCGTGTGAACCAATCCTGCAATCTGTCACCCGCCAACTCCATAACGCTGAAGGAATTCCGTATTGTAAACTATCCTGGTACCGATGCTCCGATGGATTATCAGAGCGTAATTGGGAGCAAGGAGGGCGAGGTGCTGGTTTCGATGAACCATATCGGTAATGTTGAAGGCTATCGCCTGTTTCAGAAAAGCTATGACTCTGATGGCGAAGGTGTGACATTAGGCGTAAGTTACGACCCTTACGGCATTGCCATCACCTATTGTGGGTATTTGATGCTCCTATTAGGTATCATTGCTACATTGCTGTCAAAAAAGACACAGATGCGGACACTCTATCGGAAGGCGATAACGGTGGCATTGCTGTTGATAAGTATGACGGCAACGGCAGAAGAGAATCTCCCCGTTGTTCCCAAGGATATTGCTCACCGCATGGGAACTATAAATGTTCTTTATAATAACCGCATCTGTCCCCTCAATACTGTTGCTACGGACTTTGCTATCAAGATGACTGGCAGCGCTTCGTGGCATGGATATTCGGCTGATGAGATATTCTTCAGTTGGATGATATACTATTCGCCGTGGGAGAAGGAACTGCTTCTCAATAATCCAAAAAAGAAAGGTGCTGAAGAACGTTATGCTATAGCAGAGATGTTCTATAACGGACAATTCACAAAAATCTTTCCATATAAACTATCCTCTCTCACTCCTCTCTCACTCCCCTCTCACTCCCCTGTTGAATGGTTCCCTCCTGGCGGGCAAGTGCTACCGAAGGAAATCCCTGTCAAGGAGCAGTTCTTCATTAAGCAGTCGATGGATTTTCTGACGGAGGCTATTGTGACAGGTCAGCACGACCGCGCTATGGAGATTATAGCGAAGATAAAACTGTTCCAGCATGCGATGATTGGCGATTTGCTGCCAAGTGACAGCAAGACAAAGGCTGAGATTTTCTATAACGATCTTCGAAGCATAAAATTCCCCATTCTCATCACGCTGCAACTTGGCTTGCGCTGGTGGCTCAGCGGACATATTCCTGTCAGCAACGGCTATGAAACAATGCTCTTCATGGCATGGGTGCTGATAGTGATGACTGTGATTCTCTTTCGTAAGGTACGCATCATCATTGTCTTAGGACCGTTAGCTGCATTATGTTGTCTGTTAGTAGCAATGATGGCTGGCAACAGTTCGCAGATTACTCCGCTGATGCCCGTGCTCCAATCACCATTGCTTTCATTGCATGTCATGACAGTAATGTGCGCCTACGCACTCTTCGCCCTCCAAATGTTCATTGGAATATATGCACTGATAATTTTCAATTTTCAATTATCAATTTTCAATTCTCAATTAGAAAAGCTCACCGCCCTTTCTCAACTGCTGTTATATCCCGCTGTATTCCTTCTTGCCATCGGCATCTTCCTAGGTGCTGTATGGGCAAACGTGTCGTGGGGCAACTACTGGTCGTGGGATCCTAAAGAGTCGTGGGCACTCATCACACTAATGGTATATGCTGTACCGCTCCACAAGGTTTCAGTAGGCATTTTTAGTAAGCCGCGTTTTTACCACCTCTACATGGTTGCAGCCTTCCTGGTTGTCATAATCACTTATTTTGGAGTAAACTACCTTCTGGGAGGCATGCACAGCTATGCCTAATGGTGGTCTCATCACCCCCTTGCTACCCCCTTGCTACCTCCTTGCTACCTCCTTGCTACCCCCTTGCTACCCCCTTGCTACCCCCTTGCTATAATATACAAAGGAGACTAAAGGAGGGGTAAAGGAGGACTAAAGGAACACTAAAGGAGGAGTGTAAATTAGTAGTCTCTTCTTCTGATGATGATATAGAGTATCACGGGGACACCGAAGATGGGGGTTACGGCGTTGAGGGGCATCATGACCGACGGGATGATGCAGAGCAGGTTACATGCTAATGCCATTACGGCTCCAGTGAGGATGGTGGTGGGCAATAACTGTATGTGGTTGCCCGTGCGGAGCATGAGACGTGCTATGTGGGGTGTTGCAAGTCCGAGGAATGCCACAGGACCGCAGTAGGCTGTTGCAATGGCAGTCAGTAAGCCTGTGGAGAGGAGTATCATCCAGCGGGTGCGATGGATGTTGATACCAAGGTTCTGGGCGTAGTCGTCGCCAAGGAGTAATGCATTGAGAGGTTTTACGAGTGTCACAGCCAACAGGAGTGCAGATAGTGAGACGCTGACAAACCAAGGCAACTGTTCGACGGTGACATCGGAAAAACTGCCCATGCCCCACATGACGTAGGCGTGAACATTGTCGGCATTGGCAAAGATATATGTCAGAGACACTATCGAGGATACGAGGAAGCTGACCATGATGCCCACGATGAGGAGCATTATGTTTGAGTGTATTATCGATGCCATAAATAGCAGAAGCACTATCACTGCCAGAGAACCTATGAGTGCGCCCAGCACTACGGCGATATTGCCGCCTGTGCCTGCCACTGTGCCACCGGCAATAAGCATGACGATAGCCACACCCAGCGAGGCTCCGTTGGTGATGCCGAGAATGGAAGGACCTGCAAGGGGATTGCGGAATGAGGTCTGTAGTAACAAACCACTGACAGCAAGTGACGCACCACAAAGAATAGCTGTAATGGCTTGGGGAAGCCGAGACTCAAGTACTATATATCGCCACGACTCCTTCTCCGCATCACCTACAGTCAGGATATTCCACACCTCCATGAAAGGAATGCTCACGGAGCCGAAAAGTAGGTTGCACGCAAAGAGCACCAACAGAAGAAGTATGATGGATGATGTAAGAAGGAAGAAGGAAGAATGCGTCTTGCCCATTATGAATTGGCTACTGTAGTTTTTTATAGTAACGCAGCGATGAATCTTTTAGTGTGCCAGGGGTGATGATATTTACGAAGTCACGCAGCAGCAACTCTGGATGAAAGGGCGTCTCTTCAAAATAACGTGTTTTGGAGAGGTTACATCCGAATACCATGCCTTGTTGAAATGCGCAAAAATGCCTGTTGTTGGTCCAGTCGGCAGCCAACTCGGCAAGTGTCTTGTCGCGCGACGCACCATATTTAAACATCCATATGTCAGCATCCTGCGCCTTGTCGAACACCACCTCGGGGTTGAAAGGCTTGGAGCCCTTGCCTTCAATATCCTTGAACACATAGTCGCCACCCGCATCGGCAATGAGTGTGGCAATGTAAGAATGTCCTGTAGCAACATACCACGTAGAGCTAATCTTCATCTCGGTGAATACACGCGGTTTGGGAGCCTTGCTACCTTCCAGATGTTGGCGTACAGAGTCGCGCAGAGCGTTATAAGCGCTCTCTACCGCAGCATACAGGCTGTCTGCCTCGCGCTCTTTGCCAAGCAACTTTCCGTAATATTTCATCCATGCAGCCCTGCCCAGGGGAGTGGGCTCCAGATAGTCGGGCATCTCGACAATAGGAATGCCCAGCTTGCGTATCTTCTCAAAGTTCTGTCCTTCGTAAGGGGAGAGGAATATAGCGTCAGGATTATGACTGATGATGCGCTCAATGTCGGGATTGCCATCGTCAATCTCGCACGTATCAACAATGCAGTCACCGGCACCCAACTCGCGAAAGAGGGCAGTGTGTACTGTTGTCGTCACAATGACGCGTGAGAAGGGACCCTCCTCACTTAAAACTGGGGTGCTGCCCCCCTTACACGAGGTAAGGAAAAGCAGCACCGCGCAATACAATACAATACAACTATTTTGCTTCATCACTAAAGCCTTACTTTATTTCTGCACCGTTAGCAGAGAACCTCTTACCGTTCTTCACAATCACGATGCGACCGTTCTCCAGGAACTTACCGTTCAGCAGAGTCTTAGGAGCAACTTCCTTGACAGTAGAGATAGCTGTTGGCTCTTCGTCTGTCAGCTCTATCTTCATGTTGTCAAGACAGAAGTAGAGAGGAGTGTTGGCAAATCCATAATCTGTATCGGTAGAGGTCATAGAGAATACGATGTGATCTACAACACCCAGTGGGGTAAGATCAACCTTTGTCCATTCGTTTACTATGTTGCCGTCAGTAGCAAGATAGAATACGACTTTACCTGTCTCATCATCATCCTCGGTCATACCGGTGATGGTAAGAGTGAGTTTGTCTTCTGGTGTGAACTTCTTTGCGTATGCATCACCATTCAACATTGATAAGTATGCATTTGCAGTATTGGTAATATATGCGTACTCAGGTTTCATGTTCTTTGTGGCATATATTGCAGGCTGCTGGTCATCCATGTAGAAGTTGTATTCAGAGAAGTATCCTACAACAAACTGCTTAGACTCCATACCGCCTCCAGTGCATGAATTATACTGAGAGTCATCAGCATATCCGTTGAATACATCGCTTACAGTAGCTGAAGCAGCGAAGCCGTTCCAAGAATAATACTTTGTATCATAGTAGTTCAGGAAGCTGAAGTCATCCTTTGTTGAAATCAGACCAGCACCATCACTGCCATTATAGAATGTAGCTCCAGCAAGGTCAACATCCTCGAAGTTGATGAGCTCGTCATATGCAGGATTGTTGTTGAAATATGTCTCACCGTCGGTATAAACCTTGAAAGTACCGAGTGTAGGATAGTCATCCTTGCCAATGTTCTGTCCGAATGCTTTGCCTAACTGGTATGCAACCTCACCGGTCTTGAATGCCTCAGCCTCTACGATGGTTGTATTCTTTTCTGCTATGTATGACTTGGCAGCAAAGAGATTCTTAACCTTTGAGTAGTTAGAGGTGTTGCTACCGAAGATTGAACCGCAGTATTGGGTGTAAGAAGCATTTGTAGTAGTAGCTGTTATTTCGCCTAAGTTGTAGAGATTCTCAGCCACAGCGCTGGAGTTTTCTGAACCTGCAATACCTCCGACATAACACATAGCTGTGACATTTCCGAGATTATAAGCATTGTAGATATAACCATACATGCCGTTTACATTACCTACGATACCACCTGCATAGCCCTGAGTCAGGGATGTGTTGGTAGCAGTGATAGCAGCATCATTATATACCTTGTCAATCTTACCACCAGTTGTCAGAGAACCTGCGATACCACCAGCATATGTCTTTGCAGTTACGGTAGCATGGTTAACACAGTCAGAAAGAGTGCGCCAGTCTTCTTCATTCTGATAGCCTGCACCCTGGAAGCAACCTGCGATACCACCTGCATAGCTGCCGGTAGTTGTTACGCTACCATTTACTGTGATACCGCTGATGTTACCCTTAACCTGACCGAAGAGACCTACATAGTTACGTGTCTCGTTAACATAGAGTCCACTGATGGTATGTCCGTTGCCGAGGAAAGCACCCTGGTATGCAGTAGAGGTGTTAACACCACCCATTGGAGTCCAAGGATAAGAACCGAGGTCGAAGTCATTCTGTATGGAGATGCTATCGGTATAGTTCTTGTTAACGTTAATATCGTTGGCAACCCATGCCAGTTCAGCACCAGTTGTTACAAGATAGTAACCGTCTGCCTTTTTAGGCTCTGTCATATCCTTACCATTCCAGTCGTTCTCTCCGAGAGGATCAAGTGTAATAGCAATGGTCTGCTTCTCTTGAGTGTCATCCTGATATTCTACGAGTTTGTCATTGACACACTTGTAACCGTCGGCAGTAATAGTATAGGTGTATTTACCATAGATGCCATAGTAATAGCCTTCTGCATCTGGTTCAATAACAGTTCCTTCGCTGTTCTTGAATATTACTTTTGCATCAGCTTCAGCAGGTGTTATGTCAAACTTAATGCCATATTTCTTTGCAATGGCCACATTGAGAGCTATCTCAGGCAGCTGTCCGAAGAAAGCAGTGCCCACAGTAGCATTCATGTTAGGTGTTGCACCATTCTCACGTGTGATATAGCGGTGTGCACCATATGCAGATCCGAAACCGCTTGAGCGGAGCAGTCCTGTGCCAATGCTATATACAGGATTAGCCTCTGCGTCATAGTCAGATGGAATGCTGATAGAGAAAGCCTGGGCAGAAAGTGTGCCACCGAAGTTGTACTGACCAGAGCCGCCTACGATAGAGTTGTCATTTGCTACTCCCTGATATACGATGGCTGCTGTCATATTGTATATACCGGAAAGCTTGTTACATGGGTGATAAAGACCGCTGTACTGAACCTTCAGCTTATCACCAGCCTGAGGAGTCTTACCAGGACGTGTCTCATTGACAATCTCGTAAGAAGCCCTCTTTGCACGCAAAACCTGATAGGTGGCATTTCCGCTGGCGTCAGTAAGACGTACGATATTTGTGCCCTCTTTCAGCAATACGCTGTATTTGCCTTCATTATCTTTTGATACACCTGTCTCAGCGAAACCATTGAAGGTGGTCATTGTCTCACCGATTACAGGGTATGCTATCTCTACCTTTACGGCATTCTCTGGAGTAAATGAGTATGAGTAGCCTTCCTGGTCAGGTGTGTAGTAGAACACGTCAAGCTCAGCATCTACGTTTTCTGCTGCATAACGTGTTGGCTTACCTGCATTAGCACCGGTTTTTATAACATTGAGACCTTCCGCATTCTTCATATTTGTTACTACTTTAGAAGAATCCTGATCTACGGTAACAACATAGACACCGGTATTCTCAGGCCACAGGGCACTCCATTCTCCGTCCTTGTCGTTGAAGTAGAAGTCAGAAGTAGTGCCGTCTGTCTTGTGTATCTTTGTCTTACATGCATCGTATGTTACGAGTACTATAGCGGTACCTTTACCGACAGCCTTCATCTTGACCCATGGATTCCATGTTGTGGATGTCTTGTCAAAGGTGATGACGCTATTATCCTGCTGGCCATTTTCGTTGATGACTGTATAGTGGAAATCAGGATCAACATAATAGTTCATGATAGAGTTAATCATCTGCCAGTTGCGCATGCCGAAGATGTCCATCTCGTCACCTGTATTCATAGAGATATATCCTCTTTCGTTGACATTAAGGAAAATGTCAGCTACATTGGAGCCGCTGTGTGCAGTAGCATCATGATTCATCCAGTCAGGTGTGTTCTCACCGAAGTCACTCTCTGAAAGGTCGAATGTAGGATTCTTTTGTGTATCGGTTTCTGTTGCATAGAAGCAGAAGAAGCCCTTCATAGTTCTGTGACCTGGTTTTGTAGCATGATAGATGTAATAGTATTTGTCAGTGAGCTTGAAGGTTAATTCCTTCCTTCCACCGTCAAGATTTTTTACGGTAGGCTCAATATTGTTCAGCGGAATGAAGTGTGTTCCACCGTTAGCTGCTTTGGGAGAACCTGTCTTCCAACCCAATGTGAAATCCATGTCGCTCTCCAATGTTACTGTGTAGTAACCGAACTGTTCGCAGCTGACACCTGATGAAGATGATGGTGAGGTCACTGTGCCGGAAGCCTGAGCAGGAACATAGTTCTGTGCCAGACGCTCCTCGCTGAGTGTGAAGTCCAGAGTATAGGAGTCACCCTTGAGAAGCAGAACACATACCCTGTTAGCAGTGGTTGATTCACCCAGTGTGCACTTGCGGGCCTTCTGGGTGTTTGTCGTTACGGTATATGTGCTGGGATTCCAGTCTGTACCCATCACCCAACCGCTATTGTTGATGCCAGTTGTGACAGTACATACATCGTAGGTCTGTCCCTGGCTTTCACTGTCAATAGTGATTTCGGCTGTACCGTTAATAACTTCCTGGTTTTGGGAACTCTTTCCTACGATAGTGTAGGTTCCCTCTGCCACGCCTGTAAATGAATACTTGGCATTGTAGGTTCCCTCTCCAGAAGCACTGGCAGGAGCAATGGCATCGCCCTTACTATCCTGAAGTACCAGATAACCACTGGTATTGTTACCGCTAAGAGTGAAATCTACAGCCTTAATGGTTGTTACCATGCACATGAGCATGGCCAAAAGAGTGTAAATTTTTTTCATAACTTTTGTTTTGTTGGTTATAAATGAATGTATGTTAAACTATTTCTTTCGTGGTAAAGCCAGTATGTGTGCTGGGTTCATATATACTTTCAGTTCGGGTATTACTTCCTTCCCGTCTTTTGAATATCCATATACACGACCGCTGCTTCCGTAGTCCATAGCGTCAGTGAAATAGATATTCTTGGTATATGGAGAAATGTATATCTCGTAGGGGCTTTTTAGTTTCTTGAGCTTCTCGGTTACGGTAGCATTATATATCTCCTCTACGCTTGTCATGTCTTCAGGATTTATGGTTCGGATATATACCTGGGAATATCCTTCGTCATCATAGGAGAAGTCTGTTCCCATAGTATAAAAGAACTGACCATCTGTCGTGTTACATGTAGCGGGATGTTCAAAGGTAATGGTATTTCCTGTCTCACAGTCAAAGACTACCGTACATCCTGGTGTTCCATAATAGTCGCCAACAGAATTGACACATAGATACTGTCCTGCCTGTGACATCTCGCTGTAAAGGTTTATACATCCTGTATCGAAGATGTTCTCTATGGTCATGCTCTCAGCATCGACTACTGAAATGGTTGATTCATATTCATGATTTTCGGAATAACTGTAGCCACCAGTATTTGCGACGTACAACTTCCCTTTATATTCCTTTACTCCTTCAGGTTCCCAACCAACTTCGCATGTTGCTATGACATTTTTTGTTTTCAGGTCTATTTTTGCTACGTATCCTTTTTCGAAATACTGTGTGCCACATACATGAGCGTACGAAGTGACGTATAAATACTTACCATCAGAGCACATGCGCCTGTTGTTCGGAATTTCTTCTGTAGCTCCGCATGCTGTACCGTCAGGACGAATGAATTGTATTATATTTGACCAGTTTACTGCAATAGCAATGAGGGTATCATTTAATTGGATTATATCGTTTGGCGTGTCACCAAGTTTGATGCCGTTTTTTTGTCGAAACCACTGATTGATTAATTTCCCAGTGGCTCCGTTATAAAATGCTAACTGACCATTGTCCCACTGCCATGCACCTTCACAACAAACAATAATACTCTCACCTCCAAGGTCGATAGATTCTTCGGCTGAAGAGGATGGATTCTCATTGTCAGATGAAGAATCGGAATCATTATTGGTTATGTCATCCCAATCCCCATCAAGATAGCTGTCCTCTATACATGAGGATAGCAAAAGGGTTAATGAAAATGCATATATAAGGAATGTACGAATCATAATTTCACTCTAAGTGTGGTTGCAAACTGCCTGCCAGGCATTGGCCAACGTTGTACAATTTCAAATCTGTTGTCGAATAGATTCTGGCATTCAACTTCTGCGGTATAATGCTTGAGAAAAGTATATCCGACCTTTATGTCTGTGCAATGATATGCTCGAAGTGGAGCTTCAAGTTTGTTTTCCGTTGTCCAATATCGTTTATCTACAAACATGTGACTAATGCTAACTGTCAAACCTTTGTACAAAGCTGTATAAATGGCAGAGAAAGACCACTTTGGAGAATATGCGATATAATCATTGTATGCATCTCCTGTCGGATCTGTGCGGTTTCTGTCATCTTGAAAAGTTCCTGTGAGGAAAAGGCTATGTTCACCATAAATTCCATCTGAAGGCTTGTAATGTGTGTTTATACTCATATCCACACCCGTCAAATGTGTTTTTCCGTAATTGAGCATTGTCCACATGTATGATCCTTTAAGAGGTAGACATACGATGCGGTCTTTGACACTATTTGTATACCAATCTGCTTGCAGGTCAATACTTAAACCTGATAGAGTGGTCAGATTATAAGTCAGACCCACATCAAATTGTTTAGTATATTCAGGTTTTAGGAAACGATTGCCGACAAGTCTGTAATAGAGATCATTGAGTGTAGGAGCGCGAAATACAGTCTTGTAAAAGGTCCTTATAGTTAAATTTTTAATGATAGAGTAACTGGCTACAGCATTCCAAGTAAGTTTATCTAAAGGTGATGCTTTTCCGTTGGTATGGTCCGTAATGTTGGTGTACATCCCTGCCACATTGATGTTCAGTTTGTCATGATTATAGAATGCAGCTGCGGATGTTTTGCTGTCAAGCCTGTATACATAGTGTGAGTTTTTTACATCAGTGGTGAGATCTGACCACCTAAGGTCTGTTGATATAGAAACTCCAAAATCTTTGTACTTATATGAACCGGCAAATGCACCATATGCATCTTGTTGGTGATAGCGGTTGTTTGCTTTTACTGTGTTATAGTTTTCTGGAAAATCAGAGCTGTAATGTAACCAATCATTTGTGTATTTCGCAATTCCTCGTAGGCCGAATTTGCCATAATTCTCTTGCCATGTAAGTTGTGTGAAGAAGTTACGGTCCCATTCTTTTCCTAAATCTGTATATTTGTCGGTCAGGCGTCTTACGATTCCTCCAGGCAATTCACGGTAACTGTTATAGTAATAGGTGTGCCATTGAAAGTTCTTGTAAAATGCACACCCTTCAATGCGGAAGAATGTTATTGCAGTGTTCTTGCGCGTTCCTGTAGTATCTTCGTATTGTGTGTGATATCTGAAGGGATAATCTCCACGTGAGTGTACAAATTGGGCATCGATGAATCCCCAGTTCTTGTATGAATAGGTGGTGTTTATCTTGTGTGTGCCATAGGAACCATTCTGGTATGATGCTACAAAAGAAGTGGAGTCGGGACGGTGCGTTTTCAGATATACTGTTGAGGCAGAAGCGTATTCTGAGGCCATCATCAGATATTCTGTTTTGTTGGCATTGAAGAGTGAAATGCTCTCAAGTGTTGTCAGTGAGTATTTACCCAAATCAACCGTACCGTTCTGCACGTTGGTAATACGCACTCCGTCAAGATATACACCAACATGTTGTGAACCGAGAGAACGGACGTTAATAGTTTTCTGACCGCCTAAACCACCATAATCCTTAATTTGAACACCTGACATGTATTTAAGAGCGTCAGCAACAGAATTAGAAGGAATATTAGTAAGCTGTTCTCTTGATATTGTTTGATTTGGTGTTGATCCTTTAATACTCTTTATCACAACTTCATTTAGAGTATAGGTAGAGTCTGCACGCAACTCCTGTGCTGATGCGAAAATACACCAACACATCATGCACAAGAGCATGACATACGTCTTATTATTATATATAATGTATTTCATTATCTGACTCCAAATCCTGGGAGCGATATTGTCTTCGCAAAAAGGTCGGTCTTCTGGCTTACCCCCTCTGTTACACCTTCCCGACAAAGGTCAGTGGCTTGTTGTAACAGGTAAAAAGGGGCTTACAGCTGCAGGAACAGCTCAGGTCTTACACCTGATTCCCATTTACCAAATCGCGTTTGCGGGTGCAAAGGTACGATTAAGTTTTGAGAAATGCAAGAAAAAACTCAAAAAATACTCCAAAAGAAGGTAAACATGATAAAATATCAGGCATATAAATAGTATGCAAAGGGCTATAAGCTTGTTTATAAGACCCTTGCTGTGCTATTTATGTTAAGTCTATAAGACTATGCCTTCTTATGGAGTATTTTTTGTTTATAGCCGTATTTCCATGACGAAGTACCTTCGACGCAGTCAAAGTTACAAAATCTCCATACTTTTTTTTGAACTTTCTTAATTCTTGATTATTAATTATAAATTATTTTTCTTACCTTTGTCCCCGCTATGAGAACAGCAGTGATAGGCGGAGGGGCGGCAGGATTCTTTTTTGCCGTAAACCTGAAAGAGATGATGCCTGAGATGGATGTTACCATCTTTGAGCGCAGCCAACGTGTGCTGACAAAGGTGGAGGTTAGTGGTGGCGGACGCTGCAACTGCACCAATTCCTTTGCCGGAGTGACGGACCTGCAACAGGTCTATCCGCGTGGACATAGGCTGATGAAGCGACTGCTCAATGTCTTTGACCATCAGGATGCCTACGAGTGGTTTGAGAACCACGGCGTGCCATTGGTGACGCAGGATGACGAGTGTGTCTTTCCGAAGGCTCAGGATTCGCACGCCATCATCGATTGCTTCCTCTCGCTTGCCCGCAGATATAGCGTCAGGATACGCACCGGCGAGAAGATAATATCGTTCTCGCAGTTAGAGGGCTTCGACAATATCGTCGTCACGACAGGCGGTTCGCCCAGCGGCAAGGGCTTGGAGTGGCTGGCAGACTTGGGGCATGAGATAGAGGCTCCCGTACCGTCGCTGTTCTCCTTTTCTGTTGCCGACAAACAGCTGCAGGCGCTGCAGGGCCTTGTTGTCAACGATGTCACCGCCATGCTACCCGGAACAAAGCTGCGTGCTGACGGACCCCTGCTGATAACCCATTGGGGCGTGAGCGGTCCAGCCATCCTGCGCCTCTCAAGCTATGCAGCACGTTATCTGGCGGAACGGGAATACCGCTCGCCCCTCAGCATCCGGTGGGTGCAGCTGTCGGAAGAAGAGATACGGGCCAAGATAACGGAGCAACAGGCGCTTCATGCGCAGAAGCAGCTGTCGTCCTTTTGTCCTTTCGGTTTGCAGCAGCGCCTGTGGGCCTACTTGTTGCAGAAGTCTCTGGAGCAGCGGGCAGCCATTCGTTGGGCAGAGCTCAATAAAAAGGATATAAACCGACTGATGAATGTCCTGCTTAATGATACTTATCAGACGGCAGGGCGTGCACCTTTCAAAGACGAATTTGTCACCTGCGGAGGCATCTCGCTGAAGGCCGTCAACCTCTCCACCCTTGAAAGCCGCCATGTGCCACACCTCTATTTTGCCGGTGAGGTACTCGATATAGACGGCGTAACGGGAGGCTTCAATTTTCAGGCGGCTTGGACCACTGCCTACATAGTAGCCAGCAGCATCAGCCGTCAACTTATTTAGCCCCCCTGCGTTTGCAGCTGTGAAATACAATGACTCACTTACTCTTGCTAGATGAAAAAAAATATATGATGAAGATTAAATTACTACAAACATTCAAACACCTTAAAATACAGTTTTTTGTAATCATCCTGTCATTCGCTGCAACTTCAGCATTGATGGCGCAGACAAATCAGCCAAAAGGAGTATATAAACTCTCCGAAATCATCCATCAGGACGGCAAGCATCTGGAGGCACAGTTCAAGCAGTGTAAGTTCTGCCTGGACAAGTATTCTCTCACAGTTGGCTATAACTCTGTGGTATTCGAAAGCGATCCTATTGATTTCGGACTCTCCAATCCTGACGGAAAACCGCTGCAGTTTACAGGTGAGCTGTCAAAGACAGAGAATAATGGCATACAGCTGTTTAGCACTTCTGACAGCACTTTCACCCTGCGCTGGTTCAACGACCGTAGCGCCTTCAACGAGCACCTGTTCCCTTATGGGACGAATATTGATGAGATATACGTGCAGGTGAAAGACTCTGACGACGTGATGCTGCGCTCATGCAACCTGCTGCAGATGAAGTTCGGTACCAAGAAGCACCGCCTTCAAGGTGTGTGGAAACTGCGTGGCAAACAGCAGACGAATACTGCTACCTCGCAGTATTGGATAGAAAAGGCGGGGCAGGAGACCTATCAGATTTTCGGCAGCCGTGAAATGATTACCGTCTATGGCAACGCTTCCTTCCCAAGGACTAATCTGCAATGCCGATTCTCCCCCTGCACCTATCTGAGCGAATATGCCTATGACATTGACGGACAGACATCTGTCGTGAACTGGTTTGACGACGAGACAATCTCCATAACCACTATCGACAGTGAGGGCCATCCGTCTGTCACCGTGTGGGACCGTTGCGGCCTGCCGCAGAATATTCAGGATGTATTTGGCACCAATACTCCCCAAATGACGAAGGATATCTCACGCTTCATGGTTGACGGCTTCGCGGAGAAATATGGCTCTCAGCCAGACTCCATCCGCTTGGCTTTTGAAACTTTTGATTATTGCATTAATGCCAACGAGCATAACAACGCCATCTTCCCTGTTCTGATGAAGTGTGGTTTTGAGGGTGAATATAAGGCCATGAAAGACTCACTCTTGTCGCAGCTGATGCGTGGCGAGATAACAAGCGATGAGGCCGTAAGCCGTTACGTGTTCTGGTTCTACAAAAACTTCGACCGCCATACTAATTGCTCGTCGCAAACCTTCTGGAATATGGAGAAGGATGTTATCGTTAATTACAGAAAACTTATCCCTAACTATGCTCCTGAACCAGTTGGCTGCAAGGTGGATGACGAGACCTATCTGCTGCGTCTGCCGTCATGCATGGGAGATGTGCCGACCGACGAATGGATGGAGAAAAAGGAAGCCGAGTTCAAGCAGTCGGGTTGTAAATACCTTATCCTCGACCTTCGCGGCAACGGAGGCGGTAGCGACCACATCAGTATGCTGTTTACATGGCTGATGTGCGAAGGCAATATGGAGAAGGATTTTAAGTGTTTATATATGGTAAGCACTGAGAATAACCGCAGACTGAAGAAGTACTGCGAGGCAATGCCGGGCAGCTATCACCAAGATGTGATGAAAGAGGCTCTTGTAATCCGGGAGGGCAGTCTCATCAACTGGCTGACATGGCCTAAGGGAAGTATGGAGAGAACAGCAATTGTGAAGAAAGGGGCTATCATCATTGACAACTACACCGCCAGTGCCGGCGAATCGCCTGTGAGGTGGATTCGTGAATACCCCAAGAGTCGCGTCAAGGTCTATGGTCGTGAACGTACCAATGGTTGTGACCAGACCGGCAATGTCAACACCATACGTTTGCCCCACAGCAATATATCATTGACATATCCAATGACTGTTGATGACATCTTTGAGGACTTGTGCAGGGAGAAGAACCCCGGCCACAAGCCCGATGTCATTATCCCTCTGCCTTACCCAGAGCAGCTCACGGACAATATTGACCCGTGGGTGCTGTGGGTAGCCAAGAAGATGAAGTGAAATAACGGTTAACGTTTAGCGAAATTTTTTCCGTACTTTCTTTGGGGAGTACGGAATTTTTCGTACCTTTGACTTCGTCGAAACTACTCTCACTCGAAAAAACTCAAATAAAAATTTGGTTTTTTGCTCGTTTAATCGTAATTTTGTCCCCGCAATGAAGATATATACAAAAACAGGTGATAAGGGAATGACAACGATGTCTATGACCTGAGCGGGAAGAGAGTGAAGAAAAATACCTTTGACCTTCGTAAACAAAGCAAATACCTTAATGACAATGAGGATGTGCCAGAATAGGCACATCCTCATTGATAAATGTCTATATTCGACCGAAAAAACTAATAACTGTCTTTTCTGCCTAAGCAACAGGGGTGCGGGAGGTGTGCATCGTCTTGTTGCCGAGCCTGCCGTTATTAACGTTAGGTATGGCATATCACATAGGTTTGGTATATAAAATACTCTGTGCGTGGGATTGTGGGTGGAGAGAAAAGTGCCTACCTTTGCATCCGCAAACACAAATAAAAAAATATGTATATCATACCAGAGAGTCTGACAGCAGACATACAGTACAATCAACGGCTCATAGAGCAATATAAAAAAGGAGAAATAAGTGGCGCACAGTTGAAATCGAACCGTGTACCGATGGGTATTTACGAACAGCGGCAGGACGGCCACTATATGTTACGCATACGCTGCACGGGCGGACTCATTACGCCGCGTCAGCTGCGCCGTGTGGCTGAGGTGGGACGGCTGGTGAACTGCTCGCACATACATATCACGACGCGTCAGGAGGTGCAGATACACGACGTGAGCATCGACCAGGCTACCGAGGCGCTACTTGCACTGAAGGAAGCAGGCCTTGCCACACAGGGCGGCGGCGGAAATACCGTACGCAACATGCTGGTGAACGAGCTGGGAGGCATCAGCAGCCGGGAGACTTTCGACCCCTATCCATATGCCATAGGACTGACAACGCGACTGATTGCCGAGAAGGATTCGTGGTCAATGCCCCGAAAGCTGAAGATTGCCTTCGACATGAATGAGGAAGATGCTAACTTCTCACTAGTGGCAGACCTAGGACTTATTCCGCAGATAAGGGGCGGACAGCGTGGCTTCAGGGTGCTGCTGGGCGGTAGTGTGGCGAGCAATCCGCACAAGGGGTGGCAGGTGTTCGACTTCCTGCCCGAGAAAGACCTGTTCCGTGCGGCAAAGGCTGCAAAGAACTTCTTTAACCTGAACGGCAACAGAAAGAACCGTCATAAGGCTCGCATACGTTATATATTTTACAAGAACGGCGAGGAAGAGACGCGGAGACTCTATAAGGAGGAGTATGACAAACTGGTTGACGATGAGACGCTGGACTTTACGCCGGCCCTGTTACAGCAGGAATATAAAAAGCCGTCATTTGCTCCTGTAGTGGACGAGAGTGAGGCATTTGCTACATGGAAGCAGCGCTATGCACAAAAGCAGAGCGTAGGCGAAGGCTTCTACGCCGTTATACCGTTCCTGCATGGCAATACGTCCCCCGATGTCTTTGAAAAGATAGCAGACTTCCTGAAGGAATTTGGCAATGACGTCATCCGCTTCACGCCACGTCAGAATATGCAGCTGCGAAATATTCCAGAGGCGTATCTGCCAAATGTCTATCAGTTCTTCAAGTCATTGGGTCTGTCGCTCGATGTGCCTGTCATACTCAATAACCTCACATCATGTACCGGCGCCGACACCTGCCGCTTGGGCATCTGTCTGCCAAAGGGATTGGTAAAGGGTATTCGCAGACAGTTGGAGAAAAGCACACTGGACCTCGACAAACTGCCCGACCTGAAGATAAATATCAACGGCTGCTCTAACTCGTGTGCCCAGAATGCGTGGAGCGACTTGGGCTTCAGCGGACGTATCGGCAGAGTAGGAGACCATCCTTATCCGGCATATACCGTATGGGCTCGCGTAAACGGCAAGACAGAACTGGCAGAGGCCCTTGGCTATCTGGCAGCAAGAGACATACCGCAGTTCGTAGTTGATTATCTGGGCCATTACCTCACGGTGAAAGACCAGTATGACAGTTACGATGCCTTTGTACGCAAAGAGGGTGCCGATGTTATCAAGGAGTTGATTGCCCGCTATCGGGATGTGCCTTCGTTTGAGGATGACAAGAACCATTACTTCGACTGGGGTGCCGAAGAAGTATTCTCGTTGACCAGTCACGGCAAGGCCGAATGTTCTGCAGGTCTGTTCGACATCATAGAACTGGATCAGGCCACCATCAAGGAAAAGCAGGCAGCATTGGCACAGCCGGGTGTCGACGAGGAACAACTGCTGCGTGACATAGTATTCTCTGCTTCCCGTATGTTGCTCGTCACCCGTGGTGCCGACCCTCGTACGGACGACGAAGTATATACCAACTTTGAAGAGCTGTTTATCAATGCCGGCATTGTGAATGCTGGTTTCAAGACTATTGTCGAGAAGGCCCGTCATGCTGAATCGTTGTCAAACGACCGAGAGCAGATAGACGCGTTGGCAGCAAAGGTGAATGAGCTGTATGCCTCAATGGATGACTCGCTGCAGTTTAAGGTGCCCCCCTCTAAATCTCCCCAAAGTGGAGACTCCCTACCTCCGGAGGGTAAGGGAGGGGATTCCTCTTCTCTCAAAAAAGACCTTAGAGGTGTGGCGTGTCCGATGAATTTCGTGAAGACGAAGATAGAACTCTCCACTATGCAGAGCGGACAGCTGTTGGAGATACTGCTTGATGATGGGCAGCCAATACAGAACGTGCCAGGCAGTGTGCGTCAGGAAGGGCATGAGGTTCTTTCTACTGAAAAGGTGGACGATTACTGGAAAGTGGTGATAAGGAAGAAGTGAGAGGTAAGAGGTGAGAGGTAAGAGTTTATTGAAAAGTGGATTTTCTTCCTATTAACATACGCATTAGTGATGCTCGCATACTGATAGTCGGCGGCGGCAAGGTGGCTACTCATAAGGCGACAATATTGAGTCGCTTTACCGAGCGTGCCACAGTCATTGCCCCCGAGATGAGCGATGGCATCAAGGCGCTGCCATTCAGCTGGGAAGAACGTGACTTTGCAGAAAGCGACTTGGACGGTGTGACCCTACTCTTTGTTTGCACCGGCAACCACGAGTTGAACCACCACATCCATTCTCTGGCCCGGCAACGCGGCATCCTGACAAGCGTCTGTGATTCGCCTGCCGAATGTGACTTTACCTCGCCAGCCATTTATCGCAATGGCGATTTGACAATCAGCGTCGCCTCAGACAGTAAGGATGTCAAGCGAAGCATCAGGGTGAGAGACAGAATAAAAGAAAGTATAGAGCATGATAGCATACAAATCAGTTAACCAACAAAATACATCGTTAGAAGAGCGCGAAGCATACTTTCGCGGGTTGTGCCGTCCAGCAGGGTCGGTACTGCTGCAGACATGCAATCGTGTGGAGCTATACTATGGTGACGGCGATGTTCCTGACGATGTGGCCCGACATCTGTTTCGCGTAACGTCGGGACTCGAATCGGCCCTGATAGGCGAAAAGGCGGTTCAGGGACAGGTGAAGGAATGCTATCAGCAGGCTATGAGCCTGTATCGACTCAGTGCTGAGATGAATAAACTCTTTGCCTGCGCTTTGCAAGTAGGGAAACGTGTCCGTACTGAGACAGAGATATCACGCGGCGCTGTGAGCCATTCGCTGGCTGCTATAGAGATAATGCAGCAGGAGCATATCGATCTGAGTAAGAGCCGCATTACCATCATCGGTGTCAACAAACTGACGTCCGACATCCTGAAATTCCTGAAGAACAAAGGGGCGCGGCTCGTATTTCTTGCCAACCGCAGTCAGATAAAGGCACACGCGCTGGCAGATCCATTGGGTATAGAGGTGTATCAGTTGCACGACAAACAGCGTTTCCTCGCAGACACAGATATCCTCATCAGTGCCACCTCCGCACCACATGCTTTGATACAAGCAGACGATTTGCCTGTAAACAAGTCACTGCTTGCCATCGATTTGGCCTTTCCCCGTGACATCGCTCCGAGTGTCGGCAGACTACCCAATGTCACCCTTTATAACATACGTGATGTGGAGCAGCGTGTTCGCAAAAATATCTCTGTGCGCCAGAGCGAGATAGCGCATGCCGAGGCTATCATAGAAGAAGAAATCGCAGAACTGCAGGATATCCTTCGCAGGAGAAAACTTCGTACGAAGGAAGAAGTAAGATGGAAGAAGGATGAAGGACAAAAAATGAAAGACGTAATATGAGCATACGGATTATAGCACGACAAAGCCCCCTCTCGCAATTACAGGTCAGAGAGGCGATGGAGAAGTTTCCGGAGATAGACTATCGTCTGGAGACACTGTCGTCGTATGGTGACCGGCACCAGCACATTTCGCTGCTTGACGGCGAGGCACCTGCCGATATGTTCACGCGGGAACTTGACGAAGCCCTAATCAGCAAGCGTGCCGACATTGCCATACACTCCGCCAAAGACCTGCCTTATCCGTTGGATGAAAGGTTGGAGGTGATAGCGTTGTTCCCTCCGTTCGACCAGAGCGATTCACTCGTAAGCCGCGACCACCTGACATTAGAACAGTTGCCGGCAGGCAGTACCGTTGGTACCAGTTCTGCAATGCGCCGCAAGGAATTGCTGGCCCTGCGTCCCGATTTGAAGGTCGTAGGCATCCGAGGCTGCATAGAAGAACGCGTCAGTCAGGTACGCGATGGTAAGATTGATGCTGCCATCGTTGCCACCTGTGCCCTGAAGAGGTTAGGAATGGAGAATGACATCAGCGAGGTGCTGCCCTTCGAGACACATCCGCTGCAAGGGTATCTGGCTATCACTGCTTTGCGGGGTAGGGAAGAACTGAAGACAGTCTTCAAGCGCGAGGATGTTTTGCATCGTCAGGGAAAGGTGACACTTGTGGGCTTCGGTCCCGGAGACCCTGAACTGTTGACTGTCAAGGCTGTCAAGGCACTGCAAGATGCCGACATCATCTTCTACGACGACCTGATAGGAAAAGACTTTCTCGATACGTTGAGTGCAGAGAAATACTATGTCGGAAAGCGTAGCGGTTGCCACCATGCAGAACAAGACGACATAAATCGCTTGCTGCTCAAGGCTGCCAGGGAAGGCAAGGAAGTCGTTCGCCTGAAAGGAGGCGACCCTATGGTGTTCGGACATGCAGGAGAAGAGATAGAATACCTGCAGAGTAACCTTGTAGAGGTGTCCGTTATTCCCGGCATTACGACAGCATCGGCATTAGCTGCTACCACAGGAGTCAGCCTGACACAAAGAGGCATCAGTTCCAGTGTGGCTTTCGTGAATGGACATTCCGCACAGCCCATTGTCCCCAATACCGAGACGATTGTCTATTACATGGGTGGCGCACGGCTGGCACAGATAGGTGAGGCACTACAGGCAGAAGGGTGGGCAGACACTACACCGGTATTGCTGGTACATAATGTATCACTTCCCGACGAAGAAACCTTTGAGACAACAGTCGAAGGTCTGAGGTCTGAGGTCAAAGGTCAAAGATCCGCTCGGCCCTACGGAACGCTTTTACAAAGCGAAGCGACTAAAAGAAAGGTCAAACTTCCAGTCATCGCATTGGTTGGCGACGTAGCGAGACTCCGCCATCAGGGTGCCTCAAATATCCGCAGGACACTCTATACAGGTTTGGTGTGTCCCAATCCCGACTACATCCATACGCCATTGATAGAGATAAAGCCCATCGACTATGCAGTGCCACCTCGCGAGAGTTATGACTACCTGCTATTCACCAGCCGCTATGCCGTGAAACATTGGAAGGGCGGCTTCGCGGGACGAATTGTTTCGATAGGCCCATCTACGACACAAGCCCTGAAGACCGCAGGAGCAGAGAATGTGGAGCAGACGGAGATAGACGACAGCTACGGAGTCATTGACTATTTCAGCCGCCAGCCTCGCGGACGGGTACTCATACCACGCTCTGATCTTGCTCTCGATATTATTCCGGAGGGTATCAAAGCATTAGGTTTTGATGTCAAGATACTCACGGTATATCATAATGTGTACCCCCGTTATGTCCGACGCATCAATCTGTCAAACATCCAGCGCGTGGTGTTTACATCACCATCTACCATCGACAATTTCATTACAACATATGGTGACCTGCCATCACATATCGAATACGTGACACGCGGCAGGATTACCGCCCAACATTTAAAAAGCCGACAAAATGAAAAGATTCAGAACATTCAGGACAGACCAGACCACACGGGATAAGTATGCCGATGTGGCCCTCAGCGTCCAAGACTTCATCTACCCGTATTTCGTGGTGGAAGGAGAGGGTATTGTGGAACCTGTTCCCACAATGCCGGGTATTAACCGCTATAGCATTGATACCCTCGTAGAAGATACACTTGAGGTAAAAAGATTAGGCATTGACAAGGTGCTGCTCTTTGGCGTTGTCAGTGACGACGTGAAGGACGAGCGCGGTACTGCCGCCTATGCCGACGACAGCCTGATAGTACGTGCCGTGAGGGCAATAAAACAAGCCTCGCCGCAGACTGTCGTTTTCACTGATGTATGCCTTTGCGGATATACCAGTCACGGTCATTGCGGACTGCTGCATCATCACGATGTGGATAACGATACCACCCTGCCCCTGCTGGCGGAGATGGCATATCAGCATGCAAAGGCCGGTGCCGACTTTGTAGCCCCTTCTGCCATGATGGATGGTCAGGTGGAAGCCATCAAGCATCGGCTGCATGAGGCAGGACTTGACGGCAAGACAAAGGTGCTGGCATACTCTGCCAAATATGCCTCCGCATTCTATGGCCCGTTCCGCGATGCCGCCGACTCTGCTCCGTCATTCGGCGACAGGAAGACCTATCAGATGGACTATCGCACACATGGTCAGGGCCTTGAGGAAATCGGTGCGGATATAGAAGAAGGTGCCGACTGGACGATGGTGAAGCCGGCAATACCTTATCTCGACATCATAGCCCGTGCGGCAGAGAAGTTTCCGCAAGTGCCGATGGTGGCATATCAGGTCAGTGGCGAGTATGCCATGCTAAAAGCCGCTGCCCTGCAAGGATTTCTTGACGAACAGCGTGTGGTATTCGAAAGCCTCATTGCCATCAAACGTGCCGGTGCACAGTATATCATAACGTATTACGCAAAAGAATATCAGCAGCGATGGGCATAAACAACAGACCTTTATCACAACAGGCCTTTGAACGGGCACGGGGCGTTATCCCCGGCGGTATCAACAGTCCGGTACGTGCCCTGCGCAGCGTCGGTACTACACCCCTCTTCATCAAGCAGGCCAACCGTGCATACATAGAAGACATCGATGGCAATACGTTGATAGACTTCTGCATGTCGTGGGGCGTTTTTATTCTGGGCCACAACAATCCTGCCGTCAGTCGCCGTGCCATCGAAGCCATAGGACGCGGCAGCAGCTACGGCATACCCAGCGAAGCCGAGACGGTATTGGCAGAACGTGTCCGCGAAGCCTTTCCGTCGATGGAACGGCTACGCTTTGTCAACAGCGGCACAGAGGCCACTATGTCTGCCATCCGTGTGGCACGAGGATATACGGGGCGTGACACCCTTGTGAAGTTTGAAGGAAACTACCACGGTCATGCCGACCACCTGTTAGTGAGTGCCGGTTCTGCAGTAGCCAATATCAGCACCGCCTCCAGTGCCGGTGTGCCAGATGATTTCACGAAACATACCGTATGCCTGCCTTACAATAATGTGGAGGCGTTGGAACAATACTTCCGCAATCATGGCGACACAACAGCCGCCGTCATCCTGGAACCCGTTGCCTGCAACATGGGTGTTGTAGTGCCGACGATAGATTTCCTGAAAGCAACACGCCGCCTGACGGCACAATACGGCGCCATACTCATCTTCGACGAGGTAATAACAGGATTCCGTCTGGCCTTCGGAGGCGCACAGCAACGCTTCGGCATCAAGCCCGATATGACTACGGTGGGCAAGATTGTCGGTGGCGGCTTCCCCGCAGCAGCCTTCGGCGGACGGGCCGATATCATGGCGATGTTAGCTCCCGACGGACCGGTATATCAGGCCGGCACGTTGAGTGGAAATCCTGTGGCGATGGCTGCCGGTATAGAGACGCTGCATCAACTCACCTTTCCCCGTTTCTACGAAAAACTGGAAGAGCGCAGCAACCGTTTTATTACAGAACTGCAAGACATCATCCGCGGCAAGGATATCCAGCTGAACCATTGCGGCTCAATGTTCACCCTGTTCTTCAACGAACACCCCGTCCGCAATTTCGCCGACGCCCGCCGCAGCAGCCAAGAACGCTTCGCACGCTATTTCAAGAAAATGCTGGAGCGCGGCATATACGTATCACCATCGCAGTTCGAAGGCAACTTCATCTCAGAGTGTCACAACGACGATATATTGAAATATGTACTGAAATCAATAAAAGAAAGCATAGTATGAGTATGATTACACATTTGAAAGAACTCGAGGCGGAGAGCATCTACGTACTCCGCGAGGTTGCAGCGCAGTTTGAGCGCCCCGTAATCCTCTTTTCCGGTGGCAAGGACTCAATAGTCATCGTCCACCTTGCCTACAAGGCATTCTATCCTGCAAAGATTCCATTCCCCCTGTTGCACATCGACACAGGACATAACTTTCAGGAAACCATCGACTACCGCGATGCACTCGTCAGCAAACTCGGTGCAGAACTGATTGTCGGTTCCGTGCAGGAGAGTATTGACACAGGGCGTGTAAAGGAAGAAACTGGCTACTACGCTTCACGTAACAAATTGCAGACCACCACGCTGCTCGATACTATCGAGAAATATCATTTCGATGCCGCCATTGGTGGCGCACGTCGTGACGAAGAGAAAGCCCGCGCAAAGGAGCGCTTCTTCAGCCATCGTGATGAGTTTGGCCAGTGGAACCCAAAGAATCAACGCCCTGAGTTGTGGAATATCTTCAATGGACGCAAAGCAATGGGTGAGCATTTCCGTGTGTTCCCTATCTCCAACTGGACGGAGATGGATGTGTGGCAGTATATTCTGCAGGAACAGATAGAGATGCCAAGTCTTTACTACACCCACGAACGAAAGGTGTTTGAACGTGATGGCCAGTGGTTGGCTGCTGAACCATGTATCAAACTCAAACCAACAGAACAGGTTGTGACAAAACATGTGCGCTGTCGTACCATCGGGGATATCACCTGTACTGGTCTGACGCTTTCGGAAGCTCACTCACTGGAAGATATTATTGAGGAAATTGCTGCCACCCGTGTAACTGAACGAGGCGGACGAGCAGATGATAAACGCAGCGAAACCAGCATGGAAGACCGCAAGAAGGCTGGATACTTTTGATAGTTGAATATTTCACATTTTACGTTTCACATTTCACATTGAAATTATGGCAACAGAAAGAGGTTATTTAGATATGCAATTGCTACGCTTCTCAACAGCGGGAAGTGTAGATGATGGCAAATCGACACTAATAGGTCGATTACTATACGATTCAAAGTCTATCTTTGAAGACCAGTTGGAGGCGGTTGAGGCTGCTTCAAAATCACGCGGTAACGAGGAAGTGAACCTGGCCCTATTGACTGATGGCCTGCGAGCAGAACGCGAACAGGGTATCACCATCGATGTGGCTTATCGCTACTTTGCTACGCCGAAACGGAAGTTCGTTATTGCTGATACTCCGGGACATATACAATATACACGAAACATGGTAACGGGTGCTTCGACAGCTGACCTTAGTATCATTCTCGTCGATGCCCGTCATGGGGTGTTGGAACAGACGGTGCGCCACTCATATATCTCATCGCTGCTCGGTATCCCTAACATTGTGGTGGCTGTCAATAAAATGGACCTTGTCGACTTCTCCGAGGAAGTGTTTAATAAGATTGTGGCTGACTATAAGCAGATGGCGAAGACGCTGCATATCCAGAATGTAACCTTTATTCCTATTTCTGCAAAAGAAGGTGACAATGTGGTGAATCGTTCTGAACATACACCATGGTACAAGGGCGCTCCATTGTTGGAGTTTTTGGAAACAGTACCTGTCAGAAAGTCAGCATCGAATGTAGAGACCGATGTGCAGCGTGCTTTCCGATTCCCAGTACAGTATGTAATACGTCCTATCAGTAGTCGTTTTCCCGACTTCCGAGGCTATGCAGGTCGTGTCGCCAGCGGTGTCATACGTGTCGGTGACCGCGTAAAGGTATTGCCGAGGGGTTTGGAGTCTGTTGTGACACATATCACACAAGCTGCCGATGAACTCACCGAGGCGACACCGCCGCAGAGCATTACCCTGCAGTTAGCGGATGATATTGATATTTCGCGTGGCAACATTTTGGTGAAGTCAGATGAGCCACAGCCACATCTGGAGCAGGATATTCGTCTTGATGTATGTTGGTTTAATGAGCAACCATTGCAACCGCGTTCAAGGTATATTGTACGTCAGACAACCTGTGAGACAATCGCTATTGTGCGCACCATAAATTATCGCCGTAATATCAACACACTAGAGAAGGAACCCGGTGTAGCACAACTGCGGATGAATGATATCGCTGAGATAAGCATCCATACGGCACAGTACCTCACCTTTGATGACTATCGCCAGAACCGCATTACGGGTAGCGTCATCTTTATTGACCCTGACACCAACGAAACAGTCGGTGCCGGTATGATTAAAACAGAAGCAATATGGAAAGAACACAACTCATACGTGATTTAAATGAACGTTTTCGCGATGCGTCCGCCCAAGAGGTCGTCGGCTATTTCCTCAAGGCATACCAAGGGCGCATCGCTCTTTCTTCCTCTCTGTCTATTGAGGATCAGACACTGACGGATATCATTGTCACTCAAGACAAAAATACCCGTATATTCACTCTTGACACGGGGCGCCTCTTCCCTGAGACATATCAACTCATAGAAAAGACGAACATGACATACGGCATAAAGATAGAGGTGTTCTTCCCCGACTACCATGAAGTGCAGCGGATGGTGCGTGAAGAGGGCATTAACCTTTTCTATAATAGTGTTGAGAGCCGTCACCGTTGCTGCCAGATTCGTAAGCTCGAACCCCTCAAGCGTGCCTTTCAGGGTCTTGATGTATGGATATGTGGCTTGCGTCGTGAACAAAGCATTACCCGTCAGGATATGCAGGTTGTAGAGTGGGACGAGATGCACCAGCTCATCAAGGTGAATCCCCTCATCTCGTGGACGGAACAGCAGGTGTGGGATTATATCAAGATGCACAGTGTGCCTTATAATAAGCTGCATGACCGCGGATACCCAAGCATAGGTTGTGAGCCATGTACCCGTGCTGTTCAGCCAGGTGAGGATGTGCGCTCCGGTCGCTGGTGGTGGGAGTCGCCTGACCATCGCGAATGTGGCTTGCATCAGCGGCACTGACCAAGAAAAAATGGGACATATACCAAAGTTTTGCCACATGGCATCACATAAATTAGGCATTTAATTTACCACGCGGGCGGTATTGCCCGCGTGTTTTTTTCGCCGTACCTTTGCACTCGGAAATCAGAACAAAGATTTTTCTTTAACACACAACAACATAAACACAAATTTAATTAGGTATGAAAAGATCAAGAAAACTAAGGATGACGCTTGCGGGCGTGTTGGCTGTGGCATCTGTTTTGCCAGTGGCAGCCCAGGAATTGAAGGCCCCAAAGATTTCGGGCTTGGTGAATGTTCGCTATTCATGGAGTGACAAAGAAGGTGATACGCATGGTTTTGATGTACGGCGTGTCCGTCTGGCTGCTGATGGCGAATTGGGTGAAAGGCTGGATTATAAGTTCCAGGCTGAGTATGAGACAACTGTGAAGGTGATAGATGCTTACCTGAGGGTGAAGCTTTTGCCGGAGGTTAATGTGCAGATAGGTGAATACAAAGTGCCATACTCTCAGGAGACGCTCTACGGTCCTGCTACATGGCTGACTATCGAGAACCCTGCAGCAGTTGCCAAGTTGAATGGCTATAACGACTTGAGCGGTTTGAAAGCCAATGGCCGTGATGTCGGCGTCACGTTATATGGTGACTTGCTGAACAAACTGTTTAGTTATCGTGTCGGCGTGTTTAACGGTAACGGCATCAACATCAAGGATAATAATAATAAAAAGGATTTTGCCGGTCTGGTATGGTTCAGGCCTTTTGTGAAGGAACTGGCTTTTAGCTTTGGACATTATCAGGGCGTATATGGCGAAAAGGGTGATGAGCATGTGCGCATCCGTACCTCTGCCGGTGTGGAGTATAAAACCGACAAGCTGACCTTGCGCAGTGAGTATCTGAACGGTAATACTGCAGGCAAGAAGAGCGATGGTGTCTATGCTACGGCAGGCTACTGGGTGTCGAAGGTCGTACAGCCTATAGCAAGTATTGACTATTTCAAGGCTGACCGCGACGGTGACGAACGTCAGTGGAACTACCAGGTGGGTGCAAACATCTTGCCTCTGAAGAAACTGCGCATCCAGGCCGCTTATACATATAGTAATAATAAGGTGGCAAAGAATACCAACCAGTTTGAGACACAGGTTGTATGGCAATTCTAATTTAATTCATAATTCATAATCCATTATTCAAAATCAAATAAAACAATGAACAAGAAGAATTATTTATTTGCGATATTAGGTGCAGCAGTGCTGACCTTGTCGCTGACCGCTTGCGGTGGTAAGAAAGAATCAAAGGCTGGCTCTGATGAAGAACTGAGTGGTGAAATCTCTTTGTCTGGTGCTTTTGCGCTCTATCCTTTGGCAGTGCAATGGGCCAGTGAGTTCCAGAAGCTTCATCCTGGTGTGAAGATTGACGTCTCAGCAGGCGGTGCCGGTAAGGGTGTTACCGATGCTATCGCTGGGGTAGTGGACTTCGGCATGGTGAGCCGTGAACTCAGTCCTGCAGAGACAGAACGTGGTGCAGTAGGTTTTGCTGTGGCAAAGGATGCCGTAGTGCCAACCATCAATGCCAAGAACCCTGTGCTTGCTGATTTGAAGAAGCACGGTGTGAAGCGCGATGATTTTATTTCGCTGTGGATTAAGGGCGAGAAAAAGACATGGGGTCAGGTTGTCGGTACCGGTGACAAGAATCCTGTAGTGGTTTATACCCGCAGTGATGCCTGCGGTGCTGCTGAGACATGGGCGCTGTATCTCGGTAAAAAGCAGGAAGACCTTCAGGGAACTGCTGTATTTGGTGATCCGGGCCTGGCTGCTGCTATTCAGAAGGATGTAAATGGTCTTGGTTTGAACAACATCGGATATGCCTACGACACAAAGACAGGCAAACCAAATCCTGGTATTACCATTGCTCCAATCGATTTGAACGAGAATGGTCAGATAGATCCAGACGAGGACTTCTATGACACCAAGGAGAACGTTGTAAAGGCTATTGCCGATGGCCGCTATCCATCACCTCCTGCTCGCGACCTGTACTTTGTTTCAAAGGGCGTGCCTACCAATCCTGTCGTAGTGGCATTCCTGGAGTATATCCTTACTGACGGACAGAAGGAAAACGGTCCTCAGGGATATATCGGCATACCACAGGAGAAACTGGATGCCGGCCTGAAGAAGTTGGGCGTGAAGAAATAAACTGTTATGTCAAAGGATAAAAGACTACTAAAAGATCATATCGCAGAGCAGCTGATGGCCATATTGACCGTCAGCAGCCTGCTTTTAGTTGTCGCCATGGCGGTGGGGCTGTACCTGAAGTCGGTGCCCATCTTGCAGGAGCATTCTCTTTGGGACCTGTTGACGGAAGGTGAGTGGCGCCCGATGAGCAATAAGTTCGGATTCTTTCCCTTTTTGATTGGTACGCTCGACGTGTCGCTCCTGGCGCTTAGCATTGCCATTCCCATTTCGCTACTGATGGCAATTTATCTTACGGAGTATGCTCATACGTCGGTGAAGCGATATGTCTTTCCGCTGCTCGACATCCTGGCAGGTCTTCCGTCGGTTATCTATGGTGTATGGGGCATGCTGGTCATTGTGCCGTGGGTGGCAGATGTGGTTGCACCATCGTTGCATCGTGATTCGAGCGGATATACCGTGCTGGCGACGGGCATTGTGCTCGGCGTGACGGTGATACCGCTGCTGGTAAGTTTGTTTATCGAAATCTTCAGCAATGTTAGCATCGACTACCGCGAGGCGGCATGGTCGTTAGGTGCTACGCGTTGGCAGACGACGAAGGATGTAATTCTGCGAAAAACGGCACCGGGTGTCATTGCGGCTATCGTATTGGCTGCCAGTCGTACCTTGGGAGAGACGATTGCCGTCATCATGGTCTGCGGCAACCTTGCCATCGTACCCACTTCGCTGCTCAATGCCTGCTATCCCATTCCGGCACTGATAGCAAACAACTACGGAGAGATGCTGTCGCTGCCGCTTTATGAGAGTGCATTGATGTTTGCAGCATTCATATTGTTCTTCGTAGTGCTGGTGTTTAACCTGTTCTCACGACTCGTGTTACGTAAAATGCAGAGATAATGAAAAGAGCTATTGTCATAGAAAAGATTTGGAAGGTCTTGATGTATGCTTCCATTGCCCTGGTGCTGTTCTTTGTGGTCAGCGTCATCTGGTCGGTCTTTAAGCGAGGACTGCCTGTATTGTCGTGGGAGATGGTGTCGTCGCTGCCGGGTGGTGGCTTCTATATCGGAAAGGAGGGCGGTTTCCTTAATGCTATCGTCGGTTCGATATATATAGTAGGTGGTGCTACGGTGCTAGGTCTTTTGGTTTCTATACCAGTGGTGTTCTACCTGAATGTCTATCTCAAGCCCCACTCAAAGCTCGGTGCCGTTGCCCGTCTGGCGTATGACGTGCTGTTCGGTATTCCAAGTATCGTATATGGTGCCTTCGGTTTTACCATCATGATATTCTTCGGTCTTCGCACGTCGCTGTTGGGTGGCATCATCGTGGTGACACTGCTTATCATCCCCATCTTCATACGTTCGATGGACGAGGTGGCAAAGACGATACCGCAGGATTTGCTGGAGGCAGGATACAGCCTCGGTTCTACCAGACTTGAGACCATCAGCGTTGTAATCCGTCAGATAGCCCCTGCCATTGCTACGGCAACATTGCTGAGCATCGGTCGTGCCATTGGTGATGCTGCGGGTGTCATGTTCACGGCGGGTTTCAGTGACAGCATTCCGACGAGTCTCACTCAGCAGACGGCATCGCTGCCGTTGAGTGTATTCTTCCAGCTCAGTGCTCCGCAGTTGGAGGTGCAGGACCGTGCATACGCTGCGGCGGTGGTGCTGACGGCAATAGTGCTGACCCTATCGTTGAGCGGACGCTTTATAATGAACCGCTTTTCGCGAAACAAGATTTGATACCAAACGTTTGGTATGCACTTTACTATCCAAATGGTATTGCACAGACGGCAGAATCGCCGTACCTTTGCGGCCGTAAATAAAAAGAATGAGGAATGAGGAATGAACTCCTAACTCCTAATTCCTAACTCAAAAATCAAAAATATTCACATCCCTATGAGTTTATCAATCAGTCTCCCCAATGTGTTTGGTGCACATATCAGCCGTCATATTCCCTGGACGATGCAGGTGCCGTTCATCGTTGACCGCAAGTTCTCGCGTCTGGAGGATACGCGTCTGGCAACGCACAACCTGAATATCCGCATCGGAAAGTCTCACATCTTGAAGGATGTAAATGTAGAGATCCCTCAAAATAAAATTACGTGTATCATCGGTCCGTCCGGTTGTGGCAAGACCACTCTCCTGCGTACCTTCAACCGTCTTGTTGATTCGATAGAGGGTGTGAAGATAGACGGCGAGGTGAACCTTGGCAAGCAGGATGTCATTGCTGCCGGTCCCAGTCAGATGACGGAGTTGCGTCGTAACATCGGCCTTGTGCCCCAGCGTCCTTGTCCGCTGCCTATGAGCATCTATGACAACATCGCATACGGCTGTCGCATTCACGGTGTGCGTGGCAAGCGCAAGCTCGACCTTGTGGTAAAGCATTATCTGGAGGCCGTTGGTTTGTGGGATGAGGTGAAGGACCGTCTGCATACTCCTGCCGTAAAGCTTTCCGGCGGACAGCAGCAGCGTCTCTGCCTGGCACGTTCGCTGGCAGTGGAGCCCAGTTACCTGCTGGCCGACGAGAGCACCAGTGCGCTGGACCCGATATCAAGCAAGACCGTCGAAGACCTCTTCGTGAAGTTGAAGACTGACTACTCCATTGTCATGGTAACGCACACCCTGCGTCAGGCACAGCGCATTGCCGACCACGTAATCTTCATGTATCTCGGCGAGGTCATCGAACAGGGCGATGCGAAAGAAGTGTTTGGCAATCCGAAACATGAGCTGACAAAAAAATATCTCAGTGGCGGCATCAGTTAACCATTGTTTTTAGTATATATATAGTTATGAGCTACAATGATTCTTTCGAATATTCTCCTTTCAATGAGGAAGATCAGAGTTGGCAAAGTGCTCTTGTCTATACGGCAGGAGCTTTATTTTTGCTCCTGTTAGGCTTCGTCGGCAACGGAGTGGTGTGATTTTATTCAACCTTAACGTTAACCTTAATCTTAACTTTTTGGGGTATGAAGAATATTATTCTGTCAAGGGGTATATCGGACCTGATGAACAGAATGATTTTCTTTTTCGTTTGTTATATCAGTGATATGTTCTGAATTTTGTGGGATATTTGGAGAATTGCGCTAAAAGTCATACTTTTGCATCCAGAAAACAAGAATGTCTGTAAATGAAAGAATTTATCATAGCCGACAACCAGGAACTGACACGTTATGCTCTGGAGCACCTCATCGGTGAGGGCAAGGACAGTGCCGTATATGTTGCCTCCAATCGGGCGGGGGTGGTGAAACTGCTCACCCTCCATCCTGGAGCAGTAGTAATATTAGACTATACGCTGTTTGATTTTCAGGACGAAGACCAATTGCTGATTGTCGCCGAACGTTTCAGTTTGTCAGAGTGGATACTCTTCAGCGACGAACTCGCACCCCAGTTCGTGCGCCGTGTCGTATATTCCTCCCACCAGTTCAGCGTGGTGCTCAAGGACAGTTCTGTCAGCGAGTTGCGTCAGGCTATCATAATGGTTAGCCAGCACAACCGCTACCTCAGTCAGCGGGCTATGGAGACCATCATCGCCCAACAGCAGGAGGAGAAACAGATGTCAAACTATGTCCTTACGCAGACCGAGACGGAGATAGTGCGGGCTATTGCGCAGGGAAAGACCACGAAGGAGATTGCCGCCGAGCGATACCTTAGCGTCCACACCGTCACCACCCACCGTAAGAATATCTTTCGCAAGTTGGGCATCAACACCGCCCACGAAGCCACCAGGTACGCCCTCCGCGCCGGCCTCGTGGACTCCTCGGAGTTTTACATATAGATTAAAAAAATAAATTGATGTTTCTTGGAATATCAATTTATTTTTTCGTACTTTTTATTCCCTTTTAGGGGCTTGAAATTACTCTCACTCGAAAAAACTCAAATAAAAATTTGGTTTTTTGCTCGTTTAATCGTAATTTTGTCACCCGTTATGAAGATATATACAAAAACAGGTGATAAGGGAATGACATCGTTGGCTGACGGCCGGCGAGTCGAGAAAAAGTGCGAACGTCTTGAGGCTTACGGCACCATCGATGAGCTGAATTCTCAGTTGGGATTGCTGATGACCTACTGCACGGATGAAAAAGACAAAAGATTCCTGACGGAGATACAGAGGGTCCTCTTTATCATCGGTGGCAGTTTGGCTGGTGCAAAGACTGACAAAGCTCTTTCAGCAGAAAGCATGGAGGCTGAGATAGACCGCCTCACAGCTATCGTGGAGGAAGCTCAAGAAGACAAACGCTTCCACTTCATTCTGCCAGGTGGTAGCAGGGCAGCAGCTATTGCCCACGTCTGCCGCACAGTTTGCCGTAGGGCAGAACGGGCGATGCTAAAAGCTAAAAGTGAAAAGTTAAAAGTGAAAAGTGAGGATGGTGACCTTGACGGAATGCTGAGGTATGTCAACAGACTGAGCGACTATCTCTTCATCCTCGCCAGAAAACTGAATGTTGACAATAATACTAAAGACGTATTTGTGTAACAAAAAACCTTTAGTTTGCGCGTAGGGCTTTGAAACAAAAACCTTAAAAACATCCTTTACACAGTTCGTTGTGCTGATAGCACCAGTGTTGTAAGGTTTGTCTGCCTGCTGGTGAGCAAGCTCCCCGACAATCACCCAGCCCTCACAACAGGCCCAAGGCCTACGAACTGCTAAAGGCAAATAACCCCAGCCTGAGCTCAACGCCGGCCTAAAAAAACAAATTTACTGTTAGACTGAAAAATGTTTTTCTGCCAAAGGCAGGGTTTTTCCGCGACAATAGTATAAACCTGACGTAGGCAGTTGCAGCAGTTCGGGGGGTAAGGATGTATAAGCTCGCTTATAAAAGACTTAGAACGTGAAGTGCTGCGATAGTCTGTAAAGACTTTATACTATTGGAGTGGGGTTTTCTTGGTTTTTGTGTAATGAGAAATGAGGAATAAGGAATGAGGAATGGGGAATGGAACTCCTAACTCCTAATTCCTAACTCTTTGACAATTTCTTCGACTTGCTGGGTGCGGGTCATGGTGTAGAAATGTAATATGGCGAAGCCTTCCTTCAAGAGGGTTTCGCCTTGCTTTATACCCCATTCAATGCCTACCTTCTTTACATCGTCGTTATTTCGGCAGCTCATAACCTTCTCCACCAACTCCTGTGGCAAATCTACAGCAAAGGTCTGTGGAAGTATCGTCAGCTGTGTCTTTGTGGCAAAAGGTTTCAAGCCTGGGAGAATAGGGACATTGATGCCAGCCTCCCTGCATCTGTCGCGGAAACGCAATAGGGTGTCCGTGTCATAGCATATCTGGGTGGCGATATATTCTGCTCCGGCATCAATCTTCTGCTTCAGATACTCGATGTCGGTCTTTGTATTGGGTGACTCCACGTGTTTCTCAGGATATCCGGCTACACCGATGCAGAACTCAGAACAATGGCTAGTATTGGGTTCGGCATCAATGAAGATGCCTTTGTTCATATCGCTTATCTGTTTCACCAGAGCATCAGCATGCGCATGTCCGCCTGGGGTGGGGGTGAAGCGGCTCGTGCCTGGCATAGCATCACCGCGCAGAGCCAGGACATTTTTGATGCTGAGGAAGTCAAGGTCTATCAGGAGGTCCTCGATGTCATACTTGGTCTGCCCGCCGCAGATGACGTGAGGCACTACCTCAATGCCATATTTCTGCTTTATGCGAGCGCACACGCCAGTAGTTCCTGGGCGGCGGCGCACCACGTGCTTCTCAATCAGTCCGTCGGGACGCTCTGTATATTTCATTTCCTCGCGGTGGGAGGTGACGTTGATGAATGCCGGGTCGTAAGGCATCAGTGAGTCGATGGCGTCAAAGATGGAGTGTATGCCATCGCCCTTGAGCGGTGGAAGCAACTCAAACGAAAAGCGTTTCTGGCCATTGGCCTCTGCATTCTTTATGATATCGGTAACTCTCATACATTAAAATATTTTGTTGGGGTGTTTGCAAATAATAGTCCGCAGATTGTTTCGCCTGGGATAATCATATTGGTTTCTGTCAGGGAGAGGAAATCTACTCCGAGCAACTCAAAGACGTCGCGTTTCAGTGAGTGGTCAGGACATGCTCCGTATCCGAAAGCCATCCTGATATGGCTCGTACCCCAGCCTATGCGTCTTTCCATGTATTCCGCAAGGGCCTCTGTCAGACGGTCGCAAAGCAGCTTCGCTATCGTGGCACGATATTCGTCATTATTGTTTCTGTAGTGCTCCTGCAGTTTCTTCAGGCCAATACCGGCACTTACCACGAATGGGCAGATGAAGTCATTTCCTTCTTCTTTGCGCAGTATGTAGTCAGCCAGACATCTGCTCTCGTCCTCTGCTTTTTTACTGCGTGGCATAGGCAGGATGTGTCCGTTTATTACGATTTCATCGTACGGAGTGCTGTAGGCAGGCATTATCTGCGCCTTTACAATGAGGCGGATGGTGTTCTGCACCTCTATCTCGCGGAGCATCTGTTCCGCATCAGCCTTGAGCTGTTGGCCATCGCTCTCTGTACGGGTGTCGCCCTTCAGTCCCCATGCCTGGAAGAACATATTCCAATTGATGTACTGCCGAACCTTTGATACCGAAACCTCCTCATATAAGGGATGCATCGCTTCTTGGGAAGGAATCGCAACCTCTGTGGCTTTCTTTATATGGCGCCTTTGACGTGCTTCGGCAAGAGAAAAACTTTGTGGTGCCTTTTCTTGCTGGGCAATGATATATTCTTGCCTCAGTTGTTCCTGCTTCGCTTTTACTTCTGCTATGTAGTCAGCGCTGTTCTCTCCCAGCAGGTGCCTTATGATATTGGCATTCTCGGCTGCAGATGGTGAATGGATTACTACGCAGTCCTCATATTCCGGTGCCATCTTTACCGCTGTATGCACGTCGCTAGTAGTAGCACCACCTACTATCACAGGAATTGTCATTCCTCTGCGACGAAGTTCCTGCAGCACCTTTATCATCTCGTCAAGTGAGGGGGTGATGAGACCAGACAGACAGATAACAGGGGAGTGCTCCTGTTCTGCAGTATCAACGATAGTATTGGTCTCTACCATAACGCCAAGGTCGTGCACTCGAAAACCGTTGCATTGCAGTACGACAGCAGAGATGTTCTTGCCGATGTCATGAACGTCACCCCTAACTGTTGCAAAAACAATAGGATTTGTTGCTAGGGTCGATGATTCTTCAGCCTCAATACTGTCCTGCGTCATATATGGCTCCAATACTGCAACGGCCTTTTTCATTACCCTTGCAGATTTCACCACTTGTGGCAGGAACATCTTTCCTTCTCCAAACAGGCGACCAACCTCCTCCATTGCCGGCATGAGGTATGTATCGATGACAGCCAGAGGTGCAGACACTTCTTTTAGCGCCTGTGTTGTTAAATCCTCGATATCATCGGTGATTCCCTTCAGGAAAGCTCGTGAGATTAGAGCATGCAGGTCTCCACCTTCTTGTGAAGCTGCGGAAGTATTTCCCTTTGCAGAAGATGATGCGGCTTCGGGCTTATGGCTTTCAGCATATGCCATCAATCTGTCTCCTGCTGTTTCGTTCCTGTTGAGGATTACATCTTCCACAATATCTCGCAAATCTTCCGGAATCTCCGAATAGATTGTCGTCATTGCAGGATTCAGGATACTCATATCCAGTCCTGCCTGCATGGCATGATAAAGGAACACCGAATGCATCGCCTGCCTTATGACGTTGTTGCCCCTGAAGGAAAAAGAAAGATTGGAAATACCACCGGACAGATGCACCTCCGGCATTTCCTGATGTATAGTTCTGCATGCCTCAATAAAGGCACGGGCATAATCGTTGTGTTCAGGCATACCAGTTGCTACGGCAAGAACATTGGGGTCAAAGATAATATCCTGGGTAGGGAAACCGATGCCCTTCAGTAAAGCGTATGCTCTGCGTGCCACAGAAACTTTTCTTTCGTAGGAGTCTGCCTGTCCCTGCTCGTCGAATAACATTACGACGGTAGCGGCTCCCATAGATTGTATGTGCTTGGCCTTCTTCAAGAATGGTTCTTCACCTTCTTTTAAGGAAATACTGTTGACGATGCTCTTTCCCTGCACATTTTCCAATCCGGCTTTGATTATCTCCCACTTTGAGGAGTCAATCATTATCGGCACTTTGGCTATCTCGGGTTCTGCGGCAATGAGGCGTAGAAATGTAGTCATTGCTTCTACACCTTCTATCATGCCGTCGTCCATACAGATGTCTATTATCTGTGCTCCATTCTCCACCTGCTGACGGGCAATAGAGAGTGCTGCCTCGTAGTCCTTCGCAGCTATCAGTTTCTTGAATTTCGCAGAACCGGCAACATTTGTCCTTTCGCCGACATTGATGAAGGTACCGTTGAGCTGCAGGGGCTCCAGGCCGCTCAATACGCAGTTGGACGCCTGCTTTTGCTCATACTTTTGGGGAGCATACTGCCTTACGACTTCCTTTAAAGCCCTGATATGGTCAGGTGTTGTTCCGCAGCAGCCTCCGAATATGTTTATGCGCAAACCGTCTTCGAGGGCTTGCCTGGCATTTTCTGCAAAGGTTTCGGGGGTCTCGTCATATTCTCCCATCACATTTGGGAGTCCGGCATTGGGGTGTACGGAAATGTTATATGGAACAATCTCGTTGAGACGTTTGATGTACGGAAGGAGCTGCTTCGCCCCAAATCCGCAATTAAGACCTACGGAAAAGAGAATGCTGCTCTGTGTCTCAGGACGAGAGGGTAGGGCAGTACCTCCGATAGAAGCCACAAATGCTTCCAATGTCTGTCCGCTCAATGTTCTTCCGGAATTGTCGCTGAGGGTAACGCTAACCATCACAGGCATTACGATACCCATCTCCTTGCAAACATCTTCTATCGCCTTCATGGCGCATTTGCAGTTGAGGGTATCAAAGACAGTCTCTACAAGCAGGAGGTCTGCTCCTCCGTCGATAAGTCCTTGTACCTGGTCACAATAGGTGTCGTGCATTTCCTGAAAAGATACCTCACGGGACTCGGGAGTATTGACATCTGTGGACATCGAAAGGGTTTTGCTCGTAGGGCCGATGCTTCCTGCAACGAGCACAGTATCTCCTGCAGCTTCGCGTGCTATCTCGGCTGCTCTCTTGCTAATATCGTAAACCTTATCTTCCAGACCATATTCCGTCAGAGAAAAGCGGTTGCAGTTAAAGGAGTTGGTTTCTATTATATCCGCACCTGCTGCAATGTAATCAGAATGCATCTGCCTTATCAACTCAGGATTAGTAAGGCATAGCGCATCATTGCAACCACTGCTCCCGTGCTGTTGGAGATATGTTCCAGTAGCGCCATCCAGAATGAGTATTCGCTCATTTATTTGTGTTTGTATTTCAGAAATACTCTTCCTCATCAATAGTCTCTAACCTCTAACCTCTCAATGATACACTCAAAACTGATTTTCTACAATTTCCTTCAATACCTCTCCTATATCCAGACCTGCAGCACGCACCTGCTGTGGTATGAAAGATGTTTGAGTCATACCAGGTGTGGTGTTTATCTCCAGCATACGTATCTTAGCCTCTGCCGGAGTATATGGATTCTTAATGATATAGTCAATGCGTATGATGCCGTTGGCATGCAGAATATCATATATAGCAGATGTGATTTTTGCTACGCGCTCGGCCACTTCTGGTGCCATGCGGGCTGGGGTGATTTCCTGAACCTGACCGTTATATTTTGCGTCATAGTCGAAGAACTCATTCTCGCTGACAACCTCTGTTGCTGGGAAAACGACACTCTTCTGCTTTGTCTTGTAAACTCCCTGTGATATCTCCATACCTTCAAGGAAGCCCTCAATCATAACGACGTCGCTCTGCCCGAAAGAGAGTTCTAATGCCTTTGGCATATCTGCGAACGACTTTACCTTGCTGACGCCAAAAGAAGAACCGTCAGCAGCTGGCTTCACGAAACAAGGGTAACCAACCGTTTCCTTGATGCGCTCATCGGTAACAGCACCCTCTTCGCCTTTACGTACCAAGATGCTGTCGGCAACAGATACTCCAAATCCCTTCAGGTAGTTGTTGAGTACAAACTTATCGAAGGTAAGGGCTTCTACGAGTACGCCACTTGTGCTGTATGGAATGCCGATAAGATCCAGATATCCCTGCAGCTGTCCATTTTCTCCTGGGGTGCCATGAATAGTGATGTAAGCATAATCAAACGTCTTCTTCTGGCCATTCTCAACGAATGAGAAATCATTCTTGTCGATAGGCGCCTGAGTTCCGTCAGACAGTTTTACATGCCAATCGCCTTTCTTGATGTCAACGATATAAAGGTTGTATTCACCCTCATGGAAAAAGGAGTATATACCTGCTCCTGAACGCAGAGAAACGTCATGCTCTGAAGAGTCTCCGCCACATATTATTGCTATAGTTCTTTTCATAATTGCCTGCAAAGGTACGATTTAGCGAAGAAAAAACAAAATTTTTTTTTATTTTTTTGAGCGTAAGTACCTTAAACTTTGGTTAAAGGTACGATTTAGCGAGCAAAATACCAAACAAAAAGAAAAAAAAATACTAATTCTTGTGTTATTTGTGATTTATGTGGTATCTTTGCAAACGGTTATTCAAGCAAAATCATGAAGATATTGATATTCGATACAGATGTACAGAACTATCATTTTATATGCGGCGTCCTTGAAGATCATGACGTTGGGTATGAAGTGATAGGTCCGTTTACTACGATAGAACAATGTCGTGATTATATCTTACGACATAAGGATATTGATATCATTATTACAGACGTTATGCTGGGTAATGATATGATTTTCGATGTCTTAAATATTGTTCCCAGTCATGTACCCCTTATCTTTGTCACTTCGCATGAGGAGTTTGCGTTGAAGGCATTTGAATATCATAGTTTATCATATCTTATCAAACCCGTTGAAGAAGCAAATCTAATCAAAGCCATTTCAAAAGCTGTAAGATTACGTAAGGTGTCGCCGTTATTGACCCCTCAAGGTAGTTGGTCAAAGGGTGGTGAAGAAAACCCCCGAATGGTTGTCAAGACCTTCAATGGTGAACGAATAATTTACTTTTCTACAATAAGATACATAGTGTCTGAGCAAAAGAATACCTACATAAAACTGCTCGACGGAAATTCCTACCGCGTAGATAAGACATTAGACGAGATGGCTATGCAACTCGGCGAGGAAAAATTTAAAAAGGTAAATAGGAAATATATAGTGCCAATAGAGCAGGTTTTGGGTACAGAAAGAAGGGAAAATGGAAAGTTGTGTATTTTGTTGAAAGGTAAAAATTTTCCAAATATCATTGTCAGTCGCACACGCAAAAGAGAAGTGTGCGAATGGCTAAAGATGACGTGACGTTTCGTCGCCAAATATCGACATTTCGGTATATTTTTCTTTTATTTTTATGCTCTAAATTTCTCTTTTTCTTACTTTTGCACCCGAAAATCAGAGAAAAAATGCACAAATGCACAAAATGTGCAAAATGTGCAGAACGAATAGATAGCGAGTGAAAAGATGGAGAAATTTAATGATATATACCATCATCAGATGCCTGCCCAACTGAGATTTTCAGATGTGGACAGGTTCGGTCATGTCAATAATTCTGTATATTTCTCTTTATTTGACATGTGTAAGACCCGCTACCTTTTTGATGTGGTTGGTAAGGATATCTTTGAAAAAGTTTCTATAGTAGTGGTGCATGTGGATGCAGATTTCATATCGCCTGTCTATTTTCCTGATGAGATAGTTATAGAGACAGCCATAAAAAAGCTGGGACATAAGAGTTTTACCTTGCATCAGCGTGCCTTGAACAAGCGTACAAATGACGTGAAGTGTGAGTGTGAGACGGTGATGGTAGTGATGGATAATGAGCTGCAGCAGTCGGTAGATATACCAGAAGACTTCAGAAGAATGGTTGCAGCATTTGAAGGAAACGAAAACCTTGCTAAACAATGAATAGTATGCTAAACAAATTTCTAGAAAAAGAAGAATTCTCGTCTTATGAGGATTTTATGCAAGGTTTCAAGGTCAAAGTGCCCGAAAATTTCAACTTTGGATACGATGTTGTTGATGCTTGGGCAAAGGCTGTGCCGGAAAAGGAAGCGTTGCTATGGGCAAATGATAAAGGTGATATAAAACATGTGACCTATGGTGCCTTTAAAAATATCTCTGACCAATGTGCTGCATTCTTTCAGGGTATTGGTATTGAGAAAGGCGACCGTGTGATGCTGATTTTGAAACGACGTGTCGAATGGTGGTATGCTATGGTAGCCCTTCATAAAATTGGAGCTGTTGCAATACCAGCAACCCACATGTTGACAGACAAGGATATAATGTATAGGTGTCATATGGCTGGTATTACTTGTATAGTATCATGTGGTGATCCTATCGTTTTGGGCCATGTGCAGAAAGCACGCAGGTTCTGTCCGATGTTACGTCATTGTATATCCATAGGTCCTCTCGTTCCAAATGGCTTTTACGATTTCTGGCGTGGCCTGCAGGAAGCGGCTCCATTAGAAGAAATTAAGAGGAATAAGGTTACTGACAACTTCCTTTTATATTTTACGAGTGGCACTACAGGAGAGCCAAAGATGGTGATGCATGACTATTCTTATCCTTTGGCACATATTGTTACTGCAAAATATTGGCACAATCTTAATGATGAATCCCTCCACCTCACACTTGCTGATACTGGATGGGGTAAGGCAGCATGGGGTAAATTCTATGGGCAGATGATTGCTGGTGCTACAGTTTTTGTATATGACTACGAAGGACATTTTAAACCGGCAGACCTCTTGAAGGTAATGCAGGATTTTAAAATTACCTCATTCTGTGCCCCGCCAACAATATACAGATTCCTTGTGCGCGAGAATATAGAGGAATATGATTTGTCTTCACTAAAATGGTGTACTACAGCTGGTGAGCCACTTAATCCAAGTGTTTTTGAAAAGTGGCATGACAGAACGAGCATCATAATTCGTGAAGCTTATGGACAAACTGAAACAACAATGGTTGTCGGCACATATCCGTGGGTTACTCCAAAGCCAGGAGCAATGGGCCTCAGAAATCCTCAATATGATATAGATGTCATTGATGATAAAGGTAATTCTGTGGCTCCGATGGAACAAGGAGAACTGGTAATAAAGATAGGAGAAGAGAAGACCTTGGGGCTCTTTAAGAAATACTATCGTAATGAAGAGATGACAGAACATCGCATTGTTGACGGCAAGTACCATACAGGCGATGTTGTGTACTATGACCAAGATGGTTATTTTTGGTTTGTTTCCCGTATTGACGATGTTATAAAGACTTCTGGCTATCGTGTAGGTCCTTTTGAGGTGGAGTCAGCTTTGATGACGCATCCAGCAGTTCTCGAGTGCGCGGTAACAGCTGTTCCTGATGACCTGAGAGGACAGATTGTGAAGGCTACAATAGTACTCAACAAGGAGTATAAGGAAAAGGCTTCTGACAGTCTCGTAAAAGAACTTCAAGCCCATGTGAAGCGCGAGACAGCACCATATAAATATCCACGAATAATAGATTTCGTTGATGAATTGCCAAAAACAATCAGTGGAAAGGTGCAGCGAGCAGTAATAAGAAAGGTAGATTCAAAATAACAATAATACTTAAACAAAATGACAGACTTTAAACAGATTTTCGAAAGCCATTATACATGGATAGAAGGTTATATGCGTAATGTTCGTCGTTACGCAGATCGTATTGCTATGATAGCATCCGAAACTGGTAAAGAATGGACTTATAGACAGTTAAACGAGGACACTAACCGCTTGTGTAATGCTTTGCATGCCGATGGTTTCAAGAAAGGCGATGTCGTAATGGTTCAGATGGTGAATCGTCCTGAGTTCGCTTTTGCATATGTAGCAGCACACAAGATGCACGGTGTATGCTGTCCTGTAAACTATCGTATCAGTACTGGCGAGTTGGCATACAATATAGATGATTCAAAACCTCTGATTCTGATGGTTTGCGAGTCAAAACTAGAAAGTGCTCTTGCTGCGGTGAAGCAGGCAAAGCATAAGCCAAAGAAGATTGTCGTAGCAAGTGATAAGGAGATGGAAGGCGCCATACGCTATAATGATTATGTTGCATCTGGCAGCATAGAGGAGCCTCCATATACATGTGAATACAATATATATGATGAGACAACCCGCCTTTATACATCAGGTACTACAGGCAGACCAAAGGGTGTTGCTATGACAAGTATCAATGAGGTGTTGTCTGCTCATGATGTGATGATTCACTTCCCAATGAGCTATAAGGACATTACAATGAATACTACTCCTTGGTTCCATCGTGGTGGTTTGCATTGTGCAGGTCCTTGCCCTACCTTCTATGCTGGTGCTACACTCGTTATACTGGGTAAGTTTGAGGCTCGCAAAGCATTGAAACTGGTGCAGAAGTATAAGATAACATTTGTTGTCGGAGTACCTACTGTTCTCGAAGAACTGGCTGACGAACAGGAGCGTCAGAGCTATGACATCAGTACTTTGAAGGGTATCGTAACAATGGGTAGCCCTCTGGAGCGTTCTGCTTGCATACGTTATCAGAAGGTTCTTACACCTAATATATATAATGGATATGGTACTACAGAAACATTCTGGAATACCTTCCTGCGTCCATTCGACCTGCCAGAGAATGCTGGTACAGCCGGAGCATCATGCGTTGATGATGATGTTCGTGTAGTAAAGGTATATGAAGACCGTAAGGCTGAGCCAGATGATTTGGTATCAACAGATGGTACAGAGGTAGGTGAGGTTATTATCTGCTCACCGGCAAAGTCTCCTTATATATATCATGACAAGCCAGAGGAAACAGAGAAAAAGTTCTATAAGGGATTCATATATACCAATGACCTCGGTACATGGGATAAGAACCAGTTTGTTACCATAGTAGGTCGTAAGGATGATATGATTATATCTTCTGGTGAGAATATCTATCCAACAGAAGTTGAGGCTGTCCTGAATACCCATCCAAAGGTGAAGGACTGTATTGTCACCTCTGTGCCTGATAAGGTTCGTGGACAGATGGTAACAGCTTACATCGTTCGTGATGATAAGTCTCTGACACCTGACGAGTTGGATGCCTTCTGTAAGCAGAGCTCAGACATTGCAAACTTCAAGCGTCCTCGTTACTATCGCTTTACGGAATTCATACCATTCAATGCTACAGGTAAGAAGCTGCACGTAAAGATAAAGGAGATAGCAGAGGCAGACCTGAAGAACGGACTTCTATATAGAGTGTAATAATGGTTAACGGTTAAAGTCTAACGGTTAAAGAAAAATCCGGAAAGATGAAAATTCTTCCCGGATTTTTTAATTCTTCACTTTTCACTTTACACTAGTAAAGTCCGAAAGCTCCTATGAGAAGTATTGTGAGCAATATAGGAACAATATACTTCAGCATAACAACATACATTTTCTTTCGCACGAATTTGTAGCCATTCAGGCGTATCTCTCCAATGAGGAGGTTTGGCTTTATTATCCATCCAAACAATAAGCAGGTCAGTATTGCAAGACCTGGCATCAACAAGTTGTTAGAGACATAATCGAAGATATCAAGTATCTGTGCTGTTGCTCCATTAGGCAGTTCGTATTCGAAGTAGAATACGTTATATCCCAGACAAACGATAATACTTGAGATGAGTGCTCCTCCCTGCATGATGCAGACAGATTTTGTTCTGCTCCAATGGAAGGCATCCATAACACTTGAAACACAAGCCTCCAGAATGCTCACGGCACTGGTTGTGGCAGCAAAGAGTACAAGCAGGAAGAATGCTAATCCCATGATAGGTCCGAAGGCTCCGAGAGATTGGAATATCTTTGGGAGGGCAACGAAGATAAGTCCTGGGCCAGCACCCATTCCTTCTGTTCCCATGAAGACATAGACAGCAGGGATAACCATCAAACCAGCTAGGAGAGCAATCGTCGTATCACATATCTCGATGCGGTCAACGGCCTGTCCCAGGTTGACATTCTTTTTCATGTATGAGCCATAAGCTACCATGATACCCATAGCGATACTCAGAGAGTAGAACAGCTGTGAGCAGGCGTCCATAGTAATCTTCAGGAATTTGGTGACTGTGATGCCCTCAAAGTTTGGAATAAAGTAAACAGCAGCACCCTCTAAGCCGGTACGCGTTACTCCGTTGGCATCTGTATGCTCCATGAAGAGTGAGTAGATACAGATAAATACAACCAATACCAACAACAGGGGCATTACTATCTTTGAGAATTTTTCAATACCCTTTTCTACTCCGCTATATACTACGAAGAAACATGTTGCAGCAAAGAAGAACATATATCCTATTGGGGCCCATTGCTGAGTGATGAAACCTGTGAAGAAGGAATCTTCTACGGCTGCTGCACTTTCGAATGTCAGGTACTGTATGAAATATTTCAGTACCCATCCTCCAATGACGCAATAGTATGGGTATATTATCGATGGAATTATAAACGACAGGAAGCCTACGAAGGCCCATTTCTTGTTGAAGAACTTATAGGCTGTCAGTGGTCCCTGTTGTGAACGTCTGCCGATGGCTACTTCTGTAATAAGCAAGGTGAAACCGAAGGTGAGGGCAAGAATGATATATACCATAAGGAATACACCTCCACCATTGCGGGCTGCAAGGTATGGGAAACGCCAAATATTACCTAGTCCTACAGCGCTTCCTGCTGCAGCAAGCACAAATCCCAAGGAACCGCTAAAGGAGTTTCGGTTTTTTTTCTTGTGTTTTGACATTATGATTATATATTTTTAAAGATTTGGTTGTCTTGGGGGGCAAAATTACAAAAAAAATAGTCAATATTTCTTTTTTTCCGAAAAAACATTGTATTTTTGCAGAAAATTATCGAGAAACAATGTCATACAATCCAGATTTTGATGAAATCCGCCCCTATAATGAGGACGAAATGCCTGTCGTTTTCAAAGAACTTCTTGAAGACAGGCAGTTTAATCTCATCATGAATGGCTTCGCTCCTTGGCTGCCAAAGTTTTTGCGGAATTTCCTTCTTCGTCTGCTTTTCAGTGGTGTCAAGACGGCACAGGACTTCCAAATACGTTTTATGAAACCTGTGGTGAAACTATGCATCCGACGTTGCACCAAGGGAACAACCTTCTCGTACCCCAAGGATATGGTGAAGCAAAAACGTTACCTCTTTGTTTCTAACCATCGTGACATAGTCCTCGATTCAGCATTCCTTGATTTGATGCTCCATGATAATGGGTTTGAGCGCACATGCGAGATAGGCATCGGTGACAATCTCCTTATATATCCATGGATAAAGAAACTGGTTCGCATGAACAAATGCTTTACTGTTCGTCGAGGCCTTACTGCGCATGAGATGATGCGTTCATCACGCCTTATGAGTGAGTATATCCACTATGCCGTCAATGAAAAAGGCGAGAATATATGGATAGCCCAGCGAGAGGGTAGGGCAAAAGACTCTGATGACCGTACTCAGGATAGTGTACTGAAGATGTTCGCTATGGGAGTAGAGGAGGGAACATCTTTGACAGATGCCTTGAAGGACCTGCATATCGCACCTCTTACCATCAGTTACGAATATGATCCGTGCGATTACTTGAAGGCAGAGGAATTTCAGTTTAAGCGCGATGTCCCTGGATGGAAGAAGAGTAAGCAGGATGACCTTGATAATATGAAGACAGGCATCATGGGATTCAAGGGTAGGGTACACTACGAATTGTCTCCATGCATAGACGAATGGCTCGATGAAATGGGTAAAAAAGACGTTCCTCGTAAAGAGATGTTCCATGAAATCGCCCAGCATATTGATTCTGAGATTCATTCTCGGTACCGACTTTATCCATGTAACTGGATAGCAAAGGATGAACTTGACGGTACCAACAATAGCGATAAGTACACATCTGCTGACAAGCAAACCTTCGAGAAATACTTGAACAAACAGATAGCAAAAGTAAAAGTTCCTAATCCCGATTATGATTTCTTGCGTGAGAAGATACTTACTATGTACGCTAATCCTTGTCGCAACTGGCTTGCTGCTACAAGCATGCAAAAGTGAGCCCTACGATACTGGTGACGGGAGTCTGTCGTATATGAAGGCCGAGATGTGCGACATATATGCCAGCAATAGCTATGTCACAAAGATATTGACAGATGAGGATGTGGAATTGAATTTCGCCCAAGGGCTGCGCTTAAACGTTATCTGTGCTTCAGATACGGTAATAAGATGTATGCTATATTATAGTGAGAGACCTTCAGAACCTATTTCCATACAGTCATCTATAGAAGTGAAGGTAATAGAAGCGGCAGACACCCTAAAGTTCAACAGAGCCTATATCCTGAGCCGCTGGGAATCTCGCAACAAGAAATACATAAACTTCCGGATAGAAGAAAAACAGGGCGCAGATTCCCTCTATTCTGAGAAGAAGTACTATTCTGTGATAAATAATCCTTAACTCACGATCTATCTCTCCCTTTAAATCCCTTTTTAACTCCCCCTTTAACTCCCCTTTAAAACTATGTTACAGAAAATTTTTGGTTTTGATTCGTCAACAATGACATTGCGTAAGGAAGTAATAGGTGGTATAACCACGTTTCTTACGATGGCGTACATTCTCGCAGTAAACCCAACCATTCTTTCGGCTGCAGGTATGGATGCAGGTGCTATATTCACCACTACCTGTCTTTCGGCTGTAATTGCCACATTGGTAATGGCCATCTATGCCAGGCTGCCATTTGCCTTGGCTCCAGGTATGGGTTTGAATGCCTTCTTCGCATATACTGTAGTACTTACTATGGGTTACACATGGCAGTTTGCATTGACTGCCGTGCTGATAGAAGGTCTCGTCTTTATTATCCTTACCATTACAGGTCTGCGTAGGTATATTGTCAATGCCATTCCTCTTGTGCTTCGACGTGCTATTAGTCCTGGTATCGGATTGTTTATTGCTTTTGTGGGTCTCAAAAGTGCAGGCATTGTAACCTCTTCAGAAGCTACTTTCATTACTCTTGGCAATGTGCACGAAGCAGGAGTGTTGCTGAGCGTATTTGGTATTTTGGTGACAGCAGCCCTATTGGTTAGAAAAGTGACGGGAGCCCTGCTTATCGGCATTCTTGTGACTACTGCCATAGGTATTCCTCTTGGCATCACAAACTATACAGGCATCGTTTCTGCACCGCCATCTATAGAGCCCGTCTTCTGGCAGTTTGAGTTCCACAATGTATTCACTGTAGATATGGTAATCGTTGTGCTGACATTCCTGTTCATCGATATGTTCGACACTATCGGCACCCTCATAGGTGTTTCCAATCGTGCAGGTATGGTTGATGATGATGGTAATGTGAAGAATCTGAATCAAGCCTTCATGGCCGATGCTATCGGTACTACTGTAGGATCTATGCTCGGCACCTCAACGGTTACGACCTATGTCGAGAGTGCGTCAGGTGTTAATGTCGGTGGCCGCTCAGGTCTCACAAGCCTTACAACGGCAGTCTGCTTTTTCGCAGCACTGCTCTTTGCTCCATTGTTCCTCGCTATCCCACCACAGGCTACTGCTTCAGCTTTGATACTCGTAGGTGTAATGATGATGTATGAAGTGCGCAAGGTCGATTTCTCCGACTATGCTACGGGAATACCTTGCTTCATCTGTATTGTCCTCATGCCTCTGACCTACAGCATCTCTGACGGCATACTCATGGGTGTTATCTCCTATGTGCTTATCCACCTCTTCTCAGGAAAATTAAAGGATAAAGACGAGCGCAACAATATGAACTGGGCCACCATCCTTCTGGCAGTCCTCTTCATTTGTCGTTATGCCTTTCTGTAAAGTTTTGGGATTGGCTTTTATGACTATTTCAGCCTCATAAAAGCCAATCCTATAGCTATCCAGATTATTTCTCTTACACGGCATATTATACTTACAAATATGCCGAGGGCTGCTGATAATCCTAGTGCTGCTATCGAGAGAACAAAACCGCCTTCCTGAACGCCAAGCTGCATGGGGAGAAAGCCGATGAGATTGGCGAAAAGTGTTGTGAAGGCCAATATCAGGATAGAGTGGAGGAAGGTGAGCATGATGCCGCTGAAGCCACCACCGCAGTCGATGCCGAACAACAGGAGCATGAAGAGTATTTCGGTTGCCTGGACAATGCGTGAGAAGTATTCCAAGAACAGGCTATTGTAAAAGGCTTTCTTGTCCTGACTGAAGAGTGCCGCAATCTGGGTGTCAACATTATGAAGGGCTTCCTCATGTTTTTCGTAAAAACGCTTGCTCCAACCTTTAAGTCCGGGTATGTGGCCAATCCATCCTAATACGTTTATTACAAGACCGTTACGATAGCCTTTTGAGAATAAATAGAAGGCTATCAGGCAGAATACTATGATTACTCCCATCGTGATGCCAATGGCTGGGGTCATAGGAACATCTCCGATTGCGGCAAGGGCGAAATAGAGGAATACAGAGGTGAACCACAGCCAGAAATGTGCGAAGATATGCATCATGGCGTAGAGTATGACGGATGATGAAGCATGTTGCTTCGAGATGTCGCGTGACAATTCCATGATGCGGTAAGGCTCTCCTCCAAGTCCGCCTACTGGAGTGGCATAATTCAGGGCATAGCCCGTTACGGTAAGTCTGAAGATACGCCAGAATCCCGGTATCTTCTCAGAAGGCTCTATGTCTTCTGCACTACGCATGACTCCACGCATCACTTCTCTCCATGCAAGGCCGTTGATGCCATATATGATAATCCAAACGCCAAGGATTGGGATGAGCCAGTAGCCCGCATGGCAAAGGTGATCCCAAAGTTCAATGAAACTGACGTCGAAGGTCAGCATCATCACTACTACGGCAACAACACCGATTATGAAGAAGAGGTCGTTGAGACGCTGTTTAGTCCAAGTCATACTTATAGTTTTGCTGCTAAACGTTTGCAGAAAGCTTCATGGCGATGCTGCACATATGCTGTCAGCAGGCCCATGCCTACTATCTCCCATACGAAATTGAGGGCTGGCACATCGAGCAGGCAGAACATAAAGAAGAAGGCTGCACGGAAATTGAATGTGAGAAGCCCGTTCCACTTTATCAGGGCAAGGGATTCCTTATGGAATTCTTCGCGGATGTCGGTTGGAATCTTGCCGATGCCGCCATATTTCTGCGTTGCCAGTGATACGAAATTCTGAAACTCTGGTGTGGCCTTTTCTTGCTTTACAGTATAGTCGATATACGACTTCTGAAAGGCTATCTCTGCCCATGACGCTTTTCTCTCTTTCAGCTCCTTGAGTTTCTGACGTTGTTTGTCGGAATGGTCGAGCTCGCTACCTTCTTCTCCCTTCAGGAAAAGTAGATGTACCTGTATATAATAATCGGCCACTCGCTGTTGACCTCCCATGCCTTGGAACCCTGAGATAAAGGATAGTATCAGGACAATGCCTGTAGCAATGAGGGTGTTTTGCTCGTTGTTGTCTATTCCCAAGAAAGAAAACTCTATGTCATGATGCAGGTAAAACCTATAAACGATGCATAGATAAATGGGGATAAACCATACAAAACCAGCCATTCCATCGAGAATTCTGCCAATAGGGCTCTTCTTGCCTGTAAGGCGTGCCAACTGTCCGTCAACACAGTCAAAGATGTCTGCCCACATCAGCAGAATGACACCAATGAGGTTTATCAGAAGACCTGTTGTGCCGTTATAGTAAAAAGATGTCTGGGCAAAGAAGTAAGCACTTATGACACCAATAATCATCGACCAAATGGTTACAGTATTGGGATGAATATCAAATATTGCAAATAGACGAGCTATCTGATAACATAAGGGACGGATGACATGAAGATCGAGCCAGTCTTCCGTCTCTATTGACTTGAGGGAGGCTTGGTAGCCTTGTTTTTGTTCCATATTGGCTGCAAAGGTACAAAAAAAAGTGAAGAGTGAAGAGTGAAGGGTGAAGAATTTCGTGTTTTGTACAGATTTGATACTAAAAAAATATAAAAACGATAAAAACTTTATGTTTTTAGCTGATAATTTAAGTTTTTTTTGTAATTTTGCCCACTCAACGTGTAAATTGAAATAAGATATGAATTTTCTTGACAGAAACGAATTTAATTTTTCACCTTCTCAGAAGGTACTGGATGCGATAAAGAATTTCGACCCAATGCAATTGTGCTTCTATACCCGTATTTACGATGAGGGTAAGAAGAGCATTTTCTCTGTACGTCTCAGCGAGATATACAATGTGCCAGAAGAGCAGGTGCTGCTCGGTTATGGCGGTGAGGATATCCTGAAGAATGCAGTACACTACTATCTCTCTACTGGCGGTAATAACACCATCATGATACCTGAGTTCTCTTGGTGGTATTACAATCGTATTGCCGGAGAGTGTGGCGGTACATTTGAGATGTACCCTCTCTATGAGCGTGAAGATACTTTCGCTTATGACGTGGACGAGGTAATCAGTCTTACCAATAAGATACATCCTCGCATGTTGCTCCTGGCATCTCCAAACAACCCTACAGGCAACTGCCTGAGTCCAGAGGAGATAGGTAAGATAATGGAGAATATCCCTAATGACACTATGGTTCTCGTTGATGAAGCTTATGCATCATTCATTACCAAGGATACCGCATATATCGCTCCATTGGTGGATAAATATCAGAATCTCATTATCTCTCGCACCTTGAGTAAGTTCTATGGTTTGCCTGGTTTGCGTATGGGATTTGGCTTCATGGGCAAAGGACATGAGGGCTTCCTCAGCTATGCCAACAAATATCTTGGCTACAACCGCTTCTCTGAGGCTGTCGCTATGGCTGCAATAGACAGCGACGACCACTATCGTAAGGTGGCAGATGATATGGAGTGGGACAGACAACTGTTCAAGAAAGAACTGGGCGATATGCCTGGCTTCAAAGTGTTCAAGAGCGTAGCAAACTTTATTCTGGTACGCTATCCTGTAGCTATTAAGGAAGCTTTGCAGAAAGCTATGGCTGAGCAGGACTATAAGATCAAGTTCATGGGTGACAAGGGCTTGGAGGACTGCTTGCGCATCACTTTGGGTCGTCGTGAACAGATACAGGTTGTGGTTGACACAATCAAGAAGATAGCACTTGAAAATAGTTAGTAGTTAAATTATAAATCGTAGTTATGACAAAGATTGTTAAACTGCATCGTGGTCTTGACATCAACCTGAAGGGTGTTGCTGCAAAGGAGAAGCAGACCATCCAGGCAGGTAGTGTCTATGCCTTGCAGCCTGACGATTTCCAGGGTGTCAAGCCCAAGGTCGTCGTTAAGGAAGGCGACAAGGTGAAGGCCGGTGATGCTCTGTTCATCAACAAGGCTTATCCGGAAGTTAAGTTCGCAAGCCCGGTAAGCGGTACTGTAACACTTGTAGAGCGCGGCGAACGCAGAAAGGTACTTAGTGTGCAGGTAGAAGCTGATGCACAACAGGAATTTGTGGATTTCGGCAAGAAAGATGTAAAGAGCCTCTCTGGAGAGAATGTGAAGAAAGCTCTCTTGGAAGCTGGTCTCTTCGGTTACATCAATCAGCTGCCATACGCCATTTCTACCAATGACCAGACAGAACCAAAGGCTATCTTCGTTTCTGCTTTGAGGGACATGCCGCTGGCAGGTGACTTCGAGTATGAGGTGAAGGGACAGGAGGCTGACTTCCAGGCAGGCCTGACAGCCCTCAGCAAGATTGCAAAGGTGTATCTGGGAGTAGGAGAGGATTCTTCTCTGACATCAGTAGAAGATGCCGAGGTGGTAGTATTCAAAGGCAAATGTCCTGCTGGCAACGTAGGAGTACAGGTGAATAACATCGACCCAGTAAACAAGGGCGAAGTGGTCTGGACAGTAGATCCTACTGCTGTTATTTTCTTCGGTCGCCTGTTTAACACCGGTAAGGTAAATCTTACTCGCACTTTGGCAATCGCTGGCTCGGAGGTAAAGGAACCTGCATATTTCGACGCATTAGTCGGTGCTCAGATAGACGTTAAGGATATGCTGGCAAGCGAGAATGTGCGTGTCATTATTGGCAACCCTCTTACAGGTAAGGCACAGCCAGGATGCACAAAGTGTACTGTCGGAGCACATTGTTCTGAGATTACCGTAATCCCGGAAGGTGATGATGCTGACGAGATATTCGGATGGATATTACCTCGCTTCAATCAGTTCTCTGTAAACCGTTCATACTTCTCATGGCTTCTGCCAAAGAAAGGTGGCTACAAGCTGGATGCCCGCGTAAAGGGTGGTGAGCGCCACATGATAATGAGTGGTGAGTACGACAAGGTATTGCCAATGGACATCTATGGAGAATATCTCATCAAGGCTATCATAGCAAATGATATCGACAAGATGGAAGCCCTTGGCATCTATGAGGTAAGTCCAGAGGATTTCGCTCTTGCGGAATTTGTCGACAGTAGTAAGTTGGAATTACAGAAAATAGTTCGTGAAGGACTTGATATGTTGAGAAAGGAGAATGAATGATGAAACTAAGAAAATATATTGATAAGATAAAGCCTCAGTTTGAGCCAGGCGGTAAGTTCTCTGCTTTCCAGAGTGTCTTCGACGGCTTTGAGACTTTTCTTTACGTTCCTAACACCACGTCAAAGACTGGTGTGAACATTCATGATGCTATCGACTCCAAGCGTATCATGAGTATGGTGGTGATAGCCCTTATACCTGCTCTTCTCTTTGGTATGTATAATGTGGGCTACCAGAATTACTTGGCTGCCGGTACATTGGCTACATCATCTTTCTGGGAGGTGTTCCTGTATGGCGCTTTGCTGGTGCTGCCAAAGATTATAGTAAGTTATATCGTCGGTTTGGGTATTGAATTTGCCTGGGCACAGTGGAAGCATGAAGAGATTCAGGAAGGATACCTCGTAAGTGGTATCATCATTCCTATGATTCTACCTATCGGTTGCCCGTTATGGGTACTGGTGCTGGCTGTTGCCTTTGCTGTTATCTTCGGTAAGGAGATATTTGGCGGTACAGGAATGAACATCTTCAACGTTGCTCTCCTCGCGCGCGCATTCCTTTTCTTCTCCTACCCAACAAAGATGAGTGGTGATACCGTCTGGGTGGCAACAGAGAAATTCTGCGGCTTGGGAAATGACCTGCCAAATGCCTTCACATGTGCTACTCCTCTCGGACAGATGGCACAGAATGTGGCACCAAGCGCAAGTCTGATGGACAGCTTCTTGGGCTTTATCCCTGGTTCTATCGGTGAGACAAGTGTAGTAGCAATAGCTATTGGCGCTATCATATTGTTGTGGGCAGGTATCGCATCATGGAAGATAATGCTCAGTGTATTCCTCAGCGGTGGCATCATGGCATTTATATTCCAGAGCCTCGGAAGCACTCCTGTAGAATGGTATGAACACCTCGTGCTGGGTGGCTTCTGCTTCGGTGCTGTCTTTATGGCAACAGATCCTGTTACCTCTGCTCGTACAGAAACAGGAAAATGGATATATGGTATCATAATAGGCGCTCTCGCTGTCATCATCCGTGTCATGAACCCTGGTTTCCCAGAGGGTATGATGCTTGCTATACTGTTTGGCAATATGATGGCTCCAACAATTGACTATTTTGTTGTGCAGAGTAACATTAATAAACGATTAAGGAGGGCTAAGGCATGAAACTGAATACTAATAATAATGTATATATCATTGCATATAGCTGTGTAATGGTAGTTATAGTAGCATTCCTGCTGGCTTTCGTTAGTAGTACGTTGAAACCACGTCAGGATGTGAATGTGGCACTCGATAAGAAGAAGCAGATTCTTGCAGCCCTGAATATCCGTAACCTCAGCGACAGTGAGGCAGGAGCCAAGTATAACGAGGTTGTGCTAAGCGATGAGGCTACCAAGGAAAACAATGAAGCTGCTTTCAACCTCAACAGCGCTGACTATAAGGCTGGCAACTATAAGGTTTATGAGTGCCAGGTGAATGGTGAGAAGAAGTATGTCGTACCAGTATATGGTATGGGACTCTGGGGTGCTATCTGGGGTTATGTAGCTGTGAATGAAGACGGCAATACCGTATATGGAGCCTACTTCAATCACGATTCTGAGACCGCTGGTCTTGGTGCTGATATCAAGGATTCTAAGGAGTGGCAGGACAAGTTCATCGGCAAGAAGATTTACGGTGCCGACGGCAAGCCTGCTTTGAAAGTAGTTAAGTCAAGCGACTTGAAGAACCCTGAGAGTGAAGTCGATGGCATCACTGGTGCCACCCTTACCTCTAACGGCGTGTCAGACATGTTGCAGGACGGTTTTGCAAAATATAAAACGCTTTTGAGCCATGAATAAGATAAAGGAAGTATTTATGGCACCGTTGAATGTGCTCAATCCGGTGCTTGTGCAGGTGCTCGGTATCTGTAGTGCCTTGGCTGTTACATCACAGCTGAAGCCAGCTCTTGTCATGGGTATTGCTGTGACGGTAATTACCTCCTTCAGCAACCTCATAATTTCTGTTCTTCGTAACACTATCCCTAACAGAATACGTATCGTGGTGCAGCTGGTTGTCGTTGCTGCCCTCGTAACTATCGTATCACAGGTGTTGAAGGCATTTGTTTATGATGTTAGTGTACAGCTCTCTGTATATGTAGGTCTGATAATCACCAACTGTATCCTGATGGGTCGCTTGGAGGCTTTTGCTATGCAGAACAAGCCTTGGCCTTCTCTCGTGGATGGTTTCGCAAACGGTCTCGGATACGGTATGATACTCGTTATCGTGGGTGCTGCACGCGAATTCTTCGGACGTGGCTCACTGCTGGGATATCAGATAATTCCTGAAGGAGCTTACGACTTTGGATATATCAACAATGGTATGATGACAATGCCAGCTATGGCGCTTATCATCATCGGATGTGTAATATGGGTGCACAGAGCATTCTTTTATAAGGAGGAAGCATAATGGAACAGATGATTAATTTATTCTTCAGGTCGATTTTTGTCGACAACATGATATTTGCCTTCTTCCTCGGCATGTGTTCTTACCTTGCCGTTAGTAAGAATGTAAAGACATCTTTGGGACTGGGTATAGCAGTAACATTCGTATTGTTTATTACTGTTCCTGTCAACTACCTGCTGCAGACAGAGGTTCTCGGACCTGACTGTATGGTAGAGGGCGTTGACCTGTCTTACCTTGCATTCATCCTCTTCATTGCTGTGATTGCAGGTATCGTGCAGCTGGTGGAAATGATAGTAGAGCGTTTCTCACCATCTCTCTATGGTGCGTTGGGTATCTTCCTGCCGCTGATAGCAGTAAACTGTGCCATCATGGGTGCATCACTCTTCATGCAGCAGCGCATCAACCTCGACCCTGCAAATACTCAGTATCTCGGTAGCGTTTGGGATGCTATGGTTTATGCCATCGGCTCCGGTTTCGGTTGGACTCTCGCTATCGTGTCATTGGGTGCCATAAGGGAAAAGATGCAGTACTCAGATGTTCCAAAGCCACTTCAGGGACTTGGTATTTCGTTTATCGTTGTAGGCCTGATGGCTATGGCAATGATGTGTTTCTCAGGACTTAAACTATAATAGGAGGGCAGAATGAACACAAGTTTTATTATACTTAGTATAGCGGTATTCTTAATTGTAATACTCGTCTTGGTCGTTGTCCTTCTTGTGGCAAAGAAATATTTGTCTCCAAGCGGACAGGTGACATTGACTGTCAATGGTGATACAAAACTTACAGTTGATCAGGGCAACAGCGTAATGGCTACCCTTAATGAGAACGGCATCTTCCTGCCTTCTGCTTGTGGTGGTAAGGCCAGCTGCGGACAGTGTAAACTGCAGATTCTCTCTGGTGGCGGTGAGATACTCGACTCTGAGCGTCCACATTTCTCTCGTAAGGAGATAAAGGACAAGTGGCGTCTCGGCTGTCAGGCAAAGGTGAAGGGCGATATGGAAGTGAAGGTTCCTGAAAGCGTCCTCGGTGTAAAGGAATGGGAGTGCACAGTTATAGGTAATAAGAATGTGGCTACCTTCATCAAGGAATTCAAGGTACAGCTGCCTCCAGGTGAGCACATGGACTTCGAGCCAGGTTCTTACGCACAGATTGTCATCCCAGAGTACGACCTCGACTACAACAAGTTCGACAAGTCCCTTATCGGTGATACCTATCTGCCTGCATGGGAGAAGTTCGGACTCTTCGGTCTTAAGCAGAAGAATGAGGTTGCTACCATCCGTGCTTACTCTATGGCGAACTATCCTGACGAAGGTGATATCATCACACTTAATGTGCGTATCGCAACACCTCCGTTCAAGCCAAAGGATCAGGGTACAGGCTTCATGGATGTACCTTGCGGCATAGCATCAACATTCATCTTCTCACTGAAGCCAGGCGACAAGGTTCGTATGTCAGGACCTTACGGAGAGTTCCGTCCACAGTACGGCACTGGTCGTGAGATGATATGGGTAGGTGGTGGTGCCGGTATGGCTCCTCTGCGTGCACAGATTATGCACATGCTGAAGGGACACGGCGTCAACGACGAAGACCGCAAGCGCCCAATGCACTACTTCTATGGTGCGCGTGCTCTTGAGGAGATACCATTCCTCGATGACTTCCTGCAGTTGGAGAAGGACTTCCCTAACTTCCACTTCCATCTGGCACTCGACCGTCCAGATCCAAAGGCGGACGCAGCAGGCATCAAATACACTCCGGGCTTCGTAGCACCAGTAATGGGCGACACCTATCTGAAAGCTCACGAGGCACCAGAAGACTGCGAGTACTACCTCTGCGGACCTCCAATGATGGCAAAGACCGTGCTCGACTTGCTACACTCTCTTGGTGTAGAAGACGACATGATACGCTTCGACAACTTCGGTGGATAAATCCCCGCAGGCAAAATAAAAAGATGCAAGGCCATAACCTTGCATCTTTTTTATTTCTCGATTGTGTTCTGATTACTATGATTCATTGTTTTTCTCCTTCTCTTTGTCTATCAGTTCTCTAATGGCCCTGTCGTAGTCGCTTTCGTATTGCAGCATCTCTAGCTTGCGGTATTTTTCAAACTCAGCGATGGCTTTCTGCTTCGCCTGTTCATGACTTATTGAACCTTTATCCACCAGCAGTTGTCTGCCTGATAGTTTCATCAGTTCGTCCAGTTTCTCTATCCATTCCACCATTCTCATGGGCAACTGCTGGAGCGCCTGGATTTCAGCAAAGTCCAAGTATTGTGATACCAGCAAGTTCAGATAGGTTAGCTCCTGCTCTGTCAGGTAGTTCTTTGCTATCTGCACATCCTCCTTCGTGATATAGTTGCCTTTGAAGTTTGTCATTCCCACCATTGGCTTGTCAGCATCCACCCTGTCGTATATCAGCTCGGCAGCCGTATGCTGATGAGCCGCATAGTGCAACTTGTTCTGAACCGTTGCAAAGAACTGACGCGTCAGATTGGCGTTAGGATCATAATCGATGCTCGTGATGAAGATATCTGTCACCTGTTGATAGAGGTTGCGCTCGCTGCTGCGAATGTCACGGATGCGTTGTAGCAGCTCCCTGAAATAACGGCTGCGGTTACCCTTTAGTCGTTCATCATCTAGCACGAATCCCTTCTGGATAAACTCACGCAGATGTGCCGTAGCCCATTGACGGAAGCGCGTAGCTACCTGCGACCTAACCCTATATCCCACGGCGATAATCATGTCCAGATTGTAGTGGCTTATCTGTCGCTTAACGCTACGATTTCCCTCTTGGCGAACTAACAAAAATTTTTTGTGAGTTCGTTCTGGGTCTTGTTCTTCATCTTCGTATATCTGTCCGATGTGATAGCTCACATCCTGTTGCGAAGCATCAAACAGATCCATCATCTGCTCTTGCGTCAGCCACACGTCCTCGCCCTCAAATCTTACGTTCACACGAGTTGTTCCGTTATCGTCCTGATATATAAGAAAAGCCTGATTCCTATTCACCAATTCGTTATTCTCTTTCTTTGCCATAAATCCTTATAACGTTTTCAATCCGTTTGCAAAGCTGCAATTAAGCGAGGGCAGATGGAAAACACGTTTTCATTATGCCGAGCGAAAGCAGGTTCGCCGTTGTTTACGACGGCAAAGTTACAAAAAATCCTACACTCTACAAAATAAAGTACGGAAAAACGGAATCTCAGCTATCAGCCTTCTTACATCATCCCTCATCTTCTTCCCACTCACTTCTCTCACTGCAGCCTCGCTCTAGCCTGCTCCTAAGCTTACTCAAACAACCCTTTGGAGCAGCTTAGGAACTGGCACGGAGCAGGCAAGGAGGAGCCTAGGAGCTGCCTGCAGACAGATGTTTATATGTCGTACTAATTTGATAGACATCAGCGAAAAAACACCACCGCTATGCTCATGCAGAACGGTGTGTAGTTTAACGGGTTGCTCCGTTTGATACTAATAATCCCTGGCAAGAATTAACTTGTCAGGGATTATTATAAAACGTTATATTTTAGAATAGGAATGTCTTCTCAATCCAGTAGATGAGTATGCCGGCGAGGTAGCCGGTGAAGGCAATCCACGTGATTTTCTTCATGTACCAGCCGAAGGTTATCTTCTCCAGTCCCATGACGACGACGCCTGCAGCGGAGCCGATGATGAGCATCGAACCGCCCACGCCGGCGCAGTAGGCGAGCAGCTGCCAGAAGATGCCGTCGATGGCCATGTCGCCAGTGGGTGTAACGGGATACATACCCATGCAGCCTGCTACGAGAGGCACGTTATCGACGATGCTGGACAGCACACCAATGATGCCTGTCACCAGATAGTGGTTGCCCTCAAATACTGTGTCGAGACCCTTACCGAGCATTTCGAGCACACCGATAGTCTCCAGACAGCCTACGGCCATCAATATGCCGAGGAAGAAGAGTATGGTGTCCATGTCGATGCGTGAAAGCATCTTTGATACGCGCTTCTGGGTGTTGCGGTTGTCTGCGGTATCCTCTTGTTCCTGATGGATGCGGGTATAGAAAATCTCTGTCACCGTCCAAAGCACGCCAAGCACGAGCAGGATGCCAACAAACGGTGGCAGGTGGGTGATGGTCTTGAATATTGGTACGAATATGAGACCGCCCACACCGAGGAAGAAGATGGCCTTACGCTGAGTAGATGACAGGCCGTCACTCTCTTCAGCGACGGTTGTCTCCTGAACGGATGTTAGGCCGCCTTTCAGTGACAGCGACAGGAGGTAGGCAGGAATGACCATTGATACCAGCGAAGGGATGAAAATCTCCATGATGACACCAGCTGCAGTGATAACGCCCTTGTTCCATAGCATGATGGTGGTTACGTCGCCGATAGGCGAGAAAGCGCCACCGGAGTTGGCCGCAATGACTACCAAGGCGGCATAGATGAGGCGGTCTTGTTTGTCGGCAACGAGCTTGCGCAGAATCATAATCATCACGATAGATGTCGTCAGGTTGTCAAGAATGGCCGACAGTATGAACGTCATAAAGGCGATACGCCACAGCAATGCTCTCTTCGACTTGGTCTGCAGTGTGTTGCGTACAAAGTTGAAGCCGCCATTCTGATCGACCAGCTCCACAATCGTCATGGCGCCCATCAGGAAAAACAGCGTTGTGGCTGTCGAGCCCAAGTGGTGCTCTATTTCGGTGCTTACCACAGCGGCCTTCAGCTCACCGATAGCTTCTGGCAGATATAACTCGGGGGCAAACATGAACAGTGTCCACGTTGCTACAAACATCAGCAGCGCTACGGCTGCCTTGTTCACTTTTGTCAGGCTCTCTATGGCTATGCAGAAATAGCCGATACAGAAGACAATGACAATCATCAAAGATAATGTTGACATTTATTTAATTATGAATTAAGAATTATGAATTAAGAGAAAACTTTCGCTGCAAAAGTAATCAAATTATCTGAGACTTCAAAACAAGTGCTCTATTTTTTGTTTGGAGACCTCTATTTTTGCCTGGAACTATGCCCTTCTTTCAATAACCAAATTTCCTGCCTAGTTAGGGAATAATATTTTTCTAGTTACCCTCTAGGGCATTGCACGTGTAGCCTCCTAGGGACGAAAAGTGACTAAATACAAGCAAAAATGAAAATAGTTTCTCTTTTGCTTGGTATTTTGCTCTCTTAATAGTATCTTTGCACCGAATTATATATCTTTCTTTATTTAACCTACAAAAACTCCGTCACGTAGAAGATAAATGTACCGACATATTCTCATATTAATAAGCTGTTTGCTGTTGTCGGCCTCTATGGGCGCGCAAAATGATGTGCCCATCATAGAGATAAAGGCTGACAGGGCGATGATATATCCCCAGCGAATGGAACTGACAGGGGAGGAAACGCTGATGGATATTCTCCAGATGATGCCGGAGTTGATGATTGCCGGTTATGAGGATGTTATCGGTATCTATAACCTGCGCATCGACAACTGTCCGGTGAATGGTGACACAAGATTGATTCTTAGCCAAATGAAGGCCAAGGATATCGCTAAGATTCAGGTTTGTGACAATACGGGTGTAGCGAAGGGTACCATCGGAATGGGCAGGGTGATGGATATCAACATGAAGATGCCTGAAAAGGTGAAAGGCTTCGTGGAAGGACAGGGTGACTTCGGAAAGGATGCTGCCGGCATTGGTACCGTGAATGCGTTATACGGCAGTAAGGGTACTGACCTCTATGCCAATACGTCTTATCGTCATCAGGACGCAGAGAGGATTATCCGCACGAAACTGACGCATGAACAAGTGCAAGCGCCAGATGAAGAGATCGATCCTGCTATGGCTGGTATAGAGAGTGACGAGGCATCGCCAACAGGTCGTACAAAACGTATCAGCACGAATGAACAGGAGTTCCAGCAGTATGCGAAGGCTTCCTATTGCATTCTTCTGGTAATGGGTGGCGGAACCATATTGAGCTGGTTGTTCAAAATGACGGGCGTCACGTTCCCAACATATTTTGGAGCATTGATATTAGCAGCTATTGCCCGTAATACTATAGGATTCGTCAAATACAAGGAAAACGGCAAATGGGTGAAGGCTGATAAGCATCTTGATATGGAGAGAATTGTCAGTGTCGGTAATATCTGCCTGTCTCTGTTCCTCGGAATGGCGATGATATCACTAAAGCTTTGGGAACTTCAAAGTCTGGCCCTTCCACTGATAGTTATCCTGATATCACAGGTGGTTCTGATGGCATTGTTTGCATACATGGTGGCATTCCCTCTGTTAGGTCGTGACTATGACGCTGCTGTCCTGTGTGCGGGAATGTGTGGCTTCGGTCTTGGCGCAACTCCTAATGCGATGGCCAACATGAGTGCTGTATGTTATAAATATCGCTATACAGTCAAGCCTTTCCTCATCGTTCCAATCATAGGAGCAATGTTTGCAGACTTAATCAATACAGGAATTATCTCCCTCTTTTTGAATTTTCTGTAAATTTTGTCTTTGCGAAAACTCGCAGCCGCAGTAGAGCTGGTTGTAGAAGCCTTTCTCTTTTAGAAGGGCATTGCGACGGTCCTGAAGGCCTCCCTTGCGCCAGTTCTTGTCCCAGAAAGTGACCATAGCCTGTTCACCATCATCCGTTGACCGTTGACCGTTCACCATATCTGCTGCCCATTGGCCGGCAGCATTGATTTGGTCGAGGGACTTCCAACGCGAAGAGGCGAGGGTAGTGGTGAAACGCTCGATGCCGAGTTCCTGGCATTTGCGGGCAGTAGCGAGCAGACGCATCTTGAAACATTCAAGGCAGCGTGGGCCGCGCTCAGGGAAATCTTGTAGTTCCGAAGTGCCGAGACTGTGGCATACCCAGTCTTCCCACTGCTGGTGGTCGTAGTCGTCATCAATTACGGTGAGACCAAGCTCGGTAGCATAGCGCGTGAGTTCGTTCTTGCGGATGAGATATTCTTCCTGCGGATATATGTTGGGGTTATAATAATATAAGGTGGGGATGATGTCATTATTCATCATCCATTCAATGATGGCTGCGGAACATGGGGCGCAACAGCAATGAAGAAGAACCATGCTAGTTTACAGTTTATAGTTTACCGTTTATAGTGTGAAATGTTAATTGACCCTAGACTTTTGACCTTAGACCTTTGACCATACATTATAATAACGTCTGTTTTGCAATGTATATTATACAAGGTGGGGAAGATGTGCTAAAAAAGTGGGAAAATAATTAAAATTTTTTCGTTTTCGTTTTCGTTTTCGTTAATTTTTCCCTAACTTTGCACACCGAAAGTTATTTTCACGTTAAATTATATACAAAATGGTAAATTACAAAGACCTTGGCCTTGTGAACACCCGTGAGATGTTCAAGCGTGCCGTTGCTGGTGGCTATGCTATCCCAGCATTCAATTTCAACACTATGGAGCAGATGCAGGCTATCGTTCAGGCTGCAGTAGAGACAAAGTCACCTGTTATCATGCAGGTATCAAAAGGTGCTCGTAACTATGCTAACGCTTCAATCCTTCGCTACATGGCAGAGGGTGCTGTTGCTTATGCTAAGGAACTCGGTTGCGAAAAGCCTGAAATCGTTCTTCACCTCGATCACGGTGACAGCTTCGAACTCTGTAAGGATTGTATCGACATGGGCTTCTCAAGTGTTATGTTCGACGGTTCTTCACTGCCTTACGAGGAGAATATCAAGATTTCTCGTCAGGTTGTAGAGTATGCTCACAAGTATGACGTTACAGTAGAGTGTGAACTTGGTGTTCTCGCTGGTGTTGAGGATGAGGTTGCTTCTGCTGAGTCTCACTATACAAAG
>JAFVGI010000065.1 GCA_017475005.1 Prevotella sp. | reverse complement strand
GTTTGCCTCCTTCATAGATACAATGTCCTCGTCGAAGACAGGCTTCTCGCACGCTGCTACCAGCAGGGCGAGAGCGATTAACAAGTACTTTTTCATGATGGCTCAGTCTTTAGTTATAGAAACTGTTGTGACGGGACGAATACGGGCGGTAGCACCAAAGTTGTCGAACCCGTCCGCTGTGGTCTGGGAGAGAATACGAAAGAGAACGGTGCCGCTGGCATCGTAGAGGTATTTGCCACTGGCGCTTACATCGGACTCAAAGGTGTCGTTAATGGCATCGAGGACGGCGTAAATGACATTCAGTTCATCGTAGGTGGGCAAACGCCAATCGCTGATGCCGTCCACGTCTGCCTCGGCCAGTTTCTCGTCAATGAGGGCTTCGAGGACTTCTGGATGCCCTATGAAACTGGCATCGTTGTAAGCCTTTCCTATCGTTGTTTCGTTAGGTGAAAGCAACGTCAACTCAGCCGACTGACCATCATCGGCTACAATGGACTTCAGCACGTAGCAGCCCTGATAGCTGGAGCCTACAGCGGGGAAGTCTTCTGCGTTGCCTGGAGTGTCGTTATTCCCATTATCACCGCCATTGCCATCATCAGCCGCACTACTGCCGTTCTCGTCGAATTCAAAGCTGATTGTCCTTTCCCCGAGCCACGTTGCTCCCGTAATGGTGCCAGTCAGGTTAACGCCTACCGCCTCGGTGTAAGTGCCATCGATATTGATCTTATACCCAGCCTCCAATTGGTCGCTGCACGAATAGGTGTAGGTCTTCGTCATGCCACCAATAGTGATGTTCACACTCACGCTGGCGGGCTGACTGCTTGGTGGCAGCAGATAGGCACTGGCGGCATTCTGCCATGTCCGGCCATCCTCCTGCTTTGTCAGCGAAATGGTGCTACTGCCATTCGTCGTGCTATATGTACCACTTACGTTGAGGGCTTGCCAAAGCGGTGCTATCGTAACACTCACCGCCGTCGCCGCCGATGGAACCTTCTTGATAGTCACGTCCTGAATGAGCATCGTCTTCCTCGTCATACCCAGCGTGACGGTGTTTGTGCCGCCATCCGTCAGCGTCGCCGTGGCCGATGCCGCCATTAGGTCGCCATGCGTTTTGCCCTCTTTCAAGACAATCGCTGATGTCACAGTAGCATCGTCAGCATCAGGCAGTACATAGTCTAAGGCCGACGCACCGCCAACCGCATACACCGAGTACGTCCCCTCCGTCAGTGGAATGTTCAGCGTCTGCCCCTCGTCGCCAATGGTCTGTACCGCCTGACACTCCTCGCCTTGGAACACATACACCGTCACAGGGTACGCAACCGTCGCTTCGTCACCCAGCGAACCGCCTGAGCGCGTCCGCACCTGCAACACAGAGTTCTCAACTTGCCCGCTGCCGACATCCGCAATGTCATCCACGAGCGTTTTCTCACACGCCGTCAGCCCCAGCACCGCCAGAGCCGACGCAAACAATGATAAATTCTTCATTGTGATAATTGATTTGATGGTTATTTGGGACTATTCCCATCAAAAAATGCACAAAGTTACATATGCCAACACCAAAAGGACTCCGAAGATACCCAGAAAAAGCACTTCAAGTGTGCAACTCTAAAACTAGTTATAGAAAAAACTGCAAAAAAGACATAAAAATGTGCTCTCAAACAAACATTTTATCACAATGTTTGGCCAATCCGAATAAAAGCCGTATCTTTGCACCAACAGAACCCGCCACGCTTCCCGAAGTCCAGCGAACCAGGGCGGGGCGTTTTTTATATAGGGCAATGAGATATAACAAATAAGAAAATGCCTGTTTCTATGATTGGCGCCTTCCCGTTTGTTTAGTAGCTACAGGCAGCGGGAAGGTTTTCTTTTATTTCATAGGAACACCCCATTAGGGTACGACTCTAAAACTATTTGAAGAAATAAAAGAAGACGCACAACCTTGAAGTGACCCCCGAAAGTTAGACAAAAAACTTTCGGGGTTTATTATGTCAGCAAGAAAGAGACATGGTTATGCGGCATGCCTAAAGTACATGCAGCTGTTAGAGGAAGGAAGGTCTTTAACATCTATCCATAATGAGTATGGTATTCACAAGGACCAACTCCACGTTCTATGGGAAAAATATCAGAAGTATGGAGTCGTTGGTCTACAAAAAGGCAAAAATATCAGAGCAGATTTTGCATTAAAGAGACTAATCGTGCTTGATATTGAGAAAAATCACTTAACTTTGCACGCAGCTTCGCTAAAATATGGTGCTAGTTCCCAAATAATTTCCGTATGGCTAAAGAAGTATAGGGAATCCGGTTTGGTAGCATTGGAGAATGTAAAAAAGCGAGGCAGACCATCAGATATGGGTAGACCAAAGAAGGACAGCAAACCACTGACAGAGCTTGAAAGGCTTCGTAAGGAAGTACAAGAACTCAAGACAGAGAATGCTTTGCTAAAAAAAGTGAGAGCCTTAGTCGAGGAAAGGAACGCCCGTCTACGCGGGACCAGGCAAGAGCCATCGAAGAACTAAGGTGTGAAGGACATCCCCTGCAGTTTATGCTGCAACGGATGAAGATGGCTCGTTCCGTATTCTATTACCACCTCTCGTATATGGATGACAGTGATGGCTACGATGCTCTTCGAGAAAGAATAAAAGCCATATATGACGAGAATAATGGCCGATACGGATACAGGAGAATATGTTTTGCATTGAGAAACGAAGGTGAAATAGTAAATCACAAGACAGTACAGAAGCTCATGAGACAACTCGGATTGAAAGCCAAATGCAAGAAACGCCACTATCACTCCTATAAGGGTGAGGTGGGGAAGATTGCGCCTAATGTGCTGGAGCGTGATTTTACAGCTGAATGCCCAAACCAGAAATGGACTACAGATGTTACTCAGGTATGTATCAACGACAAGAAACTATACCTCTCGCCTATATTGGATATGTTCAATGGAGAGATAATCTCTTACAGCATATCTAGCAGTCCAAACCTGCAGATGGTCATTACCATGCTCAGAAAGGCATTTAGGGAGCATCACAATACAGATGGACTAGTATTACACTCTGATCAGGGATGGCATTATCAGCACATGATGTATCAGAAAATGCTCAAAGACCATGGAATCATCCAGAGCATGTCAAGGAAAGGTAACTGTCTGGACAACGCCATGATGGAGAACTTCTTCGGGTTGATGAAGAACGAATTACTATACGTAAATCACTTTGACTCTGTCGAAGAGTTTGAAAGAGAGCTAAAGAAATATATATGGTGGTATAACAATAAAAGAATAAAGCTGAGATTAAAAGGAATGAGCCCGGCATTATACCGAGCTCACTACTATAGAGAGATTAATAATTAACGTTTAATTTAACGTCC
>JAFVGI010000064.1 GCA_017475005.1 Prevotella sp. | reverse complement strand
GCGGGGAATGCAGGAAAGAAAGTGGAAAAAGAATAAAAATCCTAAAAAAGAGACAGAAAATGAAAATAATGTTGTATCTTTGCAGAGCCAAGCAACAAATCCCTGCTCTATATGTCCAGATTTGTCTTGGGTGGCAGCAAAACCCATACAGCTTTTTCGCTAATGTCTATCAAATTAGTACGACATATAAACATTTGTCTATTGATTTAGTTTATAAATAGAAAAAGTGTCTAGTGGAATCAGGAAAAGTCAAATAACAGTGGAAACGTAAAGATTGAAACTACAATATCAGGTACTGAAGCATCAAAATTAGAACATATTATCTTTGATGCCAAAGGTAAAAAAGTATCCTCTATTACCTCAGAAATCAACGAAGAAAGCATTTCTACCATCTCAACAACGGTGAAATCGCCAAAATTATGGAGTGTTGACACCCCTAATATGTATAAGGTATGTACTTATCTTTACAATGGGAAGGGAAAAATCATTGACAAGGTTACCACTCCTTTTGGCTTTCGGGACATTTACTTTGATGCTGACAAAGGTTTTTTCCTTAATGGTAAAAACATGAAAATAAAAGGAATGTGCCTCCACATGGATGCAGGAAGTCTGGGAGTTGCCGTTCCTGACGAAGAATGGGAGCGGAAGATTCGCACTCTAAAGTACATTGGATGCAATGCCATCAGATGTTCACACAATCCCCCATCTCCTGAGTTTCTAACTATTTGTGATACAATGGGAGTAATGGTCTTAGACGAAGCTTTCGATAAATGGAAGTCTGGCTATTATGAACCATTCTATGACGACAATGCACACCAAGATATTACTGATATGATAATACGCGACAGGAATCATCCATCTGTAATTATCTGGAGCATTGGTAATGAACTGAGTGAAGCATGGCTAAAGGATGACACTGGAGTATTGAGAGCCAAAGAACTCAATTCCATCGTGAAATCTCTCGACAATACGCGTCCTACATTGGTAGCATGTCAACAAGGGTTTGAAGACAAATTCGGAGAGGTGACTGATTTGGTAGGCTATAACTACCTCGAACCACGCATGATATCAGACCATAAGAGACACCCCCAAAGGAAGATGCTCGTAACAGAGGCTTTTGTTTATTATTCTGGAATGCGTGAAGATGTTGTTCGCGATTTCGTAGAAGAAAATCCATGGAATTTCGTAAAGAATAATGATTTTATTGCTGGCTCTTTTGTATGGGCCGGAGTCGATTATTTAGGAGAATCCTCACCATGGCCAGCAAAAGGATGGTGCTCATGTCCCTTTGATATAACATTAAAGGAACGTCCACAAGCAGCATTCTATCATCCAGCATGGAACCCAGAGAAAGATTTCCTGAAACTAATGGTAAGAGACAACTGCTTTGACCAAGCCATTGGTACCGACCATTGGCAATATCCTCCAATGGCAGACACGTGGGATTTGCCATATACAGATTCTCGATGTGTTGAGGTGAGATGCTACACCACCTGCGATTCCGCACAATTTTTCTTCCCAATGTGGAGTAATCCACAACTACCTCTAAAACCACGTAAAACATCTGATTTCACCGACAACTGCATAAAAATACAATTGCCTGCCAGAAAAGGCAAGGTACTTGCTATAGGGTATAAAGACGGAAAACCAATAATGCGTGATTCGTTGATAAATCATGGTGTGGTGGCTAACGTAAGGTTAGAGGCAGACAATAAAGTTCTAACAAATGTAGCAAAGGACTATTCTCCATGTAATGCCAGAAATACTGTTTCCAATATCCGTCTCACTCTGGTTGACAAGGATGGTTTGGTACAGCAAATGGAGTCACGTAGATTTAAAGTGGAAACGACTGGAGGTATCCGACTGCTCGGTGTAGAAACAGGAGATATGAGACGCGAACAATCTTGGCGTACAACCTCAATGAAAACATATTTCGGAGAAGGATTCATCAGAATACAGTCAACAGCGGAATCAAATACTGGACAGGTTATAGTTCATGTTGAGGGATTTAATAACCCATTTATATTCGATTTTTAATAGTAAAATGGTGAAAAAAACTTAAATTCTTATCTTTTATCCATCTTGTTCTCGCCTCTATGCAGTTTTTTTTGTACCTTTGCACCCGCAAGCGTGGTTCCCACCTTAAACACATTCCACGTTAGCACGGGCTTTTAGCTCAGTTGGTTAGAGCAACAGACTCATAATCTGGAGGTCCTAGGTTCAAGCCCTAGATGGCCCACGAAAGGCACCACTCGATATGAGTGATGCCTTTTCTTTTTTAAAGTATGAATAAAAGATTATTCTCCATTTTGCTACTTTCTCTTCTAGCGCTAAGTCTGAATGCCCAAAGTTGGGAAGAGGATTTACGGACAGAAGTAGAAGAACTACTTTCAAAAACCAAAAAAGTTTCCATCGGATGTTGCATCTATGACTTGACAGCCGATTCTACACTTTATGAGTGGAACGCAGACAGAATGATGATTCCTGCCAGCACCCAAAAACTTTACACAGCAACGGCCATGCTCTCCACATATGGTGAAGATTTCACCTTTCTGACAAGTATCACCACCAATGGAGAGGAGGCAATGGACACTTTAGGAAATCTATTTTTAAAAGGGGATATATACATCAACACCAACTGTGATCCGACTCTGACAGCCGAAGGAGCGAGAGCCATAAAGGACAAAATAATAGCGATGGGTTATGATTCCATCGATGGTGGCATCATACTATGTATTAATGAGAAGACACAGCACATACGTCTTGCAGAGGACAATTTTGCACCACAGGTAGCAAGACTACTTGCTTCTGATACAGTAAAGTTCTCATCAACCCTTACATGGGGAAAGGAAAATACCACAGACAGAGGAACATATCCTTTGGGATATATCCGTACCCCTTTAATGAAGGTTATGAATCGTATGCTGAAAAGTAGCGATAACATATACGCAGAATCAATGTTATTGAATCTTGTAAAGAATGATCAGAACTGGTCTTACGATGGATGCAAAAACGTTGTTAGAGACTTGGTAAGTAGAATACGAGAAAGATATAGGCCAGAAGAATGTCAATGGGATATAAAGTATAATTACTATAACATCATTGATGGAAGCGGATTATCACATTCCAATAAATCTACTGCTCAGTCACAGATAGATCTTTTGAGGTATGTATATCATGATAAAAAGATTTACCAACTATTGTATGACAATATGCCTATTGCAGGTGTTGACGGTACTTTGGGGAAACGAATGACAAACGGTATGGCCCACAATAATGTACATGCCAAAACAGGAACTCTTAACGGAGTTTCCACATTAAGCGGATATCTTACAGCATCCAATGGACATGATATTGCCTTCTCTATCCTTATTAATAATTGCTATGACAAACCCTATGCCCGCACACTACAAAACAGGATTTGCGAGATAATGTCGAAGTGATTTTTAAGGATTCTGGAGTTTTTTATACGAAAAACTAAAAAAAATCGCTAAAAATTTGGATATTTCAGTTTTTCGTTGTACCTTTGCACCGCAATTCGAAAAATTGCATAAAAGCTTCCTTAGCTCAGTTGGTTAGAGCATCTGACTGTTAATCAGGGGGTCCTTGGTTCAAGCCCAAGAGGGAGCGCACAAGAAGAGTCACATCGTTGACTCTTCTTTTTTGTTATTTTTTTTCGATTTTTCTTGCATTATTCATAACTTAATCGTAATTTTGCATCTGTTATGAGAAAATTATTCTATATAATAGTACTTCTATGTTCTGTTGTTAGCAGTACAACATATGCTGACAACAAGTCTATCGTCAAAAATCATAATTTTGATGTCATGCGTAATCTCGAGATTTTTTCTGCCTTATACAAAAATCTTGATATGATATATGTCGACTCACTCGATCCCGACAAGACAGTTGGCATTGGAATCAAAGCAATGCTTCGATCTCTTGATCCATATACGGAGTATTACCCCGCCAATGAGGTGAAGAACCTGAAAACTATGCTGACAGGAAAATATGCAGGTATAGGAGCTATAATAAAACAAGACCTCAGAGACAGTTGCATCGTCATAGACGAGCCATACGAGAATATGCCTGCCTCAATGATAGGATTACAAAAGGGTGATAAAGTTATTGCTATTGATGATTCCTCAATGATAGGAAAGAAGGTCGATTACGTTTCTAGCCGTTTACGCGGAGAAGCTGGCACCAGTTTTACCTTAAAAATAGAACGCAACGGCAAAATGTATAAAAAAAAGGTAACAAGAAAAGCCATACAATTACCTAGCGTACCATATTACGGTCTGCTTAAAAAAAATAAAGATATAGGCTATCTTTTATTGACACAATTTACAGATGATTGTTCACGCGACATTAGAAGAGCCCTTGTAGAAATGCGAGGACAAGGCATGAAGAAACTCATCTTTGACCTTAGAAATAATGGCGGTGGTGCTTTGGCAGAAGCCATAAAAATAGTGAATATGTTTGTTCCAAAAGACGTTACCATCGTTACTACGAAGGGTAAGATAACACGTTCAAATAATGAATATAAAACCGAATCAGAAGCATTGGATACCATTATGCCAGTAGTCGTTCTGGTGAATGAAAATAGTGCTTCTGCAAGCGAGATAACAGCTGGTTCTCTACAAGACCTGAAGAGAGCAACGATAATAGGTAAGAAGACCTATGGAAAAGGCCTGGTGCAACAACCTATTGATTTACCACATGATGCATCATTAAAGGTGACAACATCAAAATATTATTTACCTGCTGGAGAATGTGTACAAGGTATCGGTGTTAAACCTGATATCGAAGTAAGCAACGATTCTCTTCCCAATATTGCTGCATACCTGTGCGGATCAGGTCTGGACTCTACAGAGGTTGAATTTCACTGGGTTGTTGACTATATCAGAAAACATAAAAAAATAGCACCTGCAGAGGATTTCCACCTTACTGATGCAGAATGGGAAGATTTCAAAGAAGCCGTCTTGAAAAGTGGTTTCAAATATGATAGAGAAACAAGTAAAGAATTCGATGAATTGGTGAAATTCGCGAAATTCGAAGGTTATTATGATGATGCAAAGGATGAGTTTGAGGCATTAAAGACAAAGCTAACTCACAATCTTTCAAAAGAATTAGGCAAGAATCGTAAAATTATACAACGCCTTATAGAGCAAGACATAATTACTGCATACTATTTCCAAAGAGGCAGCATTGCCAATGCCATACAGCATGACACGCAAGTGAAAAGAGCTGTGGAGTTTCTGGAACAGAAGTAAGCAGTTAGAGGGAGAGAGGGAGAGTTGAGAATCATTAGTTGAGAAAATATAAACCTAAGATAACTATGGCTAAAACTAGAAGAAAGAAAGGCGGAAAACGCTTAACGAGAGCACAACTTATTGAGAGACTGGAGGCTTTCTTTTCAAGTAATCCAAACGAGACCTTCTCATTAAAACAGATTTTCAAATTCTTACATCTTGACACTCATCCTCTTAAGATGCTCGCTATAGACATCATGGAAGAGATGGCATGGGATGACTACCTTATCAAAATATCTGATACCAGTTACAAACTTGCTGACAACACCCAGACTCTAGTCGGCACCTTTCAAGCGAAGGCAAATGGAAGGAATAGCGTTATTCCAGATGGTTCCGAAAATCCTATCTTCGTAGCAGAACGTAACTCCTTGTTTGCTATGAATGGCGATAGGGTACAAATCATGATGATGGCTCGCAAACGCAATCACATCCGCGAAGCACGAGTAGTTGAGATTTTACAACGCAAGAAAGACCAATTTGTAGGAAAACTGAAGGTAGATAAAGGATTTGCATATCTTTTACCGACAGAAACTATTACTACAAGCATCATTATTCCTAAGGAAAGACTGAAAAAAGGTAAAACTAATGACAAAGCTGTTGTAAAAGTAATATCATGGCCAGATGGCGAACAACGCAGTATAATTGCTGAAGTCGTTGATATACTCGGTAAACAAGGTGATAACGATGCTGAGATGCATACTATTCTGGCACAATATGGTTTGCCCTACAAATATCCAAAGGAAGTGGAAGATGCCGCCAATAAGATTTCAGATGCCATTACTAAGGAAGAACTGGAAAAGCGTGAAGACTTTAGGGATATATGGACATGTACCATCGATCCACATGATGCAAAAGACTTTGACGATGCTCTATCTATCAGAAAAGAAGGTAATCTTTGGGAAGTTGGTGTTCACATTGCAGATGTCTCACATTATGTTACAGAGGGCTCTATCATTGACAAAGAGGCACAAAAACGTGCTACTTCGGTATATCTTGTAGACAGAACCATTCCTATGCTTCCAGAAAGACTATGTAACTATATCTGTTCACTCCGTCCAAATGAAGAAAAACTAGCTTATAGTGTCATCTTCCTGCTTGATGAGGAAGCTAATGTAAAGAAATACCGTATTGTACATACTGTCATAAAGAGCAATCGCCGCTATGCTTACGAAGAGGTTCAGGCTGTCATAGAAAGTAGCAGACCAGGTATAATGAATCGTGATAAGGTGGAAGACCCATATTCTGAACAGTTACTCACTCTTGACAGATTAGCAAAGAAACTTAGAGAAAGACGTTTCAAGAATGGTTCCGTACGGTTTGATCGAGAGGAAATGCGTTTTGACATAGATGAAAAAGGTAAGCCCATACGCTGCTATGTTAAGAGAAGCCAAGATGCTAACAAACTAATAGAAGAGTTTATGCTTTTGGCAAATAAAACTGTTGCAGAACACGTAGGAAAAGTAAAGAAGACCAAAGGCGGCAAACCTGCAAAAGCAAAGACCCTACCCTATCGAATCCATGATTCCCCAGATCCGCAGAAGATGGAGACTCTTCGTTCCTTTGTTACCAAGTTTGGCTACAAGATGAAATCTACTGGTACAAAAGGAGCTACTGCACGTGCCGTCAATACCCTTATGGATGAAATAGAAGGAAAACCTGAAAGCAATGCCATTCAGATGGTTGCATTAAGAGCAATGATGAAGGCCAAATATTCTGTTCACAACATAGGGCATTTCGGACTTGCCTTCGATTACTATACACATTTCACATCACCCATTAGACGTTATCCTGATACTATGGTACATCGACTACTCACTCGTTACGAAGAAGGAGGAAAGAGTGCCAGCGAAGATAAATACGAAGAATTATGCGAACATTCTTCCCAACAGGAACAGACTGCTGCTATGGCAGAACGCGATTCTATCAAATATAAAATGGTAGAATTCATGGGACAATTCGTAGGAGAAGAGTTTGAGGCTCATATCAGCGGCTTAACCAGTTACGGCATTTACTGCGAGATTGATGAAAACCATTGTGAAGGAATGATAAGTCTGCAAGATCTAAAAGACGACTATTATGACTTTGACGAGAAGAATTTCTGTCTCGTAGGTCGCAGACATCACAACAGATATAATCTTGGAGACCCTATCACTATTAAGGTCTCCAAAGCTAATGTCGAAAAGAAACAATTGGATTTTGTACCAGCAGAATAAATAGTGTTATTCTATACCCATCTCTTGAAGTAGGCGTGTGGCGTTGCCCCACGCCTTCATCATATATAGCACATAACGAATGTCCACATTAATACAACGTGCCAAAGATGCATCAAAGAATATATCGCTGGAAAGACTATCCCAGTTACCATCAAAGGCTAGTCCTATAAGATGCCCATGACTGTCAAGAACTGGAGAGCCACTATTTCCACCAGTGATATCGTTATTCGTTAGGAAACACATATTTAGAGTTTTAGATACCCTATCGTCCAAGATACCATAAACATCAGATTCAAACAACTGACGCACTCTTGGCTCTACATAATAATCGTGAGTATCACCGCCCTTCTGCATTTTTTCCCTTATAGACTTTGCAGTCGTAAAATATCCAGAATCATCACCATTGAGAACATATCCTCCAACTTGTCCATATGTCATACGGAGAGTGAAGTTTGCATCACTGTAATGAGGAATATTCTCCTCTGCACGCAATTTCTCTGCACATAGTACTCTTTCTTCCTCCCGAATGCTGTCTCTAATATCATCCAAGACAATTTTTAAGTCAGCAAGAGTCTCTACCAATGACATAGAGAAATCTATTCCAAGGTCCTTCTTCAGTTTTCGCGTCATACGAAGCGGAATCTTGGCATTTTTCTTCATCAATACCGAATTATCCCATATAGCTTCAACATAGGCACGATAATCTCCATGGAATTCCTTATCTATGCGCTTATAAAAAGAAGGAATATACTTTTCTGGAACATGAGAACGATAATTCTCAATCATTACAGCCATCGTCTCAATATCAAGATCTCTATCCCATTGGTCGCTGTTGTCTTTAAACTGCAGATATTGCTTCTTTACCTTTGTAGAATCTCCAAGAACAGGCATTCCGCTATAGAATTTAGTAGCCCTTACTGCGAGTTCATTACCACTACGATAAGAAAACGATTCCGAGAAAAATGTGTTGGCACGCATGGTTTCAGCACGCTTTGCATAAAGATTTTTTAATGCTGTAGAATCCCATGATGTCAGTTTGGCTTCCATAGCTTGTTTCTGCCTAACTATTCCGATGGAATCGATACATTTATTCATACCGATAGCATTTTTCCAATAGTTAGCACTCTGTGCATATTTGCTATCATACTTTATGCGTACAGCCTCAGAGGCATCCATGTGTTTCTTCATAACCTCCTGCTTGACACCACGTACCTGCTGGCGAGGGTCATTAATACAATTACGCATTTCCTCTATTCCGTAGCTGCTAAGATAGCGTGAGGTACTTCCAGGATATCCCATCACCATTGCAAAATCTCCCTCTTTATATCCGTTTGTACTTACCCACAGCCAGTTATCAGGGAGCATTGGTACATTCTTCGGACTATATTCTGCGGGTCCACCAGTAAGCGGATCTACATATATACGAAAAACAGAAACATCACATGTCTGTCGAGGCCACATCCAGTTATCTGTCTCACCTCCGAATTTGCCCATTGACTTTGGTGGAGCAAAAACCAGACGCACATCGGAATAGCGCTGATATGTTGTAGCATAGTAAGAATTTCCTTCAAAGAAAGCATTAATCTCAACATAGAATGTAGAGTCTATTTTCTTTACTTCACTTGACATTGCCTCTTCAAGGGAATCAATAAGAGCCTCCTTACTATAAAAATCCATGCTATCAAGACCTAATTGGCGCAATTTGTCTGTAACATCCTCCTGCTTTTTCATAAATGCCACAAACATATTCTCATTAGGCAGTTCTTGTTCGTATGATTCTGCATAAAAACCATCCTTCATATAATCATGCTCCACTGTGGAGTGTGATCGAATAGCTTCAAAACCACAATGGTGGTTAGTAAGCACGAGTCCTTTTGGTGAGACTACCTCTCCTGTACAGAAACCTGAGAAATTCACTACTGCCGATGAAAGCGTAGGAATCATAGCATGCTCTGAATGTAAAGAAAAATTTGTAAGATCATTGTATAGAGCCTCCTTTGGCATCATAAAGCCCTCAGCTCTCATTTGTTTATATACAGCATCAGGAAGGTTATACAAAGTCCACATTCCCTCATCAGCACGCAGAATTCCACCCTCCAATATATAAGGGAGGAAAAAATTATTTAACGCTATTAATACTACGAGTATTCTTTTCATTTATCTCAAATAAGCTTTTGCAGAACCAAATCTCAAGAACATATCCAAACGAATAGGAACATGTCTATTATCGTCTGTTACATAAAAACGTACAATTTCTTTGTCCTTTTTTTCTTCTTTTTCAACATATGACAATACAAGACAATTATATTTCTTCTTATTGTCCGCTTTAACCTCTTTCTTTCCTCTGTATATCAACTTTGCATTAACGAGTTTCTCACCTCCAGCAATATCCAAATTCTCCACATGTCCTTCTTTCCATCCTGAAGGATCAAGATTTCTGACGCGCTGGAAACTATTGAGCATATCTGACACACAACGGTCATACACAAATTTCTCCTTATAAGTATCTCCTGAAGAAGTAAGATGTTTCAAGTTTGTAATACACTTATTTCCATTGTATGAATACCAAACCTCATCAACATAGTATCTTTTTCCCTCACGAGCACCTTTACGATAATACAAAGGAGTCAGTTCTGTTGAGAAGTATGCCATTATGGTATCACGCATCATGAAATACTTATCCACTGTTGCAGAAGAGCGTGTCACCAGACTTGAACGGTATGCATTTTTGCCATTATAAACGATAGGCTGTGTTATCATGCTTGCTGTACCAGCCTTTATCCATATAAATTTCCAGTTAAAATACAGGTTGTAATTTATCACCTCGCTGCCACTAAATGCACGATTCTCATAAGTACATTGTGCTGACACATTACATAGTGGCAATATCATAAATAGGTATAAAAAGATTCTTTTTACCATATTATCATTCGTTTTTACTTCTGTACAGGTTCGGGTATCCCTTTTTCCGCTGCACGTTGAGCATTTCTGTGTTGTATTGTTTTTTCTTTATCTGCACGCTGTTTTGTTATCTCTAAAGGCTTTTGTTTGTATAATGGCAATGCCGTAAGATTCCAATCTCGTGTAAGATCCCATTTTGCCTTACACTCTATAGGCTCATGGTTGTAATATACTTCTTCGGGCTGTAGATCCTCAAAATATTCTCCTGTATCCCATTTCCCGTTTTTGTTTCTATCAATTATTGCTCTCAGATAATAAACGCCTGGCTGCACATAATAGAATTCTGCAGTCCCACTCTGCACTACAGCAGACCTAACAGGCTTGTCGCCCTTATCAATCATCTGAACAATAATATCTCCCTCTGTAGAAACCCCACTTACATTTACAAATAACGAAGCAAAAGATTCCAATGTAGCTACCTTGAAACCTGTTTTGTAAGGTGCAGACTTTTGTCCGTAGATATCTTCGAAAGCAAGAGTGTCTATCTCAAACGAGTACTCTGCACCATATATCCAGTCAGCATATATCTCCCACTCTCTGTCATTTGTTTTCTCAAGAGTGAATGGTGAACGATACCATAAAGAATCTTGTTCAACATACAGGTGAATTGCTGCAGAATCAAATTTCTCTAACGGTTTAGGAAAACTTATCTTCAAATACTTATCCGGCGCCAAAGATGACGGAACATCATATTTTACCTCCAATTTTGGTACAGGCATAATAGTATCTATCTCCTCTGTAGGCTCGTCAGGATGTTCTCTCGCCCATTTTTCCTGTTTCTTTATCTTCTTCTCTATCTTTTCCTTCCACTCCTCTTTTTTCTTTTGCTCTGCCTTCATACGCTTTGCATAAGGTGTTTTAGCAAGAATTTCAAGAGTATCAGTGCTTGGAGACAACATTCCCAAGGTATCTGTGATGAATGTTTTCATCTCTATTCGCAAAGTATCCATATTCACCAATGCTGTATCCTTCAACCAATATGTTATGGTGTCAGCCTTTGCAGAAGATTCTATAATAAAGGCATTCTCTGAATCAAAATTCAGCCCTTTCAGTTGAGGAAGAGGTTCTTTCGCACATGGTGCCGTGAAGAATAAAGTGAAATTATCTGCATCTTTCCTTTCACTTTTTACGAAATATCTGTCTGTTGAGATATGTTCAAAAGAACGCAATACAACATTGTCTGGCACGAAATGGGTATAAGGTACTTTTATTATATCTTTTACATGCACAGCATCAGCCCAAACCGTATCTTGACGAAAATCTCCATACGCAGAAGGTGAGATAACATCATGTGAGAATGCCATCATCTCTCCCCTATTGGTAAACCTATAGTCTCCATCTACATCCTGTAGAGCTCCAACCGTATATCGACCTGGTGCTACTCCACGAATAACAAACCTTCCCCTTGAATCTGAACGCGAAACTCTCAAGAAAGGAGGCAGAGAATCATTTTTGCAAGAGTCTTTCTTCACTTCTGTTGAATCAACAGGGTAAAGGCCTACCAAGATTCCTTTTATTGGTTCCAGATTTTCAGCAGCTAAAACATATCCAGACACCTCTAATGTATCTATGAGTGAATCCGTAGAAAAACTGTAAGTATAGCTGCCTAAAGGATTTCCTTCATTATTATCTGATATTGCATCTGAGAAGTCTATGGTATAAGTCATGTGTGACTTCAAGCTGTCTTTCAACTTCACTTCCACATATTTTCCATGTGCCTTTATTTCCGGAGATTCTATTTGTGGAGGAGAAATCACCACTTTTTCCTGAATATTCTCTATCTTCACAAACTCGCTGAAATAAATGCGTACTTTACCATTATCAACATTCAGAGCTTTGTCTGCAGGAATAGCGCCAACCACCCTTGGAGGAGTTTCGTCATACCATCCACCATCAGGGGCTCCCATACGAGCACAGCTCTGTACGAGTAGCAGAGTTGCAGTAGAGATTATTATGAGAAATAATAGTTTTTTCATACCTTTAATAACTCATCAATATGCTGACGACTATTACACAACCTAGGAACCTTATTCTGGCCACCAAGTTTTCCCTTTGATGCAAGCCATTCTGTGAACTGTCCAGGACGAGCCTTTACTATTTGCAGCCTGATCATATTGATATCCTTGAAGCGTTTCGCCTCATAGTCACTATTCAGTTCTTGCAACTTACTGTCCAGTATATTGGCAAAATCCTCCAAGTTATCAGGCTCTTTGGAGAATTCTATAAGCCATTGATGATGTGGTATCACCCCCTCAGACCTGAATACTGGTGCTGCAGTATATTCATTTATCTCTGCTCCTGTCTTCTCACAGGCATATTGCAGTCCTCTCTCCGCATTGTCAACGATAAGTTCCTCTCCAAAGGCATTTATAAAGCTTTTCGTACGACCAGTAATGACAAATTTATACGGTCTCACCGAAGTAAACCTAACTGTATCACCTATCATATAACGCCACAAACCACATGAAGTGGATATTATCATGGCGTAGTTCTTTCCTACCTCAACTCCTTCTATTGGAACTACAGCATCAGGATTTGTCAGTTTCCCTTCGTCATCTATGGTATCCATCGGAGCAAACTCATAAAATACATCATAATCAAGCATCAGGAGCATAGAAGATGATGCAGGATCATTTTGTATGCCAAAGAATCCTTCTGAAGCATTATAGGTTTCCATATAATGCATATCTTCCTTCAAAATGAGTTTTTCGTATGCCCTGCGATAAGGTGTAAATGCTATACCTCCATGAAAGAATACCTCCAGATTGGGCCACACATCACGAAGATAGCGTTTGCCAGAAAGCTCTATCACCCTCAAAAGTACCGACATCATCCATGATGGCACACCACTGAGGTTTGTTATGTTGGCTTTCAAGCATTGTCGTGCGATGTTTTCGCGCTTTTTTTCAAAATCAGCTATCAGAGCAGTCCTTTTGTCTGGCACCCTTATCAAGTTCACCAATGGATTTATATTCTCTATAAGTATTGCCGACAGGTCACCAACCAACGAGTTGGGAAGACTATAGTTAGGGGCATGAGAACCTCCCAATATCAAGGCTCTGCCATCAAACAACTTTGACTTACGATTATTCTGCAGGTAGAAGGCTACTACATCAGTGCCTCCTGCATAGTGTATTCGCTTTAGGCCATCCGTAGAAACAGGGATGAACTTTGACTTATCATTCGTCGTACCCGAAGATTTTGCATACCATTTTACTTGTCCTGGCCACAATATGTCACACTCTCCGTGACGCATTCTGTCAATATAGCCCTTGAGGTCATCATAGGTGCTTACTGGCACATGCTTTCTGAATATTTCATAGTGAAAGATATGCTCATAGTCGTACTCCTGGCCAAAAAGAGTATCCTTTGCCTTAGTCACCAAATGGTTAAAAGTCTCCCTTTGCAGCATTTCTGGATCATAGAAGTGCCGCTCTAAGGTTTTCTGACGCGAAATGAATCCTAACCGCGCTATAGAAGTCAAAAACATAGTGGAGCTGGGGAGAATCGAACTCCCGTCCAAACGGTGTGACCGTACGCTTTCTACATGCTTATTCCGGACTTCATTTTCGTGCAATACCAAGACCCGGACCACCAAGCATTGCCTTATCCTCTAAAGTTTCGCACAGCCATCGAGGCTCTACCTGTGCTATTCCCGATATTTCTGCACCGCTATAACCAGTTAAGCCTCAGGAAGTAGGGCTCTGAGCGATGTCCCGTTTCCATGCCTTGCACGGAAATTAAGCAGACCTACTATACTTCGGTCTAGGCAGCGAGAGCGTAACGTGTTTCGCCAATTAAATTGTCGGCCGACGTGATTATGGAGGACACAGCCTTGACTCCGCATGCTTACGCACCATCCCGGCCCGCTGTCAAATCCAGTCAACCCCAAAATAGTGCGCCCCTTAATGAGGGCTTTTTTAAATTGCGTGTGCAAAGGTACAATTAAGTCGTGAAAAATGCAAGAAAAACTTGATTTTTTTCACTTTATCTATGATATCACACAAAAAAATCCCCTATGATTAACTCCATAGGGGATAAAAAGTGCCTTCACAGGCAAATAACTGAATAAACTTTTAATTTAACATTAACCAAAAGTAAATGCCTTCACAGACTTAAACTTTCAGCCTGAAAGTCTCTACCTTCACAGATAAAAACAATCATTGAACAAAAAAACTTTTATCATCACCTTGCATAGTGAATAAATCACATAGCGGGTGCAAAGGTATGGTTTTCTGCCTGTTTTTGCAATAATCCGCACAAAATGATAAATGTTTTTAACACCTCGCCTCTTCCATTAACCCTTGTTAACACAATATAACCCGCACTCGATAAATAAATATACATTAATCTATGCACAATACAAAATGATACTTTTTAATAAAAATATCCTACCGAAGATAGAATACTTTACCATATACAGGAAAAATTCCGTAAGGGACGGAACAATTTTTCGCTAGTTAGGGAAAAAGTTTCCGCTCTCGACGAAAAAAAATGTAACTTGGGCATATAAAGAAATTGCTTTGCACTCAAAATAAAAAAAGAAAAACCTAATTTTCATTTGTACTTCGCTCATTTTTTTGTAACTTTACGATAGAAATCGCGTACTTACGGGCACTCGACATAAAAAATAAATAAATTTATTTTGTTCTGTCCTCATTTTTTTATAACTTTGCACGCGAAAAAAATTTACCCTAAAAATATGAACGAAACACAGCTAACCCCGCAGCGCATAAAGGAACTCCAAACGGAGATACGCGAGTTGTGCGAGGAGAAGAATGCAGTAATACTTGCGCACTATTATACTACTGGCGACATACAGGAGTGTGCAGACTTTGTAGGTGATTCTCTGGCCCTTGCACGCCAAGCGGCTGCAACAAATGCAGATATCATTGTGATGTGTGGTGTACACTTCATGGCCGAGACCTGCAAACTTCTCTCACCTGATAAGAAGGTGCTGGTACCCGATCCTGATGCCGGATGCTCTCTTGCAGACAGCTGTAATGCTGAGGATTTGCGCAAATGGAAAGAGGAACATCCTGACCATCTCGTGGTGCAGTATGTCAATACTACTGCTGCTACAAAGGCCCTTACCGATGTTGTTGTGACAAGCGGCAATGCCAAGAAGGTAGTGGATCAGCTGCCCAAGGATGCAAAGATTCTTTTCGGTCCCGACTATAACCTTGGAGCATATATCAATTCCGTAACAGGACGAAATATGGAGTTGTGGAATGGTGGCTGTCATGTTCATGAGCGTTTCTCTGTTGAAGCAATAGCAAAACTGAAAGCAGAACATCCTGAAGCCATTGTTATGGCACATCTGGAGTGTAAGGCTCCTGTGCTTGCTATGGCGGACGTGAAGGGCTCTACAGCCGACATGATACGCTATGCAAAGCATGTGAGAAAGGAAAATAGCGTAAAGCTTTTGGCTCCTCCAACCTTCATCGTAGCAACAGAGGCTGGCATCATGCACGAACTGAAAAGGATGTGTCCTGACTGTACATTCATACCCGTTCCACCGGAGATTTCTGAAGGGGCAACATCTTGCGGATGCAATGAGTGTCAGTATATGAAGATGAATACCCTCAAGAAACTGCGTAACTGTCTTCTCTACGGAGCACCAGAGGTGACTGTAAGCGAAGAAATAGCAAAAGAAGCAGTAAAACCAATTAACAAAATGCTGAAACTCAGTTAATTCATAATGCATAATGCACAATGCATAAATCATAATTATCATTTTTTATGGAACAGACATTTTTGATATACAATACCCTCACCCATAAGAAAGAAGCCTTCAAGCCCATTAACCCAGGACATGTAGGCATGTATGTTTGCGGACCGACGGTTTATGGTGATGCACACTTAGGACACGCTCGTCCGGCTATCACCTTCGACATACTGTTCAGATACCTGCAGCATCTCGGCTATAAAGTTCGCTATGTGCGCAACATCACTGATGTGGGCCACCTGGAGCACGATGCCGACGAGGGTGAAGACAAGATTGCAAAGAAGGCGCGACTGGAACAGTTAGAGCCTATGGAGATAGCGCAATATTACACTCGCCGCTTCAACTCTGCTATGGAGAAGTTGAACGTGCTGCCTCCTTCTATTGAGCCTCATGCAACAGGCCATATCATTGAGCAGCAGCAGCTTGTGAAAGAGATACTGGACAATGGTTATGCTTATGTGAGCAACGGTTCAGTATATTTTGACATCGAGAAATACAATAAAGACTATAAGTACGGCATTCTATCTGGTCGCACCCTCGAGAACATCAAGGATGCCTCTCGCGATACCCTTGCCGGAGTTGGAGAAAAGAAGAACCAAGCCGACTTTGCCCTGTGGAAGAAGGCTCAGCCGGAACACATCATGAGATGGCCTTCTCCTTGGAGCGATGGATTCCCTGGTTGGCACTGCGAATGTACCGCTATGGGCAGGAAGTATTTGGGCGATGAATTTGACATTCATGGTGGAGGTATGGACCTCGTGTTCCCACACCACGAATGCGAAATAGCTCAGGCTCAGGCTTCTATGGGACACCAGGCAGTGCACTACTGGATGCACAACAATATGATTACCATCAACGGACAGAAGATGGGTAAGTCATACAACAACTTCATCACCCTCGACCAATTCTTCAAGGGCGAGCACGAATTGCTGACAAAGCCATTCAGCCCAATGACAATACGTTTCTTCATCCTCTCTGCCCACTATCGCGGAACAGTAGATTTCTCTTCTGAAGCCCTTGAAGCTGCGGAGAAGGGGTTTGCTCGACTGATGAACGGGCTGAAGGATCTGAAACGCATACAGCCTGCAAAAGGCTCTAGCCCTGAGATTACTGCCTTCGTCAAAGAGTTAAGTAACAAACTCTATGCTGCTATGAATGACGATATGCAGACACCTATCGTCATCAGCGAACTCTTTGAGGCTTGCCATCAGGTAAATCTGTTGGTTGACAGAAAAGCCAAAATCAGCGCTGACGACCTACAGAAACTTTCGCAAACAATGCACCTATGGATAGAAGACATCCTAGGTCTCATCAACACTAACGACAATGGTGGTGAGAACAAAGCCCTTGATAAGGTAATGCAGATGGTGCTTGACATTCGTGCTAAGGCAAAGGCTGACAAAGACTGGGCTACATCAGACAAAATACGTGACGACCTCAACGAGGCTGGAATTATAATTAAAGACACTCCTGACGGAGCAATATGGGAAATTTAGAAATAATGGCACCAGTAGGGTCAAGGGAATCCTTGGCCGCAGCTATCAATGCCGGAGCAGACAGCATCTACTTCGGCATTGGTAAGTTGAATATGCGTGCCCATTCCGCATCAGCCTTTACCATTGATGACTTGCGCGAGATAGCCCAGTTGTGCGAGGAACACAACATAAAATCTTACCTCACCGTAAACACCATCATATATGGTGAAGATATCCCACAAATGCACGAAATCATCGATGCTGCAAAGGAAGCCAATATCAGTGCTGTGATAGCTTCCGACATAGCAGTAATGATGTATTGTCGTCAGGTAGGTCAGGAGGTTCACCTTTCCACACAGCTGAATATCTCGAATATCGAAGCCTTGCGTTTCTATGCCCAGTTTGCTGATGTTGTAGTGCTGGCAAGAGAACTGAAGATGGAGCAGGTGAAGGAGATACACGAACAGGCTTTGAAGGAGGGCATCTGTGGTCCATCAGGAAAGCCTATCCGCATAGAGATGTTCTGTCACGGAGCCTTGTGTATGGCGATTTCAGGCAAGTGTTATCTCTCACTCCATAACGCCAATAGAAGTGCCAACAGAGGGGAATGCGTACAGATATGCAGACGAGGCTACGAGGTTAGGGATGCTGAAACAGGAAATGAACTCCTCGTTGATAATAAATACATCATGTCGCCAAAAGACCTCAAAACAATCCGCTTCATTGACAGAATGTTGGATGCTGGAGTAGAGGTATTCAAGATTGAGGGCAGAGCACGAGGTCCTGAATATGTCGATACCGTCGTAAGGTGCTATCGAGAGGCTATCAATGCCGTTATAGCAGACAAGGAAGCAGGAACAAAAGGCAAGAACTTCTCAGAAGTAGCCAAAGACCAATGGGATGAGAGATTGGCACGAGTATTTAACAGAGGTTTCTGGGACGGATACTATCAGGGACAGACCTTGGGAGAATGGAATGAAGCATATGGCTCAAAAGCTACAGAGAAGAAAGTTTACGCTGCAAAGACCATAAAATATTTCTCCAAGATAGGAGTTGCGGAATTTCAGGTTGAGGCACATGATATCAATGTTGGAGACAAAATACTCATTACTGGTCCTACCACAGGAGCACTATTTATTGACGAGGTAAAGGAGATACGCTATGACCTTAAACCCGTTCAAACCGCCAAAAAAGGACAGAGAATTAGCATTGCTGTTCCTGATAAGGTAAGACCTAACGACAAACTTTTTATACTAGAGAAAGAAAATGACTATTAACGACATACAAGAAGAGATTATAGAAGAGTTCAGCGCCCTTGATGACTGGATGGACAAATATCAGTTACTAATAGACCTTGGCAGCGAACAGGAACCTCTGGACGAGAAATACAAAACAGAGCAAAATATCATTGAAGGATGTCAGAGCAGAGTATGGATACAATGTGATACTATTGATGGAGAAAACGGTAAGATATTACATTTCCAAGCTGACAGTGATGCTTTGATAGTAAAGGGTATCATAACCTTGTTGATACGTGTTATTAACGACCAACCGGCAAAGGAAATTCTGAATTCAGACTTCCATTTTATTGAAGCTATCGGACTAAAGGATCACCTCTCTCCTACGCGCTCCAACGGACTTCTCGCAATGGTAAAACGTATTAAAGCATACGCTCTTGCTTTCAGCACTTAACAAACAGCAATTACAACTGCTCACTATTTTTGCCCTTTACGATACTGAGGGCTCGCAGGCTAACAGAATCTTACCAATTCTGAACAGTCTGCCAACAGGGCCGTGTACTGACCTGAAGCATCTCACAAAAACCCTATACGCACAAGGATTGATTGATGAATACGCATTCAACTGGCGCACAGATTCCTATGATCATTGTGTAAAATCTGAGATACTCATCAAGGTGATGCAATATCTCGTGGAGAAGAAACCAGAAGAGACCGTAGAAGTGCTGAATGCTGTTGGGGCAGAGTTACAGCCAACAATCATACAAAAAATGCTGTGGGAGTTTATAAGCAGTTCCTATCAGCATGTCAATATTGAGAAGATTGATGATTTTGCTATCAGCAAGAATCTCGCAACCCTCGTTCCTGCTGTTCTGGATTATCGTTTTGCCCCTCTACTGCTACTTTTCAATAAATCAAATTTCTTCGGTCTCATCGAAAATACCATAAGATTTCTATTTTCTTCAGGTGAACTGACAGACATCTATCATTTGAAAAACCTTATAAAAGGTTACCAAAATACCGAAATAACACAACAAAAGGAAAGTTTACAATGCACACTGGACCTCTATAGCTACCTGGCTTTTGGTAAGACGCCAGATTTTCTTCTGTCCTCAAACAGAGACCATCGCATCATAGCAGGCATATACGAAGCCCTTCATGGCAACGACAAAAAAGGGTTTGAACACTTTAAAAAAGCACTCTCGCTAAACAATAAAGATAAAGGCTATTCCACCTCAAAACCGTACCTACCAATGGAGATAGCCAACTTCTACTTTGTTACAATAGCTAAACGCACTTTTAGCGAAGAAGGACGCAAGAAAGCATTGGGCATCAGTAAGGTGCAAGAGGAGAACTTGACACGTGCAGCAAAGGTTTTATTTGGAATCCTGTATGGCTCCAATTCCGAAAAGCAGCAAAAGAAGAATCTCATGACCCTTCTCACCAGCAAGAAAGGAATTGATCGCATAATGGCAAAAATGATGTTCCAGTATATCGGTATGACAGATGCCGAGACACAGGTCACTGAATTGTCTGACATTCATATACAATGGAACATCCTCAAGGAGAATGCCCTGCTGATGAATATGCCTCATAAAGAAGATTCTGAAGACAACTATACACCTCCTACTCGGAAAGCATACTTCATGACAAGCACACGAGTCAGAACTGTAGAGACCCGCATGCAATCAATGCTGAAAAATGGACAATGGGGAGCAGGGAAACGCTTTAGCGGACAAAACAAGATGATAGAAGATGTCTTGATAGAGGTTTTAAATGGCACCCCACTCTATGGAGGGAGATATGCACCACACTACATCATAGAAGTGAATGAAGAGATGCCATATATGCGAGTCACACGTACCCCAAATGGTTTTACTGTTGACAGCAATGTACCCCGCGAAGCCATAGAACAAGGCATTTTTATCAGTCACAGAGGTAGAACATCGATAAACTTTATACGCATTGGCGAAAGGCAGAAAAAATATTATGACCGCCTGATAGAAAAGATTTTCCCTTTGTCAATGGAGGAAAAACTGAAAAACTTCCTTGTAAAAGCCAGCATGCAACGCTTTGCAGACGGTTCAAGACTCGAGATTCATAGCGACCTATTAGAAGGTGGTTCCACTTTACCAATACGAGATGCTGATACTAAGTTAGTAATACAGATTCTTAAGCAAGAGAGACAACGCTACGCCATTGAGATTTTTATACGCACGATGGAAGGCGGGAAAGTACGCTTGACACCAGGACGAGGGAAACAGGTCATAATCGATGGAATAGGTGAAGATCGTACTCGCATAAATCGCGATTTGGAGTGTGAACTTAAAATTTTCAACGATTTCATTGAAAAAACATCTCTATATGGAGAAACATCCATGACACTTGGGATATATGACCTTCTACCCATATTGGAATATGCACAACAGCATCAAGAGACCATAATATGCGAATGGCCCGAAGGAATATCGTTGAAAATAAAAACCAAGAGTACCAACAGTATCTGGAATGGAAACATCAGACGCAATGAAAACGGATGGTTTGACATCGAAGGCAGCATAAACGTTGACCAAGATAAGGTCATCTCTATGGCACAGCTGTTGGAACTTTCAGCACAGAGTCACGGAAGATACATCCGCCTTAGCGATGGAGAATTCCTTACATTATCGGAAAAACTGCGTCAACAACTTAACAGACTCGCTACCATTGCATCACGACACCATTCCCGACTACAGATGTCACCTTTCTCTGCCGCTCTTCTAAGTAATGATATACTCGAAGGAGAACTGCAATTGGAAGGTGATGAAGAACTGCAAAAGATACGTCAGCGTATAAGGAAAGCCAGCATATATCACCCACATATACCTTCCACCCTGCATGCTACACTACGTACATATCAAAAAGAAGGATACCAATGGATGATGCGACTGAACAAATGGGGAGCTGGAGCACTTCTCGCCGATGATATGGGCTTAGGTAAGACAATACAGACGATAGCCTTGCTTCTTGCGAGAGCAAAAGAAGGACCTGCTCTCGTAATAGCACCAGCCTCCGTAACACCAAACTGGAATACTGAATTTGCACGTTTTGCTCCAAGTCTCAACGTCATAATGCTCAACTACGAGACCAATCGGACTGAAGCAATTAAACAAGCAGGGGCTGGAGATATTGTGGTAATGTCATATATGCTATTGCTGAGTGTAAAAGATGATGTTATCAATAAGCAATGGAAGACTATATGTTTGGATGAAGCACATATCATCAAGAATCGAGGTGCGAAAACCTCCGCTATTGCAATGAAGTTGAAGAGTGACTACCGCATAATGCTTACAGGTACACCAGTGCAGAACCATCTTGGTGAGTTGTGGAACCTCTTCCAATTTGTCAATCCAGGTCTTTTGGGTAGTTTTGAGAATTTCAACAAACGTTTTATTCAGCCAATAGAACAGCTTCACGACAAAGTAGCACAAGAAAATTTGGACAACCTGATAAAGCCTTTCATGCTGCGTAGGACAAAAGACAAAGTTGCGCAAGAACTACCAGACAAGGAAGAGATATATCAACATGTCACATTGTCGGAGGAAGAAAAACTCAAATATGAGGTTATGCGCCAAAAGACGCAAACTCTCATTGAAGAGGAACTGCGGAACAATGCAGGAAATCAGAATGTCTCCTTCAACACCTTAGCAGAAATCACAAAACTACGCCTCTGCGCTTGCAGCAAATCTAAAATTGTTGCACTTACAGAATTACTAATAACAATTATGGAAGGCGGTGGTAGTTCTTTGGTGTTCTCACAATTTACTACATACCTCACACAAATAAAGAAGAATCTTGACGAAGCCCATATACATTATATATATATAGATGGTTCAACACCTATAAAGGAACGTCAACAACTTGTGGAAAGATTCCAAAATGGAGAATGCCCTGTGTTCCTCATTTCACTCAAGGCCGGTGGGTTGGGACTTAATCTTACACGGGCAAACTATGTTATACACATGGATCCTTGGTGGAACCCAGCCATTGAGGCACAGGCAACAGATCGTGCACACCGCATTGGACAAAAGCAGGCAGTTACTGTTTATCACCTCATTTCTGAGGGAACTATCGAGGAAAAAATACAACGTCTCCATGTTAGAAAGAAGAAGTTGGTGGATAATGTCTTGAAAGCAACAGATATGAGTTATCGACTCACTGGAGAAGAACTGCTGGAAATGGTAGGAGGAGGAAACATCTAATGAAAAAGAAACTTCTCATCATAATAATACTAGTTGTACTGTCTGTACCAAGCATAGCCCAGAAAGCGGCTGATATTGTTACTCTACAGATTCCTCACTATGACAAAGATGGCAATCCCACAATAGGCGTTTTGGAATGCAACAAAAACATAGCGAAGGATTTGGAAGAGATTTTTGCCGAATTATATAAGGCAAAATATCGGATTGAACGTATGCGTCCTACCAGCGAATATGATGGTGACGATGATAAGAGTATGGCAGCAAATAACACATCATGCTACAACTATCGTGTTATGACAGGCTCAAAGAAACGCCTTTCCAAACATGCCCTTGGACTCGCCATAGACATTAATCCTCTTTATAATCCATACGTAAAGGGAAGCATTGTAAAGCCTGAGGCTGGAAGAAAATATTCCAAAAATCCACAAATAAAAAAGAACGGGCTTGTATATCGGCTTTTCATAAAACATGGTTTTAAGTGGGGAGGCGACTGGCGTACACTGAAAGACTATCAACATTTTGAAAAGTGAATTCAAATTTATAAACAATCCCATTAACTATGCAGCAAATCAAAATCTATTTATACACTATGAAAAAAATTTTTTATATCGCATTAGTTATTCTTGTCGCGCTATTTCCATTGATGACAATTGCACAGAGTCAAGGAAAGATGCAAACTCTCAAAATGCCTTGCAAACTGTTGAATGGTATCTCTGAACGTGAATATTCTATTTACCTGCCTGGCAGTTATGATACGAACAAACAGAAAATCTATCCAGTCCTTTACCTGATGCATGGTGGCGGTGGCTCAAATACCGATTGGGAGAAGATATATCATATTTCCGAAGTTGCAAACAGCCTGATTAGCAATGGAAGCATCAATGAAATGGTTATTGTTTGCGCAGAAGGAAATCACCAGAATATGATGTATTTTAATGCAGAAAAAGACAATAACGGCTCACCTGACTGGAAATATGAGGATTACTTCTTCAATGAGCTTATCCCATACATAGAAAAGATATATCGTGTGAAATCTGACAAAGGCGGACGCGCCATTGGTGGTTTCTCTATGGGAGGTGGTGCTGCAACAGTATATGGCGTACATCATCCTGAATGTTTCTGTATGGTATATGATATCAGCGGATACCTAAGGCGCCAGCCTTTGGAATTCCTGAAGAACGACCCTTCTGCAGCATGGAGACAACAAGTAATAGAGAACAACAATCCTATAGTACGCATAAATAATGGTACAAAGGATGAAGTCTCTGCATGGAAGAAAACCGATTGGAAGATAGCAGTTGGTGATAAGGACTTTACCCTTGAGGCCAACATGGACCTAATGAAAGCTTTTAGGGGAAAGGGCGTCCCTTGTTCTATGTATGTCAACGATGGTGCACACGATGCCAAATGGGTGATTAGTGTCCTGGAAGATGTGCTAAAACGTACTAATAGAAATTTTGAGAACCGTTAAGGACAAAAAGCGCACATATATAGCCATTGATTTAAAATCTTTCTACGCATCTGTTGAATGCGTAGAAAGGAATCTTGACCCTCTAACCACCAATCTTGTAGTTGCCGACGTCAGCAGAACAGAGAAAACCATATGCCTCGCTGTTTCTCCATCACTGAAACAATATGGTATTGAAGGCAGGGCACGTCTTTTTGAAGTTATACAACGTGTGCAAAGTATTAATTGCCAACGAAAGGACTCACTTCCATCGCATCGTCTGACAGGCAAATCCTTTTCCGATATTGAACTGAAGGCACATCCTGATTGGGCCGTAGATTATATCGCTGCCCCTCCTAGGATGGCACATTATATAGAGGTAAGTTCGAAGATATATGACATTTATCTGAATTACATAGCTGCTGAAGACATTCATGTATACTCCATTGACGAAGTTTTTATAGATGTTACCAATTACCTTGATAGCTACAATCTGACTGCCTACGAACTTGCTATCAAGATAATTCGTGATGTACTCAAGCAGACAGGCATAACAGCTACAGCAGGCATTGGCACAAATCTATATTTGGCAAAAGTGGCAATGGATATTATGGCAAAGAAGACACCGCTCAATAAAGACGGAGTGCGCATTGCCGAACTAGATGAAATGACATATCGTCAAAAGTTGTGGAACCATCGCCCCATAACAGCCTTTTGGCGTGTGGGACACGGAATAGCAAAGTCTCTGAGCCGATATGGTATTGACACTATGGGGAAGGTTGCTCTTATGTCGGAATACAACGAAGATTTACTATATAATCTCTTTGGCGTAAATGCGGAGTTACTGATAGATCATGCCTGGGGATGGGAACCATGCACCATGGACGTGATAAAGGCATATAGGCCAGAAAGGAATTCTTTCAGCAACGGACAGGTATTGTCTTCACCTTATAATAATAAGAAAGCACGGATTGTTATTATGGAGATGGCCGATAGTATGGCCTTAAAACTTGTTTCCCTACGACTCGTTACCGACCAAGTAATCATATACGTTGGATATGATGCCGAAAACCTTACCAATGAAGCAATCCAAGCCAAATATCATGGAGAAATAAAGGCAAACTATTACGGAAAAATGGTCCCGAAATCTGCTCATGGCAGTATAAACCTCTTACATCCTACATCTTCAACCCAACTTATAACAGAAGCCGTAACAAAATTATATGATGAAATCGTTAACAAAGATTTGTTAATACGCAGACTCAACATCACCGTTAACAACGTAATACGAGAAGAAAACATTGCCAAAGAAGAGAGCATCAAACAGCTAGACTTATTTACCGACTACGAACAAAAAAGAAAACAAGAAAAAGCAGAAAAGAAACGACTGGATAAAGAACGCCGCATTCAAGAGACACAAATCTCAATCAAAAAACGCTTTGGAAAAAATGCAATCTTAAGAGGGTTGAATTTTGAGGAAGGTGCGACAGCAAAAGAACGCAACAATCAAATTGGAGGACACAAAGCATGAACGATAATTACGAAGAAATCATCAACCTTCCACACCATGTTTCCAAGAAACATACTCCTATGTCAATGTGAAACAGAGCAGCTCAGTTTGCCCCTTTCGCAGCGCTCAACGGACATAATAGTGCACTTATGGAAACAGAGAAACAACATGAGCAAATGTATGAACATCAAGATAACTCATCACTCTTTATAGAACCCCTATATGAGAATGGAGAGAATCTTTTTTAACACTATGACACTTTTATCGTGTTAATGCCCTGATATACGATAAGTTAGACTATGTTCTTTTGTATATCTGTGTTCAATTTGGTAGTATAAACAACGGATAGGGGAAACACTACCTTTTTCGACACATTTTTTTTCGTCTCACCTATATATATTAGAGAAAAATAGGTTAATTTTGCATCAATTGCAATACAAATCCATATTATATGGCAACAGAAAATCCAAACAATCAACAGGGATACACTGAGTTTAAGAACTTAATGGTGGATTACAGCGATGGGGATATCGTCATTTTTGACAATGTCCGCGACCTGTCTGAAATTTATCCCATGAAACCGATGATAAATCTCATCGGTCTATGCGTCAAGGGAAGTCTTGTTATGACTGTAAACGGCAAGGATTCCAAAATCAAAGAGGACGATATACTTTTCTGTCCCCCAAATGTTAAAATAGACCACTGCATTTTCAGCGAAGATTTTGAGTGCAAACTATTGTGCCTCTCCAATCACGTTGTGCAGGGACTATTGCGTGACAAAATCAATATCTGGAACAGAGCTGTTTATATCAACCAAACCAACATTATCCCAATGTCTCGTGCATGCAAGGAAGATTTTAGACAGTATTACGCCCTTATTAGGTCAAAGATAACTTCAGATCGTAACTCTACACGTGAAGTGGTTCAAACACTGATACGGGCATTGCTTTTGGAACTTTGTGATGTCCTCGAGTCCAGCAATGGTATTGGCGAAGAACCACGCATACTGCAGAGCCGACAGATATTCAACAAATTCCTAAATATTCTTTCTAATATTGATGTGAAACATCGACCAGCAGCCTATTATGCTGAACAACTGAATATTTCACCAAAATATCTTACTATGTTGTGTCGTCAGTACAGTGACAAATCTGCATCAGAATGGATTATACAATATACCCTTGATGACATACGTTACTATCTGACAGACCTCAACTACAGCGTAAAGCAAATTTCCTTCCGCTTAGGTTTCTCTAATATCTCACATTTCGGAGCCTATGTTCGCAAACATCTAGGTGTTTCACCTACGAAGTTCCGCGCACAACTGTAAGAATTTTCTATTAAACAAATATTTCTTTTTAACTCTAGCACAAAATATTTCCTACCTGCATACGCCTATATTACATGTGTATGACAGAAAGAATTGCGGACTGATAATGCATTTGCCATTATTACCCCATTCTGTACCATAAGAATTAAGACATATAAGACCCTCTCCCATATCTTTTTTTGATTTTCTTAGTCCCACAATCGCCATTGCGTGACTAGAGGAATGGTTTTCACCATATTCCCAATAAACAGCATGCCCTGACTTTACAGATGCCACCACTTTTTCATACATCTCCTTGTATGATATATTTACATATTCGTACTGCTTTCTGTTATCAGGGTCATCAAGAACAAATCTCTCTCCCCTTTTCTTGTCACTGCTATAGGCATACCAATCATAATGTATGCGGTACATCACACTTTCGGCAAACTGTGTTGGAGAATATCGCATAGAATAGTAATAAAAGGAACCTTTGGCTTTTTTCTCAAAGGGATTATAATCTATCACAGTAAAACGTGGCAGCAAATCTTTCAGGCGCGAATATAGAACCTCCTTATCATCATTCTGTTCTCTTAGCAACTTTATCTTTTTTATCAATACCTTTCCATTATTGATATGGGAACGTTCGAAAGAATACGGAACCAATCCATAACGACTTATCAGCCGCAACGCCTCTGGCCCCACATTGCGTATTGCTATCTCTTCTCCTCCCAAAGCCTGCTCTTCCAATTCACGTGCCAGTAGCCATTGACGCGACAAGACAACACTATCTCCTATCTGTCGCGCTTCATGTTCAAGACATGCACACATAGCATAAACCCAACAGGCAGAGATGTGACCTTGATTCGTCGGCTCCTGCCTGTTGCATGAGAGAAACTGTAACAATATTAATAATATAATAATGTACGCACGCGTCATACACCTAAGATTTGGTGTATCAGAGGTATTATTTCCTTCTTAAGGACAACACTGTTAAGGCGATGTTCAGCATCAATAACCTTAAAATGCTCCTTACCATAACACTTTTGAAACTCCTTCTGGAAATTCACCAACCTGTCCTTGTTACCAAATAGTCCCCATACCAGTTCCTTCTCTTCTGGTGTTATGCCATAAAGAACATGTGGAGTATTTTCACCACTCTTCTTTGGTGCAGTTTCCAAAGCCTTGAACTGCGCTATCATCTCCTTATCAACCTTGAATTGTGTAGCTCCGTCCTGACGTGGATTCTGAAATGCTACATTCTTTCCAAGATGATTAAAGGTCAGAGTTCGTGACATCTGAAAAGACGGATTAACAAGAATGCGTCGATAACCCTTCTGCAGCTCAGCATACATTGCCCCCATTGAAGTTCCGATAATCAAATCGGGCTTATGTTCAGCAATAAAATCACGCAAGAAGGGTACCGCATCATTCGGCATTACGGGGATGTCAGGAGAAATGACATTCACTCCGAGGGGGTAAAAATGATTTCTCATCTCCGTAGCAGTACCAGTACTGCCCGCAGATGAGAAACCATGTAAATATATTATTTGCATAATGTCAGAGATTACTCTGCAGCATTCTCTGCCTTCTTCAATCTATTCTCGATGTGCTTTCCGAGGGTGAGATATGCAACAGGTGCTGCAACGAATATTGATGACAGTGTACCAAATACTACACCCAGTATCATAGCAAATGAGAATGAACGGATAGAATCACCACCAAGGAAGAAGATACACAACAATACCAGCAATGTAGAGAGTGACGTATTGATAGTACGTGCCAATGTCTGGTTGATAGAAGTATTGAAACTTGTCTGTATATCCCACTTTGGATGAATCTTCAGATTCTCACGAATACGGTCGAAGACAACCACCTTATCGTTGATAGAATAACCTATCACTGTCAGGATAGCACCAATGAATGTCTGGTCAATCTCAAGAGAGAATGGCATCCAACCCCAGCAGAGAGAGTATATTCCAAGAACTATGGTTGTATCAACAGCCAATGCACATGTAGAACCTACTGAGAATGCCACGTTGCGGAAACGTACGAGAATATAGATGAAGATTGCAACAAGCGCGAAGAGCACGCTGATGATAGCACCATAAGTGATATCCTTCGCTACGCTTGGTCCCACCTTCTGTGAAGAGATGATAGAACCACCCTCACGAACGTCTGGATTCTTGAAGGCCTCTACATTTGGCTGATTCACTACACCTTCTGCCTTGAGAGCCTTATAAAGGATTGTCTCTGCCTCATCATCAACATTAGGATTGTTAGACTCTATCTTATAGTTGGTAGAGATACGAACCGTCTTGTTGTCTGTACCAAGGGCAATAACGCTGGTATTGTAACCCTCGAAAGCCTTAGCAACAGTTCCACGAACCTCTTCTGGCTGTACTGCCTTCTCGAAGGTAACAACATAGTTACGACCACCGGTGAAGTCAATACTCTGTGAGAGACCACGAACAGCAAAGCTTGCGATAAATACTACAAGAGCAATAGCAACGAAAGTGAAGGTCTTCTTATAGAGAGACATAAACTTGATGTCTGTCTTCTGCAGAAGGTCCTTAGATATTGGAGTACAGAATGTCAGGTTCTTCCAACGATCGTTATTCAACTGACGCTCGTAAACAAGACGTGTGAGGAATACTGCTGTGAAGAATGAGCAGATGATACCGATTATCCACGTTGTAGCGAAGCCACGGATAGGACCTGTACCAAATACATACAGAATGACACCTGTGATGATAGAAGTGAGGTTAGAGTCAAAGATAGCAGAGAAAGCATTGCTGTAACCAGCAGCCAAAGCCTGCTTCAATCCCAGACCACCCTTCATTTCTTCCTTGATACGCTCGTAAATAAGCACGTTAGCATCCACCGCAGTACCCAGTGACAATACCATACCTGCAATACCTGACATTGTCAATGCTGCCTGGAAGCTTGTCAAGATACCGAGTGTGAAGAAGAGGTTTATTACAAGAGCCATATTTGCCATCATACCAGGGATGAGGTTATACATGCAAACCATGTAAATCATCAGGAGTACGAAAGCAATGATGAATGAGATAATACCCTGCTGGATAGACTGTGCACCGAGTGTAGGACCTACAACCTCTTCCTGTACAATACGAGCAGGAGCTGGCATACGACCTGACTTCAAGGTGTTTGCCAAGTCTTTAGTATCTTCAATTGTAAAGTTACCGGAAATCTGAGAGTTACCACCAGAGATTTCACCATTTACACGAGGAGCAGAATAAACGACGCCATCCAGAACGATAGCAATTGCCTTACCTACATTCTGCTTTGTCAACTGAGCCCACAAACGCGAACCCTCGTTATTCATAGACATTGATACACATGGACGACCGAAGTTGTCGAATTCATCCTTTGCATCAGTAATGACATCACCCTCCAATGGAGCGCGTCCAGAGGTAGATGTAACCTTCAGAGCATGGAGCTCAAAGATATTCTTTGTACCATCAACAGGCTTTGCACTCCACAGCAACTTAACGTCTGAAGGGATAACCTTTTTACCCTCTTCACCATAGATAGCCTTGTCTATCTCAGCAGTATCACGCTCGTGAGCATAACCTACAGTAGACAGGCTTTGTCCCTGTACTGGCTGGAAGAAAGCGAAGAGAGGATGCTCCTTCTTTGCCTTTTCGATAGCTTTTTCATCCTGCTTGGCAGCTTTGTCTGCTGCAGCAGCCTGGTCAGCATCGTTTTTCTTCAGCTGGAACTTTGTTGCTGCCTCTTTTACAGTAGTGTCAGCCTCAACGGGTGCCTCAGCTACCTCTGCTTTATCAGCCTTAACGCTGTCAGTCTCCTCTACCTTCTGGCCAGAAGCGATAGCAGCAAGACGTGCATCGAGCTGTGATAAATAAGGAAGAACCTCCTGAGCATTATATGTCTCCCAGAACTCAAGGTTTGCAGAACCCTGAAGCAACTTACGTACACGCTCTGGTTCCTTAACACCAGGCATCTCAACCATCAGACGGCCTTCCTGACCCTCCAACTTCTGGATGTTTGGTTGTACAACACCGAACTTATCAATACGGTTGCGGACAACGTTATAAGAGTTGTCAATAGCACTCTGTACTTCTGCACGCAAAGCCTTCTCTACTTCTGCATCAGTACTCTGAGTAGAAACCTTGCCCTTCAGTTGCTGAGTAGCAAAAATCTCTGCCAGACGATGACCAGGGGCATTTTTCTGGTATGCCTTGATGAATAGTGAGATGAAATCACTCTGTGAAGATTCTTCTTCCTTCTTTGCCTCTGCCATAGACTTCTGATAAGCAGCATCTGTCTTGTGATCTGCCAAGATGTCCACTACGTCAGGCACACTGATTTCAAGAATCACGTTCATACCACCCTTCAGGTCAAGACCCAGACCAATCTGAGTTTCCAGACACTGCTGGTAAGAATACACTCCCAAATACTTTACAGAATCCTTGTAGTTCTGTGCAGCAATAGGATCATTCATTGCTTCTGCCTTAGAGTCGTAGTAACTCGTTGCAAAAGAGAATGAAAGGTAGAAAATACTTGCAAGCGTCAACAGGATGGCGGTTACAATTACAATTCCTTTGTTTTGCATTTTAGTTTTTGTTGTTTTTTATTATTATTGATTTTGGATTTTCTGTATCTTTTTCAAAGCCTTTCGGACTTTCGTCTGGCGTCTATTTATAGTACATGCACACACCTACACGCGAGCATATATGCACATAAAACGGTGCAAAGGTAGTAAATAAAACACATTTTTCCAAACTTTTTTGTAAGAAAAGTATTAAAACAGCAAAAAAAAGACGTCTGATAACTCTTACGAGCCATCAGACGCCAGTATTTAAAGTGGGTTTGGAGTCTGTTTCTGCTTGGGTTTATCTTCTTCCCATCAGGGAGGAGCAACCGCAAATGGTGGAAATACCAACCATTGTAAGCATGAGAACCATTGCTGTGTTTGTAAACATAATGCGTCTCCTTTCTTTTTTAATTACGAGGAATACACCTCTTTTTTGTTAACCTGGACAATCTTCTTACCCCAAAAAGCGTGGGTTTTTCTGATTTCCGAGTGCAAAGATATGACATTCTGTGTGCGCACACAATTTTTTCTCCCTATTTCTTTCCTTTTACCCCCAATTTCTTGATTTTACTCAAAAACAGGGCTGTTTTTTAGGGCTTCACGTCACATTTCTAATTACCCTGATTATTCCAAATACTCCGATTCCTCCAAACTTTAAACTAAAAAATTTGCGATATCAATTTTTTTTTCGTACCTTTGCAAACTATGAAGAAGTTATACATTGAGACATACGGCTGTCAGATGAATGTAGCCGATTCTGAAGTAGTAGCAAGCATCATGCAGATGGCTGGCTACGAACTATGCGAAGATGCCAATGAAGCAGATGCAATCTTTCTGAACACCTGTTCTGTTCGCGAGAATGCAGAAAACAAGATATATCATCGCCTTGAAACACTTCATAATGAGAAATGTGGCAAGGAAGGTCGCATAATAGGTGTGCTGGGCTGTATGGCAGAACGTGTAAAAGAGGTTCTCATCAATAATTATCATGCCGACTTGGTGGCCGGCCCTGACTCCTACCTCGCCCTACCTGACTTGATAGCACAGTGTGAACTGGGCCAAAAAGCCATCGATACTACCCTATCGCTGACAGAAACCTATCGTGATATCATGCCACAGCGAGCACATGGTATGCATATTTCCGGCTTTGTAAGCATCATGAGGGGCTGTAATAACTTCTGCCACTATTGCATCGTTCCATATACCAGAGGACGCGAGCGCTCACGTGATGTGGAAAGCATCCTGAAAGAAGTGAAAGACCTTCAGAGCCGTAATTTCAAGGAGGTAACCCTGTTAGGACAAAATGTTAACAGCTATCTCTTTGAGGGAACTACCTTCCCACAGCTGCTACGGCTAGTAGCAGAGGCTGTTCCAGATATGCGAGTGCGCTTTACTACTTCGCATCCTAAGGATATGAGCGACGAGACACTTGAGGTGATAGCCCAATATCCTAATGTCTGCAAACATATTCATCTGCCAGTACAGAGCGGTTCCGACCGCATCTTGAAGCTGATGAACAGAAAATACACTCGCGAATGGTACTTAGATCGCGTGGCAGCCATTAAACGCATTATTCCTGACTGCGCCATCACCACAGATATCTTTGTGGGTTATCACTCCGAAACAGAAGAAGACCATCAGATGAGCCTTTCGCTTATGAAGGAGGTAGGCTATGCCAGCGCCTTTATGTTTAAATACTCTGAGCGCCCAGGCACCTACGCCTCAAAAAATCTTCCTGACGATGTGCCAGAAGAGACAAAGATACGTCGTCTCAATGAGATGATAGCCCTTCAGAACGAACTGTCTGCTGCTTCATATAAGGCTGATGTCGGAAAAGAGTTCGACATTCTCGTCGAAAACTACAGCAAACGCTCCCGCGAACAACTTTGTGGCCGCACAGAGCAAAACAAGATGGTAGTCTTCGACAAGGGCAACCACCACATCGGTGAAACCGTTCGTGTCCGTATTACCGGCAGCACCAGTGCAACCCTCTTCGGAGAAGAAGTGTAAGAAACTTCTCTCCTCTTACCTCTTACTCTTATATTCGGCTTTCGCCTTGAGCAATTGTTGCTTGTATTCAGGATTCACTACCTCCTTTGAGAATATTGTTATTGCGAGAGTTCTTCCTGCGTCGATGTCACTTTTCCAGTTGCGTCCCATTTTCACTCGATAAGCAGCGTACTGTTCTGCACATTTTATCAAAGCCTCAGAATGTTCTTGTGCTATGACACCCAGAATAAGTGCAAGTATCCAGCCTTTTGTGGAATATTCGCTGGGATAGCTATTCTCCTTGTCTTTTACACCACCATCCTTTGATGCCAGCGACTCGTCGTGAAAATACACATAGGGCTTTGTGCGCTTGAAATGCTCCTGTCCTTTATAGGCAGCAAAGAGACCGTCATTCATAGCAGTCTTCGCAAGTTTATAGATTTCTGGAGTATCATTCTTGCTCACCTTCATGCCCAGGACACTGCTGAACAGCGCAAACATCGATGTTTCATCTTCGCGCAATGTCTCCTCGCGGATATTCTTTTTCTCACATTCTTCTTTTCCCGACTTGTATAATTTTACATCGTTAGCAAATTTCTCACTCGTCTCAGACGGTGGCTGTGGCAGGCTGATGACACACTTGAGACATTCTTCGTCCGAAAGAAACCTTGTATTTATGTCAGCACCTTCTCCCAACTCACTCTTCTGTGCAAAAGCACCCAATGTCACCATCATGACGGCAGACATCAATAAAATCACTTTTTTCATTATATCTTCTTATTTAATATTATTCTTATTGCAGTCATTTCTTTTGCAAAGGTAGTAATTTTTTACATATTCCTTGGGTGAAATACCCATTGTTTTGGTAAAGAGTCGGGAGAAGTAATAGCTGTCGCTGATGCCAACCTTGTGACTTATCTGACTTATCTTCATGTTGCTTTCGCGTAATAGATTGCAGGCCTCCTTTATCTTCAGTTGGTTGAAGTAATTGATGGGGCTTACACCCATTGCCTTCTTGAACATTGCTGACAGATGGCTGACGGAATAGCCCAAATAACTTGCTACTTCATCGAGAGAAAGCCGTGTCTCGATATTCTCTTCCATATAGCGTACGACAATGGAGATGTAGTCTTTCTCCCTGTCGGGATGTAGGGTCTTGCCGACTGCACGGAACTGCTGCAGAAAACGCATCGAACCGAGATAATAGTGGAGAAGTGAAGAAGCATAGCGGAGATTCTCCATCTCATTGCCCATCGTCAGGGTAGTGAAAATCTCTTCAAAGATAGTGTTTCTATCAGAAATGCGTGATGTAAGACCTGGTTTCACATCCTGTGGTTTTTGGGCTCCTTCGACATAATACGGTGCATGACTGCCATTAAAATGTATCCAGTAGATTGTCCAGGGATTTTTATTATCGCTCCAGTAGGTATGGCTTACTCCTGCTGGCAATACTACATATTGGTTTTGGTTCAATGGGTATTCTTCACCGCTATGACGGATATACCCTTTACCACTAATACAATAAAGAAGCACATACTCGGATATCGGGGACTTGCGCTCACGATAATGATTATAGGCATTGGGATAATAGCCTATATCTGTTATGTAAAGGCTGGAGAGCAAAGGGTCTTTTTGAGACCTTTCAACCATTATCTGCGGAAGAATAACAGTACGCTCTCCGCTAAAACCTTCTTTCTGTTTTTGCATGATAAAACATCTACTTTGGCAGCAAAGTTACTATAATTTTTTCTTATATCCAAATAAATTATCATAATATTGTCCATTTCTTTAATAAAAAAGTCTATCTTTTGTTTTGTAAATAATCCATACCTTTGCAACCAGAAAACCCAAAAACAAAACAATGAATAAATTTTTCCTATTTTTTATCTGTATGGTGTCAGCCATGGGCGGACTGCTGTTCGGCTATGACTGGGTTGTCATAGGAGGTGCAAAGCCTTTCTATGAGATGTTCTTTGAGATTGACAACGATCCTATCATGCAAGGTGTTGCTATGACGACAGCACTGATAGGTTGTCTCGTTGGAGCCATGATAGCAGGAGGTATGGCCGACCGCTATGGTCGCAAGCCATTGCTGATGCTGTCAGCAGTTCTCTTTACCGTCAGTGCCCTTGCTACAGGATGGTATGACGACTTCACTATGTTTAATATAGCCCGTTTCATCGGTGGTGTCGGCATTGGTGTTGCCAGCGCTTTGGCACCGATGTACATAGCAGAGGTGAGCCCTGCAGATATTCGCGGTCGCATGGTGAGCCTTAACCAGATGACCATAGTACTGGGTATTCTGTCAGCACAGGTGGTAAACATGCTCATCGGTACTGGTGTCGAAGAGGGTTGGGGACGCGAATGGGCTTGGCGTTGGATGTTCTGGGCCGAGACAGTACCCGCAGGATTGTTCCTCATACTCAGTTTCTTCATTCCTGAAAGCCCTGTTTTCCTGAAGAACAAGGAGAATGGTGGAATGGAAAAGACAGAGTCTTCTGTATCATTCAAGGATATGTTCAGTTCGCAATACCGAAATATCCTGTTCTTGGGACTCTTTATTGCTGTCTTCCAGCAGTGGTGCGGCACGAACGTCATCTTCAACTATGCCCAGGAGATATTCGTCTCTGCAGGCTTTGATGTTGACGGGATGTTCATAAACATCGTCATCACGGGTATTGCCAACGTGCTGTTTACCTTTGTGGCAATGGGTACCGTAGAACGCTGGGGCCGTCGCACCCTGATGCTCATCGGAGCAGGAGGACTGTGTATGATATACTTCATTCTCGGCACCTGTTACTACATCCAGGTGACAGGAGTCATGATGGTTGTCCTTGTTGTTGCCGCCATCTCTTGCTATGCAATGACACTGGGACCTATCACATGGGTGTTGTTGTCAGAGATTTTCCCTGCCCGCATCCGAGGTATAGCAATGGGAACATGCACCTTCGCCCTGTGGGTAGGTTGCTGCACCCTGACATTCTCATTCCCTTCTATGAATGCGGCATTAGGTTCCAGCGGCAGCTTCTGGATTTACAGCGCTATCTGCCTCTGTGCCTTTATATTCCTGTTCAGAAGATGTCCTGAGACGAAAGGAAGAGAGCTGGAGTAAATTATTAACCCATTAGTCCTATTAGTCCTATTGGACCTATAGGACCTATAGGACCTATAATACTAAAATAAAAAAAATGGTAAAAGCTTGGCGTGAGACAGTTGTTATTCCTACGTATGAGGTAGGTAAGGCAGAAAAAAATCCTATATTCCTTGAGAAGCGTGTCTATCAAGGTTCCAGTGGTGTGGTATATCCCTACCCTGTTATTGAATCAATCGAAGAAAAGCCTGTTGACCACGAATGGCAGGCCGTTTGGTTGGAGAATGAGTACATAAAGGTTATGATACTCCCTGAGCTGGGAGGCAGAGTACAAATGGCATACGACAAGATTCGTCAGCGCCACTTCGTATATTATAATAATGTGATAAAGCCGGCCCTTGTGGGTCTTCTCGGTCCTTGGATCAGCGGCGGCATTGAGTTTAACTGGCCTCAGCACCATCGTCCAAGCACCTACCTGCCTGTTGACAGCACGATAGAAGAGAACGAGGACGGCTCCGTGACAGTATGGGTGAGCGAGAACGAGAAGATGTTCCACCAGAAGGGTATGGCAGGTTTCACTCTGCGCCCCGGGTGTGCATACCTCGAAATAAAAGGCCAGCTGTACAATCGTACTGATGTGTCACAGACGTTCCTGTGGTGGGCAAATCCTGCCGTAGAGGTCAATGATGCCTACCAAAGTGTCTTCCCACAGGATGTCAATGCGGTCTTCGACCACGGAAAACGTGCGGTTTCATCGTTCCCTATCGCTACTGGCACTTACTATAAGATGGACTATTCTTCTGGAGTGGACATCTCTAACTACAAGAATATCAAGGTGCCGACATCATATATGGCTGTCAACTCGAAATACAACTTCGAAGGTGGTTATGAAAACGACACTCAGGCAGGTATGCTGCATGTAGCCTCCAACCATTTCTCTCCCGGCAAGAAGCAGTGGACATGGGGTAACGGAGATTTCGGACGCGCCTGGGACCGCTCGCTGACGGACAAGGACGAGAGGGGTATCTACAGACCTTATATCGAACTGATGGCGGGTGTCTATACAGAAAACCAACCGGACTTCACATGGCTCATGCCGTACGAAGAGAAGCAGTTTGTGCAGTATTTCATGCCTTACCGTGAGGTGGGAATGGTAAAGAATGCCAGCAAGGACATTGTCTTCGGCATAGAAGAAACCCAGAAAGGAGAATATCAATTCAAGATACAAGGTACCAGCAAACAGGATATCCACATCATTTTCACCGATAAAAGCGGCAAAATCCTTTATGATGAGCGCCGTACAATAAGCCCTGAGGCAGTGCTGTGCGAAAGTCTTGCTGCAAAAACAGATTGGATAGAGCTGACAATATACAAGGAGCAGTATGGCAAGGAGCGCCCCGTTCTTACCTGGGCACCGGAGCCAGACGAGATACGCCCCATCCCTGATGCTGCCGAAGCTGCCCTGCTCCCTGAGCAGATAAAGACCAACGAGCAGCTGTATCTGACAGGTATGCATATCGAGCAGTACCGTCATGCTACATATATTGCTACAGATTACTATGAGGAGGCTCTGCGTCGTGATCCTAACGATATACGATGCCTGAATGCCATGGGACTGTGGTATATCCGCAAGGGACGCCTCAACAAGGCAGAGGGTTACCTCAGAAAGGCTGTAAAACTCTCCATGAAACGCAATCCGCAACCGTATGACGGCGAACCGCTGTATAATCTGGCTATCTGCCTGAAATACCAGAGTTTCAAGTCAAAGGACGAAGGTCTGAGGTCTAAGGTCAGGAAAGAAGCCTATAATCTTTTCTGGAAGGTCACATGGAACAAGGCATGGGCAGATGCCGGATACTTCGAGGCAGCAAAGATTAGTGTTATGGAAGAACGTCTTGACGATGCCTGGGAGGAACTGCGTCGCTGCCTCAACAACAATGCGCATAACCAGAAGGCCCTGGCGCTGAAGGCCACCGTTCTGAGGCTCATGGGCAAGAAGGCGGAGATGAAGGATGTCTGCGAGGAAGCCCTGAAGACAGACCTCTTCAACTATGGTTGCCTCTACGAACTCGGAGAATATGAAAAGATGAAAGTTCTCATGCACGGAATGCCGAACAACTATCAGGAACTGGCCCTCGACTATGCCGCTGCAGGACTTTCTGATGATGTGGAGAAGATTCTGGAAATGTCCATAGAGGCAGGAGCAGCAACTCCTATGACATTTTACTACCTTTATTTTTATGGCAATCACAATGCGAAATATCTGGCAGAAGCAGAAAAGGCAAATCCTGATTACTGCTTCCCTAACCGCATAGATGACATCCTGGCACTGATGGCTGCCACAAAGGATGCTCCTAACGCCAGCAAGGCCCATTATTACTTGGGATGCCTGTACTATGACAAACGCCAATACGACGTTGCGACAGAGCATTGGGAGAGCAGCCGTGAGCAGAATCCGGCTTTCCCGACTGTATGGAGAAATCTAGCACTTTCATATTTCAATAAACAACATCAAGCAGAAAAAGCCGTTAGTTATATGGAGAAGGCCTTTGAGCTCGACAAGACAGATGCCCGCATCTACATGGAGCTTGACCAACTCTACAAACGTCTTGGCAAACCCCACACAGAGCGGCTGGCGGAGATGCAGAAACATCTTGATATGGTGGAGACACGAGAAGACCTGAAACTGGAATATGCCACACTTCTCAATCTTACAGGCCATTATGAGGAAGCCATGCAATTCATCGATGCCCATAATTTTCACGCTTGGGAAGGTGGTGAAGGAAAGGTGCCTGCACAGTATCAGCTGGCACGCACAGAACTGGCGAAGAAGCTGATTGATGACTCTCAGCCAACAGAGGCTATTCGACTCCTGAAGGAGTGTCTGGAATATCCACATCACCTCGGTGAAGGCAAGCTGTACGGTGCACAGGAGAGTGATTTCTATTACTTCCTGGGATGTGCCTACGAGAAACTGGGGGAAACGGACAAGGCCCGCGAATGCTGGGAAGAGGCTACCAAAGGTCCGCAAGAACCTGCTGCCGCCATGTACTACAACGATGCGAAGCCTGAGAAGATATTCTATCAGGGTCTAGCATTACGCAAACTGGGACGTGACGGCGAGGCTAACGGACGCTTCTACAAACTGCTGAACTATGGCAAGCAGCATCTCTTCGACAATGTGGTGATGGACTACTTTGCCGTCTCGCTGCCTGACCTGCAGATATGGGAGGGTGACCTCAATACTGCGAATCAGATACACTGCAAACTGATGCTTGCCCTGGGATACTTCGGCATGGGCAATACAGAGAAAGCAGCACAGTATATTACAGAGGTAGAGGCCCTCGACCCCAACCACCTCGCCATACACGCGCTGAAATCATTGAACATTGAATATTGAACGTTGAACGTTGAAGAACAATTATGCATTGTGCATTATGAATTATAAATTAAAACTTCTCCTTTTCTCCCTGCTGCCCTTGTGCGCAATGGCGCAGGAGACCTTCTCGTTTGGAACAAAGACCAATCCGCAGGGAGTGACATTTGAAGTCGATTCACGCGGTTTCATCGTTGGTGGCAAGCATATTTTGCCTGTCATGGGCGAGATACACTTCTCTCGTGTGCCTGCTGCCGAATGGAAGCGTGAGATACAGAAGATGCGTGCCGGTGGTATCACCATCATCGCCACATACTGCTTCTGGATTCATCATGAGGCAACAGAAGGTCAGTGGGACTGGAGCGGCAACAAGAACCTCAGGCAGTTCCTGCAGGTTTGTAAGGAGGAGAATATGCCTGTCGTGCTGAGAATAGGTCCTTTCTGTCATGGAGAGGTCTATCAGGGAGGCTTTCCTGTATGGATAGTGGAGAAAGCTCTGTCCGACCCCAAGAACTACAAGCTTCGCAGCACTGCACCAGGTTTCCTCGCTGCCACGAAGAACTTGTATGAGAATATCTTCGCTCAGGCCAAGGGAATGCTGTGGAAAGACGGCGGTCCCGTTGTGGGAGTGCAGATAGAGAACGAGTGTCGCGGCCCTTGGGGGTACTATATGGCCCTTCGCGATATGGCTGTTAATATAGGTTTTGACGTGCCCTTCATGACGCGCACAGGATGGCCGAAGCTCAATGGCAAGGAAGAATTCGGAAAACTGCTGCCTCTCTATGGCGACTATGCTGACGGCTTCTGGGACCGCACCCTCGACGATATGCCTGGCGACTACCCCAAGGCCTTCATCATAAAGGAACAGCGCATCAATGCCAACATCGCCACCGAGACCTTCAGCAAGAAAGAACTCTCCGAGGGCAATGATTCTTCACTCTCCTACCCTTATTTGACATGCGAACTGGGCGGCGGCATGATGCCGGCATACCACAGACGCATAAATATGTCGGGCAACGAAGCTATGCCATTGGCAATCTGTAAGTTAGGTTCCGGCTCAAATCTTCCGGGCTATTACATGTATCACGGAGGAACAAATCCCTACTGCGCGGAGCATACTATGGCAGAGACACAGGCGACGAAGGTGACAAACTACAACGACATGCCCTATATGTCGTACGACTTCCAGGCACCGCTGGGAGAGATGGGACAGCCAAACATCAATGCCTTCCACCAGACGCGCTTGCTCCACCAGTTCCTTGCCGACTGGGGCGAGATGCTGAGCCAGATGGATGTGGACAGCCTTTCCGACCATTATGCCCGTCGTGGATGTTTTGAATTCTATAACGACTATGTCCGTATCCTCAACGAAGACGGCAGGGCGTATGTCCGTCCTGTCGATATGCCTTTCAACGGCCACTGCATAACAGCCGACGCACAGCCGTTCTGCAAGATAGGCAACACCCTGTATTTCATACCGATAAAGGGAATGACACCAAAGGTGTGGGTTGATGGGAAAGAGGAGCAATGGTCGAAGGTCAAAGGTCAAAGGTCAAAGGTCGAAGGTTTGGGGGTCGCCCTTCTCTCCTCTGATGAGGCGATGCGGGCTTTCAAGATTGACGACAAGTTGTATTTTGCCAAGAAGGCCGGAAACATAATATATAAGGATGGCGAAAAAGTCGTTGAGGAAGAATGGAAGGAAACCAAAACCAAAACCAAAACGGAAACGATAACGATAACGAAAACCAAGGATGCTGCCGCACCGCGAATTGTCCCGATGGGATCGCAGAAAGTTGCAGCAATGCCTACTGATGCTGACTTCGAGAATGCAGCTGTCTGGAATATAAACCTTGAAAAGTTCAAGGGTTCAAATTCTCAATTATCAATTATCAATTATCAATTTCTAAAAATAGATTACGCTGGCGACTGTGCAAGGATATATGCCGACGGCAAACTCGTCATGGATAATTTCTGGAACGGCAAGCCCATGCTTGTGCGAATGTCAGACCTTGCAGGCAAGAATGTGGAGCTGCGCATCCTGCCCCTGCGCAAAGATGCCCCAATATACCTGCAGAAAGAACAAAAGGCCCTCCTTGACAACAGCAAGGACTACCTGCTGCAACTTGAGAACATCAGCATCCTTTCTGTCGTAACATCTACAAAATAAGAACACGAAGACAGCATGAAACTAAGACTGTTCTATATCATCTTCTTATCCCTTGTCGGCATGACGAATGCCAATGCTTCAGCAGGCGATGCCGTTGACTGGTATTTGTATTTCTATTCCGACCAATACGATATTAATGGTGATGTCGGACAATTCGTGGAAACAGGCACTCCTGATGTCTTTCTCCTGAGAAATTGCCAGGTTACAGCATCGGGAATAAACTTCTGCATCCACAACAAATCGTGGAGCACTTCATACGGTTGGTCAAAAGGTGAAGAGGGTATTGTAAAAGAAATCAGTGTAGATGTTCCTTTAGGTATCACCTCTTCTGCCAGCGGTTGGTTAGAGATAGAAGCAGGAACATATAATGTTACCTTTAACTCAGCCTCCAGCACAATACGCTTTGACAAGGCAACACCGGCGGCAAGAGACTATCTGCGTGGTGGAGACATCTCTATGTTGAATTACGTGGAAGACATGGGAGCAAAGTTTTACACAGCCTCCGGTATGCAAAAAGACCCGCTCGACATAATGAAGGAGAATGGTGTAAACTTCGTACGCCTGCGTTTGTACAACAACCCCGGCAACGAGATTAGCTACACTGTTGATGCCACCACATATAATTACAAGCTGCCGGCCGGCTATCTCGATGAAACCGATATTCTCAACCTTGCCCGTCGTGCCAAGGACAAGGGCATGAAGATAGAGCTGACCTTCCATTATAGCGATTTCTGGACTAATGGCGAGACACAGTTCAAACCCAGTGCGTGGAAAGACCTCACTCTTGAACAGCTCAAGACGGCCGTTTATGACTACACCTACGACTTCCTCCAGAAGATGAATGCCCAAGGTACTACACCTGATTATGTCAGCATCGGCAACGAGATACAGGCAGGACTTCTCTTTGGCCATTGCGACAATATTGACGAGGTGAACGGCTATGCCTCCAATGATAATATGTCTAATGTGGCAGCCCTCCTCAATCAAGGCAGTGCAGCCGTTCGTGCCCTTTGTCCCAAGGCAAAGGTGATAATGCACCTCACGCTAAGTGAGAACATAAACACAGAAACATACAAATGGTTTTTCGATGCTATGCGTTCCAACAACCTCGACTATGACATCATCGGAACATCATATTATCCCTATTGGACCAACCAAAGGCCCACAATGCTAACCTCTCTTGCCAACACCATGTACAACCGCTATGGCAAGGAACTGCTGATTATGGAGGTAGGATATTCATGGACACAATATCGTCCCAGCGGACGTTATGGCGGCAACTATGAAGGCCAGCTGCATCTCAACGGCTCGGCTTATAACGAGGCTACGGAAGCAGGTCAGGAGAGTTTTATGCAGGAACTGCATGATGTCATCAAAAGCAATAGCAATATTCTCGGCTATCTGTATTGGGACCCTGTGATGGTTGAGCAGAAGGTTAATAATTCATGGATAAAGTCAACCTGGGCTTTCAAGAAGAGCGGGAACAAATGGTATGAAAACGGTAATATGGTAGGCAACACCACATGGTTTGACTATGAAGGCAAGGCCCTTCCCATCCTCAAAGCCATCAGGGAAGACAAACTAACTGTCATGGGAGATTTCAACGGCGACGGCAAGATTGGCATGCCCGATGTAATGTTCCTTATGAATAAGGTCCTTAAAGGAAAGTTCCCCGACGAGGAGTAACCATTACAACCGCTACAACAATTTCTGCACCCCTTTTGGCGATTTAACAATCTGTTTTTGCATCGAAATCATCTATCGCTATTTTCTTAACTCTTTGAAGTGGACTAAACCATACGGAATGAAAGAAGGCTTCCTCATTGGAGGAGGTATTATCATTGCTGGACTGATGCTCGAACTCTGCGTCGGCCCTGTCGTTTGGGATGCCTTCCGCTGGCCGGTCAATGGCATCGTTTTGGCAGGATTCCTTGCATTTATCGCTATTATCTTCCTGCTGAGTAAACGGATATATGGTTTTCAGTTCATCGGTACCCATAAGGCCGCAATCCCCGCACTGGTCTATGCCGTTCTACTCACCATCATCATGGGACTGACGCGGCAAACGATGGATGGTATGTGGCTGAACAATATGCTGTCGTTCTGGCCCTTCGTACTCATCTACGTCTATATCGCCGTCATCCTCGGACAAATAATCCTTCGACGAATTGTCAATTATCAATTCTCAATTGTCAATTTAAAAAAGGACTTCCCTTTTCTCTTGAACCATTTGGGCCTTTTCATCGCTATGACAACGGCCACATTAGGCAATGCCGACATGCAGCGGCTGAAGATGATTACGGTGAAGGGAGAGCCGGAGTGGCGTGCGCTGACCTCGCAGCAGCATATTGTGGAGATGCCCTTCGCCATCGAACTGAAGGAGTTTATCATGGAGACCTACGACGACGGCTTACCCCGCCGCTTTGCCTCCGACATCATCATAACTCATAACAGTCCTTTCACCTCTCACCACTCACCTTTCAACTTTCACCTTTCACCTTTCACCTTTAAGACCACCGTGGAAGTGAACAAACCCGTTGAGGTGGACGGCTGGAAAATCTACCAATACGGCTATGACACGCAGATGGGAGCCATGAGCCGGTACTCTATTCTGGAACTGGTGAGCGACCCGTGGCTGCCGTTGGTTTATACGGGCATCTATATGATGTTGGCAGGAGCCCTGCTGATGATGCTTCGTGCGATACCTTGGAGACAAAGTGTGCAGCAGGCCCGCAAACATCCCAAGACGGTATTCCTTCTGTGTGCAGTCATCGCGGCCTGTTTCTTCTGCGTACACCATTTCATGCCCATCCTCCATTCCGACAAGCTGGTGCCCGCCCTGCAGAGTCCGTGGTTCAAGCCCCACATCATCGCCTATATGCTGGCCTATACCCTCATGGCATCAGCCGCCCTGATAGCAATATTCCTGCTTGTCAAAGAGAAAACTTTCAATTGTCAATTATCAATTGTCCGCTCGGCCCAATGGGACGCTTGTTCCGAAGGTCTCAAGAATTCTCAACTAGACAACCTCGTCTTCGTCGGCATATCGTTGATTACCATCGGCATGCTCTTTGGTGCATTGTGGGCCAAGGAGGCATGGGGACATTACTGGTCGTGGGACCCCAAGGAGACGTGGGCCGCCATCACCTGGCTCGCCTATCTGGTGTATGTGCATTACAGACAAATACCCACACACAAGCCGAAGCTCGCATTGTGGGTACTTCTCATTTCCTTTGTACTGTTACAGATGTGTTGGTGGGGCATCAATTACCTGCCCGCCGCCCAAGGCTCCAGCGTCCATGTCTATAGCATGCCGTAGAAACCCTATCCTCTTAATACGCGTACACTAATCCGTATTTCTCATGTAATTTGCGGAGGCTGCCGTCAGCCTTCATCTGGGCAATGACGGCGTTTACAAGGGTGAGCAGGTCATCCTGTCCCTTGCGCATCAGCACCCCAATCTCTCCGTGGCTGAAAGGCTTGTTTATGAGCGGTGCAGCAAGGCGTGGGTCATTCTTCACATACCACGGAGCCTCAGTAATCTCGGTAATCATCACGTCAGCATTGCCCTCAGCCACCTGATTGGGAATTTCCTCGTTCTTCTGATATACGATGATAGTGGCATGGGTGAGGTTCTTGTTTGCAAATTTCTCGTTCAGCCCTCCCGGGTTCACCATCACGCGCACCTCCGACTTGTCCAAATCAGCCAGAGACTGGTAGCGGTCAGCATCTGCCGAGCGGCAAATGATGGTCTTGCCATTGACCAGATAACCGTCACTCATCAGCATCGTCTCCTTTCGCGTGTCAGTAATGGTGATGCCACCGATGGCGAGGTCGAAGGTTTGCGGCTCTGCCAGCACGTCGTCAGCCAGCGTAGGCCATGAGGTTTGCACGAATTCTACGCCAACGCCGATACGCTCGGCAATCTTCTCTGCCATCTCAATGCCGAAGCCCCAATAGCTGCCGTCAGCCTCGCGGTACGAGAGAGGCCGGTAGTCGCCCGTTGTTCCCACCAGCAGCTTGCCACGCTCCGTGATACGTTGTACGGTAGGCTGCTGAGAGTTATCGTCGCTGCTGCTGCAAGTCGTTATGCAAGCGCCACAGATACAAAATATGACAGCAAGCACCCATAATCTTGTCTTCCTCTCTTTCATTTTCTATAATTATTTTCAATAACCGTTAACCGTTAATTCTTCTCCTTCTTTTTGTCCGTCACGAAGCAAGCCACGAGACCATACATGATGGTAGGACGAATCCATATCTCCGTGAGCATATAGTTGGTATATTCCGTGATAGGCTCAACATATAATATGTAGTAGTTATATATTGAGGCAATGATGATGTCGATGATACATATTACCCACAGGTTTTTCTTGGTATATGTCTGCCAATTCTTGCGTGCATAGAAGTAGGTCAGCGTGCAAAGCAGCAGCACCGAAAGTATGAGACACACTACACGGAGAGAATAGAAGGCCAATGGCGGCGGAAAGAGAATGTCGCGCAGCAGCACCGTAGCGCCGACGGATATAGAGCACCAGTAGTTGAACTGGTGGGTAGTGATACGGTAGTCGAAGAAATACATCCATATCATCACCAGGCAGGCGATATAGAAGACGTTGAGAACCAGTTCGGGCCACGCCTCAGCCAGTCCGAAGTGTCCCACCCCATAGAGCATGATACCCACCGACAGCATCGCCGCAACCGCAGTAATGACAATGTCAAAAACCTTAGTACCTTTCTTGAATCTCGTTTGCATAGAGTTAATTGTTCAATAGTTTTAGCAACCGCAAAATTAATAAAAATCTCCTGAATCACAGAGAATCAGGAGATTATTTTATGATTTATTATAAGAATTCGATTAAAGAAATACTTAGGGTAATAGACAAACTTTTATTCCCACGCTGGGAACTTTTTATTCCCACACTGGGAATATTTTGTTCCCAAGGCGGGAATAAATATTTGACTGGAGGGCTCAATTCTCATCCAAGAAGGCAGCCTTATCTGACAATAAGGGAAGGTTATTGAAAAATAAGGAGGCTTTTACTGGCGGAGCACAGACCGATTTGCGGCGTTAGTTGTTAGTTGTTAGTAACTAGAAACTAAAAACGAAAGACTAGAAACTAGAAAAAATTATCGGTTATTGAAAACAAATTTCCGCACTCTACGATTGTAAAGTGCGGATATGTTATGTTTTTTGTGCACGCACCAAAAATTGAACACAAAAAAAGTCCCTTGAGTGTTGTGCTCAAAGGACTTCTTTTTATTTTGTATGGAGGATTATGTTACTTGGTGTTGATTGGCAGATACCAATTGTCACGATTCATCAGCTTATCGAAACGCTCCATATTCTTCTCACCTTCTCTCTTGGAGATTGGCTCTGCGAGATAGCTGTTGTCATTACGTCTCATTGCTATACGCATGAGGGTGTAGTAACGCAGTCCCTCAAAGGCTGTCTCTAATGCCATCTCGTTGACGATGAGGTCTTCCACCATTTCTATCGTGTCAGTCGTCTCAGAGATTGTCTTCTCAATACGATAGAGGGTATCACACGCTGAATCGCCACAACCACGTGAGTGGACTCCGTAGGTGTTATATTCCGTAAAGGCATCATTAGGGAAGTTTATCAATTCACCTGCACTTGCAATTTCCTCTGCCGGAATACGCTTTAGGTTCTCTTCATTACGCAAACCAAACTTCAGCACAGCAAAGGCTGAATGTGGATAGCCTGCACGATTGAGTGCCTCAGCAAAGAGCAGGTAGACATACTGCTTGCGATAGAGAGGGATGAAAAAGCCGGAAAATTTGTCGATTGACTGTCTCTCCTTAGAGTAGTCAGATGTTGAAACATCCAGAGGCATTTCCCATGTATCGTAATTGCCATAGAGACGCAAGTCACCTGCCATCAAGGCAGAAGGAAGATTTTCCTTTGGTACCCATATCGTATCTTTGTTTGCGCCTGTACCCCAAACACCTACGAAGTCTTCATCCCTTGAAATCTTCTTCATTGCTGCTGATGGAGACACCTGAGCATAGTAGTTATTGTTGATTGTAGAGTTATATACATTTCCCAATAGGCTCTTCACACCATCGAACTCTGTGTCCTCCATAGGAATGAAGGTAATATTCTCATCAGAACTTGGGCTCACAATGTTATTCGTCAAAGAATTGGAAACTCTTCCCTTAGAGAAGTCCAAATCTCCTTCTACAGCCCATGCCATGTTACCAGACCTTTCCGTCATAGGACGGCTTGTCTTTGTGAGGTAATCATGCAGGTATGTTGCAGCCTCTGTATAGCGACCTGTCCATAAGCACATCTCACCCAATATCACTCTTAGAGGGATAAAGAACTTTTTGGATTCAAAACCAAATATATCACCATACTGTGGGAACTCCATCTCCTCATCGTCCTTTGAGCCTACATATTGGCTGAGGTCGCTGATGAAATAGTCACATATTCCCTGCATATCTGAATAATTCATATTCATGGCCTCCTGTGCCTCTTCGACTGTCAGGAGCGGATTGAGCACAAGGGGAACCCTACCATATATCTTTGCCAACTGCAGGTATGTCCATGCACGAAATACCTTTACTGCGATATATTCTCTCTTGAAAATGTACTTGGAATATCTCTGTGCATTAGGGTCAACATTTGCAAGATAGTAGTTGCAGTTGTTGATGATAGCATAATAATCGCTGATACGATTATAGATATTCGGCTCGTCTGTCATTGGG
>JAFVGI010000007.1 GCA_017475005.1 Prevotella sp. | reverse complement strand
TGCCTTGCATCGCAAAGGGCTGTAAGGCCCGACACATACAAAGTGAGGGTTCTTTTAGGTTTTTGTTAAAATTAAAAATTAAATAAAGGTTATGGAAAAAAAGAATTTTTGGCAGGTGCTGGCGAAGGTGATAGTAGCCGCACTGACAGCTGCATTGACAGCAGTAACAACAACAAGTTGCATGGGATATGGACCGATGTAGATTAAGAAGTAGGAATTAGGAGGTAGGAAGTACGATGTGTCGCTGACGCGAGGATGAAGTACAAAGTACGATCTAAGAAGTAAGAAGTAAGAAGTAAGAAGTACTTCCACCTTCAGACTTCAAACCTCCAACTCGGCGCAAGCCGATACATCAAACTTCAACCTTCATACTTCAAACATAAAATGGCGCAGGATGCTTGATTGCATCTGCGCCATTGTTGTTATCCTGAACATATCTCTTGACTCTTAACTCTTAACTCTTAACTCTTCCTTACCACTTCCTGCCTCCTGGCATTCCGCCGCCGCCCATGGTGCTTCCGCTGATGGTGCTCGATGCTGTCACTGTCGTAGAGCTGCTGCCGTTGGAGAGGGTATAGCTGCTGCCGCTGGTAAGTGTCGGAGAACTGATGAATATCGTGCCGTTGCTGAACGATGTCGGCATGAGGAACGAGCATAGCGTAGTGCCATTGCTGCTGACACTGACAATACTGTTTTCTGCTACGGAACCTGATGCATTGATGATACCCTGTGTGGTGCTGCCGAGGTTGCCGTCTGTCCTGCCACCGATGGAGAAGATGTTTCCGCCGGAGATATATAGCTTCTTCTGTTCGTTGACGTCGATGCCTGTCTCTGCTCCGCTGCCACCGCAGGCTATTATCGTACCGCCCTTGAGGTACATATCACCGTTGGAGTCGATGGCGTCGTTGTTTGTGCCTACTGCCACGACATTGCCGCCACTGACGGTCATATCGCCGGTGGAGTTCAGGGCGTCGTCATGAGCATAGACCATGACGGTTCCTCCGGAGATGTCAAAAGTGCCCTTGCTCTCTATGCCCTCGGCATTGTTGCCGCTGGTGCGTACCATGATGTTGCCGCCTGATATCTGCAGTTTGCCATAGGTCTCGGTAGGAGTCACGGTATCGTCTTTGTATCCTATCTTCATGCCCTTGGGCGAAGAGGTGTATGCACTGGCGAGATTGTCGGTATTGCCCGTATAGTCGTGGCTTTCTGTCGTTCCGTTGCTGTAGTACAGTCCGCCCTCGGTGATGATGCGTATGGTACCGCCTGTAATGTAGCCCTCAAGGTCGGCCTTTACGCCCTTGCCGCCGCTGCCTGTCGCCTTGGCATACAGCTCACCGCCATTCATGTAGAAGATGCCGTCGCAGCCAATGCCTGCAGCAGCCTTCGTATCACCGCCGGTGCTTAGAGTCTCGTCTGCTTCCCACTTGCCGTTGCCGGTGGCAATGGCTGTCGTGCGACCGCCGTTTATCGTAACGTTGACATCACCGTTGATAGCCTTTGCACCAAGGCCAGACACCTCTACATTCACGATGCCACCATTTATAATAATGTCGCTGCCACCCTTTATGCCGTGATTGACGCTGGAGTTGACATACAGGTTCACGCCGCTCTCTATCACTACGTTGCTCTTGCCGTGGATGCCGTTGTTGTAGGTGCCATAGACCTCCAGCGAACCTGTTCCGTTGATAAACAGCTTGCCCTTTGCGAAGATGGCTCCCTTATGGCTGTCGTCGGCAGTAGTGCCGTCGGTAACGGTGTTCGTGCCCGAAAGGGTGAGGTAGGCATTCTGGCTGCTCTGCAGGTTGATGGCTGTAGATCTCAGGTTTGTGATGTTTGCATTATGCAGGTTCAGCTCATAGCTGGCATCACCCTTGATAGTAAGCGAACCGTCAGACAAAGTACCTGTCACTACATAGCAGATGCCTTCCGTGCTGCCGTGATTGGCAGTAATGTCGTTGCCGCTGACCGTTATTGTTACGCCGTTGACGATCGCTGCCGCAGGATTTGACAAGTCTATATTTACTATGGTGCCGAACGTGTTTGCGCTTGGGCTGTCGCCCTCTGCAGGGTATGTGGCCGCTACGGTGGCAGCAGGCTCTGCGGTGGTCTTGTCAATGGAGATGGTGAAGGTCTTCATTGTTGATAGGGTAGAGGTCGTGATGTCCTCATTAATAATATACTCACCATTGTCAATGGCGTTTGATGTGTTGTTGTCGTCATCGTCAAGTGAATCACCTGAACATGCGGTTGTCATAATCATCATCGTCATGGCTGCCATGAACATGATGTACTTTGTTGTTTCTTTCATAATAGTATAATAGTTTATGTTTCTGGTTTTCGGTTGCGAAGGTACGGAAGAATCGCCTCTGCATAAAATTTTTTCAACGAAATGCCCATTATCTTCAACGAAAATTTGGCAAGCAAAAATGAAAAAAAATCCTTTTTGTTTGGTATTTTGCTCACTTAATTGTAAATTTGTCCCCTGGAATTGATAGAAAAGAATGGCGAATACAGACAACAGATACCAAAGTCAGAAGGAACAGATAGGCATCATTACCATTGCTGAACTGGCACCGATTCCGAGGCGCTTCAGGAATTCTCGTCTGTCCAGATTCTTTTTAGGCATAATCTATGTTTAGGTTGGTTTTTCGCTGACAAAAATACAAAATAAGATAATAATAACAACAATCGTTGAAAAAAATAGTATTTTGTTCCATTATTTGTGAATAATTAAATTATTTTATTTACTTTTGCAGCAAATTACTAACTAAAATTACAATATATACGATTATTTTATGAAAAGATGTTTTCTTGCATTAACTATGCTTTGCATGGTTCTTATTTCTCGAGCTCAAAATGTTGTTGCTGATGAAGGTGCATGGTGTTGGTTTGCTGACCCTCGTGCAGTACATTATGAAAATGCGTTAGGAACAATCAATGCTACCTACATAGGTTATATTGATGTTCACGGAAATGTAAAGGCTACGCAGTATGATTGGGTAAAGCAACGTAAGACAGATGTGTTGATACGTTCTTATTTCCAACCGGACGATCATAATAACCCAACGTTTATTGTGCTCCCTGATGAACGTGTGATGATTTTCTATACACGTCATACTGACGAGCCGAAGATATGGTATCGTATCTCCAAAAAGCCTGGTGACATTACCCAGCTTGGTGATGAGAAATATCTTGCAACGGCAAATAACACTACCTATCCATCCCCCTTCATTCTCAGCGACGACCCCCAGCATATATATCTTTGCTGGCGTGGCATCAACTGGCATCCTACCATAGCCCGTCTCACTATGCCAGATGCTAACGACAACTGCAACTTTGACTTCGGACCAAAGCAGATAGTGCAGTCAACAGGTGCGCGCCCTTATGCAAAGTATCAGAGTAATGGTCGCGATAAGATATATGTATCCTATACCACAGGCCACCCTGACAACGAAATGCCCGACTGGCTTTATTTCAATGTTATAGATATAAATAAAGGTAACGGTCCCATACTGCGTGACTTGAATGGTACACAGCTGAGTATTATCAATAATGGAGTCTTTAATGTCAGTAAGACAGACTCGTACGCCAGCAGTTATCCTGCTACCATCGTTGATAAGTCTGCCAACATCCGCAACTGGGTATGGCAGATAGCTCTCGATAATGAAGAACATCCTGTTGTGGCATATCCTCACATTGACGATGCAAAGACATCGCATGTCTATTGGTATGCCCGCTGGAATGGCTCTTCATGGAAGAATACATGGGTGCAGTATGGCGGTCATGCCTTCCATCAGAATTGGAATTCCACAGAGAAGTGCTACAGCGGTGGTATGGCAATAGATCCAGAAAACATCAACGACCTTTATCTCAGCATCCCAACCAAGAATGGTGCGTATAATAAGGATGGTGTCTATGAGATATGGAAATATACCATCAATGATGCCGGTGAGGTAGCAGGTTCTACACAGATTACCTCCAACTCTCCCAAGAACAATGCCCGTCCTTATGTCATCCCTGGTACCAAGAACAGCCCTTTGCGTCTTGTCTGGATGCAGGGCGATTATTATTACTGGATTGTGCGACAGGGCTATCCTCTTGGCTATCCTACTGCTATCCACAGCAACTATGCCTGGCCGGAAAAAGTGTCAGAAATCTCGTCATCAGTTGTCAACTGCACTTGTCTGAAGGCTAATCAGACCCTTAATGTGGCCCTTGCTATGAATTCTTCCAAGTACGAAGGTGATATCTTACGCTCTGATGACGGCAATTTCGTCTATTCACTCAATGGCAACACCCAATATCCTGAACTTACTGTCAATGGTACTACCTACAAGAGTCAGAACCGCCTTCTTACCAGTGACGACTGGGCAACAAAAAGTACCGGTACCAGTGGTGACAACCATCCTACGAAAGTCACTACGTGGGTTCTTACAATGACATACGACGGCAACTTTCTTACTGTATATCGTAACGGTTTGGTAGATCAGGTGATTGACGTCCAGAACCTCAATGTTGATAACATCCTCTTGAGTGGCAGCGATTTCAATCATAAGTGCATCTCTGTTCAGGCATATGGTGCTTCGGCAACTCCTTTGGAGGTGCAGCAGATTGTTGCAAAAGCACAGGAAAATATTGCTGAGGAACTGGAAGAGACAGCCCTTGCGGCTCTTTCTTTGCCAGAAGAAGTATGCACGGATATAGTTCTCCCTCAAAACTCTTTAGGGCAAGCTGTAACCTGGAGTTCTTCCGACGAAGATGTACTCTCTTCTGCTGGCGTGCTGTCTCCACAAACCAAGAATACCTCAGTCGTCCTTACTGCTACAGTTGGCTCCAAGAGCCGTCAGTTTGATATTCAGGTTCAGGCCCGTGATATAACGAAAAATCTTCGTTATGAGCAGACAGAAGTCCTCGACCTTACATCAAATACAGCAACAGGTTTCAATACAAACAAGTTCGGTCTTGCCCCATCTGGACTTCTTGACGGGCTGCGTTCCTTCACATTCCTCGTAACGGTAAAGGCAAGTTCGCTGTCTGCTATGCCTCGCATCTACGACTTTGGTTCTGGCTCCGGCAACAGCGTCTTCCTAAGAGCCAATCCCTTGTCTGCCGGCATAAAGTATAACGGTGGTGCTACCACTATGGTAAATGCCACACAGCAGCTGTCTGTCAATACAGAGGCGAAACTGGCTGTCACCTTTGATGCTGCCACTCATACCACTCGCATATACATAGATGGAGAGGAAAATGTTTCTGGCACAACAAACGTCAATGAGGCCTATATGCTCTATGAGGTGGCAAAAGATACTCGCAACTACATCGGCCGTACACAATGGTGGGATACCAATGTGGCAAATGATAATCAGGACTTTCGTGGCATCATCAGCGATATGAGGCTTTATGATGTCATGCTTACCCGTAAAGAGATATGCGACATTCAGGATATAGACTACGAGGAAAAGGAACTTCCTACAGCCTTGGCAAATGGAGATTTTGAAGATTCCTACACCATCATGGCTGGCACAGGTGTAAAAAGCGACCGCGCTATCTATCTCCCAAAGGGGTGGACCATTGATTACTCTAATGGTAATGAAAATGATATTACAGCCCTGAAGTCAGGCGACCTCTATTTCAGCAATTTCTTTGCTTCACGTCCTGTGTCAGTTGCCGGCAGCAAACAGACCTATTGGGTGCGCCAGAATTGGGGTGCCAGTACTATCACTCTGAAGCAGGAGATGAGATTGCCTGCGGGAGAATATACTCTGAAGGCAGATGTATGGAAAAGTGGTCTTGGCGGTGATGTAGATATAAAGGTTCAGACGGAAGGTGGAAAGACAGTCACAGTTCCTTCGCTTGAAAACAAGGAAGCGTGGCAACATGTTTCAGCCAATTTTGAGAGTGATGGCACAGCCTCTACCACAATACTCATCTCTGCCATTCATACCAGTAATGGCTCGGAGAAGATTATTGGTTTCGACAATGTCGAACTGGTAAGCACGCCCACAGCCATAAAAAATGTTTCCTATCGTCAGGGCACTCCATCGTCAGAAATCTATGACCTGCAAGGCCGTAGGGTAAAAGCACCCAAACAAGGACTTTACATCGTTGACGGAAAGAAAAAGACCTTCTGACCCTTTTCTTGCACGGGTTGGAAATATTCTTACCTTTGCAGCAGTAAATGACATAAACAGATAATATATTATGAAGAAAATCTTTACATTATCCATACTCGCTCTGATGCCGCTGCTAGCTATGGCGGACGACCAGAAGGGCACTTGTGGCGAAAACCTCACGTGGACTTACACGGAGAGCACTAAGACACTGACTATCGCGGGCACGGGAATGATGAATGATTATTCTATGGAAGCATGAACGCTGACAAGATTGCTGATGTCATGGACAACTGAAAACAGGTAATGAGATGAAAAAGAGATTATATATAGTAATGCTTTGGTGTCTGACACTGCTGCTGGCAGCGTGTGACGATACGAAGATACCGGCACGTTCGCAGGCATTCATAAACCAGTTCTTTCCAGAGTCATCGGTAGTTATCGTAGAGATGGAAGAAGACGGTGACGGTATGGATGAGTTTGAGGTATGGCTCAATGACGGCACGAAGATAGACTTCGACATGCAGGGCGAGTGGAAGACGGTGGCACGCAAGAAGACTGGTGTGCCGTTGTCACTAATACCGCAGCAGATAAGAAGTTTCGTAAAAGCCAAGTATCCCAGCAATGTCATTACGAAGTTCAGCCGCAAGGACTATGGCTATAAGCTGGAACTATCCGACGATATGGACCTCCGCTTCAACAAGCAGTATCAGTTTATGGAAGAGGTGGATTAGGGAGAAAGTAAAGATTTTTGAAAAAAATACGAAAAAAATTTGCGTATAACAAAAAAATATATTACCTTTGCACCGCTTTTCAGACCAAAAGCCGTCAAAACAAGACGTTCGGAGAGATGGTAGAGTGGTCGATTACAACGGTCTTGAAAACCGTCGTGCTGAGAGGCACCGGGGGTTCGAATCCCTCTCTCTCCGCAAACTTCAAAGCAGAAAGGAACACCAATTTCGGTGTTCCTTTTTCTTTTAATATAAAAAGATATTCAAACTTGTTTGAAATAGATTTTTGTAGGAAAAGGAAAATAAGGTATAATAATACCTTTCTTCTTTGGAAGTTGCAAGGGCCCCTGCGGCGAGCAGTTTAGGGATGGATGCAGTCAATCCCTCTATTTTCAATCTCCCCCCTTATCTCATAAAGAGCATTTCGCGGTATTTCGGAAGTGTCCAGACTTCGTCATCGACTTTCTCTTCGAGTTTGTCAATATGATAGCGCACCTGATCCATCAGGGGTTCTACAGTATCGTGGTAGGCGATGGCCTTCTCACGGATGGATGTTATCTTATTGGCCACTTTACGGGCATTGGTGAGGGCTTCGCAGCCTTCCTCAATAGCCTTTATGCGGCAAGAGAACTCGTTGATAAGAGAAAGGTTTGACTGTGCCACCGTCAGGAACTGCTCTTCTGAGAGGACGGCCTTCAGGGCTGCTACGTTTTCTGCAAGCTTTGTCTGATAGCCAACTACCTGTGGTATGATATGGTTGATAGAGAGGTCGCCGAAGATGCGTGCCTCTATCTGTACCTTCTTGGTATATGTCTCCCACTTGATGTCATTGCGGGCTGCCAGCTCCTTGCGATTCATGATGTTGAGACTCTCGAACATCTTGATGGTCTCAGGGTCGGTATATCTGTCGAAGATAAGCGGACACGACTTTTCTACATCGAGGCCGCGTTGCTTCGCCTCTTCCTTCCATTCGTCGGAATAGCCATTGCCGTCGAAGCGTATTGGTTTGCAGGTCTTGATGTCCTGACGTAATACCTCAATGATGGCTGATGTCTTCTCCTTACCGGAAGCGATGAGAGCATCAACACGTTCCTTGAAGTTAACCAACGCCTCTGCAACGGCTGCATTGAGGGTAATCATAGCAGCAGCACAGTTGGCCTCAGAGCCCGGAGCGCGGAATTCGAAGCGGTTACCGGTAAAGGCGAACGGTGATGTCCTGTTGCGGTCGGTATTGTCGATAAGCAGTTCAGGGATAGAAGGGATATCGAGTTTCAGACCTGCCTTGCCAGCGATGTATATGGTATCGTCGGTGCTGTTCTCGAAATGATCGAGCACCTCTGTCAGCTGTCGTCCGAGGAACGAAGAGATGATAACAGGAGGTGCCTCATGTCCACCCAGACGATGAGCATTGGTGGCACTCATGATAGAGGCTTTCATCAGACCATTATGCTTATAGACACCCATTAGAGTCTCTACGACGAAGGTGACAAAACGCAGATTGCCCAAGTCATCCTTACCAGGTCCGTGGAGCAGTATGCCGGTATCTGTTGCGAGAGACCAGTTGTTATGCTTTCCGGAACCATTGATGCCATCGAAGGGCTTTTCGTGGAGCAGACATCGGAAGCCGTGCTTGCGGGCAACCTTCTGCATCAATGACATAATGAGCATATTATGGTCAACAGCGAGGTTACACTCTTCGTAGATAGGAGCCAGTTCAAACTGGTTTGGAGCCACCTCGTTATGGCGTGTCTTACAAGGGATACCGAGTTCCAAGGCGCGTATCTCAAGGTCCTTCATGAACTCTGCAACACGCTCTGGGATAGCACCGAAATAATGGTCGTCCATCTGCTGGTCTTTTGCTGAGGAATGACCCATCAGGGTGCGTCCTGTGAGCAGCAAGTCGGGACGGGCAGAATAGAGACCTTCGTCGATGAGAAAGTATTCCTGTTCCCAACCGAGGTTGGTGATGACTTTCTTCACCTCCGGATTGAAATATTGTGCTACTGCTGTTGCAGCCTTGTTGATGGCCTGCAGACCTTTCAGCAGTGGTGTCTTATAGTCAAGAGCCTCGCCAGTATAAGAGATGAAGACGGTAGGTATCATCAACGTGTCGCCCATCACAAAGACAGGAGAGGTAGGGTCCCATGCAGAATAGCCGCGTGCCTCGAAAGTGGAACGGATGCCACCAGAGGGGAAAGAAGAGGCATCAGGCTCCTGCTGAACGAGCGACTTGCCGGAGAACTCTTCTATCATGCCACCCTTGCCATCATGCTCTACGAAGGCATCATGTTTCTCGGCTGTAGTATTGGTGAGAGGCTGGAACCAGTGGGTGCAGTGTGTTACACCGAGTTCCATAGCCCATTGCTTCATACCGTCGGCAACCTTGTCGGCTGTCTGACGATCTAAAGGAGAACCGTTTTCTATGACATCGAGCATCTTGGAGTAGGTGTCCTTGTCAAGATACTTTGCCATCTTTGCTTTGTTAAAGACGTACTTGGCAAAGAACTCCGACGGACGCTCTTTGGGAGACTGAACATAAAGGGGATGCTTCTTAAAGGCATCGCTGACAACCTGGAATCTTAAACTGGGCATTTATTTTAGTTTATAGTTTAAAGTTGCGCTAACCGCTAACCTTTTTTGCGGATGCAAATTTAGTTTTTTTTTACGAGATATGCAACAAAAAGCGACATTTTTTCATTTCAAGGGTACTTCCATCCACCCAAGCATGTGGCGGTTTTTCATCTTTTTGCCTTGTGAGAACACCTTATAATGTCCCGATGGCAGGGGAGGAAGTTGGCTCTTGTAGCCCATGAAGATGTCTGTTCCCTGCAGGGTGCGCACGAGAATCATCTGCGATGGTGACACATCAGCAAGGAAGGTGTTGATATCTTGTGGATGGGCAGGTCTTGTGGAAGCCTTTGATGCGTTGCCGACAGGACGGGGAGACTCATTGCCGTAGCGGTCTGTTGTGGTGACGGCAAAGTATTGTGCTGTCTTCAGCGGCGGCAGTTGGATAGAGGTGCCGTGATAGTCTGCCATTACGAGATTCTTGGGGTTGTGGGTGTCAACAGGAGATGTCTCGGAACAATATACATTATATGTCACATCACCACCGACATCCTCCCACGACAAGGTGCCGTCAGAAAAGCTTATCTTCTCGGGCGCAACAGGTGGCTTGACATCATACCATGTCATAGCAGGCTGTAGTGCTGGTACGGCATTGAAGTCTTTGGTGAACTGATATATACCCTTTGTGTCGTCGGTAAGGAATTTAGAACGGAACATTGTGATGCCCATGCCATACTGACGGAGGACATACATCTCGCGAGTGATATCGGTAAGCGGCCAGTTGCGTTCGCTGCGATGGAGCATATAGACACCAAGTCCAGGAGCTACGATACGACCATTGGAGCGCTCCTTCCAGTCTATTACAAAAGGATAGAAATGCTGGTTGCGGAAGTACATCATTGGATATATGGCATCCATGAGTCCCTCCTGCATCCATAGTGCCACATCCTGACACACTACATCGCGGGCATTCCAACCGACGCTGCTCTGACGCTTGGTATCAGCATATTTTCCGACAGGAGAACAGGACAGCTGTACCCAAGGCTTCACGGCCTTCACCTCACGATGAACAGCCTTTACGATACGTGTGATATTATCGCGGGCCTCGGAACGATTGCGTATCTTGCCCCATGAGTCGGGATAACGGATATAGTCGAGATGAATACCGTCAATATCATATTTCTCAGTCACCTCCTTACAGAAGTCAGCAATATAATCTGCTGTACCAGAGGCCTCAGGATTAAGGAACCCCTCATCGCCAATCTTCTTGATCAGTTCCGGATGTGTGGAACGCAGATTGCGACAACCTTCACCCTTCCATTTTCCTATTGGTATGGTGACTATCCATGCATGGAGTTTCATGCCGCGACGATGACATTCCTCAATAGCAAACTGCAGGACATCATAGTCGGGACCGCTGCCGGGATGGCCTGTGAGACAACCATCGAAAGGTTCCATACTGGAAGAGAAAATAGTTGTGGCACGAATACGCGTCTGAAGTAGAATAGTATTGATGCCGGCAGCTGCCAAATCGTCAAGAATTTTAGTCAGTTCCTCTTTCTGAGCAAGGCTGCTATATGAATGAGGCCAGTCAATGCCGCCAATTGTAGTAAGCCATACAGCTCTCGTCTCATTAGCAAGGGTTGAAAGACTGATACCTATGTATATTAATAAAAAAAGAATTTTTTTTAGCATAACAGCTGCAAAGGTACAAAAAAATTTGGTTGTTACAAAAAAATATTGTAATTTTGCGGTGGTTTTATATATTGAAAAGATGATAACTTTTAGTGTAAGTCTTATTGCTTTAATATTGGGATACTTTCTGTATGGTAAATTCGTGGAAAGTGTCTTTGAACCCAGTGCCAAGCGCAAGACACCGGGAATAAGAAAGTTTGATGGTGTTGACTATCTCATACTGCCTTCATGGAAGGTGTTTATGATTCAGTTCCTGAACATTGCCGGTACTGGTCCTATCTTTGGTGCTATAATGGGTATGTGGTTTGGACCTGCTGCCTATCTGTGGATTGTTCTCGGCTGTATCTTTGCCGGAGCCACTCACGACTACCTATCTGGTATGATAAGCATGCGTAAGGGGGGTATATCCTTGCCTGACATAGTGGGACAATATGTCGGTCCAAATGCTAGAAAGGTGATGCTGGTATTCGCCGTTGTGCTGCTGATGCTCGTGGGTGCTGTCTTTGTGCTGAGTCCTGCAACGTTGCTTGCCGGTATGTTGCCAGTGGATATCGGGGTGGAATCCCTGACTTTCTGGATTGTTGTCATATTCCTTTATTATATAATAGCGACGCTGATGCCTGTTGATAAGATTATCGGCAGGATATATCCGCTGTTTGCACTGTCACTGATATTCATGGCTGTCGCCCTGCTTGTGACGCTGTATATCAAGATGCCTGCATTGCCGGAACTGTGGGACGGGCTTGGCAATATGGGCGAAGAGAGACTTGGCATCAAGAATCCGGAACCGATATTCCCTGCTCTGTTCATCACAATAGCATGTGGTGCGATAAGCGGGTTCCATGCTACGCAGAGTCCTCTGATGGCACGCTGTATGAAGAGTGAATTCCTTGGACGCCCTGTCTTCTACGGCTCAATGATAACAGAGGGTATCGTGGCTCTGGTATGGGCAACGGTCAGCAGCTGGTTCTTCTATAACGAAGGCTGGCGTGAATTGTGCCCTGAAGCCTTCCTTGCACAGACAGACAAGACGGTGACGCAGTTCTTTTCGGCTCCGAAGGTAGTGATGGAGGTTTGTAAGGGATGGCTTGGCGTAGTTGGAGGCATATTGGCAGTATTGGGCGTTGTGGCTGCTCCTATTACGAGTGGTGATACGGCATTGCGTTCAAGCAGACTCATCATTGCTGATGCCCTGAACATGAACCAGAGGCCTATCGTAAAGCGCCTGATGATAAGCCTGCCGTTATTCCTGGTGACATTCATGCTGCTTCTTTGGCAGATGGATAATCCTGACAGCTTCAATACAATATGGAAGTACTTCGGATGGGCTAACCAGACGCTGAGTGTGTTCACGTTGTGGAGTATAACGGTTTATCTGGCCCTGAAGAAGAAGATGTTCGTAATAACCCTCCTTCCGGCAATGTTCATGACGTTTGTATGTACTACATTCCTCGTTTCAAGCAATGTGGCGATGGGATTGGATATAAGCTATGGATACTTGGCTGGACTGCTGATGACATTGTTGTTCGCGATAATGTTCTTCCGCTGGCACCATAACAAGTTCTCGCTGGATTATAAGTATAATAACAAGAAGAATTAAGAATTAATCAATTTATAATATTCTCACTTTAATTAAACAAAACTATGAAGAAGTTCTTTTTTGCTCTCGCAATGTTCGCAATGGCGCTGACAGCAAGCGCACAGTCAAGTGACACACCGTTCGAAAAGGGAAAAATCTATGTCGGTGCAGGTTTTTCAGGTCTTAATCTGAACTACAACTCAAACACCAAGTGGAATTTTGACATCAACACACGAGGCGGTTATTTCATTGAGGACAATTGGATGCTGCTCGGAGAATTCATGTGGGGAATACGTCAGAAGGCAGACAATGAATTCCTGCTTGGTGCTGGAGCACGTTACTACATCGTGCAGAATGGTCTGTACCTCGGTGCTGGTGCTCGTTACGCACATCAGGGTAGTGAATATAACGACTTCGTACCTAATTTGAACGTTGGCTATGCGTACTTCCTCAATCGCCATGTTACCATAGAGCCAGAGTTGTATTTTGACATAAGCACCAAGAGTTTCAAGGACTACACTGGTGTAGGTCTGCGCGTAATGTTGGGAGTTTATTTCTAAATAAAGAATCACTATGCTATCGGTAGATGAACTGACCGACAGGCTTATAGACTTGTCGTTTGCTGAGGATATCGGTGATGGTGACCACACCACCTTATGCTGCATTCCTGACGATGCAATGGGACAGAGCCGTCTCATTATCAAGGAGGACGGCATCCTTGCAGGTGTCGAGGTGGCAAAGGAAGTGTTCCGTCGCTTCGATCCGTCCCTGCAGGTAGAGGTGTTCATTGGCGACGGCTCACCCGTAAAGGTGGGAGATGTCGCTATGGTGGTGACAGGCAAGGTGCAGAGTCTTCTCCAGACAGAACGCCTGATGCTGAACATCATGCAGCGCATGAGTGGCATAGCCACTATGACACACAAATATCAGCAGGCACTTATTGATGCCGGCACGAAGACCCGAGTGCTCGACACCCGTAAGACAACTCCTGGCATGCGTATGCTGGAAAAGGAGGCCGTAAAGATTGGAGGAGGCACGAATCACCGCATCGGACTCTTTGATATGATTCTGCTTAAGGACAATCATGTGGACTTCGCGGGAGGAATACATAATGCAATTTCTCGTGCAAAGGAATACTGCAAGAAGAACGGCAAGGACCTTAAGATAGAGATAGAGGTGAGGAATTTCAAGGAGTTGGAAGAATCGCTCCTCGAAAAGCCTGACCGCATAATGTTTGATAACTTTACACCAGAAGATACCGTTAAGGCGGTACAGATAGTAAACCACCAGTGTGAGACGGAATCGTCAGGAGGCATTACGTTTGACAATATGATACCATACGCCAAGGCTGGCGTGGATTTCATATCATTCGGTGCCCTGACGCACTCCGTAAAAGGACTGGATATGAGTTTTAAGGCTGTTTAGTTATTTACCTCGTTAGTGAGGGTAAGTGATGCGATGTCATCAATCTCGTGGATGGAAGCAAAAAGCCCCACGAAATTGGTGGCATCGTTGCTTCTTATCATATAGTTGATAGTGGTGACATTGCTGTTGTAGTCAAATCTCAGGAACTCGTCAGAGATATGCACATTGTACTGCTTTAAGCATTCACGGTAAGAGTCAGTATTGGAAACTATATTGTTAACCTTAATACGGATAATCTTCATTTCAGCACCTTTCAGGAATCTCTTCTTGAAGTATTCGAATAACTTGAGTACTCCAATGATGAAGAGACATGAAACGACAGATATGATATACATTCCGGCACCAATAGCAAGACCCAAACATGCAGTCATCCAGATGCCGGCTGCTGTGGTGAGTCCGCGTACAGAACCCTTCATCTGAATAATGGCACCAGCACCAAGGAAACCGATACCAGAAATTACCTGTGCAGCGATACGTCCTGGGTCACCATTCTTCAGCCCCATGTATTCCTGCGGAATATATATGGAGATAATCATGGCAAGTGTGGCACCCATGGCAATGAGGGCAAATGTACGCATACCTGCTGCCTGACCCTTGTGTCGGCGCTCTGAACCAATTAAGGCACCAAGACAAAGACTTAGGAGAAGTTTGAAGATGGCTCCAAGGGTTGTTATCTCTGTTGAGAAAATCTGTTCTGTGATATAATCCATTTTATTCCGATATTATTTTATTTTTAATTTATTTTCTTGCAGCGAATAAGCACATGAGTGTCGTCTGACAGTGTGGTGGCAAAGAGGTATATATTGCCTCCGTCTTTTATCTTCAGGCGTTTCTTTAAATCATCCACTGTGGAGGGAAAATTTCTTATTGTCATATTTGCTTGTTTGATATCTTGCATGAAACTCTTCAGGTTAGCCTTTTGAAAATCGCTTGTCCGCTCAATGACAAATTGTCGTGCCGGGATGCTTTCTATAGGCTCGTGTCCCAAGAATAGGTTACTCATTGGGTGGAGTTTCTTTAGATTGTATTGTTTTGCGAAGGCATTCTGTACTCCCGCCTTCAGAATGCTGGCATTGGGTTCGAAGATAATGGTACCCTCAGTTGCCTCATCAGGGCTCGCTATGTCTGCTTGCTCTGTAATGGCAGAAAGGGGAGAGGTGAAGGGGACGTCTCTTGTCTCAAGATTTACGCAGTAGTATTGCGGTTTGTCTGCCTCCTTGGACATCACAAAAAGCAATTCCTTACATTCTCCTTTGACGCTTATCACATGTATCTCAGCAATATCTTTCAGCAATCTTCGCGCCTGAACTATGTCGAGCATGGGAGAGAGTTTCAGCATAACATGTGCAGAATATTCCAGCAGACTGTCTTGCAGACAGGTTACATCAGGAGTGCAGTCACTGATGGAGAATACTTTTTCACCTTTGTCATTACGCCTTGCTGGATCAAGATAGATGAGGCATTCCTCTCTGTTTGTCTTTGCTGTTGTAGCATCTGCAGTATATCTCTCCCAGAATTCTTCACATGTAGTGTTCGAAATCTTTGTGTTCTGCAGTCCCGTCTGCGGGAAGTTATGCTTTGCTATATTACATAATACCTCTTGTTGCTCAACATAATAGGCTGCTTCCATATTCTTTGCCATATAGCTGAAGTCGATGCCAAAACCACCAGTGAGGTCTATGAGCATTCTGCTTCCGAGACGTTCCGCTATAGCCTGCTTGTACTTCGCCGTTGCTTCGCTGGAACATTGTTCCATAGAAAGTTTGGGAGGAAACCAGATGTTTTCATTTTCTGACCATTCGGGGAGTTTATTCCTGGCAATGTTATATCCTTCTATCTGCCTGAGACACCATTGCAAATCAATACCTTTAGGGGCTTTCTTCAATGCTAAAGAAAGAGGACTCTCGTTACGATGTTGTTTTATGAATTCCTCATTGGTCATCACAAAGCCGTTAGCTTAGTTTGTCATAGGTGTTCTTGCGGAATATATAGTATTTCTTCAGAATGCTGAAATTGGAGATATGCTCGTCTTGGTTGGATTGCCTCAAGGCTTGTATCTGGCGGCGGGCAACAGCAAATTCTGTCTTCCATTTGTAGAAATCCCTGCGAGCCTTTATGATAGCCTTGAAATCACCGAATTTTCCTGTCAGCAGTTCCTTGAATGCTGCAATGTAGTCAAGCCAACATCTAACCCTCATGACATGTTTAAGGTCGTTTTCGGGAAGATTCTTGTATAACATTGTGAGGTTGTTGCGAAAATTGAGATATGTCTTTTTAGGATTGCCCTTTGGCAGAGTGCCACCTCCGAGGTGATACACTTTGCTGCTAGGGATGCAGACCACTTTCTTTCCCATGATGTTCACCCTCCAGCAGAAGTCAATCTCTTCCTGATGAGCAAAGAACTTACGGTCTAACGTTCCGGCATCCCAATAATCCTGACTGCGTACCATCATACATGCGCCTGATGCCCATAGTATCTCCTTTACGTCATTGTATTGTCCCTCATCTGTCTCGGTAGTGTTGAAGATACGGCCTCTGCAGTAGGGATATCCGTATTTGTCCAGAAATCCACCGCATGCTCCAGCATATTCAAATCGGGTAGGGAAGACATCACTGAGAATCTTTGGCTGACAGACTGCTACTTCCGGATGCTGATCCATATATTCAACAAGGGGCTGCAGCCAACCTTCTTCTACACGAACGTCGCTGTTAAGCAGTATATAGTATTCTGGTGATTTCTTGTTTTCTCTTTCATTGGTGGTCTCTATCACCTTGAAAGCCTGGTTGTAGCCTCCAGCAAAGCCCCAGTTTCTTGACAATGGGATAATCCTTACATCCGGAAAATCTCTTTTCAGCATCTTTACGGAGTCGTCAGTGGAAGCATTGTCAGCAACAATAACTTCTGCTCCTGCTGAATACTTCAGGACACCTGGTAGATAATGCTCCAGCATAGTGGCACCATTCCAGTTAAGGATTACTATCGCTATACGAGAAAAGTCAAGAGACTCTTGTTTCTGGCTTTCTTGTTCAAACAATGATAGCTGTTGTGCTTGTTCTGTCATGATTTATGTTTGTTATTCTTACCTTTACTATTTCGTTGTCATAAGCGTCGGAGGCTAAGGCTGCAGGTAACTCTACACGGATGTAATTGTCCGTAAAACCGTGCATGGCCTTTCCTCTTGTGGCTTTCTCAAAAAGAACCTCTCTCTCCTTATTTATATATAATAGGTAAAATGCTTCTGTCTTTTGGTCGGACAGTTCCAGGAGCCTTTGTGACCTTTCGTGCTTGTCCTGTTCTGAGACTATGTATGGTATCTTTAGAGCAGATGTTCCAGGACGTTCGCTATAAGGAAAAACATGAAGCTGCGAAACGGGTAACTCCTTTAGTAGGTTATATGTTTCCTCAAAACATTCAGGTGTCTCACCTCTGCATCCTACCATTACATCAACACCAATGAAGGCATTAGGCATAGCTTCCTTGATGCGGAGTATTCTGTCTTTGAATAATGCGGAGTCATAGTGACGATGCATAAGTTTCAATACCGTATCACTGCCGCTTTGGAGAGGAATATGGAAGTGTGGCATAAAAGCTCTGCTGTGAGCACAATAATCTATCAGCTCGTCACTTATCAAGTCTGGCTCCAATGACGATATTCTGTATCGTTTTATTCCTTCAACTTTGTCAAGAGCTTTTACCAGATCGAGGAATGATTCTCCTGTTGTCTTGCCAAAGTCACCAATGTTGACACCTGTCAGCACAATCTCCTTTCCGCCTTCACTGGCAGCCTGTTCTGCTTGCCTTACCAATGATTCTATACTTGGGTTGCGTGAGTTGCCGCGTGCGTAAGGGATAGTACAATATGTGCAATAATAGTTGCAGCCGTCTTGTACCTTAAGCCAATACCTGGTTCTCTCTCCTTTAGAGCATGATGGTTGGAAAGATGTTATTTCTTTTGGCTGGGACGTAACCTTATACTCGGCTATTTGCTCTGCACCTTCTTCTTTTGCAGTATATTTATCCGAAAGGAATTGAATGAGTTTAGCTTTCTCGTTACTTCCTAATACCAAGTCAACACCTGGTATCTGAACTATCGTTTCTGGTTTCAGTTGTGCGTAGCATCCTGTAACCACAACAAATGCTCCAGGGTGATTCTTTATGGTTTTTCTTATCTGTTGGCGCGACTTGCTGTCTGCTGTTTCTGTAACAGAACAGGTGTTTATGATACAGATGTCAGCTTTCTCGCCTTTCCTGGCACGCCTGACACCATACTCTTCCAACATCCTACCAAAAGTGGATGTTTCTGAGAAATTTAGCTTACAACCTAACGTATAATAAGCAGCCTTCTTGCCCTGAAATATCGGTATGTTTATCATAAACTTTTGCAAAATTAAGAAAAAACTGCGAAATATGCAATAAAATTGCCTAAAAAGTACGTTTTTTTGTCTTTGTGTACGGGCACAAAAATAATTTAACATTTATTCACACTATATAAATACCTGAAAAACAAACAGTTACAAAAATGTTACAAAAGAATGCTAAAAAAATAGTGAAAAATCCTTGCAAGATATGAAAAAAGTGCTTATCTTTGCAACCGTTTTAATGAACAAGATTGTTTTACAATTAATTTAAAGCTTAGAAAAAATGAAGAAATTAGTTTTCATGTTCGTAGCCATGGTTGCTATGACAATGGTATCTTGCGGTAACAAGACAGCAAACACTGAAGCAGCAGACACAGTTGACACAGCTGCAGTTGACACTGTAGCAGCTGACACAGTAGCTAACGACACAGTTGCTGAGTAATAATATTGTTGCTTGCAAGCAGAAAGATAAGGAATGCCTCAATGGCATTCCTTTTTTATTTCTCTGAACTCTAAACTCTGAACTCTAAACTCTAAACCCTAAACTCTAAACTTAATCCTATTACTTTCCAAATTCTTTCTGGAACACTATACCAACACCTTGAGTGTTGAGTGAGGAACGAGTGAAGTACCTGTCGTTACTTTGGTTATAAACTTTCAGTGATATATTGCCGCTAGGTGTCAGCAAATATTGCAGGCTAAAGTCGCCTATGAAGTTCTGGGTATTCTTCATTATATTGTCTCGATAACCGAACTGTCCGTTGAAGAGTAGTCGGTTATTGAACATTTTTCCACTTAACAGTCCTTCATATTCCGCATTACTAAAGCCATCAGTTCCTGGAGTTACGTTAGCACCAATGGACCAATTATTGTTCTTTACGACACCATTGATTATCTGATTTAGCTGTTGTGATAACGTTCCGCTTAGGAAACTCTGCATAGCAAGTGATGTTTGACTAGTACCTGTCGTTGTAGTAGTGGTACTCATAGTGCCGGCATTACCTGCGGTGCTTTGTGAATAGAATCGTCCTATTGCAAGGAGATATAGCACTTGCTGATTCATCGTTTCATCACTGTTTATCACAGAGCTAACCATCTGTTTCGCATCAGATGAAAGAGAAGGCAGGTCGAGAGAGAAGCTAACTAGTGGTTTATCTGGGGTGCCGGTAATATTCATCAAGCAGTTGACGGGCACATTGTTAGTTTTGAATGTGGAACCGATTCCCAGGTCGGAAAGTGGTACACTATTCATGTGATACATTGCCTGCAGATTGAGGTTTGCAAGATTTGGGGGACCTCCAAAGTTTATTATGCTACCCTTAATGAAATCAAAGTCTCGCCTTAGGAGGTTCTGTATTGTCATGTGATAGATACCATTTTCTATGCCGTAGTTTCCGAAAATCTCAAAAGCACCCTTGTTGTAGTAACTGATGCGTAGGTTACCACCTCCGTAGAAGTCTATGTAGTCACCCGTAATAGCATCCATTATTATGTGAAGCTTTACCTCTGGATGTACTGTGACAAGGAAGGTAAAACGCATGTTTCCTGTAACTTTAGATGTCTCTGTTGTGGGAGTAAGATTTTTTGTTGTGTCAGGATTCTCAATATTTGTCATGCTATGCCAACTGATGAAATCCTTTGAGCTGATAGCATCAAGAGATGTACTATTATATGTAATGAAAGTACCTTTTTGGGCATTCACTTCTCCATATAGTGAGACATCGTTGTCATTACCCTTTATTCTTATATCTCCATCAATATATGCCACGCCACAATAAAGACTTGAAGCATCTGGGGCCTTTTGTGATTTAAGTTCTGGAAAATCGTATGCCAAGAAACGGTCTGTACGTGTTTGCAAATCGTAAGAGATTCTCTTCAGGTGGTTATGATATACACCTCCATAGAGTCGGGCTATATTACCATCTTTGTCCTTAATAGGAATGCCGTCAAATAGTATTTCATTGATACCTAACTTTATGGTATCTTTTGGCATATTATATCTACATCCATTGGCAATAATAGAAAAGTCTCCGTCAGCAACCAGTTGTCCTGTGAGATTCAGTTCACTGAATGTTCCATGCAGGCGAACATCTCCATTGCCTTGTAAATCAACATCTTTCATGAATGATTTACAGAAGCCGTTAAGGAAGCCAAAGCGGGTATTATGCGTGTTTATGGCTAAATCTATTGTATTTTCCTGTGGCGAGATAAAGCCATCGATTTTTGTCCTCCTATCTCCTTCGTCAATACAAACGGCATCAATGTCTATCGAACGTGAAAGGTTGGAATAACTAGCATCTGCATGCAACGTACCAAAATCCCCATGGTTAAATTTGAATTCTGCAACATCCAGATGTCCTTTCGCCACTAAGTCGCTGAATACACTATGTGCCGTAACCTGTCCTGATGCATAGCCGTCAAAGAATTTTGGATTAAAGTTTACGAGGTCGGTGATATATCTTACATTTATATTATGCAGGTTTACCGTCATCGAGTCTTCTATTTCTTTTGATGCTATTCCGTTTATGTTTATGCTTTGGTTCTCGTTACCAACAACGAGGTTGTTAATACTAAGTTTGCCATCATGATATTCCACGCCCTTTGATGTTATGCTCCATAGAGTGTCTCCAACTTCAAAGTGTGAAATAGGTATATTGGTGCGCATAGCTTTTCCGCCTCCAAGTGCAGGATAGAATTCAGACATTACAGATAGCGTTCCACGAAAAATATTTTCTCGCATGTTGTCCCATGAGAACTCTGTCTGTAACTTGTCATCAGCAGCCTTCATGACAGTATTCAGACTTACCCTTCCTTTTTCAGTATTCAGCAGCGTTTCCAATGCTGCATGAATGCCGTCTTCAGGAGTCCATATTGACAGATGTGTTCCAGTTAGTTCTATGTCGTTGTATCTTAATACAGGAGCATCGACAGCAATATTTATCTGCTCTTCTTTATCATTGACATATCCGTTTATATCTATCGGGCGAGTTATCTCCAAAGGTATGTCAACAAACTGCTTTATGGTATGAAGATCCTTTATATGTGCATCAATATAGTAGTTGCTGTTGACCTTGTGTTCTTTTGGTAGTCCTGGTGCTGACGGAAGATGATGAGATACTATGTTGGCAATAGAATATGGCAGGGTTTTGAAATCTATTGCTCCTGAAAGCTCCAGTTGTACGAAGTCTGTCGATACCATCAGCTTGGTACTGTCACGAGTGGGGGATGTCTTTTTAATATGTATGTTGTCAACATCTACCTCCTTGCCATTATTCATTACAAAGTGGGTGTTTGTAATATCTGCTGTCAGATTATGTATATTTTGCAGTATATTGGAAAAATCTATACCCTTGACGGAAACCTTCTTATTTCCGCTTTTGTCTTCTTTTGGAACGTATATCTGAAAACTATGTTTGTTCAGTTGGGCATCAACGTCTATATTTGTTCTTGCTTTTGGGTCGTTTATGGCAAACAATCCTTTGATGCGGCCTCTGTCATATCTGCTGTTAAGGGAGATGTTTCTATATGTTCTTTCTTGGATTGTAATCTCTGGTATCTTTCCTTCTACCTTAATGGCTCTTACATCATATATCTCATCTTTTTGTATGATGTCAGCACCAATATTCAGGTCGCAAACCACTTTCCCAAGACTCTTTTTCGTAATGTCTTTGAGATTCAGGTTAGGTGTCTTGATACTCAGTTTCAGATAGTCGTTCTTGTATGCACCATTTATATCCACAGAACCGATTCTTGAAGCTTGGGCATCGGCATCTATTGTCATTTGTGTGGGATGCATAACGTCACCTTCTGCTGTCAGACGCCCTCTGGCATCTACGTTGCCAAGCCTCAGCACTTCATTTGGTACTTTAGTGATATCGTTTATTGCAGAAAGAATGTTTTCCTTTACATGAAAACGACTTATCAAAACGTCGTGTTTGTTGTCCTTTGATGTTGCTGACGCACTAATGGTGATTTCGTCTGTGTTCTTGGAATTAAGGTTTAGTGCTGTTTGGAAAGATGTAGAGGTTTTCTCTACGTTTATCTTTCCTTCCAACTTTATCGTTTGTAATATGTCAGGAATCGTTATACCGTATGATGACAGTATTGGTGTGAAGTCGTCCAGGGAGAGTTGTGGGAAATATATCGAACCATCAAAATCATACTTCTTGTCAGCATTCTTGCTCACATGAATCCTGTCAAGATTTATCTCGGATGATGGAAGCTTTAGATGCCAATATGGTATATTGAAAATTGATTTTGTGAAGTTGGCCCAGATATTACCGTTTAACTCCTTTACTATCATTCCTGCATTGTCTATAAATGATGTGCGCTTTATTGTTACATTCAGCGAATCATCGGTAAGGCGATTCAGAACAATATGGGAAGATAATTTTTTTATTCCGATGCTGTCGAAGTTGGCTGCTCCGTTGCGTATTATTATTGATGTGATATGTAGGTCCAAAGGAGTCGATGACTTCTCTGTTGAACTCAAAGAATCAATAACGAATTGGCAATTCAGTGTTGAGTCAGCCTTGTGGTATATATTTACATTTGTACCAAACAGCTGTACAGCACTTATGGAGTATCTGCTTTCAAGAAGCGGTAACAGGTCTATCGTTGCTGCCATACGACCAGTGCGTAGCATTTCTTTCTTTGCCTGGTCATATATATATACTTGGTCTATGATGATACGATTAGGAAAGCGTATGTCGATATTGCCTATGCTTACCTTTGTACCCAGCTTTTCAGACAATAGTGTTTGGGTCTTTTCTGCAATGGTCTTCTGCACCCAAGGAATCTTAGGTACGATGAAGACGATTGCATATACTGCAATGACAAGCCATATTATAGTCCTTATGAGGTGCTTCACAGAACTCCTATGATGTCATGTATATCTTTGACATTGTGGTCATCCAGCCATTGATTGATGCCTTCGCGAACCTTTATGGTTACTGCTGGATCAATGAAGTTTGCTGTTCCAATTTCTATTGCTGTTGCTCCTGCCATCAGGAATTCTATCGCATCTTTGGCACACATTATGCCACCAAGTCCTATTACTGGTATCTTAACACTTTTTGCGACCTGATATACCATTCGTAGTGCAACAGGTTTTACGCAAGGACCTGACAGACCTCCTGTGCCTATAGAGAGTAGTGACAGTTCTTTCAGTGTTGAAGGCTTGTTGGGGTTATATTTCTCAATATCTATCGCCATTCCCATCAGGGTGTTGATGAGCGAAACACTATCAGCACCTTCTGCCTCAACGGCTCTCGCTATCTCTGTGATGTCTGTTACGTTTGGAGACAGCTTTACGATGAGTGTTTTGCGATATGCCTTTCTGACAGCTTTCACCACACTTGATGCTCCAGCGCAGGTAGTACCGAAGGCCATTCCTCCATGCTTTACATTTGGGCAGGAGATATTCAGTTCTATGGCAGGTACATTCTCCAGTTCATCAATGCGGGCAGCACATTCCGCATAGTCTTCTGGTGAGGAACCAGAGACATTTACTATGATGGTCGGCTTTTTGCTTTCTTCAGCTCCCTGTGGAAAGAGAGTGGGGTATATGTTCTTGCAGAAATAATCCACACCTTTGTTTTGCAACCCTACACAATTAAGCATTCCGCTCGCTGTCTCTGCCATACGTGGGTAGTCGTTGCCCTGTCGTGGCTCTAAGGTTGTACCTTTTACTATGATGCCTCCGATTTCTTCAAGGGGTACGAAATCCGAGAATTCTGTACCAAAGCCAAAGGTTCCAGAGGCTGTCATTACTGGATTCTTGAGGCTCAAAGCCCCGATGTTTACATTTATCTTTGCCATATTTATTCGTTTGAGAAGTCTGCCACCATTTGGCGATACTGTGTTAACAGGTGGGTTCTTGAGACATAACCATACAGTTGCCCTTCTTCGTCTATTACAGGCAAATACTGCGAGTTGTATTTATCAAATGCCATCATCACTTCTTCGATAGGATCTCCCAACCTCAGCTTTGCCTTAGGCTGCTGCATCAACTGCGACACCTTGAAGTGGTTATACAGTTCTGTGCGGAATATGATGTGTCTTATCTTGTTCATATTTATCTCTCCAAGCAGATTGTTGGCAGGTCCCAAGACTGGTATCACCTCACTATAGCTCTTGCTCAGGGCATGTACCAGTTTTCCCATTTCAATGTCTGGCTCTATTGGTGTGAACTCTCTGTCGATGACACTATCAAGTGTCATCAATGTGAGTACTGAGTGGTCTGTATGGTGCGTTATCAGCTTACCTCGTCTCGCCAGTCGCATTCCGTAGATAGAGTGGGGTTCGAAGAGCAGGATTGTGAGATAAGCAAAGACACTGACTATCATCAGGGGCATGAAGAGGTCATAACCTGCTGTCAGTTCTGCTATGAGGAAGACACCTGTCAATGGTGCATGCATCACACCTGACATCACTCCTGCCATACCTAATAATGTGGCATTCTCTACAGGGAAGAATGGGCCCAGCTCATAAAGGTTCCATAGGCTTCCAAAGAGGAATCCTACGAAGGCTCCTATGAATAGTGATGGTGCGAATGTTCCACCACATCCTCCTGCTCCGTTTGTGCTTGCTGTTGCAAAGGCTTTCGTTAGGATTACAAGTCCTACATATGCCAGCAGCATTAAGGTTCCTCCGCCAGCAAAGAATGTCTTTGTCGTAAGCTGCTGCAGGTTGTTCTCGTCTCCACTCAGCAATATGTTGATTGACGAATATCCCTCACCATAGAGGGCTGGGAAGAGGAACAATAGCAAGCTGAGTACTATGCCGCCAAGTATCAGTTTTACGTAGCGATTGTGTATCTTAATGAAGATTCCCTCGCAGAAGGTCATCATTCTAATGAAGTATAGCGATACCAGTCCGCAGGCAATGCCCAGCAGTATGTTCGATGGCACACGATTTACCACCCAAGGGTCTTCAAGTGTGAAGGTGAACAGTTTTGCATCTCCTACAAGGATGTATGTGAAACATGTAGCAGTTACTGATGCTATCAGTATGGGAGATATCGAAGCCATAGTGAGGTCTATCATCAGCACCTCGATGGTAAAGACAAGTCCTGCTATTGGTGCCTTGAAGATTCCTGCAATAGCTGCTGCCGCACCACATCCTACGAGTAACATCAGCGTCTTGTTGTTCATGCGGAATAGCTGTCCCAAGTTACTTGCTATCGCAGAACCAGTAAGTACAATAGGCGCCTCAGCACCTACAGAACCACCAAAGCCGATGGTGACTGCTGAGGCTACAACAGAAGTCCAGCAGTTATGGGCTTTCAGTCGGGAACGCTTTGAGGATATGGCATACAGTATTCGTGTGATACCATGAGAGATGTTGTCTCGAACCACATAATGTACGAACAGCATTGTAATGAATATACCTATGACTGGAAGTATAAGGTATAGCCAGTTGTACTGATTGGCACCAATCTCTACGGTGAGAAGGTTTTGAATGATGTGTATCAGAGAGTGGAGCACAAAAGCAGCAAGGGCTGCAAAGATGCCAACAAAAAAGGCCAGGACAAGGATGAATCTCTTGTCCGAAAAGTGCTTCTGCCTCCAGGTGAGGATATTATCTGATAATTTCAAATTCGCCATTCTGTCTTATGCGGATTATTGACGATGGTTTGTGTGGCTGATGCTCCTGACGACGTGAGGTGCAGATATAATCCACAGCATTTCTTATCTCTTCTGATATGTCGCAGTAATTCTGTGCTGCTGGCTCGCCGCTGATGTTGGCACTTGTCGAAACGATGGGTTTCTGCATTCTGTAGCAAAGCTCTTTCGAGAAAGGCTCCTGCGTAATGCGCATTGCTATCGAGCCGTCTTCTGCAATGAGGTTCTTTGCCAATCCGTCAGCTCCGTCCAGTATTACTGTGGTAGGCTTTTCTGACATAGTCATAACATCCCAAGCTACCTCCGGTACATTTCTCACATACCTTTGTATGCGATTATCGGAATCTACCAGACATATCATAGCCTTCGACTCAGCACGTTTCTTTATGGCATAAATCTTGGCAACAGCCTCAGCATTCGTAGCATCACACCCTAAGCCCCACACTGTATCAGTGGGGTAGAGTATCACACCACCAGCACGCATCACCTTTACAGCCTCAGCTACATCCTTTGTATATTGAACATTAAACATTATCTATACTTTTAAACTATTTTGGTACCATTCAAACAGCATCTTTACTCCATCCTCTATCTCAATCTTGTGGGTCCATCCCAGACGATGCAGCTTGTCAACAGAGATGAGCTTTCTCATCGTTCCGTCAGGTTTTGTGCTGTCGAAGGCAACCTCTCCCTCAAAGCCTACAGCCTTGCAAACCAATTCGGAAAGTTCTCGGATGGTGAGTTCCTTTCCTGTTCCCACATTGATGTGACAGTTGCGAATCTCTCCCAGAGAAGGTATTGCGCCACCACGACCTGCGGAATGGTTTCTGTCAACCTGTCCGTCAGCAGAAACGCCATAGTGTACAGAAGAGTATTTCTCTATTCCGATGATATCCTTGAAATCTACATTCAGCAGGCAATGAACAGAAGCGTCTGCCATATCTTCCGACCAAAGGAATTCTCTGAGAGGAGTACCTGTTCCCCAAAGGGTAACTTTGTTGTTCTCAATGCCATATTTGGCTAATACAACTTCTATCTCTTCGTGTGATGCATTGCCACTAACACCCTCAACAGGACGTTTGTTCATGTCTGTAACAATAGCGTCCCAATTGCCGTCATGAATGAGTTTTGCAAGATATATCTTTCGCATCATGGCTGGCATAACATGCGAGTTCTCCAAGTGGAAATTGTCCTGCGGACCATACAGGTTTGTTGGCATCACAGCAATATAGTTGGTACCATATTGCAGGTTGTACGATTCACACATCTTAAGGCCTGCAATCTTTGCTATTGCATATTCCTCATTGGTATATTCCAGAGGACTTGTCAGCAAGCAGTCTTCCGACATTGGCTGTGGAGCATTCTTTGGGTAAATGCATGTGCTGCCAAGGAAAAGCAGTTTCTTTACACCATGAGCATAGGCTTCGCTGATGACATTACATTGTATCTTCATGTTCATCATGATGAAGTCTGCCCTGTAAAGGCTGTTCGCCATTATACCACCCACAAAGGCTGCTGCCAGTACTACTGCATCAGGCTTCTCCTCATCAAAGAAAGCCTTTACAGCAACCTGGTCAGTAAGGTCCAGTTCCTTGTGTGAACGACCTACGAGATTGTTATATCCACGAGCCTTGAGATTATTCCATATTGCAGAACCCACTAATCCATGATGTCCTGCAACATATATCTTACTTGATTTGTCTAACATAATTTATTTTGTTTTTATTTTCGTTTTCGTAGGAATTTTCCATTTCGCGGCGAAATTACAAAAAAAAGAGCAAAAAACCAAACTATTGCGGATTTTTTTATTTTTCAATAAAACAATTTTCTTTTCCCTCGTAGGAAATTTTATCTTTCCCCTAGGAGAAATTTATGTTCAAGGGCCTGGAACACCTGTCCAAAGGCCTTGAACTACTGTCCACAGCCCTTGAACATAAGTTTCAGGCCCTTGAATATAAAATATTAGGCGCAGAAAAATAATTTTCTACGCCTAATAATCAATTTTTTAATTCTCAATTGTCAATTCTCAATTGTCAATTCTCAATTGTCAATTAATTGAATATTCTACTGTGTTTACGACACGAAGCCTTTTTATATAAGGTGTATTCGCATCACGATCCTCTATGGAGAACTGTCCTTGCTGAGCATTACGGATTTCGCCTAAAGAACTGCCTGAATCGTCAGCAAACTTCTGTGCTGTCTTGCGAGCATTCTTGGTAGCCTCTTCTATCATGTCTGGCTTTACCTTGTTGAGGCCGGTAAATTCATATACTACACTGTTTCCGCCATATTCCTCACTCACCAAGGCAATGCCCTGCTTCATCAATTCCGATTGGCGACGCATAAGGGCGCGAACCTTATCAACCTCTGTGGAGGTGACTGTTATGACACTCGTAGCTTTGTAGCGATAATTCATTATCTCATTGCCGTAGTTATCCGCCTGACGGTCAGAGATTACAGGAGGGTTGACGCTGATGTCTGACTCCTTGATGCCAGCAGACTTTAGGAATGTCAGCACTTTCTTGTTCTTTTGTGTCAGGAGGTCATACATCTCAGCAGGGTCATTGCCCAGTTCTTTGTAAACCAGGGGCCATGTAACCTTGTCAGCGTTAACCTCACGTTCTGCCAATCCCTTCACAGTAACGCTACGATCCATGTCCTTGAATGCCACAATGCCGCTGCGAAGAGCAAATCCCATAACAATAATTGCAAATCCTATCACAGAGGCAGCAATAATCTTTTCATTTGTTTTCATGACTCTTTTAATGTATTTGTTTTTATTTTTCGTACGAAGTTTTATTTCTGCTGCAAAAGTACAACAGTAAAACAAAATACAGTTAGGGTTTTCCCTATTTTAGTGGGGGAAAACTAATAAAAAGTTATTGGCTCTATTATTCCTGCCACCTGATGACAGGTTTTCCATCCTGAAATTCTATTGGCAACCAGATATACCTTGCATCGCTCGGATGTCTCGGACGCCAAATGTCTGCCATAAAGATATATCCATCCTGATAGGGTAGGATAAAGGTGCTTTGTCCACCAAATGTTATCTCAGCCTTAGGACCAACACAAGGATTGGGATGCTGCATCCAAGGTCCCCAGATGCTGGTAGCAGAGAACATGCGGGCTTCGTTGGGCTTCCATCCAGTACAACCAGAGGTAATCATCCAGTATGTACCGTCTTTCTTGAAGATAGCAGGAGCCTCGTTGTGCCCAGCAGGAGCAACGCGGGTATAGCGACCAGTATGATGTAGATAGTCGTCAGTCAGTTCTGCGATATGCAGGGTAAGGTTATCTTCAGAAGAGAAGATATGATAAGCCTTGCCGTCATCATCTACGTAGAGAGTCATATCACGAGACATCTGTCCAGACTTGAAGTCACGCTTTATAAAAAGCCCCTTTCTTACAGCCTCCAACCATTCTGGTGTCCACCATTTCTTATAGTCGGAAGGATTCAGGGCATTGAGGGCAGCAATCTCTTTCTCGCCAAATTCTATAGGATATTTGCCAGCATTAGCACGTTTGGAATACAGGAAAGAGTAAGGCCCTTCGGGCTTGTCGCTGACGGCAACACCATAGCGTGCAGCATTATACCCCTTGCCCTTAAGCTCCAGGTGAAACCACATGCAGAATTTTCCTGTCACCTTATTATATATGACCTTCGGTCGCTCCAGAATGCAGCCACGTTCAATGTCGTGACCTTTCTCATCAACTACAGACAGGGCAACACCTAAGTTGCGCCAGTTGTGAAGGTCCTCAGAGGCATAACATGTTACCCCCACCAAGGCATCAGATGTATGGTCGGACTTATGCTCACCAAACCAATAATAGGTGTCATTATACTTCAGAATACCCCCACCATGAGCATTGATGTGGTTACCATCAGTATCAGGCCAGATATCACCAGAATGGTTATAAGCTGACATTCTGAATGGTATCATTATCACTAAAAATGTGAAATAAATTATTATTTGCTTTGTTCTACACATGTGTGCAAAGATATGACTTTTATTCAATTTATACAAATTTTTTCTCCATAATGTTTGGAAACTGAAGAAAAATTATTAACTTTGCACGCATCTTATGCTATATATAGACAAAATGCTGAATCCAAATAAAAACTACAAGATATGTCTCAACTAGAACCTTTAATTGCGGACCTTGCGCTAATCCTTATGTGCGCTGGTGTTATGACTCTGCTTTTTAAGCAGCTGAAACAACCAGTTGTGTTGGGTTACATCGTAGCGGGCTTCCTGGCTTCACCAAACATGCCATATATGCCAAGTGTGACAGATGGTCACGGCGTTCACGTATGGAGTGAGATAGGTGTTATCTTCCTGCTCTTCGCCCTGGGTCTGGAATTCTCATTCAAGAAAATCATGAAGATGGGTGCAGCCCCCATAATAGCTGCCTGTGCTATCATCCTGGGCATGATGTATGTTGGTGCATGCACAGGAGAACTGTTCGGATGGAAGGAGATGGACTGCATCTACCTCGGTGGTATGCTGGCAATGTCGTCAACAACTATTATCTTCAAGGCCTTCGACGATATGGGGCTGCGAAAAGAACGTTTTGCAGGTTTGGTGCTCAGTGTTCTCATCATCGAGGATATCCTTGCCATAGTGCTTATGGTGATGCTGTCAACACTCGCTGTCAGCAAGGAGTTTGAGGGTTCAGAGATGATGAACTCTATCATAAAGCTGGGCTTCTTCCTTGTGCTGTGGTTCTCTGTAGGCATCTATGTCATTCCTCTCTTCCTGCGTAAGGCAAAGCATCTTATGACGAATGAGACATTGCTGATAACAGCTTTGGCTATGTGTTTCGGAATGGTTGTGTTCGCCTCCTCTGTAGGCTTCTCTGCAGCATTCGGTGCCTTCGTAATGGGCAGCATCCTGGCAGAGACATTAGAGGCAGAGAAGATAGAACGTCTCGTAGCACCTGTGAAAGACCTCTTTGGTGCTATTTTCTTCGTGTCTGTCGGCATGATGGTGGATATGAATCTTATTGTAGAGTATATCGTACCAATCCTTTGCATCATTGCAGCTATTATGCTTGGTCAGACGATACTCAGCACATGTGGTTTTCTGATTGCCGGCCAGTCATTGAAGACATCTATGAAATGCTCTTTCTCACTAACGCAGATAGGTGAATTTGCCTTCATCCTCGCCACACTCGGTACATCGCTGCATGTCACCAGTGATTATCTATATCCCATAGTGGTAGCAGTATCTGTCTTCACAACATTCACAACACCATATATGATACGCCTGGCAGAGCCTGCGTATAATGTGGTGTCGCGCATACTGCCAGAAAGATGGATAACAAGGTTGGAGCAGAATGAGGCTAATAACACAGAAGAGACAAGCGAAATCAAGAAGCTGTGGAAGAAATGTCTGAAGCAATACATCTTTACCGTACTGATTAACAGTGTGTTATGTGCTACGATAATGAGCCTGATGTTCTACTATGGTGTACCACTTATCACAGGTATGTTCTCTGAGCCGTGGGACAGAATTATAGCAGGTCTTGTAACTCTCGCGGTAAGTGCTCCTTTCTTGTGGGGAATACTGCGTTCTGGTGCTGAGACAGAGGATGCCAATAAGGTGTGGTACAGTAGTTCTGCCGCTCGATTCAAAATGAGTGCTTTGGGATTCCTGCGTATCTTTATAGCAGCAGTATTTGTGGGATATATCGTTGACTATGCATTCCCTTGGAGCTCTTGGCTCGGAGCAATAGGTGTGGTAGTAATACTGATTATAATATTTTCCTCTTCTAATCTGGCAAAACAGAACGAGGAAATGGCCAATACCTTCAAAGAAAACTTCAGTATGAAGGAGTAAAGGTTAACGAAAACCAAAACGAAAACGAAAACGAAAATCAAAACGAAATCGAAAATTAAAACGATAATATAAATAATAACGAAAACATGAAAAAGAAAAGCGTAATGACATTGGCCATAGCTGTTGCTGCTGTGGTAGGTGGGTTCACTTCGTGTGGCCTCGACATTCCAAAGGAGACACCGTCTTCTTACAAGACAATGACAGTAACGAAGTCTGACATTGAAGTTCCTGTAAAGTTCAGTGCCAAGATGAAGGGTAAGTCTGATGTTACTATCACTCCACAGATTAGTGGTCAGTTGATGAAGATATGTGTCAGCGAAGGTCAGAAGGTTGTTCAGGGTCAGACCCTCTTCGTCATCGACCAGCGCAACGCACAGTTAGACCTTGAGGCTGCTCAGGCTAACCTGAATGCTGCTCTTGCACAGGAAAACAGTGCAAAACTGGAGTATGAGTCAAACAAGAACCTGTTTGACAAGCAGATCGTGAGCCGTTATATGCTCGACAACTCGCTGAATGCATATCATCAGGCACAGGCTGCTGTGACACAGGCACGTGCTTCTGTGAATCGCGCAAAGGTAAATCTGGGCTTCTGTACCATCAAGGCTCCAGTATCAGGTATTATCGGTATGATTCCTGTTCGTCCTGGCGATCAGGTAAGTCCTATTACGGAACTTACCATCCTCAGTGGTAATACTACAATGACTGCAGAGTTCTCAGTAACAGAAAATATTATTGAGGAATTGGTACAGTCAGGTAATAAAAACTTTAACAAGGAAGAGTATATTGCCAAACTGCCGGACGTTACCTTCGTAATGAAGAATGGTACTGAGTATCCTTACAAAGGTCGCATCACCAGTTTGACAGGTGTAGTAGATGCTGCTACAGGTTCTTTGGCTTCAAAGGCTACATTCCCAAATCCTGACGGAAGCTTGTATTCTGGTGTACAAGGAACTATCGTCATCAATTTCACAGAGAAGAATGTGATGGTTATTCCACAGAATGCTGTAGTGCGTCTGCAAGACCAGTATCTGGTTTATAAGGTTAAGAAAGACAGCACAGCTCAGTCGGTTACTGTAACAACTGCTCCTACAGGCAATGGTAAGGATGTCATTATCCTTACTGGTCTCAGCGTAGGCGACAAGATTGTCACAGAGGGTGCTAATAACGTGCAGGAGGGAGAGCGTGTGCTCTATCCTGAAGAGAAGAAGAGTGAAAAGTAAATAATCAGCTTCTGCTATATGAAGAATAACATATTTATCAATAGATACGTGATGGCATGTGCCATCTCTATTGTCATCTCATTGGTGGGCTATATCTGTATGAGTACCCTGCCAATTGAGCAATATCCGAGCATTGCGCCACCAACAGTAAACGTTACCACCAGCTATACTGGTGCTGATGCCAATACTATCATGAAATCTGTGGTGCAGCCTCTCGAAGAAGCCATTAATGGTGTGCCTGACATGACATATATGACCAGTAAGGCATCATCAAATGGTGAGGTTGAAATCAACGTATATTTCAAGGGCGGCACAGATCCTGATATGGCTGCTGTCAATGTACAGAATCGTGTGACACGTGCGACAGCAATGTTGCCTGCCGATGTAACAAAGGTCGGTGTGCAGGTTGCAAAGAGACAGAGTAGTATCTTGCAGATTGTTGCTGTGAGAAGTGCTGACGGAAAGTATGACGACAACTTCGTCTCTAACTATATCGACATCAATGTGAAGCCTCGTCTGATGCGTATCACAGGTGTTGGTGAGGTTATGTCGCTGGGTAATACCTATGCCCTGCGTATATGGATGAAGCCTGACGTGATGGCACAGTACGGCTTGGAGCCAAATGATGTCTTTAATGCTGTTGGCGGTCAGAGCTTCGTGGCTGCTACAGGTTCGCTGGGCGACCAGTCAGAGAACAGCTACCAATATACTATGGAGTACAAGGGTACTCTGAAGTCTGTGGAAGAGTTCAATGATATCGTGCTCCGTACCAGTGATGGAGGTCATCTGCTTCACTTGAGCGATGTGGCTGATATCGAAATCGGCGCTATGAGCTATAACTACATGTCAAACATTGGTGGTAAGCCAGGCTGTATGTTTATGGTGTTCCAGGCTCCTGGTGCTAATGCTACAGAGGTGAATGCAAACATCAACAAGCTGTTTGATGACCTGAAGCCTTCAATGCCTGCAGGATTGGAGTTTGTGAAACTCATGAGCTCTGATGACTTCCTTTATGCAGCCATCGACAGTGTGGTAGAGACTCTTATCATTGCTATCATCCTTGTGATTCTCGTGGTGTTCTTCTTCCTGCAGAACTTCAAGGCAACCATCATTCCTTCTATCTCAATTATCGTGTCATTGCTGGGTACCTTCGCCATCGTTTCGTTGGCAGGCTTCTCGCTCAACATCCTGACACTCTTCGCTTTGGTGCTTGCCATCGGTACGGTGGTGGATGATGCCATCGTGGTGGTAGAGGCAGTAATGGCAAAGATGGAGAATGGCATCAGCGATGCCCGTGAGGCAACACGTCAGGCTATGAACGAAGTGTCTGTAGCCGTTGTGTCTTGTACTTTGGTATTCATGGCTGTGTTTATTCCTGTCTGCTTTATGCCAGGAACATCGGGCGCCTTCTTCACCCAGTTTGGTATCACCATAGCATCAGCAGTGGGCCTCTCATGTGTGTCAGCCCTCACACTATGTCCTGCCTTGAGTGCCATCATGTTGAGAATTACTGAAGGCAAGAAGGAAAGCAAGGGTATTACATATTACACAAAGATGGCATACGACGCAAGTTATAATGCCATATACAACAAATACTCGAAGAGTGTACAGAAGTTCCTCGGTCGTCCTGCTCTTGCGTGGACACTGTTGGCTTGTGCTGTAGCTTTGTTTATCTTCTTCATGAAGAACCTGCCTTCAGGTCTCGTACCTCAGGAGGACCAGGGCGTAATCCTCGTCGATGTCGCTGTTCCTGAAGGAACAACACTCCACGAGACACGTGAGATAGTAAAGAGGGTAGAGGCAAAGGTGCAGAAGATACCGGAACTCGAGAGCTTCGCTTCTGTTTGTGGTTATGGTATGATGTCTGGTGCCGGCTCTAACTATGGTACGCTGATAGTACGTCTGAAACCGTGGAGTGATCGTGAAGGCTTCAACCATTATATCGACATGATAATCGGACGCTTCTACTATGACTGTAAGGATATAAAGAATGCACAGGTAACACCATTCCAGATGCCACAGGTGCCTGGTTATGGTTCTAACAATAGTGTGAACCTCGTATTGGAAGACCTGAATGATGGTGACCTTGCAGAATTTGCGAAGTTGACAAAGAACTTCCTGCATAAGCTTAGCCAGCGTGAGGAAATTAGTATGGCTATGACGTCATATTCTGACCGTTTCCCGAAATATCAGGTTGACGTAGATGCTGCACAATGTGATCGCTCTGGCGTATCACCTGCAGCAGTACTGAATACTCTTGGAGCATTCTGTGGTGGTGCTTATATCGGTAACTACAACCAGTTTGGTAAGGTATATCGTATCATGTCAAGTGCTTCACCAGAATATCGTCTTGATCCTTCGTCCCTCAACAATATCTTTGTAAAGGTACAGGGTGGCAAGATGGCTCCTATCTCAGAGTTTGTCTCTGTTAAGGAAATAGTAGGTACAGCAAATGTGGAGCACTTTAACCTGTTCCAGAGTATCACCTGCTTTATTCAGGCAGCAGGTGGTTACACAGAAGGTGATGCCCACAAGGTTATAGCAGAGGTGTTCAAGGAGACAATGCCAAAGGGCTACAGCTACGAATACAGTTCTATGTCTCGTGAACTGGAGGAGGCAGCAGGCTCTAATGCTACTGTCCTTATATATATAATATGTGTAATCCTCATCTACCTCATCCTTGCTTCACTCTATAACTCATGGTTTACCCCGATGGCAGTATTGCTCTCAGTACCATTTGGTCTGATGGGTGCCTTTATTATGGCATATCTTGGTTCGCTGCTCAGCCTGCCTGGTATGGACAATAATATCTACTTGCAGACGGGTGTCATCATGTTGATAGGTCTGTTGTCAAAGACAGCCATCCTTATTACGGAGTTTGCTTCAGAGCGTCGTGCTCAGGGCTTGAGCATTCGCGATGCAGCCTTTGAGGCCTGCAAGGAACGTCTGCGTCCTATCTTGATGACTGTTGTCACTATGATAGCAGGTATGATACCACTTATCATCGAAGGCGGCGCTGGTGCTAATGGTAACCGTGTCCTCGCCCTTGGTGTGGTAGGAGGTATGTCAGTAGGTACTGTGGCTCTGCTGTTCGTCGTACCGGCATTCTTCATGGTATTCCAGAGTCTGCACGAAAGATTCCAAGGAAAGGAGCCTGCAAAGCAGGAGTAACGTAATATCGTAATAACGCAATAACGAAAAAGATATGAAAATCAGAAATTTATTAGTTGCTGCAGCAGTGAGTATCATGCTCACTGGCTGTGGACTATATGATAAATATGAGCAGAAGACGACAGCCCCTGCGGATGTTTTTGGCAGTAGCCAAGAGATAAAGACAGCAGAGGATGGTACTTCAATAGCTCAGATGTCGTGGCGTGAGTTCTTTACCGACCCAGTGCTGCAGAACCTTATAGAGCAGGTGTTGGCTAACAATACCGACCTCAATTCTGCCCGCATAGCAGTCGAGAAGAGTGAGGCATCCCTAAAGATGGCTAAGTTGGCATATCTGCCCTCATTTGCTCTTGCACCACAGGGCTCCCTTGGAAAGTATGGCAGCAGTTCTTGGTCTGAGACCTATAACCTGCCTCTGCAGATGTCCTGGGATGTGGAGATGTTTGGTGGTATCACCAATAAAAAGCGTGCTGCAAAGGCAGCATTGCTTCAGGCCCAGATATATAAGGAAGCAGTAATCTCAAACCTTATCTCTACTACAGCCCGTCAGTATTACATGCTGCAGGTTCTCGACCGTCAGCTTGATATTCTCATTATGACAGACAGCCTGTGGAAGGCATCGCTGGATACCCAGAAAGCACTGTGGGAGAATGGTAAGGCGTACAGCACATCAGTAAATCAGATGGAGTCATCTTATCTCAATGTAAAGACCTCAATAGTTGACATCCGTCGTGAGATACTGGCCGTAGAGAACTCTATCTGCCGTCTGCTCGCTGTTACTCCACAGCATATCAGTCGCGGCAAGTATGGTAGTGACGACCTGCATCATCCAGATGCTATGGGAGATGCTGGCAAGCGTATGTTCGACACTCGTTACTTGAAGACTGGTGTGCCGGCAACAATGTTGGAGAATCGTCCTGATATCCGTATTGCTAACCATGCAATGGAAGAGGCGTTCTATAATACTCAGGCAGCTCGTGCTGCTTTCTTCCCAAGCCTCACTCTCAATGGCGCAGCAGGATGGACCAATTCTGCTGGAGGTATGATAACAAATCCTGGCAAACTCCTTCTGAACTTTGTCGGTACCCTTACACAGCCACTCTTTGCAAACGGTAAGCTGTCGGCAAACAAGAAAATAGCCCAGCTAACAGAGGAAGACCTGGCACAGAAGTATATCCAGACTGTTATCAATGCAGGAAATCAGGTTAATGAGGCTATGGCTGACTGCCTGTCTGCACGTGATAAGTATGAGTACTACAGTCGTCAGATACATGTGCTGAATGAAGCCTATAAAGGTACCCATGAGTTGATGGACAATGGTAAGGCAAGTTATCTTGAGGTTCTTACAGCCCAGGAATCATTGCTTAATGCACAGCTCAATGAAGCCATGAATTTATATGATGGAGCAGAAGCCGTCATAGCACTCTATATTGCCCTCGGTGGTGGAATAAAGTAATGGCTTAGGAAGGTTTTTTGAGTTAAAAGATATTAAAAAAGAGGTAGAATTGCAATGTTTGCTTTGCATTTCTACCTTTTTTGTGTAACTTTGCACTTCACATGGATGGATTTTATCGTACACACCGCTATTTAGTAGAGCAATGTAATGCTCCTGTTCGTCGTGGACTGATGGACGAAATTGATTGGAGTGCGCGTATGATAGGTATCAAGGGAACGCGTGGAGTGGGAAAGACGACTTTCCTGTTGCAGTATATAAAGGAGCGCTTCCAGCCTAACGACAGACGCTGCCTCTATATCAACATGAACAACTTCTATTTTCAGGGCAGAGGCATTGCTGACTTCGCTGGCGAGTTCTATCGTCAGGGAGGTAGGGTATTGCTCATCGATCAGGTGTATAAGCAGCAAGAATGGAGCAAAGAACTACGTACTTGCTATGACATGTATTCGAAGCTGAAGATAATATTCTCAGGTTCGAGTGTGATGCGTTTGAAACAAGAGAACCCCGAGCTGTGCGATATAGCAAAGAGCTATAACCTCAGGGGTTTCTCATTCCGTGAATACCTTAATCTTAAGACTGGTCTCAGATTCCGCAGTATGTCGCTCGACGAGATATTGAGCGACAAGGAGAGACTCGTTGGTGAGATTACTGCACAGGTGAATCCGCTGGAGTATTTCGAGGACTACATAAAACATGGGTTCTATCCATTGTTCCGCGAACATGATGATTTTTCAGAGAATCTGCTGAAGTCAATGAATATGATGACCGAGGTGGATATCCTTATGATTAAGCAGATAGAGCTGAAGTATCTTACGAAGATTAAGAAGCTATTCTACCTCCTTGCAACAAACGAGTTACACAGCCTTAACATCAGCCTTTTGGCAAAAGAGATACAGACATCACGAGCTACTGTGATGAATTACATAAAGTATTTGGCTGACGCTCGTCTGATAAATATCATCTACCCTGTAGGCCAGGATTATCCGAAGAAGCCTACAAAGGTGATGCTGCATAATCCGAACCTCTATCAGGTTTTCACAGAATTGGAGATTACTAAGCAACGGCTGATGGAGACCTTCATGGTGAATACTCTGTGGAAGGACCATAAGGTAAACCAGAGCGGCAAGGAAATTCACTATACCATAGACGGAAGTCATAGGTTCAAGGTGTGTCGCTCTTCAGAACTGACAAAGCTGAATGCAAAGAACAAAGGAACGCTGTATTGTCAGTATGACTCTAATAAAGTCTCAGATAACATGATTCCGCTGTGGTTGTTGGGATTCCTATATTAAAGTTTATAGTCAGTTGAAAGTTTAAAGTTGAAAGTTGAAAAGTTATAGTTACAAATCATATATAAAGTATAAAGTATTAATATTTTCATTTTATCTATTAACAAAAAGAAAATGGCTAAAGAAAAAAAGTTTATCACTTGTGATGGTAACGAGGCTGCTGCTCACGTGAGCTATATGTTCTCTGAGGTAGCTGCTATTTATCCTATCACACCATCGTCTCCAATGGCGGAGCACACTGATGACTGGGCCGCTCATGGACGTAAGAACATGTGGGGACAGACAGTATTGGTACAGGAAATGCAGAGTGAGGGCGGTGCAGCTGGCGCTGTACACGGTTCTCTGCAGGCTGGTGCATTGACAACAACATTCACTGCTTCACAGGGCCTGTTGCTCATGATTCCTAACATGTACAAGATTGCTGGTGAGTTGCTCCCTTGCGTATTCGATGTTTCTGCCCGTACACTGGCTTCTCACGCTTTGTGTATCTTCGGTGACCATCAGGACGTTATGGCTTGCCGTCAGACAGGTTTCGCTATGTTCGCTTCTGCTTCTGTGCAGGAGGTAATGGACCTGACTGCTGTACCTCACCTCTCTACTCTTGAGACAAAGGTACCATTCATCAACTTCTTCGATGGCTTCCGTACTTCTCACGAGTATCATAAGGTAGAGCTGATGGACATGGAGGACATCAAGGCTATCACTCCAATGGAGTTCGTTGAGGACTTCCGCAACCGTGCCCTGACTCCTGAGCGTCCTGTTACACGTGGTACTGCTGAGAACCCTAACGAGTTCTTCACACACCGTGAGGCTTGTAACCCATACTATGACAATATTCCTGATGTAGTAGAGAAGTACTGTCAGAAGATTTCTGAGATTACTGGTCGTGAATATCACAACTTCAACTACTATGGTGCTCCTGATGCTGAGAATATCATCATCCTGATGGGTTCTGCATGTGAGGCAGCAAAAGAGGCTATCGACTACCTGATGTCTCAGGGCAAGAAGGTTGGTATGATCAACGTACACCTCTATCGTCCATTCTCAGTGAAGTATCTCCTTGCTGCTGTTCCAAAGAGCGTTAAGAAGATTGCTGTTCTTGACCGTACTAAGGAGCCAGGTGCAGAAGGCGAGCCTCTCTATCTCGACGTTAAGTCTGCATTCTATGATGTAGAGAACCGTCCATCTATCGTTGGTGGCCGCTATGGTCTCGGTTCTGCTGAGGTTACACCTGCTATGGTTATCTCAGTATTCAACAACCTCGAGCTCCCAGCACCAAAGAACCACTTCACAGTTGGTATCGTTGATGACGTTACTAACCTGTCTCTGCCAAAGGTAGAGGAGATGGCTCTGGGTGGCAAGTCAACATTCGAGGCTAAGTTCTTCGGACTTGGTGCTGACGGTACTGTTGGTGCTAACAAGAACTCAGTTAAGATTATCGGTGACAACACAGACAAGTACTGCCAGGCATACTTCTCTTATGACTCTAAGAAGTCTGGTGGCTTCACATGTTCTCACCTCCGTTTCGGTGACGAGCCAATCCGATCTACATACCAGATTACCACACCTAACTTCGTAGCATGTCACGTACAGGCTTACCTGAACATGTATGACGTTACACGTGGTATCCGTGAGAATGGTTCATTCCTTCTGAATACTATCTTCGACGGCGAGGAACTCGTTAACTTCATTCCTAACAAGGTAAAGAAGGTATTCGCTGAGAAGAACATCAATGTTTACTATATCAATGCTACAAAGATAGCACAGGAGATTGGTCTCGGTAACCGTACCAACACAATCCTCCAGAGTGCATTCTTCCGCATCACAGAGGTTATCCCTGTTGAGATGGCTGTAGAGCAGATGAAGAAGTTCATCGTTAAGTCTTACGGCAAGAAGGGTCAGGACGTTGTTGACAAGAACTATGCTGCTGTTGATCGTGGCGGTGAGTACAAGAAGCTGAATGTTGACCCAGCATGGAAGAACCTCCCAGCAGATCCTGTTGTTGAGGATGATGCACCAGCATTTGTTAAGGAACTCGTTCGTCCTATCAATGCACAGGCTGGTGACCTGCTGAAGGTTTCTGACTTCGCTAAGCACGGCACTATCGACGGTACATGGATGAACGGCACTGCTGCTTATGAGAAGCGTGGTGTTGAGGCATTCGTACCAGCATGGAATGTTGAGAACTGTATCCAGTGTAACAAGTGTGCATTCGTTTGTCCTCACGCTGCTATCCGTCCATTCGTAATGACAGCAGAGGAGAAGGCTGGCTTCGCTGGTCCTACACAGGAAATCAAGGCTCCTGCTGCTCTGAAGGGTATGGAGTTCGCTATCGTACCAAGTCCACTCGACTGTCTCGGTTGCGGTAACTGTGCAGACGTTTGTCCTGGCAAGAAGGGTGAGAAGGCTCTTACTATGGTACCTTACAACCCAGATGCAGAGGATATGAAGGAACTGGCTAAGATGTGGGATTACTGCGTGAAGAATGTTGCTTCTAAGCAGGATCTCGTTGACATCAAGCAGAGTCCTAAGAACTCACAGTTCGCTCAGCCTCTCTTCGAGTTCTCTGGTGCTTGCTCTGGTTGCGGTGAGACACCATACGTTAAGCTTATCTCTCAGCTCTTCGGTGACCGTGAGGTAATCGCTAACGCTACTGGTTGTTCTTCTATCTATTCTGCTTCTATTCCTTCTACACCATACACTACAAACGCTAAGGGTCAGGGTCCTGCATTCGACAACTCTCTGTTCGAGGACTTCTGCGAATTCGGTCTTGGTATGGTAATCGGTAACAAGAAGATGAAGGAGCGCGTTGCTCTCCTCCTGCAGAAGGTTATCGACGAGAAGATGGGTAGCGCTGAATATCAGGCTGCTGCTGCTGAATGGATTGAGAAGCGTGAGGATGCTGATGAGACAAAGCGTCTTGCAGAAATCCTGAAGCCAGAAATCGCTAAGGGTGCTGCAGCTGGTTGCCCAGTATGCTCTGAGCTGAAGACTCTCGACCACTATCTCGTTAAGCGTTCACAGTGGATTATCGGTGGTGACGGTGCTTCATACGATATCGGTTACGGTGGTCTCGACCACGTACTCGCTTCTGGTGAAGACCTCAACATCTTCGTTATCGATACAGAGGTTTACTCTAACACTGGTGGTCAGGCTTCTAAGGCTACACCTCTTGGCGCTATCGCACAGTTCGCTGCACAGGGTAAGCGCATCAAGAAGAAGGACCTCGGCATGATTGCTACAACTTACGGCTACGTTTACGTTGCACAGGTTGCTATGGGTGCTGACAATGCACAGTGCTTGAAGGCATTCCGTGAGGCTGAGGCATATCATGGACCATCACTCGTTATTGCTTACGCTCCATGTATCAACCACGGTTTGAAGATCAAGGGTGGCATGGGTCGCTCACAGGAAGAGGAGCGTCGCGCTGTTGAGTGCGGTTACTGGCACCTGTGGCGTTACAACCCAGAACTGGCAGAGCAGGGACAGAATCCATTCTCTCTCGACTCTAAGGAGCCAGACTGGAGCAAGTTCGAGGAGTTCCTCATGGGTGAGGTACGTTACCTCTCTGTGAAGAAGGCATATCCTGATGAGGCTGACGAGCTGTTCGCAGAAGCTCAGAAGATGGCAAAGCGCCGTTATCAGAGCTACGTACGTCAGACAAAGATGGACTGGAGCGAAGAATAAAATTCGTTTCAATATAACAAAAAAGATGCGTCAAGAAATTGACGCATCTTTTTTGTTCTTCACTCTTCACTCTTCACAGTTTCCCCTGTTCCCCTAAGTATGAATCCTTGAAGCCAAGGAAGTATAGCACACCGTCAAGGCCAATGGTGTTGATACTCTGTTCTGCATTTGCCACCACACGCGGTTTAGCGTGGAAGGCGATACCCAGGCCGGCCTCGCTAATCATCGGCAGGTCGTTGGCGCCGTCACCTACGGCAATGGTCTGTGCCAGATTCACCTTCTCCACCTGTGCTATGAGCTTCAGCAGTTCAGCCTTGCGATGACCATCCACTATCTCGCCTACATATCTGCCTGTCAGCTTGCCGTCTTCGCCCACCTCCAGTTCGTTGGCATACACATAGTCAATGCCGTAACGTTTTTGCAGGTATTCCCCAAAGAAGGTAAATCCGCCGCTGAGGATGGCAATCTTATAGCCGCACGTCTTCAGTACCGACATCAGGCGGTCAGCACCCTCTGTGATGGGCAGGTTTTCCGCTATCTCCTGCATCACGCTCACATCGAGTCCCTTCAGCAGCGCCACACGACGTGTGAAACTCTCCTTGAAGTCTATCTCGCCACGCATGGCACTCTTAGTGATGGCACGCACCTCGTCACCAACACCGTTACGCTCTGCCAGTTCGTCGATACACTCCGTCTGTATTAGCGTAGAGTCCATATCGAAGCATATCAGGCGTCGCATGCGTCGGAACATATCGTCGCGCTGGAAGGAGAAGTCAATCTCCATCTCCCTTGACAGCTTCATCAGCTTCGACTGCATCTCGCTCCTGTCAATCGGTTCACCACGCAGCGAGAACTGTATGCAGGCACGGGTGTGGGAACTCTGGTTCCTGATGCTTTTACGTCCCGTCAGGCGTACTATGGAGTCGATGTTCAGCCCCTGGTCAGCAAGTATGCGTGTAGCAGCCTCTATCTGCTTCGCCTCAAGCTGTCGCCCCAGGCACATGAGGATATAGCGGTTTTTGCCCTGATGGCCTACCCAGTCCTCATATTCGTCGTCACCGATGGGTGAGAAACCGATGTTCACTCCCAGTTCCGTTGCCTTGAATAGTAAGTCCTTCATGGCAAAGCCCGACTTCTGGTCATCCATGCGAATAAGAATGCCCAGCGATAGGGTAGAGTGTATGTCCGCCTGTCCTATGTCCAGAATCTGTGCGTCATACTGTGCCAATATAGACATAATGCTCGTGGTCAGTCCCGGACGGTCCTGTCCCGTAATGCGGATAAGTATCTGTTCCTGTTTCATATTCTGTTAGCGGTTAGCGAGGTTCAAATTCAAGTGCAAAGGTACGATTAAGTGAGCAAAATACCAAAAGAAAATGAATTTTTCTTGATTTTCTTTTGTATTTCCTAGCATTAGTACCATTAATCTATCTATATATATATCCCCCCAGGAGACTGCACGTGCGATGCCCTAGAGTCTGCACGTGTTACCCCTAGGGGTTACAAAATTGTGTTTACCACGTCACTTGCAGAAACGAGAATATAACTTTTGTGGCTTTATAATCACAAATCGAGATTTTGACATATCAAAAGTTTGTTGCACTTAAAAAACTCAGCAGAATTTGAGTTCCTTGAATTCGTAGTGGGAGAGGGTGCTGTCTGTGCGGCGGAGGGTGATGATGCCGTTGTTGGCTACGCTGACAATCTCTGCCTGAAAAGTGCCAGACTTGTCTGAATAGGTGTGCAGACCTGTGCGGCGGTAGAGATGGTTGTGGTAGGATTCTTGAATTGAAAGTTGAAAGTTGAAAGTTGAAAGTTTTTGTGAGGAATCGGCTAGGGTGTTGTAGTGATACGAGAATCTTTCAAGAATTTTATGCAGTAGGACTTCGCGGTCGTGGTCTGTGCCTGTAATATTCTTCAGGGATATGGGATTGGGAGCATCGCTATGAAATACTTCCTGATTGACATTGATGCCTGTGCCGATGATGACATCTTTCAGGGAATTGCCCTGTAGATTGACGTCGATGCGTGTGCCGGAGAGTTTCTTGTCACCATAGTATATGTCGTTGGGCCATTTTATCTCAAAGCCTTCGCCCAAGACCTCAACAATGGCTACGGCTTCTGCCATAGAGAGGAGGTATTGCTTGTTGATGGGTAGCCAGGTGGGATGGAGTAGGATAGAGAAGAGTAGGTTTTTGCCTGGTTCGCTCTCCCACGTATTTGTGCCCATACCCTTGCCGGCACTCTGATAGTCAGTAACGACGCACAGTTCTTGGTCGGTATTGAGACCAAGAAGAAAGTCGTTGGTGGAAGCGGTATCGGGAAGCTTTATAATTTCCATCTCTTACAGAAGGCTTTTTCGTCGGCTTTGGCCTTCGCTATGAATGCTTTGTACTCTTCGCTCTCTGCATTGAAGGGACGGTGAGAAAGTGCTTTCTTTATGGGCTGCCACTCTACCTCCATCGCCTTGGCGTTGATGGAGAAATATGTCTCACGGAAACGTTCGTAGATATACTGCACCGCCAGGTCGGACGGATGGAGCATATCGTCAGCATAGAAGCGATAGTCACGCAACTCGTCCATCATAATCTCGTAAGAGGGAAAGTAGGAAGTTGATAATTGATAATTGACAATTGATAATTGAGAATTTTGGGTTGACCTTAGACCTTGGAACTTAGACCTTAGACCTGCAATTGCCATAAGGAGGGTGGCTTTGGAGAGTTGGCTTTCGTGGTAACCGTACTTGGCATAGCGGATGGGACTGACGGTAAAGATGATGTGGATGTCGGGATTTATCTCCCTGAGCATTTCAATACATTGCCTGAGATAGTCGGCACATTCCTCAACAGAGAGTTCTTTCTCTGTAAAAAGACTTGCAGGACGTTTCTGGCAGTTGTCAACAATCTCGCCCGTTTCGTTGAGGATATAGATGTGGTTAGTGCCAAGGGTGATTACGGCTATATCATAGCATGCGCCTGCCTCTTTCTCCTTAGTAATAGTATGCAGAACGCTGGCAGGATTATACATCACTCCGTAGGGATTTACCGTGGCCTTAAAGTGATTGTCCTTAAAGATTCCTCCAATCTTATCTGCAAAGCAAGAACCCACGAACAAAAAATTGTCCGTGGGCTTTATTTCAAAATTTGCTTTCTGAATTGTAACGGTTGTCTGTAAATTCATCTCTCTTACAATAGATTCTTTTTCCTCAATATCCACCACATTCCAAGACTTATGACAATACTGATGCCAATGGCTATAGGAAATCCTAACAGACTTGTCTCCATACCGTTGATGAGGTTCATACCAAATAGCGATGCTACGAGGGTAGGGAACATCAGAATGATAGAGAACGATGTGAGAGTACGAATGATAGTGTTCATATTATTGTTGATAATAGAAGTGTACGTATTCATCGTCGACTCAAGGATTTCAGAGTATATATGTGCCGTCTCACGTGCCTGTGCCATCTCGATAGTGACGTCTTCTATGAGGTCAACGTCAATTTCGTCCACAGGCAACTTGAACTTAAGCTTCTGCAACAGGGTCTCGTTACCTCGGATTGATGTCTCGAAGTATGTCAGGGAATCTTGCAGACGAGACAGATTTACAAGCGAAGTATTATCTACCCCATGATCCATATTACGTTTCGCCCTGTTGAGGAGGAAACTGATTTGTTTCAAACGTTTCAGATACCATACCGATGTACACAGGAACAGGCGGAATATCATATCGACATAGTCGGTAAACCCTTGTCCTCTACGCTCTTGATAAGAAACGAAGTCTATCATCATATCTGTCTCGAAATAGCAAACAGAAATGAGCACGTCGCCCTTATGCATGATGCCTAAAGGCACCGTAGTATAGGGCGTACGTGACTTTATCTCCTTCATGTATGGTATTCGAAGGATGACGAGCTGCCATCCTTCTTCATACTCGAAACGTGCCCTCTCATCAGCATCGCTGATGTCCGAAAGGAAGTATTCAGGAATCTGGTATTTCTCAACCATCTCCTTCTGGTCTGCCTCAGAGGGACATGTATACTGCATCCAACAATTAGGCTCCCATGCCTCAATGCGACGTATTCCATTTATGGTGTTCCAAAGTGTCTTCATGCAGAATTTAAATATTTATGGATTTGACGTAAATATTACTTTTAGTCTAACCACTTAACGTAGCAGAAGTCCTGACGGTGTGGGAGCAAGTCGTTCTTTGGGAACATACGTACGCACACTTTCCAGTTACCTGCCATAGATGTGGAGAATTCACACTCGAAGGTGTAGTTATTACCAGCTTTCTTCACCATCTTGAATGGCTTGATAAGGTTGATACGATGGTCAGAAGGATCCTGATCGTTCTTCAAGCAGACAAGTTCCAAACCAACAGCGTCATTAAGACCCTGCTCGTTGATGACATACTGAATAGTGTATGACTTACCTGTCTCTGCACCTCCTTCAAATCCTCTAACATTGCCTGAAATAACCTCAATGCTATCCCAACGCTCAGCAACAGTCTCTTTCCACAGTGCTATATCCTTTGCCAACTGGTAGTCCTTTGCGTTAATCTTTGCAGAACGGGCAGCCAGTTTTGTATAGAACTTAGAATAGTAATCGTCGAGCTGACGCTTCATTGTATAGTGAGGAGCGATAGTTGCTATAGAATTCTTCACAACCTGAATCCAATCCTTTGACAGACCCTTCTTGTCCTTATCGTAGTACATTGGAACGATTTCGTTCTCAAGGAGGTTATAGATTGTTGTTGCGTCAAGCTGATCCTGATATGCCTGGTTCTCGTATGTGCGCTCCTGCTTCAAAGCCCAACCGGCACCCTTACGATAACCTTCTACCCACCATCCGTCGAGGACAGAGAGGTTTACAACACCATTCATCTCTGCCTTCTCACCAGATGTACCAGATGCCTCCAATGGACGGGTAGGAGTGTTCATCCAGATATCAACACCTGATACGAGACGACGAGCCAGCTGATAGTCGTAGTCCTCGAGGAAGATAATCTTGCCAAGGAACTCTGGACGCTGTGAAATCTCATAGATACGCTTGATAAGTCCCTGTCCTGCACCATCTGCTGGGTGTGCCTTACCAGAGAAGAAGAACAATACTGGCTTCTCAGGGTTGTTGACAATCTTAGAAAGACGCTCAAGGTCTGTAAAGAGCAGATGAGCACGCTTGTATGTAGCAAAACGACGGCAGAAGCCAATCATCAGTGCATTAGGATTGATGCGCTCAAGCAGAGATACTACACGAGCTGGATCACCCTGATTCTTCAGCCAAGCCTCAGCAAACTTATCGCGGATGTACTTGATGAGCTTCTCCTTAAGAGCCATACGAGTCTTCCAAATCTCAGCGTCTGGGCAGTCGTATATTCCGTGCCAGAGATCCTCATTAGACTGGTCCTCATAGAAGCCTGGCTTCAGGTACTTGTCATAAACCTCACGCCACTCTGTAGCACACCATGATGGGAAGTGTACACCATTGGTAACATATCCAACGTGATTCTCTTCTGGATAGTAGCCGCTCCAAATACCAGAGAACATCTTTTGAGATACCCAGCCGTGAAGCATAGATACACCATTAACCTCCTGACAAGTGTTGCAAGCGAATGTTGACATACAGAAACGCTCGTTGTCATCATCTGGGTTGATACGACCCATACCGATGAACTCTTTCCAAGAAATACCAAGCATATCAGCATAGCCACCCATATATTTACCAAACAGATCCTTGTCGAAGTAGTCGTGACCAGCAGGAACTGGAGTATGTACTGTGTAGAGAGAAGAAGCGCGAACAACTTCCATAGCCTGATTGAATGATAGGCCGCTTCTTACGTAAGATACGAGACGCTGCAGGTTGCAGAGTGCTGCGTGTCCCTCGTTACAGTGATAAACCTGCTTCTTGATGCCGAGTTTCTCAAGCATCAGCATACCACCGATACCGAGAAGAATCTCCTGCTTCAGACGGTTCTCCCAGTCACCACCATAAAGAGCGTGAGTGATAGGACGATCGTACTCTGAGTTCAAGTCATTGTCTGTGTCGAGCAGATAAAGCTTTACACGACCAACATTTGCCTGCCATACGAGTGCGTGTACATTGTAATTCATGTAGGGCACATCAACAACAACCTGCTTGCCATCCTTGTCAAGTGTCTTTGCGATAGGCAGAGAGTTGAAGTTCTGTGCGTCATAGTTGGCAATCTGCTGTCCATCCATTGAGAGGCTCTGCTTGAAGTAGCCAAAACGATAGAGGAAACCGATACCGCACATATCAACGTTAGAGTCAGATGCCTCCTTGATATAGTCACCAGCAAGCATTCCAAGACCGCCAGAATAAATCTTCAGTGAGTTGTGAATACCGAACTCCATAGAGAAGTATGCCACAGAAGGACGAGTCTTGTCAGGCTTTACTGACATGTAATCTTTGAAATGCTTATATACGGCCTTAACATTAGCCATAATCTTCTTATCCTTTACAATCTCTTCCTTACGCTCGTAAGAGAGACGCTCGAGCAACTGTACTGGGTTGTGGGCAACCTCGTCATAGATTTCCTCATCAAGAGAGCGGAAAAGCTCACGGGCATCATAGTTCCATACCCACCACATGTTGTGTGCAATCTCGTCGAGGCACTCCAATTCCTTTGGGAGGGTTGACTTTACGGTAAACTCCTTCCAAATAGGAGTGTTTGAATAAGCTGATTTGATTTTCATAATAGTTTATATAATTTAATAATGTTGGATTTTATTTATTTTGTGCGAAGTGCAATGTCGTATGCCTGATAATAGTATTTTATGAATTCTTTCCAAAGCGCTTTCTTGGAGAGTTTTGATGCTTTAGTACGGCATTTCTTTATCTGCGCCGGTGTGAATCCTGAATACTTTGTTACAGTATCTTTTATAGCGTCAGCTACTTCTGAGTAGTTGTAGTCTGTACGGTGAATGGTCTTTACTCCGTCTTCTATCTCAGAGTAAGCACCCTTTATGGTGTTTGCCCATACTCCGAATCCTGCGAGGTCTGTTGTGATGCATGGCACGCTGAAAGCAACACTCTCCAATGGAGTATATCCCCATGGCTCGTAGTATGATGGATAAACCGTGAGGTCTTTACCGATGATGACATCGTAATAAGGCATGTTAAGAATACCGTCGTCACCATTGAGGTAACTTGGTATGAATATAACCTTCACCTTGTCCTCCTTGCTATTCGTCATTCCGTAACACTTCATCATGTTGATAACTTTATCGTCTGATAAGTTGTAAAGGTTATGGGTTATGATTGGCAGGTAAAGTGGAGTATCGTATGTGTTTACACCTTTTGCTTTCTTCAATCTTTCGATAATATCCTGACGTGGAGCTCCTACCCATGCTGGTACTTCCACGAATGCCAGTACAGGCTTCTGGAGCTTCTCGTCATTATTAAGGCGATTCATGGCCTCAATAAAGACGTCGATGCCCTTGTTGCGGAATTCGTAGCGACCTGATGTGCCTACGATGAGAGTGTCATCAGGGAACTGGCTGCCTGTAAGAGCATTTGCAAGTTTCAAAAGGGCCTTGCGGGCAGCGTTGCGCTTCTTTGTGAATTCTGCTCCTTTTGGAACGAAATCGTCTTCAAAGCCGTTAGGAAGAACAACATCAACAGGTTTGTCGATAAGTTCCTTGCATTCTGTTGCGGTGATGTCAGAAACTGTAGTAAAACAATTTACATTCCATGCTGTCTGTTTCTCGATGGAGTGTTTTGACTGCATATTCAGTTCGCCAGCCATCTGGTCACCATTGTATGCCCACAGATATTCGTAAAGTGGCTTGTTGTTGCCGGCAATGGAACGTCCGATGCTTGTTGCGTGAGTTGTAAAGATAGTTCCTATCTCAGGAATGCTCTTCTTGATATAGAGAGCACCTAATCCACACATCCATTCATTAGCTTGGTAAATGACCTTCTGATTCTCGAGCTTCAAGAATTTGTATAGGCTCTCAACAACGAGACCGGCAGCATAAGAGAACATGCTTGCTTCATCGTAGTCGCCATAAGCGTGAAGAGAGTCAACCTGGAAATAATCCCACAAATTACCGTAGATAGTATTTTTTTCAGCAAAGAATGGAGTGAAGTCCACAAGGATAGAAATTGGCTTGCCGGGAATATCCCATCTGCCTACTTTCACTTTTAATGTTGTTGATTCTTGCCATTCCTTGAGAATGCTGCTATCTGGTATGAAGAAAGGGCATTTCTTTTCACCCCAACAATCAGGACCAATGAAAATAATTTTGTCGGAAAACTCTTCCTGGAGTGTCTTTGCACGAGTTGACAATACGGTGTAAATGCCGCCAACTTTATTGCAGACTTCCCATGAAGACTCGAAAATGTAATCTGGTTTTACCATAAAGACCAATGTTCAAATTTTCTGGTGGGTATATAAAATATACATATTTTCTGCGTGCAAAGGTAAAAAAAAATAAACAAAAAATCCCTTTTTTATAAATTTATTTTATAAAATAAAATGATAAAATAATCTATATCAATTTTTTATGAAAACAAAATCGCACCAAAGAAATAGTTCCTCGGTGCGATTTTTATAATGTTTTATGGTATGTCTTCTTACTCTGCAGCTTCTGCCTGCTCCTCTTCAACAACAGGAGCTTCTGGCTCTACTATAGGAGCCTTCTTTGGCTCTTCAGCCTTTGGCTGCTCAGCGATATTGTTCTCAGCAAGTACTGTTACAGGAATTTCTACGCGAACTTCCTTGTGGAAGATAACTGTAGCAGCGTATTCACCTACAGACTTGATGTCCTTCATGACAACCTTCTTGCGGTCAATCTCGATGCCCTTCTTAGCCAACTCTTCTACAATAGTACCAGCATTTACAGAACCGTACAATACGCCTGTTGCACTAACCTTAGCCTTGATCTCGAGTGATACACCATTGAGTGCTGCAGCTTCTTTCTCTGCATTTTCGAGAATCTTAGCAAGTTTGTGAGCCTGCTGCTTCAGGTTCTCTGCCAATACCTTCTTTGCTGCTGGAGAAGCGATAACAGCCTTTCCTGTAGGAATGAGGTAGTTACGTCCGTAGCCAGATTTTACATTAACTATGTCGTTCTTGAATCCAAGACCTATAATATCTTCTTTCAGTATAATTTCCATTGTGTAATCCTCCTAATTAAAATTATTTCATCATGTCGGTTACATAAGGAAGCAATGCAATCTGGCGAGCACGCTTAACAGCCTGTGCTACACGACGCTGATACTTCAAAGATGTGCCGGTTATACGACGTGGAAGAAGCTTTCCCTGCTCATTGAGGAACTTCTTCAGGAACTCAGGGTCCTTATAGTCGATGTACTTAATACCGCTCTTCTTGAAACGACAGTACTTCTTCTTGCGAGTGTCGATTGTTGGAGCGTTAAGATAACGGATTTCTGAATTGTTCTCTGCCATGTTTAAGCCTCCTCTTTTTTAGCATACTTGACACGACGCTTCTCTGCGTAAGCAACTGCATACTTGTCAAGTTTGACGGTCATAAAACGGATTACTTTCTCCTCGCGACGGAAAGATGTCTCGAGTTTGTCTACTACTGATGGCTCTGCCTTGAACTCAAAGAGGAAATAAAATCCTGTTGACTTCTTCTGAATAGCATAAGCCATTTTCTTGAGTCCCCAAGCCTCTTCGTTCAGCATCTCGGCACCATTGTCAGAGAGTACTTTCTTGAACTTAGCGACCGTTTCCTTTGTCTGGTCATCAGACAAAACGGGAGTCAGGATGAAAACGGTTTCGTAATGATTCATCATTAGTTCTTGATTAAAATATTGATTATAAATTAATGTGTGCAATGTGCTGTTTTTACACAAAGCGGGTGCAAAGGTACAAAAAAATAGGCAAAACACCAAATAAAAATGCATTTTTTTGATATTTTGCCTAAAAATTACCTATATCGTTTATAATTGATATGCTCCTGAAAACCTGAAAATTACAGGAATTTATAAACTATAATCACCATCAATACACATAATATTGCCAGAGTGAAAAGAGTCCAATATGCAACTTTTACAAAGAGTTTTCTTCTATATATTCTATTTATTCCATGTTTCCGAAAATCATGAATTTCATCATGATGATGGTGTCCATGACTTGAATGAGTATGTTGTTTATTTTCTTCTTTCATCACTCTTTGTGTTTTTATCTGATTTAATAGCTTCTGGCAATAAGGACTCTGCACTTGGATGGCTTTCCTGATACCATATCTATACCATGTGTCTGCTCAAATGCAAATGGCACGCAACGTATGGTTGCTTGTGTTTCCTCTTTTATCTGTGCTTCTGTTTCCGGAGTGCCGTCCCAGTGACAAAGGAAGAAACCTCCGTCCTTTACTCTTTCCTTGAATTCTTCGTAGTTGTCACATTCATAGATGTGAGCATCTCTGAAGTCTTTTGCTTTCTTAAAGATGTTGTCCTGTATGTCGTCGAGCAAATTCTCTACGCGTTCTGCGAGACCCTCGAATGGTACGGTTTCCTTCTCAAGTGTGTCACGACGCATGATTTCCACTGTCTTGGCTTCAAGATCGCGTCCTCCCATTACGATACGAACTGGTACGCCCTTTAATTCGTAGTCAGCGAATTTAAATCCAGGACGTTTGTTGTCAGCATCATCGTACTTTACGCTGATGCCTTTCTCGTTGAGGGCTTTAATGACAGGCTGGAACAATTCTGAAATCTGCTCCTGCTGCTCTCCCTTTCCGATTGGTACGATAACTACCTGCAGTGGTGCGAGACGAGGAGGAAGAACCAAACCGTTATCGTCAGAGTGCGTCATGATGAGTGCTCCAATGAGACGTGTTGATACACCCCATGAAGTAGCCCATACATATTCCTGCTTGTTTTCCTTTGTAAGATATTGTACGCCAAATGCCTTTGCGAAATTCTGGCCAAGGAAGTGGGATGTTCCACTTTGCAGGGCTTTTCCGTCTTGCATCATTGCTTCTATGGTATATGTGTCTAAGGCTCCCGCAAAACGTTCTGTTTCACTCTTGACACCTTGCATTACAGGTACTGCCATCCATTTTTCTGCAAATTCAGCATATACCTTCAGCATCTTCTGTGCCTCTTGCTCTGCTTCCTCACGAGTTGCGTGTGCTGTATGACCTTCCTGCCACAAGAACTCTGAGGTACGTAAGAAAGGACGAGTGCGCATCTCCCAACGCATTACGTTACACCATTGGTTGCACATCAATGGCAAATCACGCCAAGAGTGAATCCAATTCTTGTAGGTGTTCCATATAATTGTTTCTGAGGTTGGGCGTATAATCAGTTCTTCTTCCAGTTTTGCAGTAGGGTCAACGACTACACCGTCGTGTGTTTCGTTTGTCTTCAGACGATAGTGGGTTACTACGGCACATTCTTTGGCAAACCCTTCTACATGTTCAGCTTCACGTGACAGAAATGATTTTGGAATCAAAAGGGGGAAGTATGCATTTACAGCACCGGTTTCCTTAAACATCTTATCAAGTTGTGCCTGCATCTTTTCCCATATAGCGTATCCATATGGCTTGATTACCATACATCCACGGACAGCACTCTGTTCTGCTAAGTCCGCCTTAACAATCAAATCATTATACCATTGGCTGTAATTGTCAGCTCTTTTCGTTAAGTCTTTTAATTCTGCCATTCTCTTCTTTAATTTTTTTTCAGTGCGCAAAGGTATAAAAAAAAGGTGAGAGTTTATATATAATGTACGGCATTTATGTAAAAATAGTGTTAAAAAATATAAACTATATTTCGTATATTATAGAATGTGTACGAAATTTATTATTTTTGCGCTGAATAAAAATGAACTGTTATGGCAAATAAAAGATCATTAAAGCGTTGTATTAATTACATTTGTGGCGAACTGTTTGCTGAATGTATTTCAGTATCAGCTTACTACAACAGTGATAAGCAGAATGCGGATACTTTGCTTCGTTGCATAATGCGCATACATTCTGACTATATTATGAGGGTGTCTCATCCAGAGCCAGGAATGCCTGCAAAGAAGTATTACAAGTCGTTGATTGCTGATTTCAACAATAGCGTCAATGAAGTTGTTGACCATATAAAGAACCTGCATGCTTAAAGCATTTTGTCGCTGGTTGTTGTACAGCAAGATGGGATGGCGTACAGATATTAATGTTGCTTTCCCAGAGAAGTGTGTTATCTGTCTTGCTCCTCATACAAGTAATTGGGATTTCATTCTTGGAATGCTCTTTTCGCGTGCTGAGGGTGTCAAGACACAATATCTCATGAAAAAAGAATGGTTCTTCTGGCCATTGGGATATATATTTCGGAAAACCGGTGGAATACCTGTTCACCGTCAGAAAAGTGTATCGATGACAGATACACTTGCTGATGTGGCAGGAATGTTACCGGAATTCCGTCTGTGTGTTACTCCAGAGGGAACTCGAAGCCTGAACCCTGACTGGAAAAAAGGCTTTTATTTCATTGCCCAAAAGGCTGGTATTCCAATTCTCCTGTATGGAGTGGATTATGAAAAGAAGCTGATACAATGTACAAAGAGTATAGAGCCTTCAGGAGACGTTGATAAAGAACTACAGGAGATAAAGCAGTATTTTAAAGATTTCAAAGGAAAACATCCAGAAAAATTTTCGATATAAACTTATGAATCGGCATATTGTCGTATATATATTAACAGCCCTTCTTGTGCTGTTCGCTTCGTGTGGTAAACATGTAGTGAAAGAGACAGGAAAAATACCTGTTGATGTCAAGAAGGAGAAGACTGACTATAAAACCAAGAAAGACAAGACTTATAGTCATGGTTGGTGGGGAAAACACTCTTATGATGGTAAACCCTGGGTAAAAAATGTCTCTCGTCCTAAACAACCTATTGCTGCATTGGCGGGAAAACATCTTTCTGTATGGCAGAGTCATGGTAATTACTATGATAAACAAAAGGGTTTTTGGAAATGGCAGAGGCCATTGTTGTACTCTACTACAGAAGACCTGTTTACCCAGACCATTGTTGTGCCATATCTTATACCGATGTTGGAAAATGCAGGTGCTGTCGTTTTTACTCCACGTGAACGTGACTGGCAACCTAACGAGGTGATAGTAGATAATGACAAGGGCTCGTATGTTCCAAATGATCTGATATATGACGGTTATAATCCTTTCAGTGAAGGAAGTGTCAAGAAGACACACGCCACGAAGCATGAGGAAGAATTTGTGACTTATCAGCCAAATATTCCGGAGTCAGGCAACTATGCTGTCTATGTCTCATATACCACAGAAGAGAAAAGCGTGGATGATGCCTTGTATAGTGTGTATCATGATGGAATGCGTACCGATTTCCATGTTAACCAACGCATGGGTGGAGGTACATGGGTTTATCTTGGAACATTCTATTTTGGCAGAGGAAGTTCTGAATACAACAAGATAGTAGTATCGTCACAGTCTTCAGAAAAAGGTGTTGTCACATCTCGTGCTGTCAGATTTGGCGGCGGTATGGGAAATATCTCCAGAGGAGGCAGTACGAGTGGACTGATGCGTTCTCTGGAAGGTGCCCGTTATTATGCGCAATGGGCTGGTGCTCCATATAATGTTTATGGAGGATACAAGGGAGACGATGATTACAAGGATGACATAAATGTACGTTCTCTGATGACCAACTGGGTTGCTGGAGGCTCGTCATATGTTCCAAATACAGAGGGACTGAAAGTGCCTATAGACCTCGCTCTTGCAGTGCACTCGGATGCCGGATATAATGATGATGGTACTCTCTTTGGCTCTCTTGCTGTATGTACCACAAACTTCAATGATGGAAATCTGAGCAGTGGTGTGTCAAGAATCCATTCACGTGATTTGGCTCAAAATCTGCTAGATAATTCAAAACGTGACTTGCAAAAACTCTATGGCTATTGGAACTGGCGTGATTTATATGACAGGAATTATTCCGAGACACGTCTTCCAGGTATGCCGTCAGCAATTTTCGAAACTCTTTCTCATGAGAGTTATGCTGATATGCGCTATGGTCATGATCCGGATTTTAAGTTTAATCTGGCACGCTCCATATACAAGACAATCCTTCGCTATGAAGCTGATGCACATGGTCAGAAAGTAGTAGTACAGCCTCTTGCTCCTGTGGGCTTCAATATCACGTTGAAGCCAAATTCGCCAGAAGACAATTCAGGCTTGGCAACTCTCTCATGGGTGGCACAGTCGGATGATGCAGAGTCGTCTGCCAAACCATCATCATATAACGTATATATGGCGATGGGAAGTCTGGGCTATGATAATGGTACAAATGTTTCAAAAACGTGGATGGAGATACCTGTATACCCTGATATCATTTATCGATTCAAGATTACTGCTGTCAATGATGGTGGCGAAAGTTTCCCTACAGAGGAATTGGTTTGTATGTGGCATGCTAATGGAGCACCTACAGTTGCTATAGTGAATGGCTTCAAGCGTCTGTCGTCTCCTGCTATCGTTGCTGGTTCTAATGGAAAGAATGTCTTCTCTCTTGAGACGGACCCAGGATTGTCGTATGGTCCTACAGCATGTTGGGCAACAGCAGGTCTGACAGGTAAGGTGGTAGCAGGAAATGATTTCAACTATTCACTGGAACATGCTCGTGCTATTGCGGCTTCAAATTACTATAATGTTGTAAGTACATCCAAAGAAGCTGTAGAGTGGGGTGTTTATGACTTGACAAACTATAAGGTAGTTGATTTACTCCTTGGTAATGAGAAGAATGATGGTCATTCCCTGAAATATTATAAGACATTCTCACAATCTCTTCAGCAGAAGTTGTATAGCTATATATCACAGGGAAACGGTTCTCTTCTCTGCAGCGGCTCGTATATTATGTCAGATATGCTGGATAACACTGAGGCGGAATTTATGCATACAGTGTTCCACACTTCCTACTCTGGAACAATCCGCAACGATAACTACAAGGTAAACGGCTTGCAGCAGGAGATGTATCTGATAAATCTGATTAATGATAAGCATTATGCTACTACCCAGAGTGATGTTTTGAAGGCAGAAGACAGCGCCTTTATTGCTATGCAATATTCTGATGGACAGACTGCTGCTGTGGCAAATAATGTAGGAATCCATACTTTTGTTATGGGATTCCCGTTTGAATGTATAAATGACAGAGCAATGCAGGCAACCATAATGGGTGGTATCCTTGCATTCCTCATTACACCATGATGCTGACCGATTTTCTGCCTACAACAAAGAAGGAATGCCAGTTAAGGGGATGGGATGAACTTGATGTCATCTTGTTTTCTGGTGATGCCTATGTGGATCATCCTTCTTTTGGTGCTGCGGTAATAGGCAGAACATTGGAGGCTCATGGATACAAGGTTGCTATAGTGCCGCAGCCTGACTGGCATGGTGATTTTCGCGATTTCAAGAAACTGGGCAAGCCACGTCTGTTCTTTGGCATATCACCTGGAGCAATGGACTCTATGGTAAATAAATACACTGCCCGGAAACGCTTGCGTTCAGAAGATGCCTACTCTCCAGACGGGCGACATGACTGCCGTCCCGAATATCCCACCATTGTTTATACAAAGATACTCAAGGAACTGTTTCCTGATGTACCAGTAGTGCTTGGAGGCATAGAGGCTTCTATGCGTCGATTGACCCATTACGACTATTGGCAGGATAAACTGATGCCTTCAGTGCTTGTCTCCTCTGGTGCAGATCTAATCACCTATGGTATGGGTGAAAAAGCAACTATTGCATTATGCGAGACACCTCGTGAAGAGTGGCAGAACATACCTCAGACCGTATTCCTTACAGACAACATAGAGTCTCAGAATGGTGATATCATCCTTCATTCCCATGAAGAATGTCTGAAGGATAAACGTTCCCAGGCGGAGAATTTCAGGCATATAGAGGAGGAATCAAATAAAATGCATGCATCACGTCTCATACAGCAGGTGGGAGAAAGGTATGTTATTGTCAATGCTCCCTATCCGCCAATGACAACAGCGGAGATAGATGCTTCTTTCGACCTTCCGTATCAACGCGTGCCACACCCTAAATATAAGGGTAAGACGATTCCTGCCTATGAGATGATAAAGTTCTCTGTGAATCTTCATCGTGGATGCTTTGGCGGTTGTGCCTTCTGTACCATCTCTGCTCATCAGGGCAAGTTCATTGCTTCTCGTTCCAAGGAGAGTATAATGAAGGAGGTTCGTGAGGTTGTGAAACTTGATGGCTTTAAGGGTTATCTGTCAGACCTCGGGGGACCATCGGCAAATATGTATTCCATGCATGGCAATAATCTGAAAGCCTGTGAGGCATGTAAACGCCCTTCATGCATTCATCCCCAGATATGTCCGAATCTGAATACCGACCATTCAGCCTTACTTGATATCTACCATGAAGTGGATGCACTGCCGGAGGTGAAAAAGTCCTTCATCGGTTCTGGCGTGAGATATGACCTGCTGCTACATCACAGCAAGGATGAGAAGGTCAATAAGGTAGCACGCCAATATACTCGTGAACTGATAATGCATCATGTGTCAGGACGTTTGAAGGTTGCTCCAGAACATACTTCTGATTATGTCTTAAATATCATGCGAAAGCCATCTTTTGAACTCTTCAAGCAGTTTAATGGTGTTTTCGACAAGATAAATCGAGAGTGCGGATTAAAGCAGCAACTGATACCATATTTTATATCCTCCCATCCTGGCTGTACAGAGAAAGATATGCGAAATCTTTCCGAAGTCACCCGTCGCATGGGATACCGCCTTGAACAAGTGCAGGATTTCACTCCTACCCCCATGACAACAGCTACAGAGATGTTCTATACAGGTTATGACCCCTATACACTCAAGCCAGTATTCACAGAACATGACATGCAGAAAAAGAAAAAGCAAAACGACTATTTTTTTGAATATAAATCCAAAGGTCAAAAGTTAAAAAAGTCAATAAACTCTAAACTATAAACTTTACCCCATGGCTCCTTTAGCAGAACGTCTCCGTCCACGTACACTAGACGAATATATAGGTCAGAAGCACCTCGTAGGAGAGGGTGCAGTACTTCGCAGAATGATAGAGTCAGGCAATATCTCTTCTTTTATTCTGTGGGGTCCTCCAGGTGTTGGCAAGACAACGCTGGCACAGATTATTGCCAATAAGCTCGACACACCGTTCTACACCTTGAGTGCTGTCACAAGTGGTGTTAAAGAGGTGCGTGAGGTCATCGATAGGGCAAAGAACAATAGATTCTTCTCTACAGCCTCCCCAATACTCTTTATCGACGAGATACACAGGTTCTCAAAGTCGCAGCAGGATTCGTTGCTTGGAGCCGTAGAACAAGGCGTAGTAACCCTCATAGGCGCCACAACGGAAAATCCCTCTTTTGAGGTCATTCGTCCTTTGTTGTCTCGCTGTCAGGTCTATGTGCTGGAGAGCTTAGGGAAGGACGATTTGCTGGAGTTGCTGAATCGTGCTATTACTACCGATGAAGAGTTGAAGGAACGCAATATAAAGCTGGCAGAGACGGATGCAATGCTGAGATATTCAGGAGGCGATGCCCGCAAGCTGCTGAATATACTGCAACTGATGGTAGAGTCAGAATCTTCGGAAGAAGTTATTATTACTGATGAACTCGTTGCCCGCAGGCTTCAGCAAAATCCCCTTGCATACGATAAGGATGGAGAGATGCACTATGATGTTATTTCAGCATTTATCAAGAGCATTCGTGGCAGTGACCCCGATGCAGCCCTTTATTGGATGGCACGCATGATAGAGGGTGGGGAAGACCCCCAGTTTATAGCCCGCCGCCTTGTCATCAGTGCTTCTGAGGATATAGGTCTTGCCAATCCCAATGCATTGCTTCTGGCCAATGCAGCCTTTGATACTGTTATGAAGATAGGATGGCCCGAAGCCCGTATAGCCCTTGCTGAGGCTTGTGTATATCTTGCCACATCACCAAAGAGCAATTCTGCATATTGTGGCATCAATGATGCGCTACAACTCGTAAAGGAAACAGGCAACCAACCTGTTCCCCTTCATCTTCGTAATGCCCCCACAAAGCTCATGTCAGAACTGGGCTATTCCGACGGCTATAAATATCCTCACGACTATCCAGGCAATTTCGCTACTCAGCAATATCTGCCCGATGCCATGAAGGACAAACGCCTCTGGCACGCCCAACATACCCCGTCAGAAGAGAAACTCTACCAGCAAATGCTCAAACTCTGGGGAGAAAGGTATAAGGGGTAGGTGATGAATAAAACTTTTAAACCGCTTATAAACTCTAAACTCTAAACTATGAAGAAGTTTATATATACTGCCTTGATGGTATTGACTGGTGTGGCTGTTGCCTGTGGTCAGAAGAATTATGAGGATGCGGACGTTGAGACGTTTGCAAAACTTACAGAGTCTGAAAATGTTATTCTGCTGGACGTCAGGTCCCCGCAGGAATATAGTGATGGACATATTGCCGGGGCAATAAACATTGACCAGGCACAGGGAGACTTTATAACAAAGGTGGAACAGCTGTTGCCAAAGGATAAGACAATCGCTATATACTGCAGAAGTGGAAGACGTTCTGCCAATTCTGCCAAAATAATGGGCGATGAGGGATATAAATGCGTCAACCTGAAAGGGGGTATCTTAGCCTGGCAGGAAAAGGGCTTGCCTGTGACGACTGATACATACGAGATTGATGTCTTCAAGACAAAAAATGGCAAGACAATAAAGATTTACTCTTTGATGCATGCCTGCATCAGAATAGTATATGATGGAGAGGAGATAGAGATAGACCCTGTAAGACAACTGGGCAATCGTACTATCGACTATAGCACTATGCCAAAGGCTAACTATATTCTGGTGACTCATGAGCATCAGGACCATTATGACAAGGGTGCCATCGATATGCTGACTGGTGCTTCAACAGAGTTCATCACAAACAAACGTTGTGCTGAGATGTATGGCAAAGGACAGGTAATGGAGAATGGTGACGAGGCTACAATTAGTTCTGATATCACCATAGAAGCTGTTCCTGCATATAACACAACAGAGGGACGCGAGAAGTTCCATCCAAAGGGACGTGACAATGGTTATATCTTAACTCTTGATGGCACAAGGATTTATATTGCTGGTGATACAGAGGATATTCCAGAGATGGCAAATATCAAGGATATAGATATTGCATTTATGCCTTGTAATCAGCCTTATACTATGACAGTAGAGCAATTGCTGAAGGCTGCCAGAACAGTAAAGCCAAAGGTGTTGTTCCCTTATCACTTTGGACAGACGGATGTCAGCACTGTTCCTGCACAACTAAAGAATGACGGAATAGAGGTGAGATCGAGAAAACTCGATTAATTTTAAGTTTAGAGTTTATAGTTTAGAGTTTAAAGTAAGTGGAAAGTTGAAAGTTGAGAGTTTAATTCGTGTTCGCTAACCGCTAACCTCTAACCGCTAACTTTTAAAAATGCAGGATTTTTTATTATTTTCTTGCATTTTTAATTTATTTTTACTACCTTTGCAGCCGATTTTCAAGGGGTGCCCCGTTTTTTGGCGGAGCTGAGAACAGACCCTCTAAGCTGATCTGGATAATGCCAGCGTAGCGAGGATGCATAAAGACTTGTCCTTCATATTAAAAAGGAGCCCCTTCTTTATGTTCAATTAAAATCATTCAAAGAATGAAAAAAGTTTTGATGGTTGCTTTGGTAGCAACAATGTGTCTGCCGATGATGGCAGAAAAGTTGAGTGACGTTGACTCACTAAAGATGTTTGAATTGCAAGAACTGCAAGTGAGATCATTACGTGCAACAAAAAACACTCCTGTAGCATATACTGATATGGGGAAGGTAGAGTTGCAAAGTGTTAATCATGGTCAGGATGTGCCATACATACTGTCGCTGACACCAAGTATCACGACAACCAGCGATGCTGGTAATGGTATTGGCTACACGTCACTGAGAGTGCGTGGTACAGACCCTTCACGCATCAACATCACTGCTAATGGTGTGCCTCTGAATGACCCTGAGAGTTCTACTGTGTTCTGGGTTAACATGGGTGACTTTGCCAGCAGTGTGCAGTCAATGCAGATACAGCGTGGTGTGGGTACCTCAACAAATGGTGCTGGTGCCTTTGGCGCTACACTGAATATGTTGACAGAGAGTGTCGGTATGAAACCTTTCATTGGCATAGACCTCAATGGGGGTTCGTATTATTCTCATAAGGAGACACTGCGCTTTGGTACAGGACTGCTGAAAGGACATTGGGGAGTACAGGGCCGCCTGTCGAACATAGGCTCAAAAGGATATCTGGACAGGGCTTCTACAAAACTTAATTCTTACCTCATACAGGGTGGATATTTTGGAGATAACACAGTAGTGAAATTCATAACATGGAATGGTATAGAGGAAACCTATCATGCATGGAACTACACCTCAAAGTATGAGCAGCAGCTGTATGGTCGCACTTATAACTCTTGTGGAGAATATAAAGATGATAATGGCAACAGACGCTATTATGATGACCAGACAGATAACTACCACCAGCAGAACTATCAGCTGCATTGGAACCAGTCATGGAGTCCTTACTGGGATTCACACATTGCCCTGCATTATACAAAGGGAAAGGGTTATTATCAGCAGTATCAGAGTGCGGATAACCAGAAGTTTTATGGAATGTCATGGAAAACCTTCGGCCTCAGCACTACTGATGACGTTATTGCCGACCTTGCTGACCAGCAGAAGATGGATAATGACTTCTATGGTGTTGTGGCTTCGCTGACATATGATAATAAAAAGGGTCTGCAGACAATACTCGGAACAGGTTGGAACCATTATAAGGGTAGCCAGTTCGGACACATAGTTTGGGCAAAGCCAGGTGTCGTTGCGGTCGCTCCGTCTCCAGACAGCTTTACACCAGACTTTGAATATTATCGCAACAATTCAAGAAAGACTGACTTTAATATCTATGGTAAGGTGAACTATGCCTTGCTGAATAATTTGAATGCCTATGTGGATTTGCAGTATCGTCATGTTCACTATAAACTACAGGACCCTACTGTGATGTATGGTGTGAATCTCGATGGAAGTTATATCATTAACAACAACTATAACTTCTTCAATCCAAAGTTTGGCCTGAATTATGACATAACACGCAACCACAGGGTGTATGTATCTTATGGCATAGGTAACAAAGAGCCTGTGCGCAATAACTTCATCCAGCAGGTGGCAAATCCTGACAGAGAAGATACCAAGGCAAAATCAGAAAGACTGGGTGACCTGGAACTTGGTTATAAGTATCAGAGTGAAGTATTCTCGGCAGGCGTAAACCTGTATTGGATGCACTATAAAGACCAGTTGGTGCTGACAGGAGAACTGAATGCCATTGGCGAGGCTCTGACAAAGAACCTCAGCAAGAGTTATAGAATAGGTATAGAATTGGAGGCTGCATGGCATCCGATAGAGTGGTTTACGTGGAATGCCAATGCTACCATCAGCCGTAATCGTGTAAAGGATATGAAGGTGACACTGAATGATTATGTGACAGAAGTAAATCTCGGAACACAGCCATTGGCTTTCTCACCAGACTTTATCATGAACCATATCCTGACATTCAAGTATCAGGGCTTCAGGGCTTCTGTACAGTGCCAGTATGTTGGAGACCAATATCTTACAAATACTGGCTTCAAGGAGATGCAGTGTGTGGATGAGAATGGAAATACTACATACGAAACATTGCTGCTGAAGAAGCACTTCACTACAAACCTCGACCTCAGCTATACCTTCAAGATGCAGAAGTTTGGCATGAAGGATGCAATGGTTGGTATAACAATGTATAACCTGTTCAGTGCTAAGTTTGACAATAATGGTTGGGCAGCACCACAGTTTACACAAAACAGCAATGGCAGCGTGATTGCCGTAAACGATTATGGCATAAGAGATTATGGAACTGCAGGCTTTGCACCATCAGCACCATTCAATGTAATGGTAAACCTGTCTGCAAACTTTTAGGCAATGCATAATTCATAATTCATAATTATGACAGCATTTATTGATTATCTGAAAGAAAACTGGTTGGAGGTATTGGGAACCATCTTGGGACTCATATACCTCTACCAGGAGATAAAGGCCTCAATATACCTATGGATTACTGGCATCATAATGCCTGCCATATATACTGTGGTGTATTGGCAGGCTGGATTGTATGCTGACTTTGGCATTCAGATATATTATATCATTGCTGCCATTTATGGTTTGATATTTTGGAAATTCTTCAGGAGCAAATCTGGAAACACTCTCCAAATAAAGCATTTGCCCCTGAAGAAATATCCTTTCTTTATAACAACATTTGTTGTTTCGTATGCCATCATAGTATATATCTTGCTGACATATACCAATAGCGATGTTCCTTATCTTGATACCTTTACCACAGCCCTTAGCATTGTAGGCCTCCTGCTGCTTGCCCGAAAATACATAGAGCAATGGATAGCTTGGATTTTTGTCGATTCTGTCTGTGCAGGGCTATATATATATAAAGGTATATACTTTACAGCATGTTTGTATGCTCTATATACCATACTTGCTATTTACGGCTATATAGAGTGGAAGAGAATGATGGCTGATGATAAATAGATAAAATGAATTTTACAAAAGAAGGCTCTCAGAATTTAATCCGAGAGCCTTTCTTCTTTAAATATATTGTATTTAAAAGCTTAGTTTGCTGAAACAAATTCTTCAAGGAATCGCTTGTCATTTTCAGAGAACATACGCAGGTCGCTAACCTGATACTTCAGGTTGGTAATACGTTCCACACCAAGTCCGAAGGCATAACCGCTGTATTTCTTTGAATCGATGCCACAGAGCTCCAGAACATTAGGATCTACCATACCACAACCAAGAATCTCTACCCAGCCGGTATGCTTACAGAATCCACATCCTACACCACCACAGATGTGGCATGAGATATCCATCTCAGCTGATGGCTCTGTGAATGGGAAGTATGAAGGACGAAGACGTATCTTGGTATCAGGACCAAACAACTCACGAGCAAAGGTAAGCATCACCTGCTTCAAGTCTGTGAAGGATACATTCTCATCGATATAGAGTCCCTCAATCTGATGGAAGAAGCAATGAGCACGTGCTGTGATAGCCTCATTACGATATACTCTTCCTGGACAGATAACACGAATAGGAAGACCTTCTTCTCCCATCTTTGATGCGATATCCATTACTCGAGCCTGTACTGAAGAGGTGTGAGAACGAAGGAGTATATTCTTTGTGACATCACCTGTCTTACTCTCTTCTACAAAGAAGGTATCTTGCATATCACGAGCAGGATGATCGGCAGCAAAGTTCATCTTTGTGAAGATGTGCAAATCATCCTCTACCTCAGGACCATCAGCAAGGGTGAATCCCATGCGCTGGAATATCTCTACTATCTCATTCTTGACAATAGAGAGAGGATGGCGAGTACCCAGTTCTATAGGATAAGCAGTACGTGTGAGGTCGAATTCGCAGGCATCACCTTCTTCACCATTGGCAAGCTGACTGCGAAGACCATTGATAGTATCAAAGGCAAGTTGCTTGAGTTCATTGACTCTCATACCTACAGTCTTCTTGTCTTCTGCTGCAACATTCTTGAAGTCAGCCATCAGAGCCTGCAACTCTCCCTTACGTGAGAGGTACTTAATACGCAAGGCCTCCAGCTCCTCTGCATTCTTAGCATGCAGGGATTTGATTTCTTGTGTCAGTTTTTCAATCTTTTCTAACATCATATTTTATATAGTGTTTAATGTTTATATTCTTCTAATCAATAAGGTACATCATTGGAGATATTTCCATTGAAAGGATCATCTCCCTCTAGTGGGTCATCATTCAAAGCTCCATCATTCATGCGGCTGGAACGGAATGACCCTTCTGTTGGACTACTGGTAGCATACGGGTCATATTCATCAGGATTAGCAAAACGTGTAAACTCACCCCTGAAGGATAGTGTGACATCCTTCGTAGCACCTTTACGGTGTTTTGCTATGCATATCTGTGCCATACCCTTGAGGCTGTTGCCCTGTGAATCCTCCATGATGTGATAATACTCAGGACGATGCACAAAAATAACCATATCGGCATCCTGCTCTATGGCACCTGATTCACGCAGGTCGGAGAGTTGTGGCACCTTACCTTGCTCACCTGGGCGTTGCTCAACAGCACGTGAAAGCTGTGAGAGAGCAATGATAGGAATATCCAATTCTTTTGCAAGACCTTTCAAAGAACGGGAAATTGTAGAAACCTCCTCCTGACGACTGTTGAACTTCGCACCGCTGGCATTCATCAGCTGTAGATAGTCAATCATGATGAGCTCAACTTTCTTCTCCTTTACAAGACGACGTGCCTTGGTTCGAAGTTCGAAGATACTCAATCCTGCTGTATCATCAACATATAATGGTGCTCCCTGCATCTTTCCTATATTGTTGTCAAAACGCTTCCATTCATCATCTGTCAGCTGTCCGTTAAGAATCTTTCCACCAGGAATGGAGCAGACGTTTGATATCAGTCGGTTGACGAGTTGGAGGTTGTTCATTTCCAAAGAGAAGAATGCTACAGGAATCTTCTCGTCGATTGCAATATTCTTTGCCAGAGAGAGGGCGAAAGAAGTCTTACCCATGGCAGGACGTCCAGCAATAATAATAAGGTCGGACTTTTGCCATCCAGCAGTGACATGGTCAAGGTCCCTATATCCTGTTGGTACACCTGTTATACCACCAGTATTGGCAGCAGCCTTCTGTATGGCATCACGAGCCTGCTTCAGTACAGGGTCTATCTGGGTGTAATCTTGCTTGAGGTTGTTCTGGGATATGACAAAAAGATCTGCCTCAGCCCCTTGCATCACATCTTTGATATCCTGTCCTTCATCAAAGGCATTTGTTGCCACACGTGAAGAATAGGAAATCAGTTGTCGAGCAATGTATTTGTCACGCAAGATAGAAGCATGGTGCTCTATATGTGCTGATGACATCACATTCTCTGTAAGACCAATGATATAGGCTGGAGCACCAACTTCTTCATAGGTGCCCTCACGCTTCAGCTCTTCCATGACAGTGAGGTAGTCAACAGGTAACTCCTTGACATTCAACGTCTGGATAGCATTGTATATCTTCTGATGACGTGGGTCCCAGAATGTTTCAGGAGAGATGAGTTCTGAGACAACCGTAAAGGCATCTCGGTCAATGAGCAAAGCACCAAGCAGCGCTTTCTCAATCTCCACATCCTGTGGGGGCACATGTCCTATAGAGGTATCTATGACTGGCGTCTTCTTAGAGCCTGATTGTCTTGGCATAATATTGTGATGTTGTAGTGTTTAATAATTTTGTGGTGTCAGGTTGTGCATCAAAGATGCCGAATACTGTAGAACCAGAACCAGACATTGCTGCATAGATGGCACCATTCTCATACATTCTCTCTTTTGTCTCTGCCAGTACCTGAAGCTTTGGAAAAATACTTTTCTCAAAATCGTTGGTGAGATATTCCTTCCATTCATTTATTGGTCGCTGCACAGAGACAGCCGGACTCTCTTGTGGCTTTTGTGGCTTGATACCCATATAAGCTTCCTTGGTAGATACTGCCACATCGGGCTTTATAAGTAAGAGGTATTTTCCTTTGAGGCAACTGAGGGGTTCCATCGGAGTAATGATGTCACCGATTCCTGTAGCAAAAGCAGGAATTGGGTTTTCTGGGTCTGCGTCAATAAAGAAGGCACAGTCAGCTCCAAGCTTTGCAGCATACTGTCTCATATGTGCTATGGAAAGTCCAAGGTGGCATATCTCATTGATAGCCCGTATGGTGTATGCGCAGTCACTGGAGCCTCCTCCCAGGCCTGCCTGCATAGGGATATTCTTTGTCAGAGAAATGTGGAGTGGGGGAAGGGGATAGTATTGTGACAATAATCTGTATGCCTTCGTCACGAGATTATCTTCTGAAGGCACGTCTTCTGCATCACTTGGTTCCACAACCAATTCATCACAAACTGCGATGGGTAGGAATACCGTTTCGAGATTGTGATAGTTGTCTGGACGTTTCTCTGTAACGTTAAGACCAAGATTTATTTTTGCACAAGGAAATAACTTCATATTAAGCCTTATTAGTCCAATTAGTCCTATTGGTCCTATTCCCCAAACTTTTCATGCCAGGCCTTAAATATCTCCACCCCTTTTTGACCGAATTTCTCAAGGGAGTGGATAGCTTCTTCTACAGTCTTCTCATGGGTGAGACGTGTTTTGGAGAAGAACTTATCAGCATAGCATATAATTTTCTCTTCTGTTGATGAAGGTTCGAATCCTGGAAGACCAGTTCCTGTATGGCGTGCACAGACTCTCTTATATTTCTCCATATCAGGAATCTTGTCACCAAACACTTGTGATGCTTCTGTCAGCATCTCTGCTCCCATTTGTCCATGCTTCAGATAGTCTTCTGTACCAAAGCAATGTATTGAAGGAGCATTGCATCTTATTATTCCGATGTCATGAAGCATGGCAGCATCATACACAAACTGCTCATCAGCTTTTAGCTCTGGATGCTTCTTGCAGATGTTGCGAGCCTTGTCCGCTACAGCCTTACTATGAACCAGGAGAATATTTCTCAGTTCAGGTACTTCTGCCTCAGGAAAGAAATAATCTATGATATTATCAACCCAAGATTGCATCTGCTAAAGCCTCCAATGCTGGAATGTCAGAATCCTTCATACGACCACGAAGGGTTACGAGGTCACCCTTAATGGTGACATCCTTCATCTTTGAGAACATCTCTGTCATAACACGACCAGCAGAAGGTGCCCATGAACCATTTTCTATGATGGCTACCTCACGTTTCTGCCAAGCCTTTATCTCGAGATGATGAATGAAATCATACATTGGAGGGAAGAGTCCTGCATCATATGACGAAGCGGCTACAACCATCTTGCCATACTTAAAGGCATCCTCAACACCTTCATGAAGGTCTTCACGGGTAATGTCTGAGATAGCAACTTTTTTGCATCCCTTTGCCTTGAGAATCTCAGCAAGCTTCTCTGCAGCCTCTTTGGTACAACCATGTATTGAAGCATAGGCAATGAAGACTCCCTCTGCCTCAACGTCATACTTTGACCATATAGAGTAAAGCCTTAATGCTTCTGCCAGCATATCCCCCTTCAAGATAGGACCGTGAAGTGGAAGAATCTGTTCTATCTCCAATGCAGAAGCCTTTTTCAACAATGTAGATACTGGTGCACCATATTTTCCACAGATATTGAAGTAATAGCGGCGAGCCTCACAAGCCCAGTCGTCAAGGTCTGCATCAATAGTGCCAAACTTTCCAAAGCCATCAGCAGAGAACAATACCTTGTCTGTTGCATCATATGTAACCATTACCTCTGGCCAGTGTACCATTGGTGCCATATAGAACTGCAGCTGATGCTTTCCAAGAGAGATTGTATCCCCCTCCTTTACAACCATAGTCTTGTCAGCAACATTTGTGTTAGGGAAATAGAGAGGCATCATAGCCTGAGCTTTTGCTGAACATACTACAGTGATATCAGGGAACTTCTCAACAACATCGCTGATGCCTGAGGCATGATCTGGCTCCATGTGGTGAACAACAAGATATTTTGGTTGCTTACCATTGAGAGCCTTCTTCAGGTCTTCCATCCATGCAGCAAGAGTGCGAGAGTCGGAAGTATCCATGATAGCTATGTCGTCGTCCATGATGACATATGAGTTATAGCACATGCCATCAGGGGTTTCATACTGTGATTCAAAGAGTTGGATGTCTTTGTCATCCTGACCAATGTATATTATATCGTTTGTTACGTTCATAGCTTTTTATTTCTTTACTTCTGTCATATCACCTTCGATATACAGGCGTACCATTTCTGGCTTGCCGTTAGAGCGAACAGTGATAGTCTTCTTAAAGTGACCAGGGAATTTTCCAGTACCAACATATTTAACCTCTATGGTACCCTTCTCACCTGGCTTTACAGGAGTCTTTGTATATGTTGGTTCTGTGCAACCACATGATGCTACAGCCTGATTGATAACAAGAGGTGTGGAACCTGTGTTGGTAAATGTAAAGGTACATGTCTGCGTAGCATTATTCTCTGGAAAACTTCCAAAGTTATGAGTGTACTTGTCAAATGTAATGGTCTGATCTTGTGCAAAAGTAGCAACTGATGTCAGACAAACGAACATTAAGAAAAGAATCTTTTTCATAGTTGTCTCTATTTTTTTGTTAAATATTTAGTCTAATTCAAATAACTCGCTGGGAGATTTGCGTTTCAAATCCTCAATGATGAAATCTTTCTGTGCCACCAAGCCATAGGAACGCAATACCTGTTCCACTGTCTTTAGGGCAAGTATTGGATGATTGTTCTCTTCTGAAAGGTGGCACATCCAAACGTGCTTTAGCTTTGCTGTGGCAAAATTTGCAATAGCTTCGCCGCATTCGTGGTTTGATAAGTGTCCTGTGGGAGATTCTATGCGCACTTTCAGATATTGTGGATAGGGACCAGTCTTAAGCATCTGCTTGTCATAATTAGCTTCTATGACGAGATAGTTTGCCTCACCAATGTATTTCTGCATCTCCTCAGTAACATGCCCCACATCTGTCATAAGACAGAATGTCAGTCCTTCTTCTGTTCCATTATCCACCTCAATGCGATAACCTACATTGCCACTACTGTCATGAGGAACAGTAAATGGTGTAACGTAAAAGTTTCCAAGCTTGATACGTACATCCTTTTCGATAACTTGCTGATGGTTTCCAGGAATCTTCTTTGGAACACAGTAATTACGCAGAATACCAGCATGCACATCGCTGGTGGCATAGACGGGGATATCGTATTCACTGCTGATAACCCCCACAGATTTTATGTGATCGGCATGGTCGTGCGTTATGAGTATTCTCTTGACACTGTCGATGCTGACACCTTTGTCGTGAAGGAATTTCTTTATATTCCTTATTCCGACACCAGCATCTATCAGCATAGCATCATCATCTTGTGCAAAATAATAACAATTTCCGCTACTCCCACTGCCGAGGGATATGAATTTCAACATTTTTTAGTTTATATTTTGCGTGCAAAGATACAAAAAAGATTAAAGAATGAATAATAATGAGCAAAGTTTTTATTTATTTTGTATTTTTTTTATAATTTTGCATGCACATATTTCTATTATGAAGTCTCTAACGATATATAAAGCTAGTGCTGGAAGCGGAAAAACCTATCGTCTTGCGATGGATTATATCAATCTGCTTCTCCATAATCCGTCTGCCTATGAAAGCATCCTTGCTGTTACGTTTACCAATAAGGCGACAGCAGAGATGAAACGTCGTATCCTGATGGAACTTTGGGCTGTCACGCAGGATTCTAATCGCTCTGTAAAAGAACGCCAGAATGCCAGGCAGGCTCTTTCTCTGCTGCTCGAAAACTACCATTTGTTCAGGGTTCAGACGATAGATACCTTCTTCCAGACAGTATTGCGTAACCTGGCCCATGAATTACAACTGAATGCTAATCTGCGTGTTTCGTTGAGCAATGATGAGGTGGTGAGCGAGGCTGTAGATGAACTGATAGATACTCTTGCTGATGACAAAAAGCTCAGACGTGTTGTCATGAACTATGTTATGGACTCCATGCATGAGGGAAAGAAATGGAATGTCATAGGCGAAATTAAAAGTTTTGGTAGCACAATATTTAAAGAGTGTTATAAGGTAAATCGAGATAAACTCGATGAGATCTTTAAGGACCAGGAGTTCTTCGATAACTACAAAAAGACATTGAAAGCCTTAAAAGATTCTGTCAGTGGCAAATATCAGGAAGAAGCCAAAAAGGTTCTTGACGAGATGGCAAAACGAGGGTTGTCGGAAGATAATTTTATGAATAAGGCAAAAGGTCCTTTGTCATATTTCCTAAAACTCTCCCAGGGTCTCTTCTATGATGAGAAGAACCTGATGAATAAAACCGTCTGTGAGGCGCAAGATGACCCCACAAAATGGTATACCAAGGGTAATGCAGGGAATGCTGATCTTACATCTTTTGTGTCAGATGTCATACTGCCGGCAATAGAGAAAATAGAGAAGACGCGAAGGCAGGATGCAAAGGACTATAACAGCGCTGTCGTAACACTGCGACATCTTAACGAAATGCGTCTGCTGGCCCGAATAGAAGAGAGTGCGCATAATCTTAATGCTGCAGCACAACGTTTTATGCTCAGTGATACGCAGACTCTTCTGCACGAGATGATTGGTGATGATGATGCTCCCTTTATATTCGAAAAGATAGGCTCACACCTGAAACATGTAATGATTGACGAGTTTCAGGATACCAGTACTGTACAATGGAAAAACTTCCAGACATTGCTGAAAGAGTGCATGAGTATCAGCAACGAAACTGATGATGACTTGTGTAATAACCTTATTGTTGGAGATGTAAAACAGAGTATCTATCGCTTCCGTTCTGGTGACTGGCGACTTCTCAATGACTTGGAGGCATCATTCCCTAATGTCAGCGAGGTGCGTAATCTTTCTACCAACTGGCGCTCATGGAGTAATATCATTAATTTTAATAATGTTTTTCTTAGAAAGGTCGTTGATGCTGAAATAGAAGGCATAGAGGATGAGCAATGGAAATCAGACCTGAAACGTGCCTATGCTGATTTGGAACAGAATGTGTCACCCCGCAATCAAGATACCCAGGGACTGGTTCATATAGAGCTGCTTCCCAAAGACCAGCTTCCTGATACTCCAGAAAAGATATATGATATCATTTCCCAACTGGTAGAAAAAGGTGCCAGCTATAATGATATAGCAATTTTGGTACGCAGAAGACGTGAGGTTTGCGAGATTGCTGACTATCTGGAAGAAAACAATATTCATGTGCTCTCTGCTGAGGCTTTCCGACTGGATGCCTCACAAAATGTTATGGCTGTAATAAATGCCATGAAGCTGTTGTCTCATCCTAATGATGACCTTTCTGAGGCTTATCTTAGATTAGTATGTCCTGACATATTGCCATTGATAGAGGAACGACGTCAGGAATTGGTACAGAAGACTCTCCATGACCTTGCAGAAAATCTTGTCTTGATGATAGGATGTACAGAGCCTGCCTTCGTTACGGCATTCTTTGATGTACTTGAGTCGTTCTCTAATGATATATCGCCTGTTCTCGATGATTTCCTGACAGCATGGGATGAAGAATTGTGTGGCAATATGATAGAGACTTCTACTGGTGACGGCATAACAATAATGACGATACACAAGAGTAAGGGTCTCGAATTCAAACATGTCATAGTGCCATATTGCAACTGGGATGCTAATCCTCCTTTTGCTAATACTCTGTGGGTAGAACCAAAGGAGTCTCCATTCTCTCAACTGCCACTTGTGCCTGTGGATTATCGGAATAAGGATTCCCTGAAGAATACTATTTACGAAGACGATGGCACTGAGGAGTATATCCAGAGTGTGGTAGATAATTTCAATCTCTTGTATGTTGCCTTGACTCGCCCTCGTCAGTCGCTCTTTGTGCTTGGAGAACGTGACAGTAAGGAGATATCGCGGTCATACCTGATGCAGAAGGCCATGTTGTTTATGCAGGATATGGAATCGATAGATGGTAAGGAACTCCATTTTAGTGGCGTGGATGATAAAGACGAACCTCTAACTCTCACTTATGGCAGTCTCAGTGTGTGTTCTGGTGCTGAACAAGAAGAGAAGAAGATGAATCCTTTTGCCTCCCCCTCAGAGGTGGAAGTGATATCTTCTATGCCTTCTTATAATCCTTCTGTTGATTTCCGCCAGAGTAATGCTGCCCAGCGGTTTGCTGCTGACGATAATATGGACGAACAGCTGAGGGCCCGACTCTCTGGAACAGAGCAGCATTGGGTGTTCTCTCATATAATGACACTTGATGATGTGCCACCAGAGTATGAGGAGATGTTCAAGGATGAGCAGGTGAGACAGTGGTTCGATTCTCATTGGAAAGTCTTCAACGAGTGTTCTATCATTACTGAATCAGGAGAATATCGTCCTGACAGAGTGATTGCAGACGAAAAACAGACTATTGTCATAGACTTTAAATTCGGTAGTCCTCATCAGGGATATGAGAGTCAGGTACGCAGATATATGCAGTTGCTTGCAAAAATGGGATACCCTCAGGTGCAGGGCTTCCTGTGGTACGTTAATGCTTCTTCTCTCTCTGAAAGAATAGTTCCAATCAGTTTTCTCCCCCTTTAACTCCCTTTTAAAAATCACTCCCCTTTCACTCCCTTTTCACTCCCCTTTCACTCCCTTTTAAAAATCACTCCCCTTTCACTCCCCTTTCACTCCCCTTTAAACAAATAAATGAATACATTCCTCGATACCGTAGCTGCCAGTTTGCATGCAGAATTCAAAGGCAATCTCTCTAATGTCACGATTGTCTTTCCTAATAAGCGTGCATCCTTGTTCTTCAATAGGGCGTTGGCTACATTCCAGACACCTGTATGGTCACCACGATATATCACAATTTCGGAACTCTTCAGAAGTTGTTCCCAAAATATTGAAATAGCAGATCATATAGACCTGATAATAACTCTTCATAAGGTCTATTGTAATATCACAGGTTCAGAGGAGTCTCTTGACCAGTTCTATGGATGGGGGGAGATGATGCTGGCTGATTTTGATGATATTGACAAACACATGGCTGATGCCTCCCAGATATTCACTCTGATGGAAAATATCCATGAGTTTGATGATGTCGATTATCTTTCAGAACACCAGAAGGCTGAACTGCAGCGTTTCTTCTCTAATTTCACGGAAAGCCACAATACAGAGCTGAAGAAGAATTTCTTGAAGCTGTGGAAAAACTTTGGGGATATATATGCCACATTCAAGAAGGTGCTCTTCGAGAAGGGTGTTGCTTATGAGGGCATGTTGTATCGCAGCGTTATAGAATCGCTTACAAGCCAAGATAAACCTTTTACCATTCACCATTCACCTTTCACCTCAGAAAGTCGTTATGTGTTTATTGGCTTTAACTACATTACTCCTGTAGAACAAAAACTCTTTGACTATCTACGTAAGGAAAATGGTGCTTTGTTCTTCCAGGATGATGCTTCGTCTAAGCCTTTGCCCGTCACATATCTCTCTAGTCCTACAAATGATCTGCAGGCTCGTTATATAGCCCAATGGCTTACTCCTGAACGCATCGCTGCAGGTAGGAAAACAGCAATAGTGCTTGCTGATGAAACTCTTTTGGAAACAGTGCTTCACTGCTTGCCGCCATCTGTGGAACATGTGAACATAACAGTGGGCTATCCTCTTGCTAAGTCCCCCATATCGTCTATGGTGAGACAGTATTGTAATTTGCTGCAACATAAGTCATTCACTCTCCATAATATTAATGCTGTCCTGCGTCACCCATATATGAAACTGGTGTCTGGCAAAACGATGGAGCTGCATGACTCTCTTAATGAGCAGTCTTTATACTATCCTACGATGGAGGACCTTGCTCTGGATGAAAACCTGAAAGAGTTTTTCTCTCCTACGGATGATATCATTTCACGTCTGAAATGGTTGGTAGAGGTGATAGCACATTCTGAAGAGATAAATGATGATTTCTTTCATGAGTCGGTATTCCGTATGTACTGCATCCTTGAGAGGCTGTATGACATCAATCAGGAGACTCCTCTGTCATCGTCGCTGTTTAACAATCTCTTGACACAGATAATAAAGACAACAACAATTCCGTTTCATGGAGAACCCCTTCAGGGAATACAGATAATGGGTGTCTTGGAAACTCGAAATCTGGACTTTGATCATGTACTGCTTTTGTCTTGTAATGAGGGCTTTATGCCGGCACATGTTAATGACACGTCTTTTATCCCTTATTCTGTCAGGAAGGCATATTCCCTGACAACGATTGACAACAAGGTTGCTATCTACGATTACTATTTTAAGCACCTCTTAAAACGTTGTCCTGATGCAACACTTGTATATAGCGACTCTACGACAGATGGAAAAATGAGTGAGATGTCACGCTTCATGCTTCAGTATCTTGCGGAGCATGCAAATCTTGTGACCCATCGTATCCTGACTCCAGCATTGCAGGCAGAAGAGTCTTCTATCCAACCATTGGAAAAGGCTCATCTGTCATTGCCTATAACTCTCTCACCATCTGCTCTGGGGCGTTACCTGCGTTGTCCTATGTCGTTCTACTTTAACAAGGTGCAGGGCATCAGCGATATGGAAGAGAGTGATGAGGAAGAGATGGATGCTCGCACCTTTGGTAATATTTTCCATAAGGCTGCTGAGATTCTGTATAAACAATATAAAGGACGTAGTGTTCCGAAGTCATTCTATGATGAGTTCAAAACCAATCGTGGCAATGTGATGTTGGAAAGCATTGTGGATGAGGCTTTCCGCATAGAACTGTTCAACATGAAAGACTCAAATCGGAAGATGCCAAAATTGGGCGGGTTGCAGGTGATAAACCGTGAGATGATACTGAGGTTTATGCACAACCTTGTTTCCTATGATGCAAAGGTGCCTTCGCTTACTATTCTGGGACTTGAAATGCCAATAAATGAGGAAATATTCCCAGGTATATATATAACAGGTATCATAGATCGTCTTGATAAGGTCGTTATCGATGGTAAGGAATATATTCGTGTTATAGACTATAAGACTGGACGCATGGGTGGACGTTCCAACAGACTGAAACTCTCTGGAGTGGAGGATATCTTCCTGCCTGAATCAATAAAAAATCATTCTGATTATTTCCTGCAGGCATTGCTGTATTGCAATATGCTCTCTTGTACTGCTGATGCAGAAAAGAAGAGAATTGTACAAGACCTTCCTCTGCAACCAAATCTTTTCTATGTGCAGCATATGAATGATGAGGCTTATGTTTCTAATCTGATGTTCAACAATGAAGCTATCTTTGATGCCCGACAATATAGTGAACCCTTCATGCAGGGAGTAAAAAGACTTGTTGATGAAATACTCAACAAGGAGAATGCCTTCCCTCGTACAGAGGATACTGTGCGTTGCAAAGCGTGTGGCTATCGTGAATTGTGTAACATAAACAATAATAATATAGATTAAACAAAATGAAAAGAATTATTTCACTCATTTTATTAGTGACAGCAAGTTGCGTCTGCTTTGCTGACAAGTTAGATTCTCTGGAGAACGTGCTGAAGGAGAAATCAGTAACTCAGGAGAAGATTTACATTCATACCGACAATAACTGCTATTTTGTTGGTGATACTCTGTGGTATAAGGCGTATGTGGTGATGGCAGACAGCCTGAAGCCTACACGTTATTCCAAGGTGTTGTATGTAGAACTCCTGACTCCTGATGGCTATCTGGTAGAACGTCAGCAGCTGTATATCAAAGATGATGGTACAGCAGCATGCCAGTTTGCATTGAGTGATAGCCTGTATTCTGGGTACTATGAGGTGAGAGCCTATACCAAGTGGCAACTGAACTTCAACAGAAAGATTCGTCCACACTCTTCCCAGAACAGGTTTGAGTTTTATAGCAAGCAGTTTGAGACAAACTATTTCCGCGAGTACGAAGGTCTGTATTCTCGCGTGTTCCCAATTTACGAAAAGCCAAAGAGTCCAGGCGACTATACAGACAAATGTATCATCCCACGACCCAAACAGAGGGTGTATGCTGACAAGCCTGAGATACAGGTGAAGTTCTATCCGGAAGGTGGACATATTATCGAGGGAATGGACTGTCGCATCGCCTTTGAGGTGAAGGATAATGATGGACAGGAACTTGGTAGCAGTATAGGATCTCTCGACAATGGATTGTTCATAAAACCCACCCATGGTGGAAGGGGCGTCTTTGAATATAATGCACAGAAAGCCCCCAAAGAGGCAACGTTTGAGTATATGGGCAAGAAACATACCTTCCCATTGCCAGCAGCACAGAAGACAGGTGTTACCATAAGAGGTGACAAACCAATTAATGGTAACCGTGAATTCATCGTAAAGGCAAAAGGCGTAACAGTTGCAGCATATAGTGTGACATGCAGAGGACGACTGATAACTTTTGGAAGAAGCCCAGGAGAGAAGATTGTACTGTCAAACTGTCCTACGGGCATCAATGATCTGACTCTTTATGACGAACAGGCTCGTCCGCTGGCATCACGACTGTTCTTCGTAAATAATAAAGATAAAGAGATACAGGCAAATGTTTCAATGACTTCTGGTGGTAAGACGGTAAATAGTAAGTCAGAACTGCAACCATATGAAAAGATAGATATAACGGTTAATGGTCAGGTGCCTATGAGTGTTGCTGTTTATGACAAGAGCACTCAGGATGTGTCTTATAACGATGGCAATATGCTGACAGATATGCTGCTTACTGGTGAATTGCGTGGATTCGTGGCTAATGTATCACAATATTTTAAGGAGGGGGCAGAAGAGAAACTGGACCTCCTGATGATGGTACAGGGATGGCGCAGGTATAAGAGAATCGATAAACTGTATTTCCTGCCTGAAAGAAATCTTGCCTATGAGGGACAGGTGCTGAACGTTCCTTCTAATGCTAACATCATAGATATTGATGATGTCGATGATTTGAGCCAATACGGGAGTGACCGTTCAAACTACGTCTTAGTATCGCCTTTAGGTAATGGAGGACTGCTGTACAACCGTTGGTTAGAAATGCAGGGGCGACTGCTCGGAGGTGTCCTAAATACCACGTCGGATCATACTGCCCCCACACTGTCGGACATGACAGAGGTGGTAACCGGCGAACCTGAGATGGAGGGCTTTGTGGATCCTATCATAGACGATAACAGATATGAGAATCCTAATCTGACCTACAGGAAATTCAAAAACAAGGATGTTATGATAGAGGGCGAGATAGTAAAGGGAACTGAGACTGCTGACGTAAAGGCAAAGGTTGACGAAAACGGATTCTTTAAGATTAACCTGCCTTGGTACACTGATCAGGCTGTATTCTTCATCACAGCATACGAAAACAAAGACTCGTTGAAGAGAGGCCTGCATGGTGTTAAGAACAGCAAGCGCATGGATGAGACGCAGTATCCTAAATATTACGTAAAGCGTATTGTCGATTTCCCAATGTTCTGTGAGCCTTATTCATGGTATCAGTGTAACTTGCCGGAGGATGAGAATTATTGTCTGGATGATACGGAAGAAGAGGATAATTCAGCACTCGGTCCTGAGAATAACCGCCTCGCTGGCGAACACTATCTCCAGAATGTAACAGTAAGGAAATTTCGTCGTTCAAAGCGTAAGTTGAACTACGAAAAACCTGCTATTGTCATTGACGCCTATAAATTATATAATGAGATGACAGATTATGGCCTGTCATATGGTGTGCTTGATATGACACGTTTTGCGAAGCAGGCATCAACATACCTTTTTGGATATCTTGATCAGGCTGTAGATGCTAAGATACGTGGACTTATTAACGATAACAAGACGACGTTCTATCGTAACTATGTACAAACAAGTTCCGAACACGATGTCCCTATGGCAAAGACAGCTATGCTTGATTATCTGCGCCTGAATAAGATGAGGAATATACGTGCCTATACTGATTACGACAAACGTAATGGTACACATCTGGAGGTTGATGGAGCACCTGCTGTAACATTAAGTATCGAGTCGTTGGATGGAAAACGTTATACCTACAGAGACCGTAGATATATCCTCGACGGCATAACATACGCGGAGGAATTCTACCAGCCGGATTACAGCAACGTAAAGCCGCAAGAACCGACTGATTATCGACGCACACTGTATTGGAATCCATACACAAAGCCAGATACCGACGGGGTCTTCCGTGCTACATTCTACAATAATGCCACCAATGCCACAAGGGTTGATGTCTCCGCCTGCGGCTTAGATAAAAATGGACAGATTTACGTGAAATAGAGTTTAGCGGTTATCGGTTAGCGTTTAGCGAAAATTCTTCACTCTTGACTCTTAATTCTTAATTCTTAATTAATATGTCTTGTATAATCCTCGCTGCAGGTGATTTTCCTGCTGCACCAGAGTCCTTGGCAGCCCTCAAGGCGGCTGAGTATATCTGCTGCTGCGACAGCGCAGCAAAAAATCTCCTGGCGTGGGGTAGGGAACCTGACGCTATTGTGGGGGATGGGGACTCTGTCGATGATGAGATAATCAAAAAATATAGTGACCGCTGGCATTGGGTTGCGGAACAGGAGGATAACGACCTGACAAAAGCCACACGATTCTGTATGGCTCAGGGCTTTACGCATATAACATACCTTGGAGCAACAGGAAAGCGTGAAGACCATACCATCGGTAATATCTTCCTTATTGCCCGCTATATGCGCGATTTCCATATAGAACCTGTGATGATAAGCGACTATGGAGTATTTACCCCCGCAAAGGGTAAGACAACATTCCCAAGTTTTCCTGGACAGCAGGTCAGCATATTCCTTCCCTTCGGAAATGATATGCAGATGAAGAGCGAGGGACTCAGGTGGGAGTCCTATCCTTATACAGAAATGTGGCAAGGAACACTCAACGAGTCTTTAGGCGATTCTTTTACACTGGAAGGGGATAAAGAGTATGTTGTCTTCCAAACCCACAGAAAAAAGCAAAAATCCCGTTTTTAACGTTTTTTAGGCCCTGTATCGCGTTTATGCCATTTTTTTTTCGTACCTTTGGGCCCGAAAATTAAATAAAGTATATAACAGAAAAACAGTTTAAATGGACGAAACACAAACTTTTGACCGTGACAGAATCCTCAAAGTGAATATTGAGGAAGAAATGAAGACGAGTTACATTGATTACTCGATGTCAGTCATTGTAGCTCGCGCACTGCCCGATGTACGCGATGGCTTTAAACCGGTTCACCGCCGCATACTTTATGGTATGCTGGGAATTGGTAACACCAGTAACCAACCTTATAAGAAGTGTGCCCGCGTAGTAGGTGAGGTGTTGGGTAAGTATCACCCTCATGGTGACTCTTCTGTGTATGGAGCGCTGGTGCGCCTGGCACAGGATTGGAACATGCGTTACACCCTCGTTGACGGACAGGGTAACTTCGGTTCTGTCGATGGTGACTCTGCTGCTGCTATGCGTTATACGGAGTGCCGACTCTCAAAGATGGGTGAACATATCATGGACGACCTGGAGAAGGATACCGTTGATATGATGAACAACTTCGACGACTCTCTGCAGGAGCCAACAGTGATGCCTACAAAGATTCCTAACCTCCTCGTGAATGGTGGTAACGGTATTGCCGTTGGTATGGCAACTAATATGCCTACACACAACCTGGGTGAGGTAATCGACGGCTGCTGTGCTTATATCGACAATCCTGACATTGATACTGACGGCCTGATGCAGTATATCAAGGCTCCTGACTTCCCAACGGGTGCATATATATATGGTATCCAGGGTGTGAAAGAGGCTTACGAGACTGGTCGTGGACGCATCATAATGCGTGCAAAGGCAGAGATAGAGTCTGACGAGAGCCACGACAAGATTGTTGTTACCGAGATACCTTATGGCGTCAATAAGGCTCAACTGATAGAATATATTGCAGACCTCGTAAAAGAGGGTAAGATAGAGGGCATCTCAAATGTCAATGACGAAACAGGCCGTCAGGGTATGCGTATCGTTGTTGATGTAAAGCGTGATGCAAATGCTAACGTCATCCTGAACAAACTCTTCAAGATGACTGCTCTGCAGAGCTCTTTCTCTGTCAATAATATCGCTCTCGTAAAGGGTCGCCCACGCCTTCTGTCACTGAAGCAGTGCGTGAAATACTTCGTAGAGCATCGTCATGACGTAACAATACGTCGTACAAAGTTCGATAAGGCAAAGGCAGAGGCTCGTGCCCACATCCTGGAGGGTTTGATAATTGCCGTTGACAATATCGATGAGGTAGTAAAACTGATTCGTGCTTCAAAGACTCCTAATGATGCACAGCGTGCCTTGGAGCAACGCTTCGAACTCGATGAACTGCAGTCAAAGGCTATCGTGGATATGCGTCTGTCACAGCTGACAGGTCTGCGTGTTGAAGAGTTGAAGGATGAGTACAAGGAGATAATGGAACTCATTGCTTACTTGCAGCAGATTCTGGATGACCCAGAGCTGTGTAAGAAGGTAATGAAGGATGAACTTCAGGAGGTGAAGGAGAAATATGGTGACGAGCGTCGCACAGAGATAAAGCTCTCTAATGCAGAGTTCAATCCTGAGCAGTTCTATGCTAACGATCCTGTTGTCATCACAATGTCACATCTGGGATATATCAAGCGTACCTTGCAGGCCGACTTCCGTGCTCAGACACGTGGTGGTGTGGGCTCTCGCGGTTCTCGCACACGTGAGCAGGACTTCACAGAATACATCTATGCAGCAGATGCACACGATATGATACTGTTCTTTACCAAGAAGGGTCGTGTATATTGGCTGCGTTGCTTCGAGATACCAGAGGGCGCAAAGGATGCCAAGGGACGTGCTATACAGAACCTGCTCCAGCTGGAGCCTGATGATGCTGTTAATGCATTCCTCGGAATCCAGAGTCATAAGTTCAACGATGAGGAATTCCTCACAAGCCACTATGTTGTCTTTGCAACAAAGAATGGTATCGTAAAGCGTACTACCCTGAAAGACTATTCTCGTGTTCGCGGAAAGGGCGTGCGTGCTATCAATATTCAGGAGAATGATGAGGTAGTAAATGTTATGCTGACAAATGGTCATAACGAACTCATCCTTGCTTCTAAGAATGGTCGTGCTGTACGTTTCAACGAAACAGATATCCGTGTGATGTCTCGTGTCGCTACTGGTGTACGTGGTATGACATTGCAGGGTGATGACGATGCAGTAATCGATCTCGTTGTGGCATACGACCCAGAGCAGTCTCTGATGGTTATTTCCGAGAAGGGTTATGGTAAGCGCTCTAAGATTGGTGTGCTGACAGAACAGACACGCGAAGACGGTACTACATACATGAAGGTAGAGGATGGTGGTTACCGACTCACCAAGCGTGGTTCTAAGGGCGTCACAACTCTTAATATCACAGAGAAGACTGGTAAGGTGATTGCCATGAAGTGTGTTAGGGGCGACGAAGACCTCATGATTATCAACAAGAGTGGTATCGCTATTCGTTTCGCTATTGCTGATGCTGGTAACGAGAAGGGACGTAACACCCAGGGCGTGAAGCTCATCGAACTCAAGAAACGTCAGGAAGAGATTGCAAGCGTTTGCGTTGTTCCACATGAGGATTTGGAGGACGAAAACGTGAACGATAACGAAAACGATAACGAAAACGATAACGAAAATAATAACCAATAACTTTAATTCAACAAATCAATTATGAAAAAGTTTTTTATCACGATGTTGGCAGCTGTAGTAGCTACTGCATCATTCGCTCAAGCTCCTAAGTATGACAAGGAGATTACAGCAACAAAGAGTTATGAAGCTGGTCTTAAGATCTATAACGATGCAAAAGAGTCTATGGACCCTGAGATGAAGCAGAAGGCTGTTCTCGCTCTGAACAAGCTGGCTGACGCAGAGGCAAAGCCAGCTATAGAGAATGTTACTGCTGGTAAGGCGACCAATGCGGACAATAAACTCATTGCTAACATGATTAATGCTGCTTTCCGTTGTAAGAAAGTTGGCGCAAAGGGTGGCGAAGATATTTTCAAGAATGTCCAGAACTTCCGTCCTTTGATGATTAACGCTGCAAACAATACTAATGACAACGACGAGAAGCTGATGTATGCCCTTACATACATTAAGTCTGCAGAGCCAGGTGACCAGTTTGCTCCTTTGGCATCTTTCTTCGCTGCCTTCGCAAGCTACAACAAGGAAGACTTTGCTAATGCTGCAAAATATGCTAAGTCTGCCGTTGGTGATGAGCGCGTACATGCTCAGGCTGAGCAGATTTACTGCATGTCTCTGGAGAAAACCATGAAGACAAGAGAGGACTCTCTGAAGTACGTTGATGCATTGAAGGAGCTTGACGTCAACAAGTATTTCTTCCAGATTTTCAACATCTACAACAGTATTGGCATGCAGGACAAGATTCAGGTTCTGATTGACGAATCTCTTGCTAAAGATCCAAACAACAAGACTGCTTATCTGGTAAGAGGTACTCTGAAGGGTGAGAAGCAGGACTACAAGTCTGCTCTTGAGGATTTCAAGAAGGTTGTGGAAATTGACCCTGATTACGTACATGGTTGGTTTAACCTTTCAAAGTGCTATGGTAATATCGCTGACGATATCCAGTTAAAGAAGGCTGATAAGTCCGGCCGTCTGTTTGGTGATGACCTGAAGGCTTGCTCTGAGGCTTACGAAGGTGCTGCTGACGCTCTGGAGCATGTTCGCACTCTCGATCCTAACCACGAGACCATAAACAACTGGCCTATGCTGCTCCGTATGTACTACAACCGCATGGGTAAGACTGATAAGGCTAAGGAAATATCTAAGATTATCGGTGACGAATAAGAAAAACGCTTAAAGACAACAAATGCAAAAAGTAGCACTACTTTTTACGTTTATAATATTTTTAACTTCATCTGCCTCGGCTTCTGTCCTCGACAACAGGAGAACGAGGCAGTTGAAGAATGATCTTGAAGCTGCCAGGATTGCGGTAAGAAATGCCGTAAATCTGGTGGAGGATACCGATGAGTCACGAAAGCGCATCAGAGCCCTGCAGGATAATGAACGGAAACTGAGCGTGTATTTTAATGACTCTGTTTTTAAAGACCGTAAGGACCTCAGGCTTATTTCCTTGGATATCCTGAAGAAACAGTACGATGTCTTTAACGACCGCCTGTATCTTAAAATGCCAATAGATACGATGGCGATGGTGCTAAAGGGTAAGCAGTACCTTCTCAGTATGCTGTCCTTTGATAGCCTGGAAGTGGGAAAGAGCTATCGAAAGAAACATTCAGAAATGCTGGCACCTTATCATGGCAATCTCCTAAAAGGAGGCATATATTGCATGGCACACAAGAAATGGAAAGAGGCATGGGACTGCCTCGACCTTTATCTTGACAGCAGAATGCAACCGATGTTTTCTGATATTAAGTTTGATAGCGCAAACGATGAATTTGCTGCCTTCCTGGCATTGATGTGCGGTAAGAATCTTGATAGCCTGTCATTGATGATGAAGTATTCCGAAGAGGCTGTAAGATATAGCCCACGACGTGAATATACACTGCAGCTGTTGGTTGAAGCATGGAGACCGTTTACGCCACAGAAGATGTATCTGTACTATCTGCAGGAAGGATTTAAATATTACCCATATTCTACGTATTTCTTTCCACGACTGATAGACTACTACACATCACACGGAAGGAATGACGAGGCAATGTTATATATAGACAAAGCCTTGAAGATGGAACCAAGGAACCAACTTTTCCTTCTGGCAAAACATAGTGTCCTTATGTCACAAAAGAGGTATGACGAGGCGCTGGAATATGGTGTGACACTGTTGCGCGATAATCCCGATCAGGCCATTCCGAATTATAATGTGGGATACATCTATTATCTTCGTGCTCTCGATGCACAGAAACGATATGACAGGTCGTACAGGGATAGGCAAAAGGATGCACAGAATGAGTATAGTAAATGTCTGCCTTATATTGAGCGATACCGAAAGTTGATGCCAAACGACAGAGAGCGTTGGTATCCTATTTTGTATGAGGTGTATTATAACCTCAATATGGGTAAGAAATTCGATTCCCTGCTTTAATGATAGGACGCATACTCTTAGCTATATTTATTTCTATCGTAGCTTTTGTCTCACTGCAGCAGTGTATCTCGCAACGTGAGAATCAAAAGATTATGACTCCGTGGGGCTCTGTCATAGGAGAAGAGACAGATACCCTCGATGTGACGAATATACCCTGAACGATATTGTGAAAGGTGGTGAACTGATAATGCTGACATTGTCAGGACCAAATACGTACTATGACTATCATGGCAAGGGCCTGGGTGTGCACTATCTGCTTTGCGAAAAACTGGCAGAACGCCTTGGAGTGACTCTTCGCGTAGATGTCTGCAGGGATACTGTCGATATGCTCCAGCGTCTGCGTAACAGAGAGGGTGATATCATCGCCTTCCCTCTCTCACAAAAAGACCTCATGGGCTTCTCTGAATGTGGTGAGCATTGGGCTGTCAGCAAAGAGAATCCGGAACTGGTGAAAGAGGTGCGTATATGGTATAAGCCTGAGATGTATAAGGAGACAAAGCGTGAGGAGGAGTATCTCCTTACTGAGGCAAGCGTAAAGCGTCATGTATATCCTTTCATGCTGTCGGCACGCTCAGGAAAGATTTCAAAGTATGACCACTTCTTCCGTAGATATGCTCCTGTCGCCAGTATGGAATGGACACTCCTTGCTGCACAGTGTTATCAGGAGAGTTGCTTCGACCCTAAGGCTCATTCATGGGCAGGAGCATGTGGCTTGATGCAGATATTACCAAGCACAGCAGATCATCTGAAACTGCCACGTGATAAGATATACGACCCAGAACAGAATATTGCTGCTGCTGCACGTTATATGCGTGAGCTGCAGGCTCACTTCAGTGATGTAGGCAGTAGGGCAGAGAGAATACGCTTTGCTCTGGCAGCCTATAATGGTGGGGCATACCATATACGTGATGCCATGAAGCTGACAAAGAAATATGGTGGCAACAGCTACAGATGGAAGGATGTGCGGAAATATATCCTGCTCCTCTCACAGCCGGCATACTACAATGACCCGGAAGTGACCCACGGATATATGCGTGGCTCTGAAACGGTCAACTATGTCGAGAAGATTATGGACCGCCAGTCAAAATACCGCCACACAAAGTGGAAGTAACGGTTAACGGTTAACGTTTAACGGTTAAAGTTTAACGGTTAAAGTTTATAGTTTAAAGTCAGTTTTTGAGTTTATAGTTGAAAGTTGATAGTTTATAGTCAGTTTAATTAGTTTAAAGTAGTAAGTGAAGTATGGAAGTTTTTGGATATAGGAGATTGATTGCATACGAAAAAGCAAAAGAGATAGTAAAGCATACCTATAAGCTATTGAAAAAGTTTCCTGCAGATGAGCGTTACGCTATGTGTGATCAATTAAGACGAGCTTCTATTTCTATTACTTCTAATATAGCAGAAGGGATAAACAGATTTTCAGTGAAAGACAAATCTCATTTTATTGAAATGGCTTTTGGCTCATTAATGGAGGTTTCTTCCCAGTTCGAAATAGCTGAGGAACTTGGATTTATCACTGCAGAAGATAAATTAAGTATGGATAAGCTAGTAGATGAAGAAGCCCGACTTTTGTCCGGACTCCTCAACTCCTATAAACCATCCACAGCCTCTAAACACTAAGCACAACCTCTACACTATAAACTCTCCACTATCCACTCAACACTATAGAGCGAAGCTCGCAACTGCCTCTACACTATAAACTCTACACTCTAAACTCTCCACTATCCACTCTCCACTTTCCAACTGCCTCTAAACTATACACTCTAAACTCTACACTATACACTATACACTAAAAAAATGTATTTTCTACTAAAAATAATTTTTTTTGCTTTTTCTCTTGGGGTTATGGCTCAGGAGTTGCCTGCTATTTCAGATGATGCGTATGTCATACGTCATACTGGATTCACCCTTTCGTACAACCTCAAGACTTACTGTCCTGATTGGGTGGCATGGAAACTGACGAAGGAACATCTGAAAGGTAATGTCTCTCGAAAGAATAACGACTTCCAAGGCGACCCTGTTGTAGATGTCAGCAATCGTGTTACGCCATACGAATACAAGAAAAGTGGTTACGACAGGGGCCACATGTGTCCTGCAGGCGATAATAAATGGAGCAGTCGCGCCATGATGGAATGTTTCTATATGACCAATATGTGTCCGCAGGTGGCAGTCCTCAATCAGCGTTGGTGGAGCAATCTCGAGAATGCCTGCAGACGATGGGTGCAGAAAGAGGATACACTGTATATATGCTGCGGACCGATATACCAAGGAGAGACATTCAAGACAATAGGCGGCAGATACAATTATAGTCAGAAGAGAAAAGGAATAAAGGTTTTTGTTCCTACAGGATTCTACAAAGTGGTTCTATCCTTAAAGAAGGGTAAGGAAAAAGCCATCGGTTTCATATATAATAATGATGACAGCAGACAACCTATGTCAGAATGTTGTACGTCTGTTGATGATGTCGAGAAAATTACAGGCTTAGATTTCTTCTCATCCTTAGAAGACACCTTAGAAGAACGCCTCGAATCCCAATACGACTTCTCAGCGTGGAAATAAACTCATACTTCGTTAACCGTTAACCAATAACCTATAACCGTCAATAACCAATAACCAATAACCTCTAACCGCTAACCTCTAACCGCTACCTGTCGTTAACCGTTAACCGATAACCGTTAACCGTTACCCTCTCAATCACTTCCTCATTCACCTTCATCAGATTCTCTGATGCCATATGCAGGTTGTCAAAGAATGCTGCAATATCCCCATCATCTTCATCACATAGGTTTGATA
>JAFVGI010000063.1 GCA_017475005.1 Prevotella sp. | reverse complement strand
TTCGAGTTGAGACTTTTGAGCAAGGATGCGTGTCGCTCGGGTGGGGGAGAATTGCTCCTCCATATACTCCTTATTATGATGCAGGTCGGGATTGATGAGATAATGCGCCACCATAGTGTCCCATATTCGCCCTTTCACCTCAATGCCATTTTTGCCAAGTACCTCAAGGGCAAGTTTCGCATTTTGCATCACGATGGTGAGGGTAGGGGACTTCAGAACTTTTTTCAGTGGAGTGACGTCTTTGAAGAAGAAAATCTCATTTTCATCCATTGCTATGCTCGCACCTTCCAATTTCGCATCAATTCCTACGTTGGAAGAGGTCTTTACGTCTAGAACGAAAATTTTTGCCGACAAAAGTTTGTCGGTTATTTTCTGCGCTTCCTCCTCATTTTCAATAGTTTGAACCTTCGCAGAGGACTCGGATTCGTCTCTGAGATTTGAATTTTTGAATAAATCTGGCCCGTCGTCCTCAAATTCTGCAAAGAGAGAGGGTTGTGTGTTAACAGTTTTTTGCTTTTGAGAAGTTTTCTTTACATTCGTAGTTTCTTCACCAAGAAGTTTTGCTGCGAAAGTCTTAAACTCCAATTCGGAAAAAATCTCTTTGAGTTTTTCTTTGTCGGGTTCCTGAACCTGCATCTGGTCGAGTGGGGTAGAGACGGGTACGTCCTGACGAATGGTTGCAAGATACTTTGACAGTTTTATATCTTCAACTGCTCCCTCCACTTTTTCCCTCATCTTACCCTTCAGTTCAGAAGTGCGTGAAAGAAGTCCCTCAATGCTGCCAAATTCCAAAATGAGTTTTACAGCCGTCTTCTCACCCACACCAGGGCAACCTTGATAATTGTCGGAAGAATCGCCCATAAGTCCGAGTAGGTCGATGACCTGACTAGTTGAGTCAATGCCATACTTGGCACACACTTCCTTTGGTCCCATGTCCTCGTAACCGCCACCATGTCGTGGACGATACATGTGTATCTTATCAGTTACCAGTTGGGCATAGTCCTTATCGGGAGTAAGCATGTAGACATCCATGCCATCACCCTCGGCCTGCTTAGCTATCGTACCGATGATGTCATCAGCCTCGTAACCTTCAACCTGCAAGATAGGAATGTGATAGGCTGTCAGTATTTCTTTTATAATAGGTATGCTGAGTTTGATATCCTCAGGAGTAGCCTCGCGCTGAGCTTTGTACTCGCTGAAGACTTCATGGCGAAAAGTTTTGCCATGATCAAACGCAACTGCTATGTGACTAGGTTTCTCCTTCTGCATCACCTCGTTAAGGGTGTTGAGAAAGCCCATTATAGCACTTGTATTAAGTCCTTTGCTATTGATACGAGGAGCCCTTATCAAGGCATAATAACTACGATAGATAATGGCGTATGCATCAATGAGAAATATCTTTTTGTTCATGTCGGTTAGTCTTATTTGCCTTCAAAATTACAAATAATTTTTTAAATATCACATCTTTACTGCCGTTTTCCCAAACTTTTTTTGTAATTTTGCATTCACCTCTTCAATTATGCGTGATTATGTAGCAGACATACAAAAGCCTATTGAGAAGGAAATGAAGCAATTCAGTGTCCTTTTTGATAGTGCTTTGAGTAATACCGAAGGTACACTGAATATGGCTCTCAGCTATATTCGTCAGCGTACAGGCAAGCGTATGCGCCCTATGCTCACCATACTTATTGCCAAGGCTTTTGGTGAGGTATCAGAGTGCACTTATCGTGCAGGAGTGGCGCTTGAACTTCTGCATACGGCATCGCTCGTACATGATGATGTGGTGGATAGGGCAGATGAGCGTAGAGGACAGAGTAGCATCAATCGTATGTATGATAATCGCATCGCAGTCCTGGTGGGTGACTATATCCTTTCTACAGCCCTGCTTAATGTTTCTGGCACTCAGAACATAGGTATTGTGGAGGTGATATCTCATCTTGGTCAGACACTTGCAAATGGTGAGATTATACAGATTACCAGCAATGGTCAGGAGGACATAAATGAGGAGACTTATTATAAGGTAATAGAGCAGAAGACAGCCTCCCTTTTCGAAGCATGTTGCGTTGCTGGCGCACTGTCTGTTGGTGCTTCAAATGAGGATGTAGAAGCAGTTCGAAAGTTTGGTAACAGGGTAGGGCAGATGTTCCAAATTCGTGATGACATCTTTGATTATTATGAGACGTCTAAGATAGGTAAACCAACGGGCAATGATATGCGTGAAGGCAAGCTCACACTGCCTGCAATCCATGTCCTTCTCAGTACAAAAAATGAGGAGATGCTCGCCATCGCTAAGCGTGTGAAATCGCTATCTGCCACTCCTGAAGAAATAGCTAGTTTAGTGACTTTCACCAAACAAAATGGTGGTATAGAATATGCAGAAAAAGCAATGCACCGTCTGCATGACGATGCACTGTCTTTTATTAACGAAAGGGTAGGGGACAGCGATATAAAACAGAGTCTCCGTTATTATATTGATTATTGTATTGATAGACAGTTTTAGCCTATCTCTGCAAGAAGAATATCAGCAAGTCTTGATGTGCCCAGACGGAAGAGTTTATGGTTTAGCCATTCTTCTCCTAACACCTCTTTTACTATTGTGTAATAGATGATGGCGTCCATACTGGAATTGATGCCGCCAGCTGGCTTGAATCCCACTTTTCTGCCTGTTTCTTTATAATATTCCTGGATGCATTGACACATCACGTATGCTGCTTCTGGTGTAGCAGAAATCTTTTCTTTTCCTGTGCTTGTCTTTATATAATCAGCGCCTGCATTCATAGCTAGAAATGATGCTTTACGAATGTTCTCAGAAGTCTTAAGACAACCTGTTTCGAGTATCACTTTCAGTGCTATATTCTCTCCGCAACAAGCCTTCATTTCTTTTATTTCATCCATTACACCTTCCTCGTCTCCAGAGAGGAATTTTCCTACTGGCATCACCATATCTATCTCTGTTGCACCATCTTTAATAGCCAATGCAGTTTCAGCAATCTTTATCTCTGGGAAGGTCTGTGATGATGGAAACGAACCGCTAACACAGGCTATTTCCACACCATCTACTTCAAGGGTTTGATTTACTATATCGGCGAAGCATGGATAGACGCATATTGTGGCAGGGTGGGGAAGGTCTGGTCGCTCGTTGTCCCACTGGTTGACTTGCTCTACGAATGCCATCACACTTTGTTCAGAGTCAGTACACTTCAGGGTCGTATATTCTATACTACCAAACAAGAATTTCTTCACTTCTACGGTGTCGTTTTCTGATGCCTTTGCAATAATCTCTTTTAGTTCTTCCATACTATTCTTTTATTAGAAAATAATTTATTATTATCTGCCCTTTCGAACTTCCTAAAACGGAAATAATTTCTCTTTTTCCTTCTTCAGAGTTTGCCTTTTCGCGCAACTTCTTCACGCTTCTGAATGCCTTCAGCAGTGCATCTTTTGATTTTTCTCCTATACCTTTTATATTATCTAGTTCGCTATGCAGGGCATGTTTGCTACGTTTGTCTCTATGAAAACTTATTGCAAATCTGTGAACTTCATCCTGCATCTGCGTAAGCACTCTAAACAAGTCACTATCTGGTTTTAGCTGAATTGTTACACAATCTTTTTTCTGTGTTTCACGTGAAACATTAGGAGACAAAAATAGCAACTCTTGAGTACGATGTTTATCATTCTTAGCAAGTCCTGCAACAGGAATGCTCAGACCCAGTTCTTCTATGACTTCTTGAACACAATGCATTTGTCCAACACCACCATCGCAGATAATCAGATCCGGTAGGGTAGCCTCCCCAGAAGGGGGAGGTTGGAGTGTGCTATATCTTCTTCTTACCACCTCCTGCATCGAAGCATAGTCGTTAGAGCCTTCTACAGTCTTGATGTTGTACTTGCGGTAGTCTTTCTTAGAGGGACGCATACCTTTGTATACTACGCAACCTGCTACAGCATCTGAACCAGAGATATTGGAGTTGTCAAATAGTTCTATATGATAGGGCAGTTTAGCCAACTGTAACTTCTCCTGCAGTTCCTTCATTAGTCGCGTGTATTTCTGTTCAGGATTCAATTTCTCTGACTGCTTGAGCCTGTCTATACGATACTGCTTGCAGTTCATGAGTGAAAGTTCTAATAAATGATGTTTATCCCCCCTTTGTGGAACGAAGAAAGTGACATTATCTAGTTTCCAATCAAGTTCGAATGGTACTATGATTTCTTTCGCTGTGGAATGAAATCTTTCTCGTATTTCTATGATGGCAGTAAGCAGTATGTCTTCGTCAGTCTCATCTATTTTTCTCTTGTATTCGTAAGTAAACGATTGGTTAATCGTACCATTAGTAACGTGTAAATAGTTCACGAAGGAAATTCCGCTACTAGAATCTAAGGCGAAAACATCTACGTCTGTTATGGTGTAGCTTACGACTTCGCTTTTTGCACAAAATTGATCTATCAGTATGTATTTACGTTTTAGTTCTTCAGCATCCTCAAATCGCATTTCCTGCGAAGCTTTCATCATTTCTTCATATATATGCTGGCTTAGCATACGTGTGTTTCCCTTTAATATTTCTCGAGCCTGCATTATCATTTCGCGATATTCCTCCTGCGACTGCTTTCCTATGCAGGGGGCATCGCAATTCTTTATATGATATTCCAGACAAGTTTGGTATTTTCCCGCTTTTATCGTTTCTTGTGTTAGAGGAAAACGGCAAGTACGAGGGTGCAGGAGCTTCTTTATAAGGTCTAAAACGGCATACATGCTTCCCAGATGGGAGTATGGTCCGTAATAAGTGCCGTGTTTTCGATTTATATTACGCGTTTTGAATATTCGAGGATAAGGTTCGTTGGTGATGCAGATAGAGGGGTATGTTTTACCGTCTTTCAGAAGGATGTTATAGCG
>JAFVGI010000062.1 GCA_017475005.1 Prevotella sp. | reverse complement strand
TGCTACATTGTCAGTCAGCGCAAGGTTCTTCATTATGTCATAAACAGGGAATGCAATAAATCCTTTCGACTTGTTGGTGAAATAAGTCCATCTCTTATCGAACGGCCTGTATGTAGCCTGCTTAATGTACTTGTCGTCTATCCCGAAACTTTTGATATTGTTTTGGGCAAACACTACTTTTTGGTCCCTGCTCTCCCTTGTGACATGGTACTTTTCCTTAATATCCTGCACCGCTAACTCCTTGAAGTCTTTTACTACTTCTATTATCTCATCGCGTCGGAATTGATATGCTATTTTATCACGTTTGGTACACATGCCGACACCGCCTTTTACAAACAATTCGTTTACGGCGAATCCGTTTTGATAGTCCTCCGATTCGGAGAAATCTTTTGGGATGAAGAAATAGTAAGGTGGTTCTGGATTAAGCCTTACAAAGTCAATATCTGCAAGGCTTCGATCGTCAAGATACTCGTATTTCTCCTTGCGTTTTTTCCCGTAAAGGCTGTAATAGTAAACCTCTGCCAGTTCGCCCGTCGCTTTCTTTCCGTTCTTTACAAAGATATTGATGCAGACTCCTTGCTGAATGTCGAATACATTTTCGTCATCACTCTCTTTCGTCTCGCCTGTATTCCTGTTGCCGTGCAGGTTGATGATGTATATCTTGTCAAACGTTCGCAACAGTTGATAGCGCATACCCCTAAAGGTCTTTCCGTCAAGATATGTATGCGGATTGATATAACCAACAATTCCTCCTCCTTCGTTGCTTTCAATCAGCGACTGCGCAAGTGCTATGAACTTTACCTCGTCGCTGTTAATCCACTTCGTATCACGTATCGTTGTCGCCGTTCCTGGTTCTGTCTTGTATTTACTGACAAGTTCTTCTCCAAGTCCGACATTCTGGCTTTCACCGCTATACGGTGGATTGCCTATCGTCACCATGATATGCTTGCTATTCTTGATGTCGTTAGCTTGATTAGACTCTTGTGTCAAGGCATACGAAAAAGCGTCTTTCAGTTTCTTATCCCTCTTTTCGAGAGAATTGGTCAGGTAGATGTTTAATCGTCTGTCATCATCTGACGGGTGTTTATACCCAGTCTGCTGGAGCACCATGTCGATTTTCAGGTGAGCGATGGCATAACTGGCCATCATCAGCTCAAAGCCAAACAGCCTGTCAAGCAGGTGTTCCGACACGTAACTCTGCCATGCACCTTGGTATTTCTTGTTGCGTCCATGTATCAGATTGATAATCTCGGCAAGGAACGTACCCGTTCCCGTTGCCGGGTCAAGTATCTGGACACGGTGTATTTCACCAATCCGCTGGTGGTCTGCAAGTCCCTTGGAAATATCAAAATCAGTCTTTAGACATTCATCAACAGCCCTCACGATAAATCCAACAATGGGCTGCGGAGTATAATACACACCGAGTTTCTTTTTCTCAGCAGGATTGTATGCCCCAAGAAACTTCTCATAGAAGTGGAACATAGGGTCGTTATGCTGCCCTTTGTTGTTGTATTCCCGCATAACTTTGTCCCATCCGACTTTTCTGAATATCTCAACCAAATCATCAACAATCCATTTAATTCTGCTATCAAGTTTCGACCCCACAACATCCTCAAATACGTCACGCAGCAGCGGATTGGTCTTTGGTATCAGAAACGTGGCCTTTGTGCGGTCAAATTCCTTTGGATTCGGTGTGTGGTAACATGCCGTAAAAAGACCATAGACAATAGTCTGCGCGTAGATGCTGGCAAACTTTTTAGGCTCCAGGTTTTTCATCAAGACACGCTTAAATGCGTCGTAGTGACTGAACAACTGCTGGTCGCGCGTTTTCTCCGACTCCTGGTCAACGACAAACACCCGTTCGATAACGTCTGCTATTATACGCGCCTTGTTAGCCATCACCTCGGCCAGTCTTGATGCCCTTGTTATGCGCTGTGGCTCTGCCTGAGCAAGTATATTGATGAGCCTTTTGAATTTCTCGATATTATTCTCAATCAGCACAATTCTGTCGCCTTCCATTGTTGCCAACTCTACTTTCTCTGCGAATACACCATTTACATACAAATGGAATCTCATGTAATTGGTGAAAACAATACAGTCAAGAGCTTCTTTGTATCTGGTAAACTGCTCCTTGTTCTTCCTGTTGCCGTCGAGGTCGTTATCGTCTAAATCCTTCGTCTCGACATAGGAAACAGGCATATTGTCAGTTCTGCGCGACAAAACATAGTCGGGTATGCCGTAATCCTCTGGCTTCGGATTGTTCGTCGCAATAATATTCGGAGAAAACTCTTCCAGTAATTGCTTTAAAGCCGGACGATATGCTTCCTCGCCTGCTCTGCCTGTCTTAAACTGCGTATTCAGTTCTTCGATGTATTTGTTTATCTTATCCATATATATAAAGGTGTTTAGTCATGCCGTCTTCCTATACGTCCTGTGCTTAAAGTCCGTGCGGTACGATGCGCTGATCATCACCAGACGGTCAAACAAGTCCTCGCCAAAGTAGCGGCGGTTGAACTTATAGCAGAACTCATTCAGATACTCCTGCAGGAACTCAGGACCTATGCCGTGATACATGTCGGCCAGCAGCGTCTTGGCATTCGCTATGGCAATATGTACCCAGGGCAGCACACGGCCAATGTCCTTCGGGTCGATGACCTGCGACTTGTGCTCCGTAAACATATCCTTGAAATGCACATAGCTCCTGTGGTCGTCCGTCGTCAGCCGTGCGTCCTTCTCAATGCTCCTTGCAGCCACAGCGTCAATCGTCTTGGCCTTCTCGTCAGGTATCACAATCATCTTGATATGGCTCACCGTCTTAGGCTTCTGGCCCTTCTTAGGTTCTTCTTTTGCAGGCGTGCTCTCCGCAATCACCATCACCTTCGACTTCCGCTGACTGCCTGCGCCAGCCTTCAGCTTCTCGTGCTTCTTCTCCTTGGGTATCTCCGTCGAGAAAAAGCCCTCGTCCAGCTCTATGCAACCTTTCAGCGTGTACTTGTCATCACGCTTACCCATCACCGAACGCAGCTTGTGCAGCAACTCCCACACGGGCTGATAGCGGTTGTGGCCCAACTGCCGCTGCAACTCAGCCGCCGATATACTCTTCTTCGTAGCCGTCAGCAGGTGCATAGCCACAAACCAGTACATAAAGGGCAGCTTCGAGCCGTGCATCACCGTTCCGCTTCTGAGCGTAGTCCTGTGCCGGCAATGCTTGCACTGATACTGTTGCTTGCTCTCCAGCCAAACCACATCGTGCGAGCCGCAGTGCTGACACGTCACACCCTCTTTGTCTCGCCATTCCCTGAACCGCTGCCGACAGGCCGCTTCATCGGGAAAATACTTGTTAAACTCGTAAATCTTCATGTTACTTTCTATTTTATAAATGCGCTACAAAGGTAATCATTTTGATTTACTTTACCAAACATTTTCCCGATTATTTTTATCTAAAGTTCAAAAAAAATCGGCCTACCCGTCAGGATAAGCCGAAAACCATTGGTGGTACGATAGCGGATAATCATTATAATTAATAATGAATAATTAATAGTGAAACATCAGCCTTCAGCCCTCAGCCATCTTTAGTGCGTCACAAACCTCACCCCGTCTATCGAGATAACCAGGTAGTCCGCGATATTCCGTATCTCGCCCGACTGTGTGAAGCGGATGAGCCTGCGGTGCTTAGGCAGCACCTTCAGCGTGATTACTTCTCCCTGCATCAGCTCCCCCCGCAGTGTCACCACCCGAAGAAAATAGGCACCTGCCGTTTCTCCTTTGCCCCGTCAGGCACGTTGTAGCCCGTCACCTTCACGCCCGTGCGCTGGTCTATCCACGACCACCGCTCCGCGTAGTTCCGTATCTGCGTCCAACTGAGGACAGGCGTATTCTTTGGCATAGTTTCTTTTTTTTTATCTTTTGGTCGCCTCTTTCGAGGCTCGAAATTATCCGAAAATTATTCAGAAAATTTTTAGTTTAATTTTTAGTAAATTTTGAGGAGCGCAGCGACGACCCCTTACATCATCCATCAGCCATCATACATCATCCATCTTAAAAACTCCGCAGTATCATACGGTGCCATGTGGGCGTACCCCCGGTTCGACTTACGGACTTTCATGATTGAATACTGAAGATCAAGTTGCGTGGAGTTCACCACGGAAATATATTGGTTAAGATGTAAGAGGTAAGAGGTAAGAGACATCAGCCATCATACATCAGCCCTCAGCCATCATACCTCAGACTTCTCCGTGAAACAGGTGCCAGTCCCTCATGTTTTTGATTCTGGTGTCTTAATAAGCGTTCCTTATATGTGACAAACCTGCTGCTGGTTCGTCTTATATGAGTAAACCCCAAAAATTAAACTGTATATGAAAAGACATATCTTGATGCTGTTGGCCATAGGAATGGCTTTGAATGCCTGGGCACAGAAGACGTTTACTGTCAGTAAGGATGGCAGTGGTGACTACACAACCGTTCAGGCTGCTGTTGATGCTGTAGCAGAAGGAGAGACGGCTACTATCATGGTGAAGGCTGGAACCTATGAGGGAATGGTGAAGGTAGGTTTGCGCACGAAACCTTCTACCAAATGCATCTCGCTGATAGGTGAAGGTATGGATAAGACCATCATTACAGCCGCTAATGGTAAGAATAACATCGGAAATGGAAAAGATGTGCGCGACTATGCGACGCTGGCTGTCTTTGCTCCTGACTTTTATGCACAGGACATCTGTATTCAGAACACAGGTGGAAAAACCGCAGGACAAGCTCTTGCCTTGCATATGGATGGTGACCGTTCGACATTCTATCGCTGTAAGATAACAGGCTACCAAGACACCCATCGCACGAAGAAGGGCGTACGTAGCTATTATAAAGAGTGCGTCATAGAAGGAGCAACGGACTACATTTATGCTGGTGGCACCTGTTGGTTCGAGCATTGTACGCTGAACAGCGTGGCTGGTGGCTATATCACTACTCCTGAGGATATTACCTA
>JAFVGI010000006.1 GCA_017475005.1 Prevotella sp. | reverse complement strand
TTTTCTTATTTTCTTGCATGATTAAATGAAATGAAGCAAGACATGTATGGTGCTGCCGCATCATCGTAAGCCGTGATTACGAGATGGGACTCGAAAAAAATCCCGCACTCACCAAAAGTAAAGTACGGGAAAATTTGTCTTTAATCGTTAACCAATAACCGTTAATCGTTATATCACTCCTCGTCAGGGAACTTGTTGACGCATAAGCTGCTCATTCCGCAAGGAAATGGTGGTTCAAAGGTTCAAGAAGTTCAAGGTGAAAAATAATTGTCAATTCTCAATTCTCAATTCTCAATTATCTTCCCCCGAGAGTCTTAACGTCTCAATAACTACAGCCATTATACTCTCCGAATTCAGAAGACGATAGCGGTTAGCGGTTATTTTCGTTTTTATTATAGGGAATTCTTCTTTTTTGCCGTTTCAGACAACGGGACAAAGGTAATGCAATATATAAAAGACTGACATCTTCTGATGCCAGTCTTTTATTTCTTTATTGTTACTTCGGCTATATGTTAGGACTTCAGTAATTTTTATTCATTATTTACTATTGTCCATCCTTCTGGAATATAATTTTCACCTTTATTCCAAGTAGTGTTTTTATCTTTTACAAAAGTTCCTACAGCAGAAACATCTTCCAACCAACAATAAGTACTAAAATACCCTAGAGTTTTCGCTAGGCATTTTACATAATTTAAACTTATACATTTATTAAACATCATGTAATAGCAATAATCTGGTAATGTCGTTGCGGGAAGTTCTGGCGCTTTAATTAGACTCACACAGTCTTTAAACATACAATAATAACATTTTTCTGCTAAATATAGAGCTGGTAATATTGAAGGAACATTTACCAATTTGCTACAATCTGTAAACATATTTTCATAGCATCCTTTAGTCATAACTGTTGCAGGGAGTGATGGTGCTGTAGTTAATGATGTGCAATAACCGAACATCATACTATAACATCCTTCAGCTAAATTTGTCGCAGGAAGTTCTGGCGCTTTTGTTAAAGCATCACAACTATAGAACATGTTTGCATAGCAATATTTTGTTAAATTATTAGCAGGGAGTTCTGGAGCTATAGTTAACTCAAAGCAATATGAAAACATGCTTGAATAGCAACTTTCTGTCAAAGACGTTGCGGGTAAAACAAGAGGTTTGTTAGGATGACTCTTAATTTTTGACAGTTCAAATAAATGACTGAATGTATTATGCCCCGTTAGTTTCTTCTCAGATGCGAAATTTTTACTATTAATAAGACTCATAATATTGCCATATATGTAGCAATCAGAAGCCTTAATATTACTATAGTTAAATAAATCTCTATAGTATCTTGTGTTATCACCATAAAATGATAGTTTGTCACCCTTTGAAATGGAAATTGTTTTAAATTCTTCTGGACTAATTATTTGTTGTTCTCCATTATTAATTCTGTATATGATATTTCCAACAGCTTCATTGTGAACTGACACAGAAGTCCAATCTATTGCTTCCAGTGTTAGAGGGGTAGTGTAAGGGTCTATTGTTTCATCTTCAATATCTTTGTTTTGGGTTTCTTTTGGGGGCTCTAGCGAATCATCATCATCATCATCACCACATGATATAAACAAACACATACTAAATGTTGCTAAGACTAAAAATAACAAATGAACTTTCTTCATAGGTTTTAGTGGGCTTTATATGCCGTTACCCGTCGGCTCTAGATTAATAGTATTAATGATAATAATATCATTTCATCTTAAGCCTGCACACTATCCCACAAAAAGAAGGCGCAGGACAACTCCATACGCCTTAGAGGTTCACCACAAACCTACATACCAATACGGAAAGCCTACGCCCCAATTGGGTCGGCTCTTTTGGTATGTAATTTGCTCTTTTATCTTCGAGTGGTGATTTCTAAGGCGATTGAGCAATATGTCTGCATCTTACGATGCTGAGTGCAAAGATAAGTATAAAATTTGAAACCACAAAAGAAAATGCTATTTTTTTTCAGTCCACACAGGAACTTAACGACTTTCTGCAAGGTTATCATTTTATATTTTTTCTGGAAATATTTGCTAGTTCGGAGAATTTTTGCTGATTTTGCAGGGGTGTCAAAAGAATTTTGTATCTTTGCAGCCAGTAATTGATTTATAGTGATATGCAGACACATCTTTTAAAACTTGAGCCGCCATACAAATTCGTTTTTGATGAGGAACATGGCAGAGTCGGTAAGGTTATAGCCGTTTTGTTACGACCTTCAGATGAAGAGAAGAATTTCGATAACGACAGGACAATCTCTGTACCAATAGTGGATTTAGCTTATACCTGGGACGATACCGACCTTGCGCAATGCCGCATTTTATGTGATGAGTTTAACCCCCGAATTTCTTTTGATACATATATTTGCTGTCTTATGTCGGTAAAAAAAGATAAGTGGCTTCCCAATGGTTTTTTTTCCGTCTTTTATTTCAGTTCCCAACTTAATGAACTCGGTATTGAGGTGCAGTTTCCTGGAGAGGAAGAGAAAGAAGGTGAGCTTACGATAGAAACAAAGCTCCATTTGGGGAATAAGGAAGGAAAATGGTGGGTGGAGAATTTCTTCGGTTACTTTTATTTTGGGGGCAGTTATGAATCCCGTGAAAGGTTGCGCTATGGTATCCTCGAGCGTCGCAACGACTACTACCGTTCTTTCCCCCAAAAACGTTTCACTATCAATCTGAGTACAGACAACGCTGAATTCCAGGATATGCTGGATGACATAAACAACACGCCATACAACAGCTATGAGTGAAATGGAGGTATTTGAAAATGAGAGCATCCCCGTGACTTATTGTCTGGAAGATGCTAAGACGTGTCCAAAATATTGCGATGCAATGCCCATTGAACGCCTGCTCACGTTCTATTACTTTAAGAATAACAAGTCCAAATTAGCGAGCCTCATATCAGAAGATATACGTAATCATTTTCATTTTAAGGAGCAAACAACTCCCAAACAATTAACCTTGGATGACGAAAATGCTAAGGAGATACTAACAGAAATGATAGAACAAGGGATCCTAAAAAGGATGAATAACTTTATTGGTGTCTACAGGGTTTTGGTTGATTATTTTAGATATCCCAAAACATATTCCCATTTTTGCAGTTGCATCATAAAATTAGGGCTAAAGTTAAAAGACAAACCTTTGAATTATCAAAAACTTTATGATGGAATACAGAAAGGTATGCAAGCACCTTCAATACTGGGTAAACCCTATAAGGAATGGGAAAAGTACAAGGGCAAAGAAGGTGAGAATTATACCGTTTTCGAACATCACAAGGCTGTGGCGGATGCTCTAATAAGTATTCTACGGGAGAAAAGAATACTACAGAATTCCTAAAAAAATTCCGATTTTACTATCTTTTTTACGATGCGAAGTATTTATTCGCATCGTATTTTTTTTCCCCGTACCTTTGCATCAGGAATTCCGAACTGGGGTTTCTGCTGCTTTCTTTTTTTAAAAGGATGTCAGCAGTCAAAAACTGAGCACGGCTCCGGTGCACGAGATGAAGTTTGCCTTTCTATATCATCGTGCGAGTGCAAGAGGGCATTTTTATACCTTTTATAATTATGTCTATTAAAAATTCAAATGCCAACCTTGAGGGTTGGAACCGTAACACACATCTTTGTGTGAACTTGAAAACAAATTTGCGCAACGAGAGGCGCATGAAAGTTGGTAGGAATTATCTGGGCGTATTGCGTCGCGATGCGGAGTCTGTTACAGAGGAGTTTCTCTCGCGTGACGAGCACTTTACCTTCATGGAGATACTGCCCAGGACTGCGAAGCGTAACCCGCGCGTCTTTAACGGCAGGTTTCTCTCTATTACCCATAGGGATGACGGCTCGCTAAGGCTGAACTTCAAGCCGCTGAGGACAGACGATGCCGACTTTACCATAGACGGCTATGCCCTCGGAGTGTGTAACGAAATCCGCGAGGCTCTGGAGGGCCTTGTAGAGGAAGTGTAAACAACCGAAATCTCAAATCTCAATTATCTCAATTACAAAATTGTATCACACATCTCCTTTATAAGTTATATAACTTATTAATAATCAAATATATATATAATATATAAGGAGTGTGATAACAGCAAAAAATATTATTGAGATATTGAGATTTGAGATAGCGAGAACAACTGACAGTATTACAAACAAATTAAAGTATTAAAGAACAATGACTTACGACATTTTTTCTAATAAGCCACAGGAGCCAAGTACAGGCCGTGGCACCGAGTTTCTCAAATTTCTTACCTCAAAAGCCTCTGCAAAGATGCAGCAGCCGCTGAAGCCTATGGCTTTTCCTGCCTTGTCGGCACACGTTTCATCTGAAGTGAAGATGAAGTATAGTGACGGAAAATACTATGAGATTGGAGCCGGACAGCTTGGACATCTTATAGGTGTATCGGGTATTGGTAAGCGCGAACTGAGCCATCTGGTTGGTGCGATGTGCCGCGATTTTGAAGCCCACGATGCAGCGGAGTTCCAACGCTTGGCTTTATGGTCTGCTCAGATGAAGTCGAGAGCTGCCAACAAGGCTAAGCCGGAGAGACCTTCTGACATTTATTTTCTCTATCCCCCTGAGGATGTCACAAAGCCAGCTTTCGCTCAGAATTGTCAGGCTTTGGAACAGAATGGCGGTCTTACTCAATATCTCAATCTGAGTGAGTGTGAAGCTGCTACCCGTATAGCGGGCTCGAAGAGCCAGATGAGCGTACTCATCAGAAATGCTTTCGATGTTGAGCGTGGAGGTGGTCAGCTTCGTGCCTCAGAGAGCGGCATTAGTGCCAATCCAATTATCAGACTCTGTATGACGATGAGCTCGACACCAGAGGTTGCGCAGGCCTTTTACAAGCGCGATATGCGCAACGGCTTCTTCTCGCGTGTAAACATTGCCTACGTGCCTCGCGGCGAGCGTATTGGTAAGATTCCGAAGCAGAAAGATTATGATGAGAATTATCTTGCTGAGATGGACAAATATTTACTGCGCTTAAAGAATGCTCGTGGTAGTTTCCATGTAAAGCAACTCAATCGTGTGGCCGACCAGTTGGCCGAAGAGATGGTTGACTTGGCTAACCTCTGTGACTCTGATGACCTGTTCGAAATCAGCCACCGCTCGATTTTCAGTTCTTGGAAGAAGGCTGCCGTGCTTTGGTTGCTGAACGACATGACTTATACTCGTAGCATTGGTGAATGGATGGTCTATTTTTGCTATTATGATTTGTGGTCTCGCCTACAAGTGTTCGACCAGATGATTTCTCCTAGCGAAGTTCAGTTGGAAGAGTCGCGCAAGCGCGGACAGGTGAATATGCTGGAGAGCCTGCCTAATCCCTTCTCTGAGCAGCAGTTGGAAAATCTGCGTGTTAGCTTGGGCAAGAGCAAGGATGGAACAAAGCACCAGATATCGGTCTGGGTCAACAGAAACTTCGTGGCTTACTCGAACCAGACGGGAATGTATTCGAAAACAGAAGAATACCTTAAAGGTAAATCGTAAGCTATGGATAGGATAGACATTGAAAAGTTGCGTTCACTCCCTTGCGAGGGGGTGGCGCAACGCCTTGGCCTCGTGGTCAGGCAACACAAAGTCTTGTGTCCGTTCCATAACGACCACACTCCCTCTTTGACCTTCAAAAGGGAGAAATGGAGATGCTGGAGTTGTGGTGAAGGAGGAGATACAATCAGCCTAGTGCAAAAGGTGCTTCATAAGGACTTCCTTGATGCCTGTCGTTGGCTTGCAGACGAAAATAATGTGATTCTTACTGAGTATAAACCAAAAGAAGAGAAGCCTCCTAAGCCTTTCGATTCCAGTCGCTACGAGCGCTTCTTTGAAAGACCTTGGTTGAATGACGAGGCGAGGGCGTTTCTCTTCGATGAGCGCAGGCTTGACCCGAGGGTAGTGCGCTGGTGTCGCCTGACGTCGTGGAAGGACAAGCAGGGCGTCAGTTGGTTGCAGATACCGTATTATGACAGAGAGGGGAAACTGGTGGGAGTGCAGAATAGGAACCTGACCCCCTCCCGACCTCCCCAAAGGGGAGGAGAAGATGCTATTCCACAAGTCTCCCCTTGGGGAGATTTAGAGGGGGTCAGGGAGGGCGCTGCTCCTCGCTTTCGTTTTCCGCAAGGTTCACAATGCGGCATCTACAACCTTCCGGTGCTGAACTTGCTGAAGCCAGGTGAAGAGCTGTGGATAACCGAGGGCTGCTCCGACTGCTGGGCGATGCTCTCCAGCGGCCACAAGGCAATAGCCATTCCGTCAGCAACCTTGCTGACGCAAGATGTAAGAAGTAAGATGGCTGATGTAAGAAGTAATTCTTCACTCTTCACTCTTCACTTGGAACAACGTTCCACATGTTTCCCGACGCTGATGTTCCTGGCGAGCGGCTGTTCCTGCAGCTGAAAGAGGTGCTGCCAAACCTGGTGCGCCATCAGCTACCGCCAGGGTGCAAAGACTTCTCTGACTACTTCGTTAAATTCATAATGCATAATTCATAATGCATAATTGCCTGCGGATTAACTCTCCCCCTTGGGGGAGTAGGAGGGGGCTCTTATTTGTCAATAACGTGCCTTTCTCGCGCAATAAGGACTGGTTATTGGGGAATGGCGTGTTTGGAGTGTGGAAAGAAATAAAACAGAAATAATACACTCTTCACGAAAAAAATCTTCACTAAATTTGTGAATTTCAAAAATAATGCTTATCTTTGCACCCGAGGCACTTGACAATGGCTATTACTCCATCCGCATAGACTACCACTATCGCTTGGAGTTCAAAATTAGACAAGAAGGGACAGAGCCAATTGTGACCATTTGCATTGTAACTGATATCACAAACCATTATCAATAGTAATTAGATATGAACAGAAGGACAACACATCCTGGAGATGTACTGAAGGAAGAACTGGAGGCAAGAGGCATTTCGCAGAAGAAATTCTCGGAGGTGCTGGCGATTCCTTATACGCAGCTTAATGAGATACTGAATGGAAAGCGCCCCGTTACTACGGACTTCGCCCTGATGATGGAGGCAGCGCTGGGCATTAACCCTGAGCTGCTGATTAATATGCAGACGCGTTATAATATGTCGGTTGCCAAGCAAAAGAAACCTCTTCTTGTCAGGCTGCTGGACATTAAGAAAGCATGTGCTGCGGTGTTCTGAAATCTTCATCTGAAAATTAACGTTATAGAGGCCCTGATGCGAGTGCATCGGGGCTTTTATTATGCAAAAAAAACAAGGCAAAAAAACTTTCAAAAATACCCTAAAATAGTTGCCGAAAAACTTGCATAATTCAGATATTTTTTGTACCTTTGTAACATATAAAAGAGGTCTATAAAACCCTAATTATTCACTCATTAAAAACACACATTACCATGAATCCAACACTTAGAAAAGTACTTCAAATCCTTGGTTACGTTATTGCTGCCATCTTGGGCGCAAGCGGTGGTTATGCAATGACGTAACAAGGAAAACACAAAGCGGGATAGGGGCCACCCGATGTAGCTGGCTCCAATGAGTATCTAATACCACAAAAAACACACAGGTATGATAGAACTTTATCTTTCAAAGGTCAAGGAATCATCCGAGACCGAGCTCGCGGGCAAGTACTATGCGCGAGTTAGTTACAAACAAACCCTGAGCATCGCTGACATGGCACGCCACATGGCAGAACACAACACGATGTTCTCTGAGGGCAGTATTCTGGGCGTGCTGACAGACTTCGTGAAATGCGTTCGCGAGATGGTGCTCAACGGCAACACCGTGAAAATCGACAACCTCGCCATCATCAAGGCAACTGTCGAGGCCAACGGACTGGAGACACTCTATGACGCCTCTGCCGACAAGACTGCTACGGCTTCTATCGGCACGCTGAAGGAGGGTGACAAGACGGGCGCTGCCGTGAAGGTCATCAAGCTCCTGGCACAGTCCACTGGCGAATTCACACGCGACGAGCTGAAGAAGGACGTCAAGCTCTCATGGACCGACAAGACCAGGGCAGAGATTGCGGCTGCGAAGGGAACAGAAAACCTCACCCCTGGTTCTGGTAACGAAAACGAAAACCAAAACGAAAACCAGGGTGGTTCTGGTAACGAAAACGAAAACCAAAACCAAAACGAAAACCCAGGAGGTGGTGATCCTTCGACTGGAGGCTCAGGACAGGACAACGGTGGTGGTGGCGGTGACGACAATGGCGGCACCGAGAATTAAACAAAAAAGAGGAGTCCAAAAGGGCTCCTTCTTTTTGTAACGGTTATCGGTTATCGTTTAACGTTTAGCGTAGCTGTCAATGATTTCTTTGACGATTTTCAGATTCTCTGGTTTGGAGATCATCTGCAGGTGGAGGGAGCCAACGAAAGTGATAGGCATGTCGGGCTGCATCTTTTTCCAATTCGCCTGATTGATGGGGAAAGTGGCAATGGCTTCCTCACGGGTTTGTCCTGGCGAATCCCCAAATTCGGTACACAGAATCAAATGTACCGGACCGGAATAATGGTACTGTACGAAAGAGTCAGAGAGGTTGAGTAAGATATGATTGCGGAATTTTAATAACTCTCCGGATATGCCTGATAGTTGGAGCCATTTATCACGACTGTCAGGATATTCAGAGCGGCAAGCAAAACCGTCAATGACGATGGAAGAAGGTGTGGCAATGCCCTGTTTATGAAGTTCAACAGCCAGACGCAGTGCCATATCGCCACCTAAACAGATTCCTGTTGTCAGTATCGGTGTTGTGCGCCCTTTGAGGATGGGACGAAGTATTCGTGCATACTCCGTCATCAGTGCATCCATATTGATGGGGAAGTCGGGACGCAGAGAATAGAATTCGCATACAGCCTCAACCACGAGGATGGTGTATTCGTCTTTGAATTTATTATAGAAGTTTGTGTAGAATATTTCGAAATAGGGTGTGCCAGAGCAAACGATGAGCAGGGGCTTGTACGGATTGTCGGGCGTAGCGAAATAGACAACTCTTCCGTCAATCTGCTCTGGTGTCAGCGTTTCTTTGTTGGACTGCAGGAAGTCTGATAGCCTGCGAATGGTCTTGCAATGATAGACATCAGAGGCATGCAAATGGAAACCGCGTGCCTGCATCTGACTGACATATTCAAGGACTTGCAGCGAATTCATTCCGATTTCTTCTATCAGACTGGCATTGACATCGATAGACTCAGCTTCGATGCCTAAAATATTAGAGATAGTAAAACGACAGCGACGCTCCAACTCCGGCAATGGTGTGTTGTCATTATTCTCTGCTGCACCTGACTGAGGCTTCGGCAAACGCTTGCGGTCAATCTTTCCGTTGTGAGTGAGGGGGAATGATTCTGAAAAAGTCCAATAGGCTGGTGTCATATAGGCTGGCAGCTTATCCTTCAGGTAAGAACGGAGCGTCGCTGCTGTCAGCTGACTGTTATCAGTTTCTATATGAGCCACAATTTGCGGAACATCGTTCATCTTAGAAACCTCGGCAATACATTGTCGCACATCGGAGTGGGAGAGAAGCGTGCTTTCTATATCTCCCAGTTCTATGCGGTAACCGCGTACCTTCACCTGGAAATCCTTGCGGCCCATAAAGTACAGGAGACCGTCGGCTTTGCGGCATACCAAGTCGCCTGTGGCATAAAGGCGTGTGTTGATGCCCTGCTCCTTATCGGACTGGCTGACAAAGGGGTTGTCGATAAAGCTCTTGGCATTGAGTTCCGGACGGTTATGATAGCCAGAGGCCAACTGAAGTCCGCCAAGATATAATTCACCTACGACGCCATCGGGCAGCATGTTATGGTCGTCATCAAGCACATAGCAGGTAACACCCGGCAATGGTGTGCCGATACAATTAGATGCCGATACCTCGCTGCCGGCATAGGTGTGGCTGGTACTGCACACGGTATTCTCCGTTGGGCCGTAGCCGTTGATGAAGGTAATATTGCTATAGCGACTGATAATCTCCTGACTTGGAGACTCACCGCCTACGAGTATCTTCTTGAGATGAGTAGTAGCATCATGATGGCAGGAATGTAAGAAGGCCGGTGGGAAACAAGCCCATGTAATCTTCTCGTTTTCCATAAACTGGAACAGCTGCTCTGCATCTTTCTTCATCGCTTCAGGAGCCGTTACCAGAAGTGCGCCGCTCAGCAGTGTGCAGAAAATATCAATGACGGAAGCGTCAAAGATATATGTCGAGAACTGAATGACACGATCGTCTGCCGTAGGACAATAGACACCCGGAGCACCTGTCGTCACCATCGACACAACGCTGCTATGAGGTACGATGACTCCTTTAGGTTGGCCTGTCGTACCCGACGTGTATATCATGTAGGCTGGCGTAGAAGGGGTCAAAGGTCTAAGGTCAAAGGTCAAAGGTGAGGGGTGAGCTTCAAGCATGTCTTCTATGAAGCAGATGCGGACGGATGGTACGAGGCCCTCAACATCTTGCAGCAGACTTCGTGTTGTCACAAGGCGCTGCATACCGCTGTCGGTGATTATATGACGCAGACGTTCCTTGGGATAGGAATCGCTGAGTGGCACGTAGAAACAGCCTGCCTTGATAATACCCAATATTGTGGCCAGAGATTGGGAAGAACGTTCGCAATAGATACCGACAGCCCCCTGAGGGAGTCCGTCAGACAAAAGAGCGGAAGCGACATTATCCGATACTCTGTCGAGTTGCTGGTAGGTATAGCTGTGACTCTCGTCCTTGAGTGCCAGGTGGTCAGGATAGAGTGCCACCTGTTTTTGGAATATGTCAACGATAGTTTCCTTTGGCTGCGAGAGCGGAGAAACGGTATTCTGCTCCACCATGTGCTTATACACGGACTTGTCCAGCATGGACAGCATCCTAACCGGCTTGTCTTCAGTCTCAATAATCTGCTGGATAATGCCAATATAGCAGTGACTCAGAAGGTCTATCTGCTCGGTCTCTGCCAGCGCACTGCGATAGAGCCATCGGCACTGCAGTTTCCTGTCATCGGTATCGACGGTCAGCATCAGGGGTGCCAACTGATAAGGCAGATTTATCCCCATGCGTGTTTCGTGGCGCATATCCTCAAGAGTGAAATTCACTGGAGGCAGTTTCACGAGCGCATAGGAATGGGCTGTCGCCTCACGGATATCCTCTATGGTGTGTTTGCAGAGCTGGTCAAAAGTCATGTCAAGCAGAGACTCCTCGAACTTCATTGGACATGGATGAACGAAATAGCCAAGCATATTAAGACTCTCGGCTGTAGTTCGGCCAGAGGAAGGATAGCCAAGCATAAAACTTTGCTGACGCGAAACTCGATACAGCACCAGCATCAATGCTGATGACAGGAAGGAGAAGAGAGTAACCTGATGCTTAGAGCAATACTTATGAATTGCCTCGGACAAGGCATTGTCCACTTGCTTCAGGACACATCCGGTAGTATAGTCACTACTGTTGCTGTCGTCGATTATGCCAGGCAGTTTCAGTTCCGGAACATCTTCCTGATAGGCATCCCAATATTTCCTACTGTCAGTACCTAACGAGCCTTGTTCCTTGTTATAAATATCATACACATAATTGGCAAAGCTGCCTACTGCATCCATACCCTTCTGTGCATAAAGGACATAAAGTTGTAACCCCAGTTCGTCTATCGACCAGCCATCGGAGATGAGATGATGTATGTAGACGGCAAGCATCCATTTGTCATCTTGATAATGATAGAGTTCCAGAAAATAAAGCGGTCCGTTTTCTAAGTCATACGGACGAGACAGACGCTCAGTTACCAATGCCTTAACTTCTTTATCATCCGTAACATTGAACTCAGGAATATCTGTCTGTATCCTGCAGGCATTCACTCTCATATATGGTTTTCCGAAAGCGTCAGTATGGAATGTCATGCGGAAGGCGTCATGCATTTGCAGCAGCCTATTCCATGCATTGAGTAGGGTGTCTTTCTTTAATGAATGCCCGAATGGCATCAGTTCCACAAGGTTATAAGCCAAGGATGCCTGCTGATTCATTTTACAATGAACATAGACATTCTGAAGATGCTGGGGCAGGGGAAGTGAAGAGGTGAGAGGTGAGAGGTGAGAGGTGAATGTTGATAGTTTTAATTCTTCACTCTTAACTTTTAACTCTTCACTAACAACTGAAGCCAGTTGGTTCAGGGTCAGATTGCGATAGATATCATCAATTGTCAGTTGGGTATTAAAGTGCTGATTGATTCTTTGCATCATATAGACGATAGAAATAGAATCGCCTCCGACTTCAATATAGTTGCTGTCGGACTTGATGCTTTCCGTTGTGCCAAGCAAATCATGCCAGATGGCAGCAATCTGTTCCTCTGTCTTACCGGAAACCTCGTCTGCTTCCTGTTCAGAAGGCAGCATATCGGCGAGGGCCTTGAAATCAATCTTTCCGTTAATCGTCCTTGGTATATCAGATACCTCAATCATACGAGCAGGAATCATGTATGGCGGCAGTACTCCCTTGAGTTCTGTTTTCAGCTGCTCTATATCGAGAGGACCTGCTGCTGTCTTGACAAAAGCACGCAGATATTTCTGTTCTCCATGCGTAGCAACCTCAACAGCTGCTGCCTCAACTCGATAGCACTGCTCAATGGCGGTTTTTACTTCGCCTAGTTCTATGCGAAAACCATGAAGCTTTACCTGACTGTCCTTACGGCCGCAGAAGATATAATGTCCATCAGGTTGCTGATATACCATGTCACCGCTGGCATATAGGATAGGTGCAGAAGGATTTTGGTTAACAAAGGGATTACTGATAAATTTCTGTTTGTTCAGTTCTTCGTTGTTCAGATAGCCGTCAGACAGCTGGACGCCACCGATATATAGTTCGCCTTGCTCCCCGAGAGCAACCTGTTGCAACTCATTATTCAGTACATAGCATACAACACCTGATATAGGCTTGCCAATATCATTTGGGTGACTGTCTGCCGTCATGATGCATGCTGAGACCGCTACGGTATTTTCTGTTGGTCCGTAAGCGTTGATGATGGTACAGGTATGCTGCCATTGCTTGATAAGCAGCGGCGGGCACGACTCTCCAAATATTACAAGAAACTTGAGAGAAACCAACGGACGATATGGAAGAAGCGAAAGATAGGTCGGTGTGAGATTGACTGTCGTAATACTCTCTCTCTCCACAATATCAACAATCTGCTCCGGGTGGGCTTTCTCTGTCTCACTGATGAGATAGACAGGAGTGCCTGTCATCAAGGCGGGAAATATTTCCCATACAGACGCATCAAAGCCAATGCTGGCAAGGCTCATCTCCAACGTGTTCTCAGAAAGAGGAATCAGTTGCTGACGTGCTTCGATGAGATTACGTAATCCGGTTTGGGTAATTGGCGTACCTTTTGGCTTGCCTGTCGTGCCAGAAGTGAATATGACGTAGGCATAGCGATTTGCTGGTACAGAGATTGTGGTAGGAGTGATTGTCTTCAGTACAGATTCATTGACAGTTACCCATTGTGTCTGTGTATGGCGCTCCGTAGGTACATCGCAGTCAGTAATTATCAGTTGCAACTTGCAGCCATCTATGATATATGCGATGCGCTCGGAAGTGTATTTTGGATCCATCGGAACATAGGCAAAGCCGGCTTTCCATATTCCAATTATCATCGGAACAGTATATTGGGTACGCGATGAATACAAACCAATGAATGGGCTTTTCGCTGGAGTATGCCCACTTTGCAGAATCAACTGTGCTATGCAATCAGAGATTTTGTCTAACTCACTATAAGAAAAAGATAAACTGCCAAATTTCAGAGCCGTTTTTTCTGCGTTCTGCTTTACTACATCCTGAAAAAGACTAATCATTGCCTATAATGTAAATTTAACGTTTGTCATTAAAGTGCGTCCAGGCCTAAACCAAGGCATTATTGTCATTGTGGCACCTGACATATATGTTCTTTTATCAAAAAGGTTCTCACAATTAACTTGCAATGTTACATGATTTCCAATCTGATATTTTGTTCCCAAGTCGAATATTATGTTTGAAGAAATCTTCTCATCCTCATATAATTTTGTATTTCGCACCCTAACATACGAATTGGTAGAGAATCGGATATTTGAAGTAACCCAAAGTCGATGGGACGGCTTGTTCAAGATGTTATAAGAGAAAATACCGTTAGTGACAAAGTGAGGGACTGCATAGATGTTATTATTCTTATAATAATAGTCATTGGCAGAAAGCACATAAGAATAGCTTGCTATCAAGTCAGCCTTCAGACGTTTGTGGTTGTAGTGTACATCCATCTCTGCACCCAGAATTTCCAGCTTACCGGAATTGCGGTATTTTGCATCCTCAAGTCCTGCTCCGGGAATAGAATAAATGATATCAGTGAACTTGTTATAGAACAGATTGATATCGTAGGTCAGATGTATAGGTGCAATCTCACCCAGGATATCAAACTGAATAGCGTTGAGGTATTCTGGTTTCAAATCATCACCACCCAAGTAAGAGTTGTCTGTATTACGACGATAAAAATAAGGAGCATCGACAAAAGAACGCGAATATGACAATTTCATACTGAAATCGTTCTTGGGAATATAGATAAATGCTACACGTGGAGAGACGGCATTGATACGTGCACTGTTTGCCCTATACTTGCTGTCGAATCGTAATCCTGCATTCAAGATAAGTTTCTTTGTGAAGTAATGCTTGTCTTGCAAGAAGAACGATATGCTGTTCTCACGTCCGGTAATGATATTATTATTCTTTTCTGAAAGGAAAAGCTGAACAGACTCAAAATTCTCTCCCAGCAATCCGTATGTGTCGTAGAGAGAGAAATATTCGAACTGTGTGCCAGCGAGGATGTTACCATTCATACCTCCTAACTTATAATTGTAGTCACCTCTTGCTGTAGCTCCCAACGTCATCTCTTTCCAATCATATACCTGATAAGCACCAATCCACTTTATGGTTATAATCTCTCCATGTTCATCTTTCTTAGGTGTGCCATCAGGATTAAATTCCGAATATTCCATTCCGTCAGATGCTACTGAATAGTCGCAGAAGGTGTACCAGTCTCCGTATATAGAAGCGTTTAATGAAAACTTTCCCCAACTCTTCTTATATCCTATATCAGCATGATTCTCATCTATTCCATATCCGGCCTTCTGACCATCAAACCTACGATATGCATTATAATCATAGGTCTGTCCCAGAATAGAATACTGTTGTGCTTTCTTACCACTCTTACGGCTGAACATCACGGAGAAATCCTTATAGGTGAAATTGAAGCCTAAATCGTAGGACGGTTTGTCTGAATATTTATTGATATGCGCATTACCGCCATATTCCAGTGGGGGAGTTGATCTGTAGGCATTTGTATAATACTCATCCAAAGAAGGTGACACATATTTGTCTTCACCCTTTGAGTTATACAGTGAGCCCCACACTAACATGTCAGCCCCCATATAACGTGTTCCTGCCAGGAAGTCAGCCTTGTGCGTATTCCATGAGCCATAGCCATATTGTGCTGACAAGCCGTTAATGCTTGCTCCTTCTTTTGTGATGATATTGACCACCGCAGTGAGAGCGACATTACCATACAGGGACGACGCAGGTCCACGCAGCACCTCTATATGGTCTATCTTCTGGGTGCTGATAGCATAGTCTGTTCTACCGATATTCGTTGAACGGGCATTCAGACGGTGGCCGTTTTCCATGATGAGAATTTTTTCCTGACTGATAGTATAGGCACCGTGCATAGCGACGTTATCAAGATTATAGGATGCCACTTCCGTGATGCCAGGAACATAGGCTGCCAAAATCTGGTTGAGGTTTTTGTTGTAGCCCAAAGCATCTATCATCTCGGCAGTAATAATTGTCACAGGCACAGGAGTCTCGTGGATACTTTCTGCCTGACTGGAAGCTGTGGTAAGAGTTGTTCCGCGTCCCATCTTCAGTCGGGAAATCATTTCCTCGAAACGGACAGGGTCATTCACCGATGAATAATACGGATTCTCCTGTAACAACTGCGATGCGTAATATTCTGACCGTTCCCAATTATCCTGGGCCAGGAAGCAGAGAGATATGAGGCGGTAGGCATTCTGTCGCAGGTTCCCCTGGAAATCATTGATGTTTTTTTCCAACAGGTCTAAAGCCGAATCGAAACGACCTATCTTGTAATCATTCTCGGCTTGTGTGTATATATCACGAGACGTATCGTTACCTTGGGCCTGGATGTTCATCGGAACCAACAGGACAGCCACTATAATCAGTATGATGTGTAATCTTTTCATTAAACTAAGTTTTTTATGTGGGCAGCATAATGGTAAACTCACTATAATTATCCTTGACAGATTTCATTTGTATGTCACCACCGTGGTTCTGCACGATCTCACGACTCAGGTACAGACCGACGCCTGCTGCCTCGCCTGTTGTCTTTGTCGTAAAGAACGGGTCGAAAATCTTCTCTTTAATAGTATCTTCAATACCTATACCATTGTCGCGTATTATGATAGAGACATTATTCTCACCGACAACAGCCTTTAATGATATTTCCGGAACATAAGCACCAGGCTGTTCACGTTTGGCTTTTTTGACAACGGCATAGACAGCATTGGCCACAATGCTCATTACCATCCTGCTCAACTGAGTGGCATTTCCGTTGATATTGATTTCATCTTCAGGCATACTGAGTACTGTCTTGATGCTGTACTTGCTGATGTCGTCAGCATAGTAGGCATTCAGCATGTCAAAGTCTTGTTTGAGTACAGAAGTCAATGACATTGGGACGATACCTCCGGAACGGTCTTTCAACATCTCCTCCATAGCCTTCAGCGTACGGGTGGTGTTCTGGCCGTGCTGGCCGACTTTCTGCAGGTTGACTCGCAGCATGTCGAGAACATCAACAGTATCTTCGTAGTTCTCTTTGTCCATGTTGGCTTTGTCGTCCTCAATGTTTGCCTCAATATCCTTGACAAGATCTTCCGACAGTTTTGAGAAGTTGTTGATATAGTTCAGTGGATTCAAGATACGGTCAATAAGTCCCTGTGTCAGTTTACCGACGGTAGCCATCTTCTCCTGACGTATCAGTTCGTGCTGGGCGTTATTCAGGTCGTCGAGGGCTTTCTCAAGGCTCTTTGACTTCTCCTCGATTTCGTCTTTCTGCTTTACTACTTCAGAGGTGCGCTCCTTAACGACACGTTCCAGCTTTTGCTTTTCCATATTAAGTCTGTGCAGACGATAGCGGAATACCAGCATTACCAGGAATCCAAACAGCAGAACATATAGCACACCCATATACCAACGCATATAGAATGGGTATGCAATACTGAAGTTCAGCGTAGCAATTTCCGACAATTTGCCATTGGCTTGCATGGCTTGTACGGAAAGTTTATATGAGCCGTAGGAAAGATTCAGATATTCTACTTGTGTATCTTCATCCCAAGCACTCCAGGAACCGTTGTTAAGACGATGACGGTACAGAGTCTTTCCGACTAATGGTACATGACTCAGGGAGAAGGTGAAACGCAGGTCTCTTTGGTCAGAATCCAAATCCAGAAGACCTTTTTTTATCTCACCATATCCACCCCACAGAACGCTGTCGCCATTCAGCACAACGGAACGGAATGATAACTTTGGAGTAAATGTCAGTGCAGGATCTTTCTCCTGAAGATTTATTACTGTCAGCCCATTATCCAGACCCAGCCAGACTTCTTTGTCGTCATTGTAAAGAGCACATATGGCATTGTCATTAAAAGGGAACAGCTGCGTATCAATATCGTGCAACTTACGATTGTATTTCCAACGATACAATCCCTTTCCCTCATTATTTGTCAGCCACGTCACCTTCCTCTTGTCGATATGAGAGAACTGAGGGTAGGGGAACGGGGAAGTTGCTAAAATATTTATGACACAGATAGAGTCCTCAAGAGGCACCAGTGTTGAGATGTTGTCATCTACATAATTGAGTTTATATGGTCTGAAGAGAGACTGCTTGTTCTCAGCTCGCCACACTTCTCCATACAGATTTCGTGCCCAGATGCGTCCCTTGGCATCTCTTTGAATGACCTTCGTCATCTCGAGTTTACATATCTTCTTACGGCCGTTTCCGTCTGCCGTCATAGTATAGATTCCATCCTGCTCACCCGTATATATCACTCCGTCATAATACATGATGCCGGTGGTACTTGTCGTCGTCAGTTGTCTCGGTGTCCCTTCTCCTGAAATGCGGAATGTTCCGTTAGCAGTTGCGACATACATAGCGTTTGCAGTAGGAACAATGCCCCAGCAAGCATGATTGATACCAGAAACCTTTTCCATGTGACGTCCTATTTGCCGGAACAGACCAGTACTGGTTCCTACGTATTTTCTACCCATAAAGACATCTATTGCAGTCACATCACCTTTCAGTCCCTCATAGGATGTGAAACGTGAATAGACAGAAGGTATCTCTAATGCAAACACGCCGTTGTCGGTAACTCCCCACACCATGCCATGACCATCATAGTCAATCCACGAAACATTGTTGTTGCAGAGTCCGTTATCCTCGTTTAATGTATAGAGCTCATGTCCGGTAGCATCTGTCACCACAATACCTTTACCAGGCCATACAAGTAGTTTGTATCCATTATACAGTTCAAGTTCCTGGGTGATATTTCTCAGCACGAGGTCATTATTATTGCCGCTTTCTACAGCATCGACGTTTACTATATCGGTAAGTCCTTTGTTAGTCAGGTTCTTGTCAACCAGTTTCTCCAACACCACCTTGTTATTCTTCACCATGTACATGTTGCCGTCGTTGACGAGGAAATGCAGGAGACCGTTTTTCTCCCACATCTCAAGTACCTCGCCTCGGAACATGCCAGGCTTGGCCATCTGTCGTAGTGCAAGTTCGCCGTTTTCCTTGGTTATTACCCTGCCAAAATAGTTGTAGCCACCTACCCATATAACACCATGAGCATCTTGATAAACCACGGTGATACGCGTGATGCCAGGATTGTGCAGCATGCGCCATTCTGCTTTGTCGTAATACATCAAGCCTTCGAAGTTTGCCACATATACAGTACCGTCGCGGCCAATTACCACATCGAAGTTGCTCTTGTTTCCATGATACTCCTCGGCAGTAAAATTCCTCAGGAACGGAAGTCCCTGTGCCATTGCCATACATGTTGACAGCAACATGAGTCCATATAAGAATATTCTTTTCATCGCTTCACCTCCTTTCCGTTGATGAACGATTCATAGGGAACGTTCTTGCCGATGTAGTAGTTCCACTCTTCGGTAGTAAGATTGCGCTTCAGTTTATTCTTCAGCACATCTACCATGATGGGTACTGATAACAAGGCATTTGTGATGACACCCTCTTGGTCACCAATCCATATTGACTCCTTTTTCTTGTCATAGCAGAAGTCCATTATCCATAAATTCGTTGTCACCATCGTTGTCGGCTCTATCTTCGCACTAGCGGTGTTCCAGAATTTCACGGTGCCGTCATAGCTGGATGTCAATAATTTGCTGCCATTCAATCTGATTCGCGAAATGCGTGACAGGTGTCCGACAAGTTTTGTGATTTTCGATGTCTTCTCGTTAAATAAATATACTGTGCCGTCGCTCATGCCATAGACCTGCTGTTTGCTGTTCTTTGAACTGGCAAAGGCTGTCACACGCCCTGAGACAGGATTTTGAGATGTTGATATCTCATTTATGCCTTTCACCAGATGCTGCTTACCCTTGTCGTCAAAAAGAATCGGCAGGTTGTTATAGCGGCTCCAACATGTTATGCGGAAGTTGAGATTGCGGCTGGCGACAATCTTCTTCTCCTTGATATTATAAAATGCCAGTCCATTATTGCTTGCCACCAGCAATGTGTTGTCGTCAAGCGAGGTGACGAACATGGGATTGGCGAGACTTGTCAGAGGTATTATGCTGTGAGAGCCATTCTCAAAACATATCAAATTACCATTACGGCTTACAACGGCAAAAAATGATCCGTCATTATTCATATAAGCACTGCGGAAGTCATATTTCGGGTCACTGAAAAGAGTCTTACTAACGAGTTTTTCGCCCTGTTTGTGATGTGTCATGACAGTGCCATATGACCCGGCCGTAATAATGCGTTCGTCTTTTGTCGGCTGGTCGCACACACACATTACTGCGCCTCGGTGCTTCGGGTAAGAACGCATACCCTGACTCGTCAGCAGTAATGACTGGAATACGGCAGGATAATAGACATCACCCTTATAGCGAGTAGTATAGAGATGTGCTGCATAAGCCAATAACGTAGCAAGTTCAGAATTTCCGGACATCTCCTCGGCCATTGCTACTGAGCCCAGAGAACGTCCTAATGCGATATAGCTCAAGGTGTCGGCCACGCGTTTTGAGAATTCTGCCTGAACACGTTGGTGTTCTGCCATCAGTCTCTCGTTTTCTGCCACATGGCGTGCATCCTGAGCCTGCTGTTCTGATACCACAGCCTTATGTTGTGCCTCCAGCGCATTCTGGCGTTCAACCTCTGCACGCTGTCTCATGTCGTCAGCCATGCGCTTTTGCTGGAGAGCCTCTTCGCGTTGTTCGTCAGAAATCTCTTTCTGCTGAAAGGCGATATCCTCCATCTGGTTACTGATGCTACGCAGTACCACAGAACGTTTTTGGTCCAGTTGCAGCTTCGCAACCTGTGACTCCATCTCTGCAACACGTTCATGTTCGGAGTACCATCCTGCGATACCCGCTCCAGCTGCACCCAACAAGGCCAGCCCGACAATTCCTTCTGCTATAATTCTTTTCTTCACAGCCACCTTTATGATAGTATCGTGATTTCAGTTTTCATATTATGGGCACAAAGATACGAAATAAAACTTAAACACCAAAAGAAATGGGGAAGAAAATGCTTTTTGAAGATATTTGTTGGTTCGGAGTTGTTTGTAATTTTTTGCCATTTTTCTTGCACGGTTCAGATTTTATTTATAATTTTGCAACCAGACAAGAATACTAACCCAAAAAATAACGTAGAGATTATGAAAAAGACTTTGTTAACACTCGTGCTCACAATGGCGGCGATTGCCGGCTCAATGGCACAAAGCATCACGAATGCGACCTTCAGCTACTCTTTCAACGGTGAAGGGAGTAGAGTAAGTTTTCCTGAATCGGGCTTCAGCACCCTCGACCTCAGCGAAACCGTGGCAGAGAACTTCAAGATTGATGCCATCACGGTGCAGACCAGCGGCCCTGTAAACGACGTAACGATGTACGGAGCCCAATACAAAAGCGGCGACAAGGATCCCGAGATAATAGAGATTCCACTGGTGGCACAGGAGGCGCAGGCTGGCGACGGAACCGTATATTGGGTTATTCCGGCAGATATATTTGAGGATAATATGGACAACGGCTGGATAGTACAGAATAACGACCGCAGCACCGCAACCAGGTACCTCACCTTCTACTTCGTTGCCAACAAGAACAAAACTCCCGCATATTACAACAACGGCGGCAACAACTATTCTATCCGCTTCAAGACCGAAGGTAAAGGTGGCGGTGACCAGAGCGGCAACATAACTTTCTACGACACATATACTGCCGCACTGACCTTGAGCATGACCGGCGGCAAATATTCCAACATCACCTATACATACGCTGGCGACGGCTCACGCGACATCAGCGACCAGCCAGGCGAAGTCAGCTCACTCCAGATAAGCGACTTCACACTGCGCCTGAAGCGCGCCAGCGCGGATCTGGAAATTGAAAGCGTCAGCTTGCAGTACAAGGTCTATGAGGAAGGCTCCGGCGGACAGTGGAACGGAATGGAATTCACTGAGCAGGAAGACGAGGGCGGCGACATCCTCGCAAAGAAATATGTCGGCACAAGAGCCACACAAGACCTTACCAAAGGACTCAAGCAGGGCACATCCTATGTATTGGAAGTGATATACCAGGTGGTTGACAAGAACGGCAATTACTACTTCTTCGAGCCTTCCAACTGGTACGGAAAGTACAAGTTCTCCGTTAACAACAGCGGCGGCGGTGGCGGCGGCGGTGAAAGCGTTCGCGGTGACTTAAACGGTGACGGCCAGGTGAATATGGAAGATGTGATGTTCCTCGTGAATAAGATTCTTAACGGCAAGTATCCGGACGAAAAATGATGCAACGACTCTTTTTTAATATCTAATAAAGGACAAGTTCCTCGTCAGATGAACTAAAAGATAATCGGGAGCCTTCGGGCTCCCTTTTTTGTATGGAAGTAGTTCCTTTGCAGGCGTAAGATGCAAACCGCCCACGATAAGTTGACTAATCGGTGCGCGCCAATTTTATAAAACATTATTCATAGTTATATGGAATAATAGTTTTGCACTCGTAAACCAATAGGGCGAGAAATCTAAACTAACTGGTTTACGAATGAAAACTAACTGGTTTTCGAAAGTAAAGTAACTGATTTACGAAAATCGGGTAATATGCCTAACATTTAAAATGGCGCAGAATGCTTGATTGCATCTGCGCCATTATTTTAACCGTTCTTTTAGTCGATTCGCTTTGTAAAAGCGTCCCGTTGGGCCGAGCGGACCTTTGACTTTTGCCCCTTTATTTCCCGTTAAGGATATAGTTGGCGACGGTCATGGCGTCGTCAATGTTTACTATGCCGTCCTCGTTGGCGTCGGCGGCAAGGGCGTTGAAGTCTTCGGCTTGGTTGCCAAGGGTGTAGTTTACAATATACATCACGTCGGACATGCCTATCTTGCCGTCGCCATTGGCATCACCACGAAGGTACATGAAATTGAAACCTACTGAGTAGTCGCTGTTCTGCTTGATGTTATATATGGGTTTGTCGATGGTGCCGTCCTTAGACCAGTAGTCTGTCAGTTTGGTTACACCTTGTGTACCAGGGAAAGGGTCGCCGAGAAGGTTTTCATAATATTCCTCTGCTGATACAGAATAATCGAAGTATCCTATCAGCCTTCCGTCGGCTGGTACTACCGTTATGCCTGGATTGCCCTTTTTACTGTTTGGCATGGGCCCAAGGCTGAAATTCTCAATGGCGGTATTAATGTGTGTGACAACCATTCCGGTACCTGTGTTTTTCTTAAATCCCATGTACCAATAATTGTCGGAAGGAATGGCTTCGAGTATCCAGTATTCGTTGTCGTTGTTGCCGCGTATCTTGTATGCCTGACCGCCATTTTTGAGTGGAGTGAGGGTTACTTTCTCGGGCTCTGTGAGTTCCTGTATGTCATCAATCCATCCGAAGAGGTAGCGCTCGAAGGCATTGAGAGGGGTTGGGAGACAACCATTGCAGCGATTCTCACCGCCGTCCATCAGCGACCACTCTTCCATACTTTGGTTGTCGTAATTAGCATCTCCCCAGGTTATGTCGTAATCACTTGTGGCATAAAAGTCCGTAATACCCATAGCATGACAGAATTCATGGGCGAAGACTCCGATGCCTGCTAATTTTGGCAATTCTATTGGGGGATTTATTTTATAATCTTCGTTGACGGTTGGATAGAAATTTAACTCATTGCTCATGCCCGCCCTGTGGACGTTCTTACCATCAACGGTACAGAAAGGCGTTCCACTTCTGTATTTTACTTTCGGCCAGATAGCATTTCCTTTCCCCACCCAGTTTGCTCCATATCCTGCATAGATGATATATACGAGGTCAACATATCCGTCGCCGTCCTGGTCGTAGTCTGCAAAGTTGACAACGTTGTCGGCGGCTGCACAGGCATCCTTGATAAATGTATCTTCACGTGAGGAATAGTACTTTGCGGTATTATTGACCTTGAAGGTGCCGTAGATGTCGAACTGAAGAGATAATTGTCCACCGCTGCAGGCTCTGAAATATCCTGCTACAGAGCTTTGACTTCTTACGACAAAACCATTTTCAGCTACATCAGTAGTCATCTCCTCGCTATTGAGGAATTTCTCAAAATCATCTTGTCCAAAATTAAACGAAACGTCTGAGAACTCAACCATCAGTACCAATACCTTTTGGTCGCCCTTGCTTGGGAAGAGACGATAGCCGGAAAGTCGTCCGTTGGTGGTAGTGCCGGTTACAGTTATTGACGACCTCATCATCCTTGCGCTATTCTCACTTGCCTGTTGCTGTAGTTGGTTTGCAATAGCATTGATGCTGTCTATCTGCTCCTTGGAAGCATAATGGTAGTAGTCACCGTCGGAGTTGTAGAGAACAATCTCCCCGTTCTGTGTCTTATAGAAATGCAGGTTTTCGTCTCCCACCAATGTTGCAGATACTATGCGTCCGTCTTTCAGGGTTATATCTCTGAAAAAACGTACAGCCTTTGATGCATTGATGCTTATAGACATCAAAGTGAATAAAAAGAGTATTATGAATCTTGTAATCGGCTTTGCCGCTTCGCTAGTCGAAGAATTATGCATTGTCAATTGTCAACTATCAATTATCAATTGCCTCCATTTCCAGTGATGCCCATATGAATGGTCCTATGCCTTTTGCATCGTTGTCGCGAATGGGCTCAGACATATAGTATTCGAAGGATCCGTCACGTTTCGGACTGCTTTCCGGTCCTAAGCCGCTGACAGAACAACATCTCGTGAGGCTGATGGTTGGGATGCCTGCAGACGGTGTGGGTGTATCAATTCTGATGAAGTTCTTCAGCAGGGCTTCGTAAGCCTTCTTGCCTTTCTCGCGATATGATTCGTCAAGATACCCCAGACGGGCTCCCTTCAGCATGACGTATGTAAACATAGCTGATGCCGTTGATTCAAGATAGTTGCGTGGGTCTTTCACGTCGAGGACATCATACCAAGCACCACTTTCCTTGTCCTGATACTTATATACGGCATCCATAGCCTGCTGCAACATCGTTTTTACCTCGTTACGCCTCTCGTAATTTTCAGGCATTCCGTCGAGTACCTCTGTCATAGCCATCACGAACCATCCCATAGCTCTTGCCCAAGAGTGCTGGCTGAGACCAGTCTCTTTGTTTGCCCAGAACATGTTATGCTTCTCGTCCCAAGCATGCTTCCATAAGCCAGTTGCTGGGTCATAGGTTCGAGTGAAGGTGCTGCTAATCTGCTTGACAGCATCGTTGTAATATTTTGATGCCTTCTTGCCCTTCAAGTCTTCTGCTGCCAAAACATAGAAAGGTAGTCCCATAAAGATGCCGTCGAGCCAAACCTGGTCGTGGTATATCTTCTTATGCCACCATACACCTTCCTTCGTGCGTGGCTGGTTCTCCAATTGTTTGTAATAAGTCTGTATGGCTTTGTCAAGACCTGGCTGTGGGAAGAGTTTGTTAAGGCGATATATGAAATGGGATGTGCGGATGTTGTCGAGATTGAAGTCTTCATATTTGTATCCTACAGTATTTCCCTCTGCATCAATCATCTGCTTTGCATAGCTGCATACATATTCCTTCACAGCATCGTTACGGTATGCTAGCCAAGTGTCAAGCATACTCTCCAGTTCTATTCCCATTACATAAGACCACTTTCCTTTGGGGCGTTTTGAAGGATCTGTGAAGTCGAGGTATATAGGGTTAGGATTGCGTTGCATCTCGCTATAAGTCATCCATTCGGAATAATGTCCGTTGAAAGGTAGCTCAGCAAGAACTTGTTCACCGTTGATGACAAGATTCTCAAAGAATATATCGTGCGACTTTCCTGTCCTGCGTACCTTCTCGTCAGTGACACCATTGAAGGTGCAGTTCTTTACGTTGATGTTGTATATCTGGTCAGCATCCTCAAGGCCATTGAGCAATATGCCGTATTTAGACTTCTGACATGTGACATTCTCCATATATACATTCCTTACTGTTGGGATGTGTCCACGTTCAGCAATCTCCTTCGGTTCATAAACAAGATTGATGCGGAGAACAGCCTCGCGGCATTGTCCCACCTCGACATTTCGCATATAGATGCTTTCAGTAATGCCTCCGCGACAGGTATTAGTCTTTATGCGAAGCACGCGATCGAGGTTAGGGGAGTCCATTTTACAATCTTCTGCAAAGACATTCTTCACTCCTGCAGAAATCTCAGATCCCACCACAACTCCCCCGTGTCCGTCTTCCATAGTACATCCACGGATGATGATATTCTGCGAAGGTATTCCGTTGCGTCTGCCGTCAGCATTACGTCCAGACTTGATGGCTATACAATCGTCACCAGTATGGAAGATGGTATTTTCTATCAATACGTTCTCGCATGACTCTGGGTCGCAACCGTCGCCATTAGGGCCATTATTGATAATCTTACAGTTGCGGACGGTGATATTCTTTGAGAGAACAGGATGGATAACCCAGAATGGTGAGCGCAACATTGTGACGCCCTCGATGAGGATGTTCTGGCATTCATAGAAACACACCAGCTGCGGACGCATTCCGTGTCCCATACCAAAGAGGCGATGTTCTGTTGGTACACCATTGTCGGCCATCTTCAGCAAGGTGTTTCTATTGGTATCGCCACCTGGCTTGAAAGGCATCTTTTGACTCTCTATTGTCTGACCTTCCACATATCCGAATTTTGTTGCTCCGCACCAAGGCCACCACGTCTCTAAGCTACCATTGCCGTCGATGGTTCCTGCGCCAGAGATTGCAATATTCTCTGCCTGATAGGCATAGATGCAAGGAGAATAGTTCATGATGTCGAGCCCTTCCCAACGTGTCTTGACGAGAGGATAGAGAACTGGCTCATAAGCAAAGAGTAGGGTAGCGCCTACCTCAATTACCAAGTTTACGTTCGACTGCATACGGATGGCACCAGTGAGGTATGTGCCTTCTGGGATAATTACCTTTCCGCCTCCAGCCTTTGAGCAGGCTGAAATAGCTTTGTTGATGGCCTGCTGATTGACTTTTGCTGATGCCTTGGGGGAGGCACCGTATTTCGTAACTCTATAACTCTTGTCGGCAAATGTTGGGGCAACAATGTTGCTCTCTATCTGCTTATAAAGTACATTATCCCACCCCTTAGCATTGCTGCTAAGAAATGGGATAATGCTAAGTAGTATTATGCTTAAAGTCTTCACTCTGGCTTCATATTAGTATATACTGTCTGTACGTCATCAAATTCTTCGAGTTTCTCTACCATCTTGTCAATGGTCGCGCGTTGTTCATCATTAACGTCCTTCAGGTCATTTGGGATGTAGGTGAATTCACCACCGATATCCTCAAACCCTTTCTCCTCTAGGAACTTCTGAATCTGTGCATATGACTTTGGGTCGCCATAGACAGATATTGTTGTCTCGTCCTTCTCCTCGTCATAGTTCTCGTCATACTCATCATCCACATTGTAGTCTATGAGTTCCAGAATCAAATCGTCCATATCGACATCATCCTTCTTTTTGAAAGTAAAGACACACTTATGGTCGAAGAGGAAACTCAGCGAACCGGTTGTGCCAAGGTTGCCAGAGAATTTGTTGAATACAGAACGCACATCAGCAACGGTACGTGTGGTGTTGTCTGTCAGTGTGTCAACGAACACTGCAATACCATGAGGACCATATCCTTCGTATGTTACCTCCTTGTATTCTGACTGGTCCTTACCCATAGCGTTTTTGATAGCACGCTCGATGTTGTCCTTTGGCATGTTTTCACGCTTACAGGTAGCGATGATAGAACGCAGTGTAGGATTTGTGTCGGGATCAGGACCACCAGCCTTTACTGCAATGGCAATCTGTTTTCCCAAGCGTGTGAAGGTCTTTGCCATATGACCCCAACGCTTCATCTTTGTAGCTTTACGATATTCAAATGCTCTTCCCATGTTGTTATTGTTTTTATCATTATTGGTCTTATTGGTCCTATTGGTCCTATTGGACTTATAGGTTTTATCTCAGTTCGCAATTTAGTTCCTTCTTCAGGTTCAGAATGAGTTTTGTCATAATGGCTTCTATCTGTCTGTCGTTCATGGTCTTCTCTGGATCAGTGAAGACGAAGTTAACAGCATAAGACTTTTTGCCCTCTGGCAGATTCTTGCCTTCATAAACGTCAAACAATTCTACCTTTGTCAGCAGTTTCTTTTCTGTTTGGCGAGCAATCTTTTCTACCTGTGCAAACTCTACCTTAGAATCAAGCAACAGAGCGAGGTCGCGTGAAACAGAAGGGAACTTTGGTATCTCTGTAAAGTGAACCTCAGCTTTCTTAACGGCATTGGTAACCTGTGTCCAATAGATGTCTGCGAAATATACTGGAGCATCGATAAGCACATTCAGAGCCTTGTTCATTGACTGTTTTCTGTTTACGATACCCATCTCTACGAATACCTTGCCGTTACGGTTCTTCAGGGTGAGACCTGCAGAGAAGATGTCGTTGTCGCTCTTCTCACATACCAGCATTCCCTCTGGCATACCAATGCGCTTGAGGATATTTTCCACATGTGCCTTCAACTCATAGAAAGAAGAGTCTTCATTAGCATGTGCCCAAGAGCCTTCTACCTTCTTACCTGTTATCCAGAGTCCCAGATGTGTCTCCTCTGAGTATGCCTTCATAGGATTCTCGTCATCTCTCTTATCTTCAAAGTGCTGGTAACAGTTACCGAATTCAAAGAAACGGAGATTTGGCATCTTTCTGTTTGCATTTCTCATGATGCTTTCAAGACCTCCGAAGAGAAGTGTTTGACGCATTACGTTGAGATCGCTGGAAAGTGGGTTGACAATAGAAACAAGATTTTCCTTTGGATATGCCTTCAGTTCGTTATAGTATGCACCCTTGGTGAGGGAATTGTTCAATATCTCGTTGAAGCCGCTGCCTACGAGCTGTTCTGCCACCAGATTCTGCATCTTGTGTCTCTGGTCTTCGAAAGCCTTTGTGGTGAGACTGGATTTCAGCTGAGTAGGAATCTCAACGTTGTTATATCCATATATGCGGAGGATATCTTCTACAACGTCGCAAGGTCTCTGTACGTCAACCCTGTATGCTGGAACTGTAATCTGCAAACCCTCAGCATCCTCGTTGTTTATCTCTATCTCCAGAGAGGTCAGTATATTCTTGATAACATCGTGACCTATCTTCTTGCCGATGAGATTGTCAACGTATGAGAAGTCCAGTCTCATGGTAGGATTCTCTATCTTGTTAGGATACTCATCCACTATCTCGCTTGAAATCTTTGCCCCTGCCAATTCCTTACAGAGCAATGCTGCCTGCTTCAGGGCATATAGTGTGCCATTTGGGTCAATGCCTCTCTCGAAGCGGAAAGAAGCATCTGTGCTAAGGCCGTGTCTGCGAGCAGATTTTCTTATCCATGTAGGATGGAAGTATGCTGCCTCCAGTACTACATTCTTTGTTGTCTCGTAAGTGCCGGAACCCTTACCGCCAAAGACACCTGCGATACACATTGGCTCCTCTGCGTTACAGATAGCAAGGTCGTGTTCACCAAGTATGTGCTCCTCTCCATCGAGGGTGATGAATTTCTTTCCGGCATTCTGGTCCTTTACTATAATCTTATGACCTGTCACCATATCAGCATCAAAGCAGTGCAGAGGCTGTCCATATGCCATCATGATATAGTTGGTGATGTCAACGATATTATTGATAGGACGGAGGCCGATGATATTCAGCTTGTTCTTCAGCCATTCTGGTGATTCCTTAACTTCGCAGTTAGTAAGACTGACGCAAGCATATCTGCGGCAAGCCTCAGTATTTTGTATCTCAACATCTATGGTGAGGTCGTGATTATCTACCTTGAAGTCAGCGTCAGATGGCTTATGGATAGATGTCTTGTAACCATTAGAGCAAAGCCAAGCATACAAATCGCGTGCTACTCCGTAATGGCTCAAACCATCAGCCCTGTTGGCAGTAATGTCAACCTCTATGAGCCAATCGCTTTCAAGGTTGTAGTATTCTGCTGCTGGTGTGCCTACCTTAGCATCTTCAGGCAATACGATGATGCCATCGTGGCTGGTGCCGATACCAATCTCGTCTTCAGCACATATCATGCCGTTTGACTCTACGCCACGCAGTTTTGATTTCTTAATCTTAAACTCTTTGTCGCCATCATACAGCACGCAACCCAGGTCGGCAACAATCACCTTCTGTCCTGCTGCCACATTGGGAGCACCACATACTATCTGTGATGGTTCTTCTCTACCTAAATCAACGCTGCAAACGTGCATGTGGTCACTGTCAGGATGAGGCTCACAAGTGAGGACCTGTCCTATATACAATCCTTTAAGGCCGCCTTTGATAGTTTGTACTTCTTCCAACGCATCTACCTCAAGACCTGTGCTGGTAAGTGCAGCACACACCTCTTCGGGTGTAAGGTCGAAGTCAACATACTCTTTCAGCCATTTGTATGAAATGTTCATGTCTCTATATTTGTTGTGTTTATTATTTTTTCAAATCTACTGTTCTTCCCCCTTGCGCGTGAGCGCATGAATGAAAAATGCGGTGCAAATTTACGAAAAAAATTCCTTATATACAAATTTTTTTGTACCTTTGCCCAAGAATTCCAATTTTCAATTATCAATTTTTAATTATCAATTATAAAAATTGCGTTATTTTATTCATCTGTCCTTTGACGGAACGCGCTATCACGGATGGCAGATACAGCCTAACGGCATTAGTGTAGAAGGTGAACTGGAGCGTTGCCTTTCTACTTTGTTGTCTACTCCTACTGATATAGTGGGTGCAGGCCGCACAGATGCTGGGGTTCATGCCAGTCATATGGTGGCTCATTTTGATGTTCCGGAAGAGGGAATGGCAGTATTTGATACCTCGCAACTGGCATATAAATTGAACAGAATGCTTCCGCCAGATATCAGGGTAAGCGCTATCGAAGAGGTTGCTGACGATATGCATGCACGCTTTTCTGCAAAATGGCGCACATATCACTACTATCTCTCCCTAAAACATACTCCCTTCAATCGTCACTATACTTGGCTATGCCACTATGATCTCGATTTTTCCCTTATGAATGAGGCTGCCAGCCTGCTGATGCAGTATGATGATTTTGCTTGTTTCTGCAAGAGTCATACTGATGTCAAGACAACTCTTTGCGATGTTGCTGAGGCTGCGTGGAAACCTGTTCCTGAAGGTTCTGGATATGGTGCCGATTGGGTGTTCGTTATCAAGGCCAATCGCTTTCTGCGAAATATGGTGCGTGCTGTTGTTGGAACCCTTGTTGAGGTGGGACGCCACAGAATGTCACTTGAGCAGTTCCGCTCTGTCATAGAAGGCAAGAGTCGTTGTCAGGCTGGTGAGTCGATGCCAGGAAATGCTCTGTTTCTCGAAAAGATAGAGTACTGAAAATGCAAGGTTTCAGGTTTCAAGTTTCAGGTTTCAAGTTTTACCTCTAATCTCCTATGTTTATACAGTTGGTAGGTGTTTACCAGATTGTGCCAGATGGAATAAAAACCACCTGCTGTGGCGCTGATGGGTGACAGGAAGGTATATCCTAACCAAATGGCAAAGATAGTGTTCTTCTGTCCTAATGCCTGTCCGCCTTCCAGTCGGCATCCGTAATGCTCCCCGATAGCCTTTCCCAATCCAAACTGCAACAGGCATCCTGCCAACGATACTGCGGCAATCCCCAACATCTCCATAATGCTGATACTGCTGTTGTAAAGGGCCCTTACGGTAACAGCTATCGCTAATGATAATGCTACTGTCCACATGTGGAATCCTAAATCTTTCTGACTTAGTATCATGTTGAGCAACCTCGGGAAGAAATATCTCACTCCCCATGCAGCAAACAATGGTGCCAGCAATAGTGGGAATACATGTTTTAATATCAGTAACAAAGTCGGCAGAAAGTTCATTCCGTGACGTGCAGAAGCAAGGGGTAAGAAGATGGATATTATGATTGCTGTCACGATGCAGATAAGTATGGTGTATGATGTAGTCAGTCCTGCATCACCTCCCAGCTTTGATGTCACTACGGCACAGGCAGTTGCTGTGGGGCATATCATCACCAACAGGAATGTCTCTGCTAACAGGCGGTATTCTGTCTGCGGAAAGAAGTATAACACTATGCATGTAACGATAAAGAAAACACACTGTATCATTATCAGCCACAGGTGTAACATCTTGGGTTTTAGTGCCGATGGTGGCACCTTGCAGAATGTCACGAAGAGCATGCAGAAGAGAAGTGCCGGTTGCAGTATCTCTACTCCCTTTACTATGTCGCCCTTTATATCTGCCGACAAGGGTAGTTCCCTGCCTATAATATATCCTAATGCCCCTATCGTCATCGATATGGGTAAGGCCCAGTTTTTTATAAAGCGGAGAAGCATTTCTTTATGCCCTGTTCTATGTGTTCCACATGCACCTCTATGCCATATTTCTCGTGTATGTGTTCTGCAAGATGCTGTGCAGAATAAACGCTCCTGTGTTGCCCGCCAGTACATCCGAAGGAGAACATCAGACTCGTAAAACCTCTCTTTATATATCTCTCCACATGGGCATCAGCCAGTTTATACACACTCTCCAGAAATGTCAGAATCTCGCCGTCATCTTCCAGGAAACGTATCACGGGTTCGTCCAGGCCGGTAAGCTTCTTGTACGGCTCATAACGTCCCGGGTTATGGGTAGAGCGGCAGTCAAAGACATATCCGCCACCGTTGCCTGAGGGGTCTTCGGGGATGCCTTTATGGAAAGAGAAGGAATATACCCTCACCACCAGCGGACCCTTGCCGTCATATTTCGATACTGTTGCCTTGCCGTCCTTCTGCACCTTTGGCTTTGGCGCAAACTTTGGCAACTCTGTCAACTCTTTCAGTATGGTGACGAGATAAGGGTAAGGGAAGTCATTCTTTGCCAGCAGGTCCCTGAGGTTCTGTATGGCAAACGGTATGCTTTCAATGAAGTGTGCCTTGCGTTCAAAATATCCTCTGAATCCGTATGCTCCCAATACCTGCATGGTGCGGAAGAGAACAAACAGCTGCAACCTCTCGTTAAAGGTCCTGAATGATGGTACTTCGGTATATTGTTTCAGAGCATCGTAATATTCCTTTATGAGTTCCTTTCTCAGGCTGTCCGAATAACGTGCAGCAGCCTGCCACAGGAATGATGCCACATCATAGTAATATGGTCCTCGTCTGCCCCCTTGGAAGTCTATGAAGTAAGGCTTTCCCTTTGCATCGAGCATTACGTTGCGAGCGTGGAAGTCCCTGTATAGGAAAGACTCCACAGGTGTCGATGTGCTTGCCTCAAGATCTTTTGCCAAAAGGCGGAAGTTAGCCTCCAACTTCAGTTCGTGGAAGTCTGGCAGAGTCTCCTTCAGGAAGCAATACTTAAAATAGTTCAGGTCAAAAAGTATTCCCTCCTGATCGAAAGCCGGTTGGGGATAGCATACAGAGAAATCCAGTCCTCGTGCACCTCTGATCTGTACGTTAGGCAGTTCCCTGATAGTGCGTCTGAGCAGTTCCTTCTCCTTGACATTATAGCGTCCTCCAGCATCGCGGCCACCCTTGATGGCATCATATAGTGACAGTGAACCGAGGTCGTTTTGGATGTATCTCAATTCGTCTTCACTCTCTGCCAACACCTTTGGCACAGGGAGTTTTCGTTTTGTGAAATGTTTTGCCAGCGACAGGAGGGCATGGTTCTCATCCTTCGATGTTCCTACACAACCGATGTATGTCTTGCCATTTTCATCGGTCATCCTATAGTACTCCCTGTTGCTGCCAGCACCTGGCAATTTCTCCATCTTTACCGGCTCTGCTCCGTGCCATGCGGTATATAGCTCTTTTAGTTTTTGCATAGTGCTCGCATTAAAATGTCAGTGTCTCCAAGCTTTCCGTTTATCAGGCATACCGCCTCCACCTTTGCTTTCATGCAGAGAGTGTTGTCGGGCAGGCGGTATATATCCTGCAGGAAGATATATCTCAATCCTTCCTTCACCATGTTCACGCGAACAGCATATTCGTCGCGAGAGCGGAGAGGTACCTTAAAGCGCATCTCTATCTTTGCTACTACGCAGTCGATGCCCTGCTCATGCAGTTCAGCAAAACTGATGCCGTTTGCAAGCAGGAATTCATGTCGTGCATGTTCCGTGTAATGTTGGTAGTTGGCATTATTCACAATGCCCTGCAGGTCGCATTCGTAATCGCGGACCTTATCCTTATGTTCAAATAAATATTCCATAAACGCTGCGAAAGTACAAAAAAAATCTCAATGCAACAAGAAAAAGAAAATTTATTTCATTTTTTTGCTTCATAACAGCCTATTATATATAAAATGGTGACAAATAATAAATACTTTTGCAACGTGTAACGATTAATGGTTAAAGGTTAACGGTTAAAGAATGTTCAATTTTCAATAATAATAAAATGAAATCACTTTTGCTCTCTGCCTCTTTTCTGATGGCTTCCCTTGCCCTCAACGCACAGGTTTATCTTGATTCCAAGGCTCCTATTGAGGAACGTATCAAAGATGCTCTTAGTCGCATGACTCTTCACGAGAAGGTTAAGATACTTCATGCCCAGAGTAAGTTCACCTCTGCTGGTGTTCCGCGTCTTGGTATCCGCCAGCTCAATATGGACGATGGTCCTCATGGTGTTCGTGAAGAACTGGTGTGGGATGAATGGAAGGCTGCCGGATGGACCAATGACTTCTGCGTTGCCTTTCCTTCGCTGACGTGTCTTGCTGCAACATGGAACCGTGACCTCTCGCGCCTCTATGGTACCAGCATCAGCGAGGAGTTTGCCTATCGCGGAAAAGATGTCATGCTGGGCCCTGGTGTCAATATCGCCCGCACACCTCTCAACGGTCGTGCCTTCGAATACATGGGTGAAGACCCCCTGCTGGCTGGCGAGATGGTCGTGCCATATATCCAGGCGGTGCAGCAGAATGGCGTAGCATGCTGCCTGAAGCATTTTGTCCTCAACGATCAGGAGACAGACCGCTTCTCTGTTAACGTCAACATCTCCGAGCGTGCTATGCGTGAGATATATCTTGCTCCCTTCCAACGTGCTGTCGAGAAGGCACATGTCTATTCTATCATGGGTAGCTATAATCTGTGGAAAAACGTACATTGCAGCCAGAATGACGAGCTGCTCAATGGCATACTGAAGAAAGAATGGGGATGGGACGGCTGTCTTGTCAGTGACTGGGATGCTGTGACCGACTCTTGGCAGGCTGCTACAGGAGGTCTTGACATCGAGATGGGAACAACGCGCAATGGTAATATTCGTGGCGAGAAGTTCACCTTTGATGACTACCATCTCGGCAACGATTTCGAGAAATTCGTACAGGAAGGCAAGGTGCCTATGTCTGTTGTTGACGAGAAGGTCAGCCGCGTCCTGCGACTCATCTTCCGTACGGCGATGAATCCCAATAAGATTATCGGCAACCAATGCTCTGAAGCCCATTATGACGCCTGTCGTCAGATAGGAGAGGAGGGAATTGTGCTGCTGCAAAACAACAAGCGTGGCAAAGCTCCACTGTTGCCAATAGATTTCTCAAAGTATAAGAATATCCTCGTCGTAGGCGAGAATGCCACCCGCTCCCTCACTATGGGCGGCGGTTCGTCAGAACTGAAAACCCTCCGCGACATATCACCGCTCGAAGCTTTGCAAACAGTTGTGGCGGCAGCAAACTCTCACCTGTCACCTGTCACCTGTCAATTATCACCTGTCAACTGTCACCTATCATACGCTCAGGGCTACGCTTCCGGCAGGGCTCTTTATGACAAGAAGGATGCTGTTGATGCTGCCGAGAGTAAGCGCTTGAAAGACGAGGCACTTTCCAAAGCTGCCGATGCAGACCTTATAATATATATAGGTGGCATGAACAAGAATCATAAGCAGGATTGTGAGAATGGCGACCGCGAAGGCTATGACCTGTCATTCGGGCAGAACGAACTCATCAGCCAGCTGGCAGACATCAACCCTAATATCGTCGTTGTTACCTTTGGCGGCAATCCTTATGCTACCCCTTGGCTCTCCAAGGTGCCGGCCCTCGTACACTGCTGGTATCTCGGCAGCGAAGCAGGCACAGCCCTCGTCAATGTCCTGAGTGGCAAGGTATGCCCCAGCGGAAAACTCCCTATCACCTTTGCAAAGCAGTATGAGGACTATCCTTACGTGAAATATGGTAAGGAGGCCTATCCGGGTGTTGACAGACAGGTATATTATAAGGAGGATGTCTTTGTGGGCTATCGTGGTTTCGAGAAAGACAAGAAGAAACCCCTCTTCCCATTCGGTTTCGGGCTCAGCTATACCACCTTCTCCTACGATGATGTGACGGCTGTCAAGGATGCCGCAGGCAATATCACGGTCTCTGTTACTGTCACCAACACGGGCAGTTGTGCCGGTAAGGATGTGGTGCAGGTATATGTCTCTGCTCCGAGCAACAAGGAGATACAAAAACCTCTCAAGGAACTCAAGGCCTTTGCCAAGACAAATCTCCTGCAACCCCGTCAGCAACAGACGCTCCAGATGACTATCGCCCCACAAGACCTTGCCTCATGGAACGAAGCCACCCACCAGTGGCAAACTGACAACGGAGAATACACCATCCACGTCGGCAACAACAGCCAGAACATCGTGAAGAGGTTAAAGGTGAAGTAGCAGGTGGAGAAAAATTCTCACGATTATTTGTTCTAACTCGTGAAAGAGAATGTATATCGATTCGATATTCATTCTCTTTTGTATCGGAGAATCTGCATCGAATCGATATGGATTCCCTTTCGTGACGGAGAATATTTCCAGCCACCCGATATATTCTCCTATGTAATTGAGAATATTATCTGATTCCCGATAAATTCTGCTATATGATTGAGAATATTATCTGATTTTAGATAAATTCTGCTATATGATTGAGAATGTTATCTGATTTCAAATAAATTCTGTTTCACGAATGAGAATATAATTTTTTCATGTTTTTATTTGAAAAAGTTTGGTAGTGTGTGTTTTTCTTCGTAATTTTGCCCCATGAAATCTAATTCAGACAATTATGGCAAAAGGAAATTCTTGGAAAACCCGTAACTGGAGGTCTGGTATTCGTGAGAGCCGCAAGGTGGTGGAGCGCACCTTTAGGGGTGAGCCGCAATATACGCTCGACCAGTTGTATATCTCGCCCTTCACGCGTCGCAAGCGCTGGGACAAGGACGGACATTGGCAGTATGTAACTATGGAACGTAACATGTCGCCTACGGGCATCACCGTGATGGACGACTATTTGCGCTATCTGGCAAATGGCAATAATGACATGCAAGCCTTTGCCGACCGCTATGGCCTGAAGCGCGAAGAGGTGGCTGGCATGATATTTATCCTTACGGGCGTCAAGGGCATCCGTTTCCGTCAGCTCTACCAGATGCGTCTCGTTGACGACCTGCTGCGCTATACGGACATGGACCCTGTGGATGTGGCACGCCGTTCGGGGCTGGGTTCGAAAAACAATATGTACCTCGCCCTGCGACGTGAATATAACCAGAACATCGGCGAGCGCCGCAACTTCCTGCGTAAGGAGAACGACCTGGGACGCTTCGGACTTTGACCAAAATTGGCGCACGATGCATCGTGCACTATTTTGTAGTGTATTTGGGCGTTTTGTTTAATAAAATGGGCTTTTTGTTGAAATAAATTTGCATTATTCATGACTTATTTGTACCTTCGCACCGGAATTATAAAAAAATAGTATCTATTAATCAATGACTAATCTGATAAACGCTTTTGCTCCGATATCGCTGGAACAGATGAGTGACGTGAAGCTGATGAATCGCATCGACACTAAGTTTGTGACGAATCAGCAGAAGCTTCGTCAGCTGCTGGAAATGGCGCAGCATGATTATTTTATTCAGCAGATTGAGGGCAAGTGTAATCTGGAGTATGACACTACATATTTTGATACTACCGACTATGACATGTATTCTGCCCATCAGCATGGACATTCTAACCGCCAGAAGATACGCTTCCGCACGTATTGCATCTCTGACCTGCAGTTTATGGAGGTGAAGACGAAGAACAATCACGGGCGTACAAAGAAGAAGCGCATCGAGGTGCAGGATATGAATCTGTTGGACGAAGAGAAACGTGCTTTTCTGGCGAAGCATTTGCGCTATGATGTGAACAGTTTGCAACCGGCTCTAAACAATCATTTCTCGCGCATCACGCTGGTGAACAAGGGGAAGACGGAACGTGTGACGATTGACACACAACTGCACTTCGAGAACCTACAGAATGGGAGGCATATGGATATGGGCAACATGGTCATCATAGAACTGAAGCGTGACGGCCTCGCTTATTCGCCAATACTGCAAATGCTGCGCCAGCTGCGCATCCAGCCGCATGGTTTCTCAAAATATTGCATGGGGTCGGCATTGACGTGCGAGAATCGGCTGCCAGTAAATCGTTTCAAGCAAAAGCTGATTGAAGTGAGAAAGTTGATTGAACATTGAACATTGAATATTGAATATTATGAAAGAACTGTTTCTGTTTTCTGCCGACTTCGGCGACACGTTAGTGAGATTCTTTGTTTGTCTCATAGTCAACTGGATGATTGTCCATTTCCTGTACTTCAGGAAGGGCAAGCGTCGTGACTTCTATTTTACCTTCATGATTATCTCCGTTGCCATCTTCTTCCTTGTATATTTGATGATGGGCATGGATCGTGGTAAGGCTACAATGGGTGTCGGCTTGGGACTCTTTGGTATTTTTTCGATTATGCGTTATCGCACGGACACGATGCCGGTGCGCGAGATGACATATCTCTTTGTCGTCGTGTGTTTGTCGGTGATTCATGCTATGTCTGACTCTATTGCCCTAGACGCTAAGGGCAAGGTGTCGGGCACATCGCTGATGGAGCTGATGGTGATAGATGCTATCACGATAGTCGTCATTATCTTCTTTGAGAAATTCCTGAAGGTGAATAGCTCAAAGTTGGTACAGTACGACCGCATAGACCTCATCAAGAAAGAGCGCCGTCAGGAACTGATGGCAGACCTTGAGGAGAGACTCGGCGTAAAGGTTATCAACGTGAAGGTGGGCGCAGTGGATTTCCTTCGCGACATGGCTGTGCTGCGTGTATATTACGACGGAAAGGTAGATAAGGAAATTGACGAGAAACTAAAACTTAGGACTTCGGATTATGAAAATGTTTAAACGCAAATTTGCAGCACTCCTGATGTTTGCCATCAGCATACCGATGTTTGCTGACAGCGAAGGCGGACTGATTCTCGGTCTTGAGGCGGAGAAGAAGGTGAGCAAGCGAATGGACATCTCAATGGAGGCCGACATGCGTACCCGTAATAATTTCAAGACGATGGACCGTTGGGGCATAGGTATCAGCGCTTCATACAAGCTGCTCGGTTGGCTGAAGGCTGATGCCGGTTACAAATTGCTCGACTATAATTTCCATGAGAACATAACCTACAAGACAAACGGACTCTATAACCATTGGCGTCCCAGTTACTGGGGGGTGAAACATCGTTTCTATGCAAGTCTGACGGGCTCATACAAGTTCTCAAACAACATAAAGCTGTCGCTGCGTGAACGCTGGCAATACTCCTATCGTCCCGAGAAGACCGTAACGCGTTGGGACTTTGACGAAGAGCAATGGGAGGACAAAGTGCGCTCTGGCAGAGGACACAACCAGCTCCGTTCGCGCTTCGAGATATCCTATGACAAGAAAAAAGCCCTCCTGACACCTTACATAAGCATAGAGACATATCATGCGTGGGCCATCGAAAAGGTTCGCTATACCATAGGTACTGACATACGACTGACGAAACATCATTCGCTGAATGCCTTCTACCGCTTCCAGAAAATGCACAACGTGGATGAGGACGATTATGATCCTGACAAACATTATTTAGGAGCAGGGTATAAATTCAAATTCTAAAAAGGGGAGAAACGTATGAAAAAGATATTTCTGTTACTCATGGCAGCAGTCACAATAGTTGCCTGTAAGAACGATGATACGGACTTCAGTTCTTATACGAACGGTTCGTCGTCCTCGTCATCCACAGACCCCATTCCGGAAGATGCTATCAAGGTCATATCTATTACCTACAACGGCGGTAGCGTTACAGTAAGTGGTGATGATGCTAACTGTGTAACGGTAAATGGGGCCGACGTTACCGTTACCAGCGAAATAGACTCACTGTTGCTTGTGTTGTCGGGCACTATTACCGACGGCTCGCTGCTCGTAAAAAGACAGAAGAAATATGGTATCAAACTGAATGGCGTCAGCATCAATAATGTTGACGGACCTGCCATCAATAATCAGGGTAGCAAATACCTGTACTTAGAAGTCGCCGACGGCACAACCAATACCCTGACTGACGGCACTACCTACACCGAACAGGTGTATGACCAGAAAGGCGCTTTCTTCAGCGAGGGAGAGGTGTATCTGTACGGAACAGGAACGCTGAATGTAACAGGCAACTGCAGACATGCCATTGCGTGCGATGACTTTATCGTTATTGATGATGATGTCACGCTGAATATCAGTTCGCCTACCGGTTCTGGTATAAAGGTGAATGATGGGTTGTGGATTAACAATGGTACAATAGACATCAATGTAACAGCAGATGCTGCCCGAGGCATCAGGTGTGACTCTGTCGTTGTCATCAATGGCGGCAATACTACAATCGCTACAAGCGGCGATTGTGTTTACGACAGCCAAACAGCTGACTACAGCAGCGCTGCCTGTATTAAGTGTGACTATCCATTCACTATGACAGGCGGCTCTCTCACGATGACCAGCAGGGGTGATGGCGGAAAGGGTATCAACTGCACTCGCGACATTATATTCAAGGGTGGCACACTGGTGGCAACGACGACTGGTGATAATACCGACGGAAAACCAAAGGCCATAAAGAGTGATACGGGCATCTATGTGAGCGGTGGCTCTTTCAAAGCTACTGTTGACGTAAGTTGGGCGTGCGATGGCGGTTACGGGGATGATACTACCTCTGATGCCGAGAGACTTGAACATTGCGTCAACGTTGAGGGAACACCCACAACGAAAAATATAACAAAGAAGTCGGTGGAAATCGTCTATTAGAATTATGAATTATGCATTAAAAATTATATATCTGTCCTTGATGTTGTGTATGGGCTCGGTGATGGGATTTGCCGAGACGATAAACATTGATACCCACAGAACACAGCCGCAGAAGTGGGAAGGATGGGGCGTGTCATTGTGTTGGTGGGCACAGATGTGCGGAAAGTATGATGAGCAGCATCTTGATTCGCTCATCTCGTGGCTGACAGATCCACAGGGACTGAACTATAATATCTTCCGCTATAACATCGGCGGGGGTGACGACCCGGAATGGAAGAACTGTGAACCGCATCACATGGGAAAGCGTGGCGGAAAAGGCCTGCGTGCAGAAATGGAAGGATTCCAGCTGCCTGACGGTACATGGCAATGGAACAACGATGCTGCACAGCGCAGGGTGATGCTGATGATAGCAAAGCAACGTAAGGATGCTATCTTCGAGGCATTCTCGAACAGTGCCCCGTGGTGGATGACAAAGAGCGGATGTGTGGGTGGCAACGAACCAGCATCAGCGGATAACCTGAGGGAGGATATGTATGAGAAGTTCGCTGACTATCTCGTAGAAGTGTGTAAGCACTACAAAGAGAAATATAACATCACCTTCCGCACCTTAGAGCCCTTTAACGAGGCGCTGACAGACTACTGGGGACGAAGTGCTTCGCAAGAGGGGTGTCACTTCTCCGTACCATCGCAGATAAGGTTTGTGAAGACCCTGTATCCCGTATTGCAGAAATCAGGTCTGCCAACCGTCATAGCAGCATCGGACGAAACGAGTGTGGCACACAGCCTGCAGGCTTTCAGGGGGTATAAGGAGGCTGGTATACTACCTATGATAGGACAGTGGAATACGCATACCTATCAGGCTTCTTCACAGCTGAGAAAAGCATTGCGAAAAGAGGTTACAGAGGCTGAGGGCGGCAGAATGCTGTTGTGGCAGTCGGAGACAGGCGACGGCGGAAGAGGCCTGCACGGAAACCTCATGATGGCAAAACGACTGATTGCAGACATCAGGGATATGCAGCCGTCAGCATGGTTGGATTGGCAGTATGTGGAGGTGAACTTCGACCAGTGGAGTCTCGTAAAATGTGACAGGGAGTGGAAGCAATATACAAGGCATAAGAACTACTACGTAAGGCAGCATTTCTCACGCTTTGTGCCAGCAGGATATAAGTGGCTGAACATTGACAGCGAAAATGCTCTGGCTGCCATCTCGCCTGACGGAAAGACAATGGCGGTGATGATGGTGAATACGGAACGCAGACCTGTAAAGAATACGCTGAACCTGCCTGATGGGTGGACCTATAGTAAGGGATATGTGACAGATTTTAGTCATAACATGGCACCGATAGGGGAGCAGCAGCCGACAGAGGAGGGAGAGATAATTCTTGACAGAAACAGCATCGTGACGCTGATATACACTATGAAACCAAAGAAGCTTACCATAGAAGATCTCACAGGAGGAAAATATTCTCCCAAAGGGGTGAAGATGAACGAAGTATTGCCAGGCGAAAAGGACAAGGCAAGCCTGACGGCAGAGAAGGTGGAATCGATATACCGAAGGAGCAGCAGGGCAATATATAAATATGGCGACACACCGATTGCCGGTGGAGCAAAGGTGGAGCAGCCGCTGATAAGTCCTGACGGAAAGAATGTGGCATATGTAAAGGATAATAACCTATACATAGAACCTCTCACCTCCCCAGTTCAGGTAACCTTCGATGGAGAGCAGAACAAGATTATCAACGGAAAGCCCGATTGGGTGTATGAGGAGGAACTGGTGTATGCACGTGCCTTCTGCTTTAATGCTGATGGTACAATGTTGTGCTGGCAGCATTTTGACGAGAGCAAGGTGCCGACATTCTCCTTTCCTGTATATAAGGGCCTGAAACCGGAGAAGAAAAAGAATGCCCTATATCCCTCATCCTATGAATATAAATACCCTATGGCGGGGGTGAACAACAGTAAGGTGAAGGTACTGACATACGACATTGCAACTAAGGCGCAGCAGGAGGTAAAAGTACCTGTGGATAGCGACGGATATATCCTGAGGGTTATGCAGACGAGCGATGCAGATAAGATTATAATCCCAACCCTCAACCGCCATCAGGACTGTCTGAAGATATATGTCTGCAACCCTCGCACAGGGGAGTGCCGACTGATTGTTACCGACGAAGTGAAGCCTTACATCAACGAGGCGACATACGCAGGAATACAGATGACAAAGGGGGGCTTTGTGCTGCAGAGTGAAAGGACTGGATTTGCGCAGATATACCTCTATGACCTTGATGGAAAGCTAATAAGAAATCTGACAGAAGGCGACCAACCAGTTGTAGATTTTTATGGCTATGACGAGAAAACACAACGTTGTTACTATGCGGCAAAAGATGGGTCGCCGCTGCATACTGCTGTCTTTGTTCGTGATGAAAAGGGTAATACAACAAAACTGACGCCAAAGGTGGGCACCAATAGCGCAACATTCTCTAAGGACTATAAGTATTTCGTGAATGTGTGGAGCGACATCAATACACCTCCTGTATATACCCTTTGCGAGGCAAAGACAGGAAAGATAGTGAAGGAGCTAGAGAATAATGCGAAGCTGAAGAAAAAGGTAGATTGTGTAGCACCTTATAAACGCGAATTCTTCACTATGACGACGAGTGATGGAATAGAACTGAATGGTTGGATGGTGCGTCCAGATGATGAGAATAAACCACATCCTGTTGTGATGTTCCAGTATTCGGGACCTGGTTCGCAGCAGGTGGAGGATAAATGGTATAGCGGCAATATGGGTGGCTGTCTCTTTGAGGAATATTTGGCACAGGAAGGATTTGTCTCTGTCTGCGTCGATGGCAGAGGAACCGGTGGTAGGGGAGCTGACTTTGAAAAGCAGACATACCTGCATTTGGGCGCTATGGAATCGCACGATCAGGCAGAGGTTGCGAAATGGCTCTGTGAGCAACCTTATGTGGATAAAGATAGAATAGGTATCTGGGGATGGAGCTATGGTGGCTTTATGACGCTAATGAGTATGAGCGACACTACTGTGGTACGGCCAGATGGGAGACCGCTTTTTGCTGCTGGTGTGGCAGTAGCGCCTGTGACATGCTATCGCTATTATGACACTATATATACTGAACGTTTCATGCGTACTCCGAAAGAGAATCCTGATGGTTATGATGACAACCCCATAACGAGGGCTCCAAACCTGAAGGGCAAGTTGTTGATATGTCAGGGTACTGCCGACGATAATGTTCACTATCGTAATGTGGCAGAATATACGGAGGCATTGGTGCAGGCTGACAAGGATTATATGCAACTGTCATTTACCAACAGGAATCACAATATCTCCGGCGGTAACACCCGCAACTACCTCTTCCGCAACATTGCCAACTGGTTCAAAAAGAACTTGTAAATAAATTATACATTATGAATTAAAAACTATGTTCAATAAATCTACATACCTCTCTCGCCGCGATGAGCTGAAAAAGCGCGTCGGCAACGGCATAATAATACTCTTCGGCAACAACGATGCTCCCTGCAACTATCCTGCCAACACCTATCGCCACAGGCAGGATAGCAGCTTCCTGTATTTTTTCGGCCAAAAGCGTGAAGGTCTCGTGGGCGTTATTGATGTTGACAACAACAAGGAATACCTCTTCGGCAACGATATCGACATTGATGATATAGTATGGTTCGGCTATGTACCCTCTGTCAAGGCACTGGCAGCAGAAGTAGGAGTCGATAATTCTGCCCCCATGTCGGAATTCAGAGACTTTATCGACAGGGCACAGCAGTTGCACCAGCCCATACATTTCCTACCACAGTATCGTGGTGATATCCAGATACAGATGGCAGACATCTTCGGTTTTCATCCGCTCGAGATAAAGCAGCATGCTTCTGTGACTCTTATCAAAGCCATCGTTGCCATGCGTCGCAGAAAACGTCCTGAGGAGATTGAGGAGATGCGCAAGGCTGCAGTGATAGGCTACGACATGCATGTTACGGCTATGAAGAAATGTCGCGAGGGTGTTACAGAACATCATATTGCAGGCCTTTTAGATGGTATTGCTATGAGTCGTGGCTGCGGAACATCATTCCAGACCATCCTCACCCAGCATGGTGAGATACAACATGGTGCGCCTTCGTTCAGAACTTTGGAGGCAGGGCGCATGATACTTTGCGATGCTGGTGCCGAGAATGAGGAATACTATTGTTCAGATAATACTCGTGTAACCCCAGTGTCTGGAAAATTTACAGAACAGCAGAAGGCTATCTACCTCTCTGTCAAGGCTGCCCACGACTGGGTGAAGACAGAGGCGAAGCCTGGCATCAGGTGGCTCGATATTCATCTCGGTGCCTGTCGTGTACTCACCGACCACCTTAAGCAATTGGGACTCATGAAGGGTAATACCAACGATGCCGTAGCACAGGGAGCGCATGCTCTTTTTATGCCTCATGGAGTGGGGCACCATATGGGTCTTGACGTACATGATATGGAAGGTCTTGGACAGGTCTATGTAGGCTTCAATGATGATATACGCCCCTCAACACAGTTCGGTCTTAACTGTCTCCGCTGTGGCATACCCCTTGAGGAAGGTTTCGTAATGACTGACGAGCCAGGCTGTTATTTCATTCCGCATCTCATAGACCAGTGGAAAGGACAAGGGTTGCATAAGGAATATATCAATTATGACGAGGTTGAGAAATATCGTGACTTCGGTGGCATACGTCTTGAGGATGACATCCTCATCACTTCTGAAGGCAATCGCCTCGTAGGCGACAAGATGATACCTATCGAAATCGACGATGTCGAAGCAATTGCCGGGGTTGGATAACGCTTTACAGGTGCTTTAAATGTTAAATATTCAAACATTTTATTTGTTATATTAATTTTTTTCGTAACTTTGTGCCCAATTACAAAGAAAAGACATTTTACCCATGCGACCAAGTGACAGTATAGTAATTATTCCTACCTATAACGAGAAAGAAAATATAGAGAAGATTATTCGTGCAATCTTCTCCCTCGAGAAGTCATTCCATATCCTTGTCATCGATGATGGTAGTCCTGATGGTACTGCAGACATCGTGAAGAGGCTTATATCTACGGAATTTGCGGGACAGCTATTTATAGAGGAACGTTCTGGAAAACTTGGTCTTGGTACGGCATACATTAAAGGTTTCAAATGGGCTTTGGCTCATGAGAACAACTATCAGTATATCTTCGAGATGGATGCAGATTTCTCTCATGACCCAAACGACTTACCACGACTTTATAGTGCTTGTGCAGATGAGGGCTATGATGTTGCTATTGGCTCAAGATATGTTAGTGGTGTGAATGTTGTAAACTGGCCTATGGGACGTGTGCTGATGAGTTATTTTGCATCTATGTATGTTCGCATGGTGACCGGATTCAAGGTGCATGATACAACTGCTGGCTTTAAATGCTATCGTAGAAAAGTACTTGATACAATAGAACTTGACAAGATACGCTTCAAAGGTTATGCTTTCCAAATAGAGATGAAGTTTACTGCCTACAAGATTGGCTTCAAGTTAAAGGAGGTTCCTGTAATATTTGTAAATCGTGTAGAAGGCGTCAGCAAGATGAACGGAGGCATCTTTGGAGAAGCTTTCTTCGGTGTCATCCGTCTCCGCCTTGATGGTTGGCTAAAGAAATATCCGAAGATAGGTTAAGGTTTAAAGGTAATTGAAAAACGTTAATACAAAAGACCTTGATTCTTTGGAATCAAGGTCTTTATTTTTTAGTTGTATGCTACAAAATTGTTATTCTGCTGCAAGTTTTGCGCGAATAGCCTTCGTTTCCTCTTCGTAGCCAGGCTTCTCAAGAAGGGCGAACATATTCTTTTTGTATGCCTCTACACCAGGCTGATTGAAGGCATTGACACCGATGAGCTGACCTGAGATGCCGCAGCCAATTTCGAAGAAGTAGATGAGCTGTCCGTAGTTATAGGCATCGAGACGCTCGATAGAGATGAGGATGTTTGGTACACCGCCGTCAACATGTGCCAGACGTGTGCCGAGTTCTGCATTCTTGTTAACTTCATCGATGCGCTTGCCTGCAAGGAAATTCAAACCATCAAGATTCTCTTCATCGGAAGGGAAGAGAAGTTTCTTCTCAGGATTCTCTACGCTGATGCATGTCTCAAAGATTGTGCGCTCACCGTCTTGAATCCACTGCCCCATAGAGTGAAGGTCGGTTGTGAAGTCACATGATGCAGGGAAAATTCCCTTACCATCCTTACCTTCCGACTCACCATATAGCTGCTTCCACCATTCAGCATAGAAGTGAAGCTTTGGCTGGTAGTTTATAAGAATCTCAATCTTTTTGCCTGCAGCATAGAGAGCATTACGTGTAGCTGCATAGAGAGCAGCAGGGTTCTCTTCGAATGGTACGTTGATACCACATTGCTTCTCCATAGCCTGTGCTCCTGCAACGAGCTGGTCGATGTCAATACCAGCGCATGCGATAGGCAGCAGGCCTACTGGCGTCAGAACAGAAAAACGTCCGCCAACATTATCTGGAATTACGAAAGTCTTGTATCCTTCCTTATCGGCGCACATACGTGCAGCACCTTTCTTGGCGTCTGTAACGGCAACGATGAGTTCCTTTGCGGCAGCCTTACCAACTTGAGCCTCTAGCTGGGTTTTCAGCAAACGGAAGGTGAGAGCTGTCTCTGTTGTAGTACCAGACTTTGAGATGTTTATAATAGCGAATGTCTTTGTCTTCAAATATTCTGTCAGTTCTGCAAGATAGTCCTCGCCAATATTATTACCTGCAAATACAATTACAGGATTCTTCTTGTCCTGTACGAGCCATGCGAAGGTGTTGCTGAGGCCCTCTATGACAGCTTTAGCTCCAAGATATGAGCCACCGATACCAGCAATGACTACTACATCTGCCTTCGAACGTAGAGTATTTGCACAGGCCTTCACCTCATTGAGAAATTCTGGTGTGATGCTTGATGGAAGATGCAACCATCCGAGGAAATCGTTACCAGGAACGGTGCCTTCTTCAAGACCTTTCTGTGCCTGAGCTACTTTGTCTTTGAATGCCATAATGGCTCCTGCTGGAAGAAATTGCTGAGCCTTTGTGATGTCTAATGAAATGTTCTTCATAATAGTTATGGTTTACTATATAGTGGTTAGGATATTTTATTGCTTTGAGCAAAAAGCGTAAACAAATGCTATGTTTGCAAATGTTTACGCTTCTCAATATCGTTTTATTTGAAATATTATTATTTCTTAATGTTGCCGTAACGCTGCTGGAAGCGATCAACGCGACCTGCTGTGTCTACGAGCTTGCTCTTACCTGTGTAGAATGGGTGTGAAGAAGAAGAGATTTCTATCTTTACTACTGGATATGTTTCGCCGTTGAATTCTACTGTGTCAGTGGTCTTACATGTTGATCTTGTGAGGAACATATCACCATTTGACATGTCTTTGAATACTACTGGACGATAATTTTCTGGATGAAGATCTTTTTTCATTTCCTTTAGTTTTATGGCGCCGAGAATAAGCACCTTGTTGTTAATAAATTATTTTGCGGCTGCAAAGTTACGAAAAAAAATCGTATCAACCAAATAATTTTCTCCTTTTTTATAAATTATATAAGATACATACCATATTTTTTACATTCTTGACGCTGTTCCTCGGGCCATATAGAAGCTTGTATTTCTCCAACGTGGGCTTTTTGCAGAAGTACCATACACAGACGGCTCTGCCCTATACCACCACCGATAGAGAGAGGAAGTTTGTCTTCAAGAAGTCTTTTGTGGAAATATAGTTCTTTTCGGTCTTCCTTACCTTCAAGTGCTAATTGACGTAGTAAAGCTTCCTTGTCAACTCTAATGCCCATAGAACTCAATTCGATTGCTCTGTCAAGGATAGGATACCATATTAATATATCACCATTAAGTCCGAGGTATCCGTCGCTATTTGGTGTTGTCCAATCGTCATAGTCTGGAGCTCGTCCATCATGCTTTTCGCCATTAGACAACTTACCGCCAATGCCCATAATAAATACTGCACCATATTTCTTGGCAATAGCATCCTCACGCTCTTTTGGAGTTTTGTCAGGATACATTTGCAGTAGTTCCTCTGAGTGTACAAAATGTATATCGCGTGGGAGGAATGGCTTCAGTTGAGGATATGTCTCATATGTAAGATATTCTGTACGCAGTATTGCTGCATAAATTCGTTTTACGACATTTTTAAGGAATTCTATGTTTCTCTCTTCCTTAGTCATTACTGCTTCCCAATCCCATTGATCTACATACAGAGAATGAAGATTATCGAGTTCTTCATCTGCGCGTATGGCATTCATATCGGTATATATACCATAGCCAGATTCTATTTGATACTCGGAAAGAGTCAAACGCTTCCATTTAGCCAAAGAGTGAACCACTTCCGCTTTTTGGTCGCCAAGATCTTTTATTGGAAAAGTAACGGCACGCTCAACACCGTTTAGGTCGTCGTTGATGCCTAGACCTTTTAATACGAAGAGTGGGGCAGTAACCCTGCGAAGACGTAACTCTGTAGAAAGATTCTGTTGGAAGAAATCCTTTATCAGTTTAATACCTTGTTCTGTCTGCTTGAGGTCGAGAATAGCCTTATAATTTTTTGGCTTTATAAGTTTGCTCATGATAAATTGTGTGCTTGAAAACACTTATTCAATTATGTGTGTTGTTTTTATGTTGTTTTAGGGCAAATTGATACCCGATTTTATAAATTTGCATGCAAAAGTAATACTTTTTTGTGATACTCGCAAGCATTTTGTCAAAAAAATCCTTTATTCGCCAAAAAAATGTAAGATATTCATTTATTTTTCTTGTTGTTTACTCTGCAGGGGTCTGCTTCAATATTTCTAAAGCTTTGCTGAGTTGGTCTGGGCAAGAGGTGGGTTTTGTACCACAAAGTATTCCCTTTGTGTTTGCTATGACATCATCGATGTGCTGTCCTTTTGCCAGACGAGCAACGCCCACAGTATTACCTGGGCACCCCCCAACGAATTCTACTTGCTGTATGATGTTATTCTCGTCAGCTGTGATATTGATACAACGGGAGCATGTGCCCGTCGTGGTGTACTGTATTTGTTTCGTTTTCATTATTTCACTTTAACTTTTAACTTTACTAAAGTTCTCCTTTGCGATGGCGAAAGCGGATTTCCTTCAGTTTATGGTCGCCCAAGAAGCGGCTTTTGTCAACATATCCATTGATGCCACGGAGGTGGCCCTTGCCAGTGTATTGCCAAATGAGGTAGTCCTTGCCGTCTTTTAGAACAGGCTCTGGTGGGCGATATTGTGCTATCATAAGGGGATAACGATCCATTTTACCAGCTAGATACTTGTTATAGAAGTTGGTGCCGCTATAGATGAGAGGTTTTTGGCGATAGTAATGTTCTACGAGTTCGAGGAACTTGAAGAGGGAATCGCAGAATTCCTCTACTCCTAAACCGGATGCGACCTCCACGTCGATGAGTGGTATGAGATCCTGCTCGCTGGGGCGACACTGAAGCACGAAGTTTGCCAGTTGTGTCTCTTGCTCTATCTTTGCCCTGTAGAAATGGTAGGAACCAACCTTCAGTCCATACTGATGTGCCGTGAGAATGTTATTCTCATATTCTTGGTCAATGCGGTTGCCGCCCTCAGTGGCTTTGATATATACGTATGCCATGGGGGTGTTGTTGGCAACGGTTTCCCAGAATATCTTTCCCTGATAGTGGGAGATGTCGATGCCGTGAATATGGGAACAAGTATCTTCACACTCTACCTGTGCTGAAGCACTAAGCAGGGAGAATGTCAGAGCGAGGAGTGTATATATGCGTAACACTTTTTTTGAGTTGAAGATTGAAAATTATTTCTCTGGTGTCAGTTTGATGCAGAGTTCGTCAAGCTGTTTGTCATCAATGGCTGATGGCGCATCGAGCATAACGTCGCGTCCGCTGTTGTTCTTTGGGAAGGCAATGCAATCACGTATGCTGTCAAGGCCTGCCATGATGCTGACGAAGCGGTCGAGACCGAAAGCAAGACCAGCGTGTGGAGGCGCTCCGTATTTGAAGGCATTGATGAGAAATCCGAATTGAGCCATAGCCCTCTCGGGAGTGAAGCCAAGAACTTCGAACATCTTTGCTTGGAGTTTGCCATCATGAATACGCAGAGAACCGCCACCGACTTCTATGCCATTGCAGACGAAGTCGTAAGCCTTTGCACGTACCTTTGCAGGATCACTGTCAAGAAGCGGGATGTCATCAGGGTTCGGCATAGTGAACGGATGGTGAGTGGACATGAGGCGTTGTTCTTCGTCGCTCCACTCGAAAAGTGGGAAATCAATAATCCACAGACATTCGAACTTGTTCTTGTCCATGAGTCCCAGCTGACGTCCCATCTCAAGACGCAAAGCACAAAGCTGAATGCGTGTCTTGTTAGGATTATCACCAGAGAGTATCAGACACAGGTCGCCGGGCTTAGCTCCCATCTTTGCAGTAACAGCCTGTAGCTGTTCAGGGGTATAGAACTTATCTACGGACGACTTGATGGTGCCGTCTTCATTAACCTTTATATATACGAGACCCTTGGCACCTACCTGCTGTGATTTGACAAAATCAGTAAGGGCATCAAGTTGCTTGCGGGTATATGAGGCACAGCCTGGGGCACAGATACCACCAATGTAGGCTGCGTTGTCGAATACTTGGAAGGTACCCAGTTTGAGGACATCATTGAGTTCTACAAACTCCATACCGAAACGTAGGTCTGGTTTATCGGAACCATATTTTGCCATAGCTTCGTGCCACGTCATCTGACGAAGTTTTGCAGGTAACTCTACACCACGAATCTCACGAAAAAGATGACGTGCCATTTCTTCAAAGATGTCGATTACATCCTCTTGGTCAACGAATGACATCTCGCAGTCAATCTGTGTGAACTCTGGTTGACGGTCGGCACGCAGGTCTTCGTCACGGAAGCACTTTGCTATCTGAAAGTAACGGTCGAAGCCGCTGACCATGAGCAACTGCTTAAGAGTCTGTGGAGACTGAGGCAGAGCATAGAATTGTCCTGGGTTCATGCGTGAAGGTACTACGAAGTCACGTGCTCCCTCAGGAGTGGAACCGATGAGGATAGGTGTTTCAACCTCAATAAACTGACGTGAGTCGAGGAAATTACGTATGAGAATAGTCATTTTATGGCGCAATTCTAGATTCTTGCGAACCATAGGACGTCGCAGGTCTAGATAGCGATATTTCATGCGCAATTCGTCACCACCATCGGTGTTGTCCTCAATGGTAAATGGGGGAGTGGTACTTTCGCTGATGATATTTAGTTTGCTGACGATTATTTCGATATCTCCGGTCGGTAGTTTCGCATTCTTAGAATAGCGCTCAGCAACGGTGCCGACAGCCTGAATTACATATTCGCGTCCGAGGCGTGCTGCTTGCTCCTTGAGTGCCGCAGGACAATCTTCATTGAATGCCAACTGCGTGATGCCATAACGATCACGCAAGTCAATGAATGTAAGACCTCCAAGATTGTGAATACCTTGCACCCAACCTGCAAGGGTTACTGTCTGACCAACATTTTCAATACGGAGTTCTCCGCAGGTATTTGTTCTATACATAATTTTATTGTTTATATTTTCAAAAGTATAAATTCTTTTCTTTTAATTTACATGAGAAGGTCCTCTGCACGGAACTCGTCAAGGAATGATGATACATCATTACGTGCTGTTACTTCGTCAATTTCATATTCATCGAGGATGACTTTTACTAAGTCGTCAACTTCGAATGGACCTTGCTCCATTCGTTTCCACAAAAGCAGTGATGATTCGTTTAGGGCTATGAGCTTGGAAAAGTCTATATTTTCTTCACCCATAGGAACGAGAAAATGCTCACCGCAGACCTTATTGAGGACTATGCCTTTCTTAATTTGCATATATGTAGTATTTTATTGAATGATTTCGAAATGAATTCTCTTGGATTTCTCTTCGCACGATAGCATAAGAGTATTGGATAGCGCAGTGGGCGCAGTTTTAGCCACATATGCCAGTAACAAGTGTACCAGAAGTTATCAACTGGTGTAACTTGTTCACTTCCCTTGCGAAAGAATCCTGTAGCGATAGCCAAAACGTCACTGCGGTGGATATATTCAAGTGAGAAATTCCCGTCTCCGCACATCGTTATATTGTCATCGGAAATATCCACTATACGATGCAAAGCATAGCACTTGGGGGCTATCTCAGCAAGTATGACATCACCTATCTTAAGTTTCTCTGGTGCCTTGGTAAGCAACGCTTTGTCGCGTCCGTCTTCGAGGTATGGCCGCATGCTGTATCCTCGCAGAGGAAGGGTTACGGTATGTCCATTGTGTACATACTCTGCCACCTTGGGAATTATTATTTCGTTAGGTAATTGCATGCTGTAATGGCTGATTGTGCATCAGGCAGACAGTGTAGTTCTGTCACCTGAATATTTTCAACAAAGAGAGAACTTGTTTTGCAAACACGCGAATATAACTCCGTATCCCATTTCATTGCCGAGCAGGCAGAAAGGACTGTGACGAATGCTTCAAGAGGAGATTGTGGGAGCATCTCGTTATGGTCGTCTCGCTTTATCATCACTAAGGCAGCAAGGGGGGCCTTGACATTGCGATAGCATGGTGTCTTGCCGCTCCAGGGGGAACCATAGAGAATGGCATGTTTTTCCTTATGGTCAGATGCGCATTCAATGCGAATAATGGGATTGTCATCATTGACGAGGTCGCAGTTATGTATGTTCTGTAGCCAGTTAGCAACCTGTGTACTTTTGCCTGTTCCACTCTTTGCTGTAAAAGCATACGACAACCCATTATGTCGTACCACTGAGGCATGGATGAGAAGGGTATCATAATAGGCGCTGGAGAAAGCATAGGAGAGCATCAAAGCGTTGTTGAGGGCAAAACGCATTGTTGGCAAACTCCCTCTAATGGCAACCTTGCAGTTAGAGAACTGTGAGGAGGTCTGGAGCAACGCACAGGGGAATCCTGTGATGTCGCGAACCAAGAACTGGTATCCTCCCGAGGAAAGGCGGTCTACACGTGTCATGCCATTGCCGGTATCAATGTCCCTAATGAGGTGGGCATCCTTTATTTCATTCAGATTATCTACGATGGTAAGATTCATCAGCGGCTGTGCATCAGAGGATATATCTGCATCGCCTATCTTAAATGGTATGAAAGACGGCAGGATATGGTCAAGAAACAGAGATGACTCTACGTTGAGAGCAGAAACTGTTCGTGACGTTTCTGAAACATTGATTCTGATGATATGTCCACCAAGGAGATAATTCATCGTGAGAAAGAGAACTGACTTTTATCGGCAGCCTTTATGGTGTAGCCGTGTTTTTTGTAATATTTCGCGTGCTTGAGGAATTTCTTGTCGAGTTTCTTCAGATTGGTATCAAATACTATCGCTCCCGTGTATTTGTTCTCACCAATAGAGGTGAGATAGTTCGTAAGCTGTTCTGAGAGAACTGCACGATTCTGTAGGAACTTCTTGCTGTTGAAAACCATAGAGTCGAGACGCTGCTCGTCGGTGAAATATACCACAGAATCGACAGCGGAAAACCCTACTCCATATAAATATATAGTTTTGGCATAAAACTTTTCAGGAGTCTGTTTTTTAACTTTCTGTGGCTTTGGCTCTTTCTTCTTTTCCTTTGCCTTTGGATCCTTTGGGCCAATGGTTGGGCTGACACCAAATCCCTGTGGCGGCTGCTGTGGCATCTGCGCATGAGCAGGGATAACCATGAAGGTGAGAAGAAGTAGTGCCAAGAGTGTTGTCGCTTTTCTCATTTTACGTTCTGCTGTTTTACGGATTTGTCTTATTCTTTCGCGGCTATAGTTGAGTAAACTACCAATCTCTGCCATAGTGAGCTTTTCCATTCCCTCAATGCCGTAGTAGTGACAGATGACACTACGCTCTCTGTCATTGAGTCTCTGAAGGCGCTGATGCATATTCTCATTGAGTTCAGCATCTTCCACTGCCTCATTGGTATAAGGACGGCCGGCAGACATCTTGTCGGAGATTTCCTTCTTTATCTCTCCACTTGGCATAATGCGTTCCATTGCCTTTCGGATATGGTAAACGGCATAATGGGCAAAGACGGGCTCTTTTTCGGGATTCCATTTACGGGCAGCAATGACAAGAGCCATATTCCCCTCGCCAATGAAGTCATCGGCAGTCATGCCAGGACATTGCTGTGCATATTTATATGCCAAGGTCTCGACAACGTGGAGGTTTTCTTTTATGATATCATCTACAGCCATGGGCTAAGCATTTTTGCCATCCAACCATACGTCTTCTTCCATCTGCTGCGCCATTTGTCCCACGACTCTTGGGTGAGCAGGAATGATTTGGCTTTGTCATTGATGAAACGTTGGTCTAACTGGCGGGTTATCTCTTTATTGACAATGACGGCATTACATTCATAATCCCATGCTAAAGAACGGGCATCGAGATTGCAGGAACCTACGGTAGTCAGCTTGCCGTCAACGGTGATAACTTTTGTATGGTGGAAACCATCTTGGAAGATATATACCTTTGCACCACGTTTCATCATCCAGTGAAGATGATAGAAGGATGCGTCCGGCTCCATAGGAATGTCACTCTTCTGGGACATCATAATTTCAATATGCAGTCCACGTTTCAGGGCTCTCTTGATAGCCTTCTTTACACTGTGTGTCAGCGAAAGGTAAGGATTGATAAGACGAATGGTGTCCTGAGCATTGTCGAAACAAGAGATGTAGAATTGACGCATGATCTTATTCGTCTTATGTGGCTCGCGGTTTATGATGCCCACCATCATGTTACCTTTTGGAGAAACGAGGGATGAATCGTTGATGGCATCGCGTCCCGTTTCCTGTTTCCATACACGTTGGAAAATTTTCTGCAATGTAGAAACCTCTGTGCCCGTAATAGAACAATGCATATCGCGCCATGCTCCTATTTCCGGAGTGCCGTGGATGTAATAATCGGCAACGTTCATACCACCCACGAAAGCAATGCTATCGTCAACAACCACAATCTTTCTATGGTCACGATGCATTACATTGTTTATCCACGGGAAACCAATAGGGTCGAAAACCTCTATCTCAACACCATGCTTACGCATCTGTTCTAGGTGCTCTTTCTTTAGTGGGCGGTTATTACTTTTATTTCCAAAGGCGTCGAACAGCGCACGCACCTTTACTCCGCTGTCAGCCTTTTGTTCAAGAAGACGAAAGAGAGCATTACCAATGCTGTCATTGCGAAAATTAAAATATTCGAGGTGAACGCTGTAGCGAGCATTGCGGATAGCTTGAAATTCTGCTGCAAACTTTTCCCTGCCATTGGTGAGAAGCTGCACGTGGTTATCATGAGAAAAGGTGACACCATAACTGCGTAGTTCCTGCACAATCAGCGAGTCGCTGGACTGTGCGTGACATAATCCAGAGAAGAGCAAAAGACTTGCCCAAAGAATAAAAATATGATGTCTAAAATACAAAGTCAAAATTCAATCCGTTTAATCTTTAATCCCTTTTAGTCTTTATTGTGAACATCAACCTGTGGGAATGGTATCTCGATACCGTTATCGTTGAGGGCGTTATATATTGCTTCGAGCACTTCGCCGTCATCCACAAATTGTGTAAATACATTTACCCAAACTATAACCTTTAGTATTAGAGAAGAATCTCCGAATTCTTTCAATACCACTTTCGGCTCCTTGGTAGGGTCGAGACAATCAAGACCTCTGATGGCAGAAAGGATTACACTCTTTGCCTGCTTGATGTTTGTGCCATACGCCACGCCGATATCAAGGATGTGACACTCGTAACCATGATTGCGTGTCATATTCTTGTAGTTCTTTGTAAAGAGCTGAGAGTTTTGGAATGCTATTACGGAACCATCAGTAGTGTCAATAGTTGTTGAAATATATGAAATAGAAGATACACGTCCTCTTATACCGTCGCAGATGATAAGGTCACCGATTTTAATACGTCCAGTCATGAGTGAGATACCGTAATAGATATTTTCCAGAATATCCTTGGATGCAAAACCGATACCTGTTGACAGACCTCCAGAGATTACTACGAGCCAGGTGCTTGAGACATTGAAGACGGCAAGGGTAATGAGGAACCATACGCCCCAAATGAATATCTGCAGAATATTGCGTATCATCATGAAACGCTGTGCAGCATTGTCTGGGTCGTTTTGCTTCAGGCTCTGAAGAATGACTGCTTTTGCTGTGCGGTTGATATAATTAAATAAAAACCACAGCGTAATGACAATGGCAATGTCCATTACGCTAGCGCGGAAATTGCTGATGTTGACGAAGTCTTTTGTCAGCAAGTTGAGTGTCATTCCGCTGAGGTTAAAGACTTCTGTTGCCCAATAAAGGCTTATTATAACACTGCCAACAGCAGATGTAGGGAGAATGACAGAATAGATGAAACTATGTGCCCACGTTTGGGTAATTGGCTTGCTCTTGAGTTGGTGTCTCTTGGAGAACTCTTTATACCAGTCGCGGAGACATGTAATAGTAAGTATGCACGTCAACTGCATTATCCACCAGATCAGTATCTGGACAGAGAGCAATGTGAAGCCTATCATGGAGCATACCAGAGAAACAATAAATACTATCTGTGAGAAATTTGCATAATACAAATCTGTCTTCTCCACATCAATTTCTTTTCGAAGAACAATCAATTGCCATATGCAGCAAATGAGCAGGATAGGGGGGAAGATGAGATTAACAAGAGCATTAGGAATCAGAACTACTCGGAAACTGATTACAAGAAATCCATTTACCAGCAAGGGCATGTAGAGGAACAGGGTATTCATTGTCTTTCCTGCCTGTACACGAATGATAATGGATATGATGATAACGCTCATGAGCCATGCAAACTGCACCAATAGGCCAGAGGCCATAGTGATGAAATTCTGGGTAGAAAATGCCTTGACAATACCTAGAATGATAGCGAAGGTTACGGCAGTAGAAGCAAGGATTATACATGCACGTTTTGCTAGAAACCATTCCCTGAAAGATTCGCTTGCATCTTTGCGTACTATTTTCGTACCTATCCAGCGGACAATAATCTGGTTTAGGATGATAGCTATCATACCATAGAATAGTATGACAATGAACAAACCTAAGATCCATCTGCTGTCCCATTGAGAGCGTACATTGTTATAGCGAATGTATTTCTCCCCGATACTGGTACGCATTTGGGTTATGAAATATCCAAAACGTGAGAGAATAGTGAAATAGTTGTCACCACCGTTTTTGAATATATTATTCTGAATCTCAGCATATTTTATGTTAGCATAGTCATTGAGATTCTTGAGGCGTTCTTTTGTTGTCGAATAGTATGCAATGTATTCGTTCAACTGCTCACGACTTTCAACCACCATGCGACGTGTATTTATAGCAAGTGCCAGACATACATTACGGTCCGTCTTCCCTTTGTTATTTAGCATCATGACAGGCATAGAGCGGAGGGTCGTTATGAGGCTGTCGAAACGCTCTACTTCACTATTGTTCTTTTCTACATAAGCACGGAAAGGTATCAGATGCTTCTCAAACTGCTTATATTGTTCAGTAGCTTCATGGCAGGCATATGCAAGGTCAAAAACGTAACCATCCTTTTGAGAATAAAGCATCAGGGCATTTTGGTTACTGCTTTGCATGGTTTGCATCAGACTTTTGAATACCATTTGGCCTGCTATCTTCATTTCCTCCTGCTTGCTACTATACTCATCATGATACTTTTGCAATTCCTGACGAAGGATTGCAAGAGAACTGGAGAGACTGTCTTCCTTCAAAACTGCATGCGTTGGAAGAGCAAATAGCAACAGTAGAAGTAATGAGATAAATGTATGAAATCGTTGAAGCATAGTGCTGAAATTAAAATTATGCGCGCAAAGTTACTACATTTTTAATACATACACAAATGTGTATAATGGTTTTTTCTTAAAAAAGTATAAAAAGGCTATAGTGTGAAGGCTAATGTGTAGTGAGTTTTATATTTTTTTCTAACTTTGCGCCCACTATGCAGAAAACAAAAGATACAAAGAGCCTGCGATTCCTTACCAAAGGTACTGTCTGGGATATGCAGGAGAGTGACATTTTTTATATGTGGCAGAAACCTGATAAAGAGGATGCTGCCCAAGAACATGCCGGACACTACATGGATATCATCAAAACTGCCTTTGACGTGGAGGAGGTTCCTAACGTAGGTGATGGTAAAGGTAGATTGGCACGTGAGATAGAAAAAAAATATGAAGCACGCGGTATGCGTGTCGGTGTTATTCCTATTAGACACAAAGACCAAAAGTGGGCAATAAAGAAAAAGCCTATTAACAGGGTAACAGATTTGACCTATGAGAATATACGCCATATCTCCGCTGCCAAGCTTCTCGAAATCATTGACCGTAACTTTGGAGGAGGATGGGATAGCCTTAATCAGGCTGTTAAGGATATCATCTTGTCTGGATTTGAGATTTCTACCAATGTCGTTCCAGCAGAGAGACTCAAGCGTCCTGGTGGATTGTATGAGTTAAAGATGGCTGACGGATATGAGTGTTTGGAAATAGAGAAAGGTGGCTGGGTAGAAGCTATCTTTGCCAAGGTGAAGCCTTTGAGCATTAAGCCACGTCTGCGCTTCAATGATGAAGAAGAGGATGAGTTGGATGATGGCAAGAAGAGACGTAAGCGTCGTAGTCAGGATGACGACTTGGATGATTTGGATGGCGATGATAATGATGAAGACGACGATGATATGGAGTACAAGTACTCTGTTGCTGATGAAGATGATCTTGACGATATCGATGAAGATGAACTGACTGCAGAAAGTTATCGCACCACTATAGAAGAAGATCCTGATGATTTGTCACTTGATGCAGCAGATTTGTCAGACGACGATTATTAATATAGAATAATAGAGTACCCTGTAGCTGAAGATGAAAAAGGTATTATTGTGGATGTTTGCAGCCTGTTTGTCTGCAACTGCTGTGGCACAGGAGGTATTTGAGAAAGGTAAGCCAAATAACGATAACTATCGCTATTTGGATAAATATTTAGGCCTAAAAAAATATATAGACTACTCAAAGTACCCCAATTTCAAACTTGGTGCGGGTACTACTGTTGATGCTTACCTACAGTATGGTTTGGTTTATAAGTTGACGAATGCCAACTTTACAGAGACTGTTGCTGGCAATGCTATGAAGATGGCAAGTTGCGTAAATAACAATGGTAACATGAACTTCACTAAAGTTACAAACTATGTGAATGCAGCTACAAACGCAGGCCTTAATGTCTATGGACATACTCTCGCTTGGCACTCACAGCAACCTAAGAGTTGGTTGTTGAGTTTGATGGCTGATAAACCTGATCAGACTGGTGCACAAGAATATACAACAGTTGCCAGTAAAGACTTTCGTACTGACAAGACAGTTGGTTGGACTGCATCGCAAGACAAATACGGTTTTTCCATCAAATATAGCATAACAAGTGGTCTTGCTGTTACTACCACCACGAGTTATTCATGGGAGGTGCAGTTTGTACCTATGGACAATATCCAGCTCACATCTGGTGAGACCTACAAATTGACAATGACCGTAAAAGGTTCGGGCTCTGGTACTTTAAATGGCAGACTTGGAGACTGGAGTAATAATGGTCCAAGTATCAGCATTCCTTTCACTACAGAATGGAAAGATGTGGAAGTAGATGTCAAGCCTGTCATAAAAAATAATTTTATCCTCCTACATATTCCTAATTATGTCGGTACTGTCTATATCAAGACCATAAAGTTTGAGGGTTATAAGAATAAGATGATTCCGCAGACAAATCAGGAAAAACATGACACCCTTGTCTATGCTATGGATAAGTGGATTAAGGGCATGATGACTGCTTGTGGAGGCAAGGTAAAGGCTTGGGATCTCGTCAATGAGGCCATCTCTGGTGGTGGCAATGATGGTCAGGGCAACTACGTGTTACAGCACTCCGAGGGTTACCAAAGTGGTACTTGGGATGTTGGAGGTGATGCTTTCTATTGGCAGGACTATATGGGCGACTTGGAATATGTACGTCAGGCTTGTCGATTGGCCCGTAAATATGGACCAGATGATGTAAAGTTATTCATCAATGACTACAACCTTGAGGGAGTTTGGGATATTGTTACCAAAGATGGTATAAGTGCTAGTAAGAAACTTTGGTCTCTTGTTAATTGGATTAAAAAATGGGAGGCTGATGGTGTTACTAAAATTGACGGTATAGGCACCCAAATGCACATTTCATTTTATAAGAAAACCGATGCTCAGAATGGTTTGAAGAATGCTATTACCGGTATGTTCAAACTTATGGCAAAGTCCGGCAAATTGGTTCGTGTGAGTGAATTGGATATGGGCTACAATGATATTGATGGCAACAGCGTCCCAACGAGCAGCATGACAGAAGAACAGCATAAGGAGATGGCTGATTTCTATGAGTGGATTATTCAGCAGTTCCTGACTATCGTTCCACCAGAACAGCAGTGGGGTATTTGCCAATGGTGTACTAATGATTCTCCTGCCAATAGCGGATGGCGTGCTAATACACCTGTTGGAATTTGGGACCTTAATAACTACCGCAAGCATGTATATGCCGGCTTCGTACGAGGCCTGAATGGTGGTGAACCAACAGAAATAGATAATGTAAAGGCAGAGTATGCTGTCGATACTTCAAAAGGTATCTACAATATTAATGGTGTTCGCATGTCTGCAACATCAATAGAGGAACTCCCTGCTGGGTTCTATATTGTAAATGGCAAGAAGATTTTTAAGTAATCGTACTGTCTATATAAAAGGAATTATAGATATCAAAGTTCATCAATAACTCCGGATATCTGGTCATAAGTAAAGCCACGTTGCATAGCAAAGCGTATGAGTTTTCCTCGTAGTTCGTAGTCGCTTGATGCTTTTACTGAACGCTTTTTATTCTGCAATAATGATTTCAAAATGTCATGATAATCATTATTGCAGATTTCTTTTAGTATGGGGTCATAAATGTCTTTTGGTATTCTCTTTGCAAAAAGGGCATTCTCAATCTTTTTTACACCCCAGTGGTTGTATTCTTTCTTTGCTCGGATAAATGATCGGGTAAAACGTGTTTCATCAATATATCCTTCACTCACAAGATATTTCAGTACCTTCTCCTGCATATCCTCCGAAACCTCCCAACGAGTCATCTTCCTGACCATGTCATATTTACAGTATTCTGCCTTTGAGCAAATACTAGTCAGTTTTGAGAGTATCTGTTGTTCTGTCATCTGTAGCAAAGAATAAAGCGTTGTTTCCCAAAGGAATCATTCTTAATGGAGATATCATGAAATCCTTGGTTGGAAAGAGATTTATATAACTGATTGGCATATAGAGGGTTAATCTCGAATGCCAACAATCCTCCAGGTTTCAATCCCTGTAGCGCATATTTGCTTATTGCTTTATAAAAAAGCAAAGGTTCTTCATCAGGCACAAAGAGAGCCTCATGTGGTTCATGGTCTAACACATTGGACTCCATGAGAGCAGCCTCTTTCCGACAAATATAAGGAGGATTGCTGATGATGATATCCCAAGAGGGTTCTTGATGATGGGATGCTTTAAAAATATCTTGACACTCAAAATAAACCGTAGCCTTTAGCATTTCAGCATTCTTGCTGGCTATCGCAAGAGCTCTTTGGCTAATGTCCCATGCTGTGACGTCGGTATCTTTTTGTAATGCCAGAGAAATAGCGATGCAGCCACTTCCTGTTCCGATATCAAGAATGTTTAATGGGCGAGAACCTATTGACATAGCAGCAATCACCATATCTACGAGTTCCTCTGTCTCGGGGCGTGGTATCAGCACCCCGGGCTCTACATGAAAGAAATGACCACAGAAGGGGGCTTTGCCTGTGATATATTGTACAGGTTCCCCCTTCTGAAGTCGTGCTTTGAGGGTTGCAAACTTCTGTTTGTCGGAGGGCGACATTTTTTCTAATGCACCTCCACAAACATCAGTCAGTGTCAGTCCGAAGACATCTTCAAGCAATATCCGTTCCTGCGCTTCCACGTTCCTTTATATATAGAATACACTCATGGAAAGTCTTGAAGGTGTGTTTTCTAGGGATAAGGGTAGGGATGATGTGTGTCTTGTGCATTATGGCATCAGGCTGTGGCTGTATGATAGTCATCAAAACCTCTATGCCTTTTGCCTGCATATCCTTGATGGCTGTCTCCATTGCGTATGCACCTGACTGATCCATAAATGTAACACGTTTCATTCGGATGATGACTGTTTTGGCATCCTTCGGAATATCGTGCATCACTTGGTTGAACCCAGTTATGGAACCAAAGAATACTGGTCCATTGAGACGCTGAATATAGACTTGTTTTATTATGTCTTCTGGGATGTCTTTCTCATCATCCCAAGGTTCATTCTTGTCAAATTCGTCTGCCAATGTTATGCCACCATATTGTTGCTCGATAAGGTCACCGGCACGCATCATGAAGAGGAAGCATGCTATCACCATACCGATGCCTACAGCGGTGAGCAAATCCACAAATACGGTCATAAGGAATACTACAACTAGCACAAAGGCATCAGCCTTAGGAATATGTGTCAAGTCCTTGAAGCCTCGGAAGTCGATGATGCCCCATCCGACAGTAATTAGGATGCCTGCCAATACAGATAGTGGCACATATTTTACCAACGAACCCAGTCCCAAGAGAATAGCCAACAGGAACAGAGCATGTACCATGCCGCTTATCTGGGTTCTGCCACCACTCTTTACGTTAACAACAGTACGCATAGTAGCACCGGCACCTGCTATGCCACAGAAAGCTCCTGCCAGACAGTTACCGATTCCCTGTCCTATGAGTTCTTGGTTAGGGTTGTGTTTTGTCTTTGTTATATTGTCTGCTACTACTGAGGTGAGCAGGGTGTCTATAGAACCAAGACCGGCAAGGGTGAGACCTGGTACTATGGCTGCTTCTATAGCAGTAACCCAGTTGATGCCGCTAAGGTCTATACCCTCCTTAGCAAAGAAAGGCATAGGAAGTCCTGATGGTATGTTACCAATTGTCAAAGCAGCATCGAAAGAACAGAGAATGCTTATGATAGTCATCACGATAAGTGCTACGAGTGTAGCAGGAATTTTTTTCGTGATTCGGGGTAGGCTGATTATTATAGCAATTGTTCCGAGTCCCATGATGAGAGCCATTAGACTCACTCCGTCAGCACAAGCGCCAGGGAAATTTACTATCATGTCGATAGTGGCAACAGGAGATTTCTTGCCAATCATCGGATAAATCTGCTGAAGAATAATGATGACACCAATACCGCTCATGAATCCTGACAGCACAGGGTAGGGGATATATCTTACATATTTTCCTATGCGTATCAATCCGAAAAGAATCTGGAACAATCCGCAGAATATTCCAGCCATCGCCATTGAGATGAGCACCATAGAGAAACTGCCGCTGCTGGCTGTCCATGCTGCGCTGATGAGAGATGCGGTAATGACTGTCATTGGTCCCGTAGGACCGGAAATCTGTGAGTGTGTGCCGCCAAACAAGGCAGCAAAGAAACCGAGTAATGTGGCTCCTATCAAACCTGCTAATGCTCCTAAAGAAGGTGCTGCAGGGTCATTAATGCCACCGAAAGCCTGAATACCAAAAGCAAGGGCGAGAGGCAGAGCTACTATTCCGGCTGTTACACCTCCAAAGATGTCACCCTTAATGTTGTTTGTCTTAATCATTTTTAAAGATTCATCGCCTCCGCAGGAACCCTGAGAAGGCGATGGTTAGTATTTAATTATCAATTGTCAATTGTCAATTATCAATTATCAATTATCAATTATTTGAAGTATCTGTTATAAAGTCCCTCGAAGCCTTTGCCGTGACGAGCTTCGTCCTTAGCCATCTCATGTACTGTGTCATGGATAGCATCCCAGTTCTTAGCCTTAGCGTTCTTAGCAATGCGGAACTTGTCCTCACAAGCACCAGCCTCTGCATTCATGCGCTTCTCAAGGTTTGTCTTTGTATCCCATACAACGTCACCCAGCAGCTCAGCAAACTTTGCAGCATGCTCAGCCTCTTCCCAAGCATAACGCTTGAAAGCCTCTGCTATTTCTGGATAACCCTCACGATCAGCCTGACGGCTCATAGCGAGATACTGACCAACCTCTGAACATTCACCCATCCAGTGATTGTTGAGGTCTTTTATCATCTCTTCGTCAACGCCATATTCCTTGGCGATGCCGATAACGTGCTCTTGAACGAACTGAATGCCACCAGCATTCTCTTCAAGCTCCTTAAACTTTGAGCCAGGAACTTTACACTGTGGGCACTGCTCTGGAGGGGTAGGACCTTCGTGGATATATCCACATACGGTACAAATGAATTTCTTGTTCATAATTTGGGTTTGTTTTTGTTAATAATAAAGATAACTGTACGTTTCTGTGGCAAAGATAAGAAAATCTTTTCAAACTACCAAATAAATACGCAAAAAAAAACTGAAATTTGAAACATGAAACATGAAACTTGAAACTCTCAACTTTGCAAAATACTTATTTTTAAGTATTGTCAGTGTTATGAAATTGCTGTACCTTTGCATCGGAATTTTAACAAATAACATACAAGACAAAAACACTATGCAGCAGATGGCAGAAATGACTATAGGACAGGTATTACCTCCAGAGGCAAAAGTTCTTATGAACCATATCTATGAGTATAAGAAAGGCGTGCGAAGCATGATTCTCTTTACATGCAATCGTCGCTTAGAGACCTTTGCAACCCAGCGTTTATGCCGTCAGTCCATCGATTATGTGGTGCAGCCTGCTGGCAAGGATAGCATCAATGTTTACTTTGGTCGTAGAGAGTGTCTCGATGCCATCCGCCTGTTTGTTATCCGACCTCTTAATGAACTTACACCAGAGGAGGATTTTATCCTTGGTGCGCTGCTTGGCTATGACATCTGTGCACAGTGTGAACGTTATTGCGAGAGAAAAACTGCTGCAAGTATCTCGCAACTAGCAGGATAGCCTTTTTTCTTGGCTTGTGTCAATAAATAGCGAGTGTGCTCAAAAAATATTTCCTTTTTTTTGTTAAATTAAGGAAATTTGTGTAAATTTGCACCCGATTTAAAAATTTTACGTGCGCATGCGCTATTTGGCTCCTATTTTTTTTCCTGTAAGCTGCCTTCTGTCCATTATCTGTTGTCTCTTTATGACGACAGGATGTATGGAACGTACCTCTGGTGCTGCAGATTCTCTTGATTCAGACACAGTAGAGGTTGTTAAGGAAGAAGCAGTCCCCCTTGATTCTTTGTCGAAGATGATATCTCAGGCTCCTATGCCAAAGGCGGCAGATGAGTTGTTTGAGGATTTCTTCTTTAATTATGCTGCAAATGTGGAAGTGCAGCGAGCACGCACTATCTTCCCTATGGTGTATGAGGATAATGGTCTCGAAGTGCTTATTGAAAGCAAGGATGATTGGAAGAGGGAAAGTTTCTTTATGGCAGATGGATATTACACCATCTTGTGTCAAGACCAAAAGCAGTTGAAGATGCTTGGTGATACGACAACAAATGAAGTGAGGGTGCAGAAGCTATCATTTCCAGACAATGAGGTGAAGGAATGGCTCTTCTCTCGCATCAGTGGAAAGTGGTGCCTGCGTTCTATTGCTGTGAAGGAACTTACTGAGATTCCAGATTATGATTTTCTGAAATTCTATAACACATTTGCTACAGACACTCTGCATCAAGAGAGTCATCTGGCACCATATGTCACATTCAAGGGTCCTGATCCTGATGAAGACTTCTCAACAATGGAAGGAGACATCATGAGAGAGCAGTGGCCTATGTTCAAACCTTGGTTGCCTGAAGAAGAGTTCTATTGTATCAGGTATGGAAAGCAAAACAATGTAGCATCAGATAAAAGATACTTCTTCATCAGGGGTATCTCTAATGGAATACAGACAGACCTTGTTTTCATCAGAAAAGGAAAAGCATGGGAACTGGTAAAGGTGGAGTCCTGAAGAGTTAAGAGTTAAGAATTAAGAATTAAGAGTTAAGAATTAAGAGTTAAGAATTAAGAGTTAAGAATGCACTTCGATGTGACCTGAAAGTTCTGAG
>JAFVGI010000061.1 GCA_017475005.1 Prevotella sp. | reverse complement strand
TGCAAGCAGAAATAGAAATAAATATACAATGACAGCAATACAACTTAATGCAGAGATGCTTCGCAATATGAGCATTATAGCTGAGGATGAAACATTACTCAAGCGAGTAACGAAATATCTCCGTAAGGTAGTATCAGAAAACTTTCTGACCCTACTAAGATGACAAAAGAGGCTTATTTTGCTCGAATAGAAGAGGCTGACCTTGACGAGGTTGGCTCCACCCAGCAGGGAGTGCGCATCTGCACCTCTTTCTTCAGCCAGGCACAGCAGCCCCTCTTCCAGGAGCGCATCCGCGCCTTCGCAGCAGACAATAAGATTTAAGCCTTGCATCAGTGTGGGGTAATTATAACAAAAAGTACAGGACATCAAAATCCTGTACTTTTTTTGTTTGTTTCAGAAAAAATACTTAACTTTGCAGTCCATGAAACTACCATTCCATATTATAGAACTATTGAAGCAGAAGTCTGGTGTACCTTTGCACATACCTTCTGAGTGTGAATTATTGTCTCTTGATATTCAGAGCAAAACAGGTGTTCGTATAGGTTCGACAACTCTTAAGCGATTGCTTGGCTTTGCCCAGGATGAGAGATTGCCACATGCCAGCACTCTTGATGCAATAGCCCGTTATTTAGGCTATGCCCATTGGGAGGAATTGTCTGAGGTAGATGACAAGGGAAATTCTGATTTCAATAGTTCTGATGAGGAAATCCGTTCAGTTGATTTGCATCCAGACAGCAAGGTTGAAATCACCTATCTGCCTGATCGCCGATTGTTGTTTAGCTATTTAGGTAACAATCGTTATAAAGTCCTGCAGAGTGAGAATAGTAAATTGCAAGCAGGTGATGAAGTAGAAATACACCATTTCGTGCTCCATCATCCATTACTCGTCATGCAGGTGTGGCGTGATAAAGCAACATTAGGGTCATTTACAGCAGGTCGTGTTTCAGGGCTCTCGTCAATATACATCCTATATTAATTCTCAATTCTCATTTTTTCTCTGTGGAGTATTCACAATTCTCAAATACACAGCCTCGTTTTGAGTCTATGGTGCTTCTTGATACCAATGGAGCCACTTGCGATACTTTCTGCGTCAAACTCTACGGGAAGTTACATTTCCTGAAACGCTTGAAGGCAGAATATTCAGGTGATATTCGTTATCATGAGGCTCAGCACAAAGAATATGAGACAGGTTATCGTTTAGAACACCCTAACCTTGTTCGCTATATATCCTTGACTGACGATGGCATTCTGATGGAGTATGTAGATGGTGAGACTCTAACCGATAGACTTGCTAAGCATCCAGAATATTTCAATAAGCAAAATACAGAAAAATTCCTGCATCAGCTGTTAGATGCAGTAAGCTATCTGCATAGTCATCAGGTGCTTCATCTCGACCTTAAGCCAGACAACATTATGCTCACTCGTATCAATAGCGATGTTAAGTTGACAGACCTTGGATGTTGTTATACAGACACCTTTATTGATACACAGGGACGTACCAACGCCTTTGCTGCTCCAGAGCAACTGTCAGGGAGCAATGTTGACGAGCGTACAGATATTTATGCTATAGGCAAGATTTTACAAATACTGCCCAACCACCATATATATAATAAGGTGATAGCACGATGTATAGCAGAAAATCCACAGAATCGCTATCAGTCGATAGACGAGTTAAAGAAAAACATATCTTCTCATAATCATTTCCTACTTCCAGTCATAGTCCTTCTTCTCATCTTAATTTCATCAAGTATTGCTTTTTTCTACTCTTCAAAACAGGTAGATTCTCCCACTGTTAACCCAAAAGAAACAGATACTATCATCCAAGTGACCAAAACTAAGGAAAAGGACACTATCGTAAAAGTAGTAGGAGCGATAGATAATGTCGCTGATCAGCCACATGTAGCACCAACTGTCATAGAGCCTAAACCTCAACCACCTGCTCCAGTACTAGTTTATGACGGCAATGCTGAACAGATGAAAGCCGAATTTGATAAACAACTCGACCAGGCATACGAAGCAACCATCGCCACTTTTTGCGATTCAGTTTTCCCATCGCCCACTACGGGTATTGCCTGGAGAGATAAAACATCAGAGTTTCAAATCATGACTCTTGATATAGCAGCTAAAGTGGCAAGAAGATATCCCTATATACCAGAAAAAGTCATTATGCAGCATGGTCAATCCCGTTACCAGTCCCTTGTTGGTTATGTTTTCGCTAAGATGCGCCGTAATGGCGAAAAAAAGTAAAATGGAAGAAATGGTCACGCCATTTCTTCTTTTTTTTATATTCTTTCCATACTTTTGCACTTGAAAAATAAAAAAATATGTATATTTGCAAAAAAAATACAGCTCACAATGAACGTCGTTTCAAAATAAATGCTTATCTTTGCACCTGTGACGGATGGACCGTCGCAGACATAACATAGGAAGCGTTTAGCTTTTTCCAAACTGATGAACTTGGACACTCATCTGGAAAAATGGAAAGGTTTGGACGTTCTTCCCTTGGTTATGATAGTAGTGGATTGTATCCAATACATCATACAAGGGTGTGAGCTGTTTCTAATCTTTTTTCCGGGCAGTCCAAGGCCTATCAGTTAGATTAGCTGACAGGCTCACACTTCTTTTTGTTGTGGCTATACCTAAAACTAAACAATGTTTCTTGAGCACAGAGACAAATGGTAAATTATGGATTTCATAGAATTAACAGAAACTGAGAAAAAAGAGTTGATTGGTATGCTTGAACAGCATGAAATAGATAGTTTGTCTATGGCCGAATCCATCTTACAAAAAATAGCAGGAATCTATATAAAGAAGGGCAGCTACCCCGAAATGGCAGATTTGTACAGAGAGGTAGCAAGTACTTTAAGTGGATTGACAGAAAATAAAAAATGAGCATGGCTATCATTGATGTTGTTAAATGGGAATCAAATTCTCATGAAATAGTCCACAAGTTTCCCTCGGATAATCTGAGGTTAGGCACCCAGTTGGTTGTTCATACTGGACAAATAGCCTTCTTTGTAAAAGGAGGTCAGGTGCTGGACTCCTTTGAGAGCGGAACTTATACGATTACGACTGCAAACATTCCGTTGCTTGGCAAACTAATTAATCTGCCTTTTGGCGGTGATACACCATTTCAAGCAGAGGTGTGGTTTGTAAACACATTGGCAATCCTCGACACTAAATGGGGGACACCAGCACCAATTCAGTTGGAAGACCCTAAGTATGAGGTCATCGTGCCCGTTAGAGCTTTTGGCCAGTATGGAATTAAAGTGAGTGACCCACGATTGCTGATAGAATCGTTGGTTGGCAATATGGCAACCTTTAGTATAAGTAAGATTGACTCTTATTTCAGAGGAGTCTTACTCTCTCGTTTTGCCAATCTCCTATCAGATAAGATGGTTAAGGACAGTATTTCGTTCTTAACTATTAATTCTCATCTGAATGACTTATCTGATTACATCGTTCAGTCATTACAACCAGACTTTAACAAGTATGGTGTGGGGCTGGAAAACTTTTATGTGGTTTCAGTCAATGTGCCAGAAGATGATCCAAGCTTCATCAAGTTGAAAGAGGCCAAAGATTTGATGGCAAAGATAAAGATTGCAGGACGAGATGTCTATCAGATGGATAGGAGCTTCGATGTGTTGGAAACTGCTGCTGGCAATGAAGGGACAGCTGGAAGTTTTATTGGCATGGGAATGGGCATGAACACAGGAATGGGATTTGCTGGTCAGATGTCAGGGCTGGCAGGACAACACATGAATACCCAGGCTGCTGCACCACCTCCAATTCCACAGGCTGCCAACTATTATATTGTTGTCAATGGTCAACAACAAGGTCCTTATGATGCGAATACCATCATGAGTTATATAGCTCAGAAACAGATACAAAGTGATACACTTGTATGGAAGAATGGAATGCCAAACTGGGCAAAGATTTCCACACTCCCAGAATTTGCAAGTTCATTTGGTGCAGTTCCTCCACCATTACCTCCACAACCCTAATAATTAGTATAATATGAAGAATCTTACTTTGGTTATTGGTGGTATCATCTTATTACTCAACATAGTGATAGGATTGATATTCTCGTCATACGAGCCGTTTAATATAGGCCTAAATAGTGCAGTCATCATTGTCAATACTTTGATGCTTTATTCCTTTGGAGTCGTGCAGATAAAAGACGGCTTTAAGGTGTCACTCTCTTTTCTTTTCTTGATAACTGCTGCCATAGAGTATATATTGGTGTTGTTTGTTCCTGAAACATGGAAAGACAATGCAGTCTTAATGACTCTAATTCTATTATTAGCAGGTCAGATTATTTTATACATAATAGCATATTTTGTCTCAAAAATCAGTTAATATATGGAAATGAAAGTAATTAAGTGCCCCAACTGTGGAGCCAATGCAAAGAACCACACAAATTGTGAATATTGTGGCAGCCTTCTTGTTAGATTCGTCGATAAAGGTATTGATATCAGTAACACATCATACAAAAGTGATGTAGATGTCTTGCCTGGTTTAGTATATGATCTACAAAAAAACTTAAAAATTCAGAAAGAATTAAAAGGAGAACCTGTAGAGACGCAAGTCTTTTGGTGTGATAAAGACTCAAAATGGTCGGAATGTGATAGATGGGATTCTTTAAGGATTGCATCCCCTAACTCTTATTTCTATAATGGTTCTCAAATCAATACCGAGAAAGCTGTTGCGCTTGTACTTGTTTTGAACATTCCTCTAATTAATAATGAATTAGATACATCAAAAAATGCATTTAATGAAAAAGGAAAGAAGTTGATAGAAGAATTTAAACAACTTGCATCTTATCCCCTTTTTCAATCCAAAATGAGTGAAGAGTTTAGCGATAATGGCGTTAAGTGGAATATATGGGAATATTATATAAATTTCGGAAAAGACGTAATAGGTGCAGCCCGCCTAACTTCAGAAATTCTCGTAAAGTTGTATGATATTAAGGGCTATTCAATATATACTAACGAGGGATACGCTATAGAAGAAGCAAAAGAGGATTTTTTGTCAGAAAACGGATTTAATGATGAAAATTCAGAAAACATCGATAACGAATCTGATTATTCAGAAGATCAAGAAGATAAAGGTTTAGAGGATTGGCAAAAGATATTTGTCTACTTGTTATCAGGTCCTATAGGATTATGTATAATTGAGAATTTACCACATTTTACACATTCTAATTGGTATTATTTAATAGCATGTATTCTGTTGTTAATTGTCCTCGGACTTTTTTGGATTGGACGTTTACCAAAGAAATATTTTTATTTCTTTTTGATACCATATTTTATATTACCGATCTGTTTCCTTACTGATTTTAAAATGCCCAAATTCAAGTGGCAGGAGCAGAAAGAATCAAGTGATAAAGTAGAATTATTAGAGAAATCGAATGAAAAAGAACAAATTGAAGAAATTGAACAAACGCCAAAGAAAAGCCGTAAAGACGAAATTAGAGAGTTAGGATATAATGATGGTGTTAAATTCGGTTATAGCGATGGTGGAGACGCTTTGCGTGACTATGTACAGATGGGTACAACATTAGAAAATGGGTTGAGCCATATTCAGAATGTTATAGCAAGAACAGCATATAAGGAAGACTATGGAGATAATATAAGTGAAGCCCTATTAGACGAATATTGTAAACAGTTTATAGAAGGATATAAAAGTATCGTTATAAAGAAATAAGTTCGCAACATGAGTGTCCAATCCATAGGTCACTCATGATTGCTTTCTCCATTTTATTTATATAGTTTAGGAATAATTGATACATTTGTAATTAAATATAACTTAAATATGTTGACAAAATGGAACAAAAAATAGACAGTGAAATAAAAATTAATGAGAGAAATCCGAAAATCTTGAATGATTATTTAGAATCTGTTCGTGATAACGATAAGGAAAGAATAGATAGCACTTCAAAAGTTTTATCTGACTATATTATCCTTAAAGTTAAAGAGGCAATAAAGGTCTTTTACAAAAATGATGCCTTTTTGTTGAAAAGCAAAATGAACGAGATGACAGTTTGTGGTAGATTGGCAATGTATCTTCAGGAGAATTTTAAAGACTTTAAGGGATATTATGTTGACATTGAATACTATCGGCTTCAGGTTCCAAGAAGTGATGCTAATCTTAGACGTGATAGAATTCGTTGCGACATACTCTTTCATTCAAGAGGGAATCAAAAAAGTAGGGTTGACAATTTGTTAGCTATAGAAGCTAAACTTGAGGGCAATACTGATGATGGCAACAAAGACAGAAGTCGATTGGAAGCGTTTGTTATGCCTGAGACAGAGGATACACCAGAAGATGCTATTCATAGTACTTTAGTAGGATTGTTTTTACGATTTGGTAGAAAATGTTCTATGACTCGTATCATTGCTGAAGAAATTAACGTAGATATAGAGGAAAACGAATGATGATTCACGGGCATAATACGAAAGAATACAAAGATTCTGTCAATTATGCTACTATATTCATTTTCTAAAATAAGTTTCAAAGGTAGTATCTCATTTTCATTTTAACCCCACTTACTCACTTAGGGGCTCTCAAAGCGCATGAATACTGGGATGAGGTGAGTGGGGTCGAAAATGCTCTACCACACTCGCAACCCCACTTTTGACCCACTAAGGTGATTTTTGCTTTACAGGGAAGGAAGATGGAATTTATGAGGTTGATTCCGCTTTTTTCTTATATAGTAAAAATTGTTTTGCGAAAATTTCATAAAAAAAAAAAGAATAGTTCCCTTATTTGGGAATTTATTTGTAACTTTGCACCAGAAAATCCTACATAAAGATGCAAATAACATTTGAAGATAAGGACTTAGAAGAGCTTATAGCCAAAGGTAAGAATAGCAAATACAAGAAATATACTCGTAATGGGAGGTTTATGCGTGCCCTTGCTACTGCATACAACTATTTGCGAATGGCTGATAGCACTAATGACCTGCGTTCGATTTCATTCTTACACTATGAGCAGTTAGCTGGAATGAACGGCTTAAGTTCGATAAGGGTGGTGAACGGAATGGTAGAGAGAATAATTTTTAGAGAATTTGAGGGTGGAATAAGAATCACATTATTAAGTTTAGATGATACTCACTATGGCAACAAGAAATGAAAATATGGCACCTTTCATGGCTGTTCATCCAGGAATGATGATCAAGCCAGAACTCGTTGAGCGTGGCATCACTCAGAAGGCTTTTGCTAGTCTCTTGGGCGTACAACCATCACACCTGAGTGAGATAATAAATGGAAAGCGTGCGCTCACTACCGATATGGCAATAAGGATAGAAAAGGCTATAGGAATTCCTGCAAAGATTCTATTGGCTGCCCAGACGCAGTATGATTTAGAGACTGCTGACATAGCAATTGACGATAACCAGCACGAAACCATAATGGTCACTATCCCTGTTCGTGACCACAATCTGTTTAAGGAGGTGGTACATAGATTTGGATGGTCTTAAACGAAGGGTTCAATACCTATAACCCAAAGTTTCTCTTGCTCATCTTGTAGCTTTAGGTAAGAAGTAAGAAGTGAGAGGTAACTGAGGTCTATTATCTGACGTAATCAACAAAGGCGTAGCGCTGGGCGTGCTTCTCATCGATATCGTGCTCCTCGCGTGAAGTCTCCTTCCACGCTGAGTAGTCTGGGAAGAAGACATCTGCCTCTGCTGGTACATCATCAATCTCGGTAAGGCAGAGACGATCTGCATAGGGGAGTGACTGTTCATAGATGGTCGCTCCTCCTATTATATATATATCCTCATCCTTGCCGCAACTGCGGAGTGCTTCCTCAAGTGAATGATACACGTCACAGCCTGGCAGCGACTTCGCGGAGCGTGAGATGACGACATTGCGACGATTGGGCAGAGCTCCTTTGGGCAGGGACTCAAAGGTCTTGCGACCCATAATGATGGTATGACCAGTGGTCAGTGACTTGAAGCGCTTCAGGTCATTGGGCAACCAGTACAGCAGTTTGTTCTGAAATCCGATAGCTCTGTTCTTGGCTACGGCGGAGATGATGGTTATCATATTTTATACACTTACATCAGCCTTGATGTGTGGCCATGGGTCATAATCGGTGAGCTCGAAGTCCTCGTAGTGGAAGGAGAAGATGTCCTTGACGTCAGGGTTTATCTTCATCTTGGGCAGAGGACGTGGGGTGCGGGTGAGTTGCAGCTCTGCCTGCTCCAGGTGATTGAGGTAGAGGTGGGTATCGCCGGTGGTGTGAACGAAGTCGCCGCACTCCAGCCCTGTCACCTGTGCCATCATCTGAAGGAGGAGGGCGTAGGATGCGATATTGAAGGGCACACCAAGGAAGGTGTCTGCGCTGCGCTGATAGAGTTGCAGGGAGAGTTTGCCGTCAGCTACATAGAACTGGAACAGACAGTGACAGGGTGGGAGAGCCATCTGCTCTACCTCGGCGGGATTCCATGCGCTGACCATGATGCGGCGGGAGTTGGGATTATTCTTTATCAAATCCACGCACTGCTGTATCTGGTCGATGGTGCCTCCCTTGTAGTCGGGCCATGAGCGCCACTGATGTCCATAGACGGGACCCAGTTCGCCATTCTCGTCTGCCCATTCATTCCAGATGCGCACGCCATGCTCCTGAAGGTACTTCACATTGGTGTCGCCATTGAGAAACCATAGCAGTTCGTAGATGATACTCTTGAGGTGCAGTTTCTTGGTGGTGAGCAGCGGGAAGCCGTCTGCCATGCGGAAGCGCATCTGATTGCCAAAGACACTCTTGGTGCCGGTGCCTGTGCGGTCGGTCTTTACTACGCCTTCTGTAGTAATTCTCTTTAGTAGGTCGAGGTATTGTTGCATTTTTTTATTCTTTATACTCTATTCCATTATATCTTATATTCGTTGCTCCTGCTTTGCGGAGACTTTGTTTTACGTCGGTGACGATACCCATAGGGGTGCTTTTGTCAGCCTTGATATTGACGGTGAACAGTGCTGCGTCATCATCGTTGTAGCCAGTGCGCATGGAGGTTATCACGCTGCCCACTTTCTCCTTGGGGATTAGCTTGTCGCCTATCTGGATGGCTGGTTTTCCTTCTTTGTCTGTTCCGATATAGAGATTCACCATCGTGCGGCGGTTGCTTGCCTTTGTGAGTTCCTTGCCGTCTGGTGTCTTAATGTCCATCAGCGGTGTCTCCCGTCTCATGTGCGTCACTATCATGAAGAAGAAGAGCACGGTGAAGATGAGGTCGGGCATGGAGGTCATGTTCAGACTGGGCACACGGCGCTGTTTATGTTGTCGTATCTTCAACATCCTTTTCTACGATTCGTTGTGGATAGAACTTCAGGATGACGTCCTGTTGCTCCTTTGTACACTTGCCAAACTCGGTGCCGTATTTCTTCTCTGCAGCGGCATTGCGTACTTCCTTGTAGGCTCGCACGATGAGATTTTGCAGATGGAAATAGTGCTCATACTCCGCACTGCGGTTTATCTGGAGTTCTATGATGTGCTCCTTGCCTTTCTCTATCATGAATCGACGTATGTCCTTCTTCAGAGTGTCGTCCATCTTGCACGGCGTATCGTTTGCCAGCAGGGAGCCGTCAGGGAGCAGCTGTATAGTGAACACCTTGTTGCGGTCTATGTCTTGCAGTACTTCGATTTTATCATTGTCCATCGGCGGCAACTGGCGATTCATTCCCTTGTCGCTGTCCATTGATGTGGTGACAAGAAAGAATATGAGCATCATAAACGAGATGTCCGCCGTCGATGTGGTATTAAGCTCTGGTATCTTATGTCGTCTTCTTATGTACACTGTGTGATATGCTGTATATCATGCATCCTATTGCTGCTGCCATGGAGACTCCTGCCGTTATCAGGATGCCGTCGGTGAAGGAGAATATGAGGATGGTGGGAATGCTGACGAGCAGCAATGCCAGGAAGGTACTCCATCCGATGATGCCTACAGGCACGCCGTTCTCTACGGTCTTGCGCCTGTTGACCTTCAGTGAGTGCCAGACTGACCAGAAGCTCAGCAGCAGGGCGCATGTCAGGACGAGCAGCGATATGCAGACTACTATGATGGTTACGAATTCTTCCATTTAGCAAAAATGTCCATGAGTGAGATGGCGCTCTCTTCCATCTGAGCTGTCAGGTGTTCTATCTTGGAGAGTATGTAGTTGTAGAAGAGTTGCAGTATGAGTGCCGTTATGATACCGAATATAGTGGTAATAAGTGCCACCTTCATACCTGCTGCCACGATGGTAGGGCTGATGTCGCCAGCTGTCTCGATATTGTCGAATGCCATAACCATGCCTATCACGGTACCGAGGAATCCCAGTGACGGAGCCATAGCGATGCACAGCGTTATCCATGAGCAGCCTTTCTCCATATTGCCTACCTGCACTGATGCGTATGATGATACGGAGCGCTCGATGTCTTCAGTCTTCTCTTTTATATGGAGGAGTCCCTGATAGCAGATAGAGGCAACGGGACCACGGGTGTTGCGACAGAGAGTCTTGGCGCTCTCGACACCTTCGGTTTCCAGTTTCTTCTCTACGTCAGACATGAATTTCTTGGCGTTAATCTCCGACAGGCTGAGATAGATGATGCGCTCTATGCAGAAGGCAAGTCCCACAATGAGACAAAGCGCTACCAAAGACATGAAACCTGCTCCGCCCTCCAGAAACTTGTTCTTGAGTTGGGTGTAAGCGCCACCTTCAGCCAGCGCATCGACGGTAAGCGTGTCACTGAGCTCCAGAGCGGCATCATCAAGCATGATGCTGTCACCCACTGCGAGACTGTCTGGCTGTGCAAATATACTGACACTGATGAAGAGAAACAGTGTCGTGAGTATGCTGTATAATGTATTTTTTCTTGTCATAATTCTTGCTTAAAAAAAGAATTGATTGTCTCACGACAATCAACTCTGTAAAACCTTAATAATCTAATACCATGAAAAACACAATGCAAAGGTAATGTATTTTTTCATAAATCGGTAATGATATATTGAAAATTTTCTTTGATATTCCTCAATTTTGCTTTTATTAAGGAAAAAGAGCGGGTAATTTACATCTCTTTACAGTTTACTTGCTTTCTTCCTCTCTGAAGCGTACGGGGGATGTCATCTCCCGTAGTAAAACTTTGGGTGAATCTCCGAATGAAACTTTTGTAAATTCATTCAGTGATGTGTTTACTAGTTTCCAGTCGGTGGTATAGGTATAGCAGGTGCTTTCCTGAGCAGGTGCCCCGTATGTCTTGATGAGCATGATGGTGTCAGGGCTGAGTATGCCAAGTTCCATGACATTGTGTTCGGAGAGCTGGAGAGTAAGTATCTCGTCAGTCATGCGAGTCATCCTGACTTCTCCCAGTGGTGTATTGTAGGAAGCGATACTGTCAGGCTCCATCTTCTTCAGTTCTACGATTTCCTTACGTTGCTGCTGACTGATGTAGGGTAGGACAGAGTCTGGCATGGAGATAAACAACTCTGCCACTGTAAGTACTGCTATGATAGTGCTTGTTACCATGTTCCTGGTTTTTTCTTGTAATATGCTCTTTTGCGTCTTTGTTCTTTGTACTGGAAGGAATCGGCGACATCCATTACATTTTCCTTGTGGGTGATGGTGTGCTCCGTATCTGGTGTGCCGACTACCGATATGGTGTCGTATCTGAGATTCAGATTCTCCAGACGGTACAGGCGCTGGTATTTAGCCGTTGCCCTGAGTATATTGCTCTTCTTTTCGAGGTCTATTGATTCATCTGGTTCGCCCCATACACTGGAACTTCTTGTCTTGACTTCCGCTACGAGCAGTGTAGTCATATCGCCGTCTATCGCCACGATGTCAAGGTCCTTGTGCCTGTCGTGCCAATCTAAGTGGCGAATGTACCAGCCTTTCTCCCTAAGGTATTCAGCTGCAATACATTCGCCCCATTTTCCTAATTCATTGTGTGATGCCATCAGTCAAGCTTGTGGATGATGAGTCCTGAGCGCAACTTAGGTTCAAACCATGTAGCCTTCGGAGGCATTATCTTGCCTGAGTCGGCAATGTCCATGATCTGCTGCATGCTGACGGGATAGAGAGCCAGTGCCATGCGCATCTCACCGCTGTCCACACGACGCTTCAGTTCACCCAGACCACGCAGACCTCCTACGAAGTCTATGCGCTGAGAAGAGCGGAGGTCACCTATCTCAAGGATGTCCTGAAGGATGAGACGTGAGGAGATATCCACATCGAGGACGCCGATAGGGTCATTCTCGTCGTAAGTGCCAGGCTTAGCATCCAGACAGTACCACTCGCCATCGAGGTAGAGTGAGAACTGGTGAGGCTTAGCAGGGCGATACTCCTCCTTGCCTTTCTTCTCCACAGTGAAGTTCTGAGCGAGTTTCTCAAGGAACTGCTCCGAGGTGTTGCCATTGAGGTCCTTCACTACGCGGTTGTAGTCGAGGATAGTCAGCTGGCTAGCCTGGAAACAAACAGCCATGAAGAAATTGTACTCCTCATCACCACGGTGATTAGGGTTGTTCTTCGCCTTCTCAGTTCCTACGAGAGCAGCTGCTGCAGAGCGATGATGGCCATCAGCGATGTAGAGTGCAGGCATCTTGCCAAACTCCTCTGTGATAGTCTGGATGTCAGCATCGTCAGAGATAATCCATAGCTGATGACGGAAACCGTCGATAGGTGCTATGAAGTCGTACTCTGGCTTGCCGGCAGCATACTTCATGATGAGAGAGTCGAGCGTGGCATTATCAGGATAGGCAAAGAATACAGGCTCTATATTGGCATTGTTCACGCGCACGTGCTTCATGCGGTCTTCCTCCTTGTCACGACGAGTGAGCTCATGCTTCTTGATGATACCCTTCTCGTAGTCGCCAGAGTAAGCACATACTACAAGGCCATACTGTGTCTTTTCCTTGCCACCGTTGGCTGGCAGACTGGATGTCTGCGCATAGATGTAGTACTGTTCCTTGTCGTCCTGTACGAGCCACCCCTTGTCCTGAAACATCTGGAACTGGCGCGCAGCCTCGGTATATACCTTGGGGTCATACTCGGAGGTGCCAGGCTCAAAGTTTATCTCAGGCTTGATGATGTGATAGAGTGACTTCTCGTTGTCGCCAGCCTCTGCGCGTGCCTCTTCTGAATCGAGCACGTCATAAGGGCGAGACTCTACCTGCTCTACCAAATCCTTTGGAGGGTGGATGCCTTTGAATGGTTTAATCTTTGCCATAGTATTTTTAGGTTGAAAGTGGATTACTTATTAACCTGGAACTTTGTGATGCCTTCCTTGATGAAGCCGACAATCTGGTTGGCAGCAGCAAGACCAGCGTTGGTGTTAGCCTCTGCTGTCTGAGCACCCATCTTCTTTGGTGTAGCGAAGTAGCGACCTTCAAACTTAGCGAAGTCAGCATCAGCATCTGGCTTGATGTCGGTGATGTACTTCAGGTCCTCACGCTCTGCCATCAGTTTGATGAGACCAGCCTCGTCGATAACTTCCTTACGTGCACTGTTGATAAGGATAGCACCCTTCTTCATCGTAGAGCACAGGTCGTAGTTGATAGACTGCTTTGTCTCTGCTGTAGCAGGGATGTGGAGTGAAACGATGTCAGACACCTTGAAGAGCTCAGCCTGAGAAGCTACAGCCTTCACACCGGCAGCCTCGATGACGTCAGCAGGGCAGTAAGCGTCGTAAGCGCATACGTCCATGCCAAAGCCCTTAGCGATGCGAGCCACGTTGCGACCTACATTGCCGAAGGCGAGGATACCCAGTGTCTTGCCCATCAGCTCGCTGCCTGCCTTGCCGTTGTAGAAATTGCGAACAGCATATACGAGCAGACCAAGTACGAGTTCTGCTACCGCATTGGCATTCTGACCAGGAGTATTCATTACCACGATGTTGCGTGCTGTAGCAGCCTCAAGGTCAACATTGTCGTAACCTGCACCTGCACGAACAACAATCTTGAGGTTCTTGGCAGCGTCCATCACCTCAGCGTCAATCTTGTCAGAACGGATGATGATAGCGTCAACGTCAGCTACTGCTGCGAGCAGCTGAGACTTCTCTGTATATTTCTCGAGAAGGGCAAGTTCGAAACCTGCCTTCTCGATTATCTCTTTAATTCCTGCAACAGCGGGCGCTGCAAAAGGCTTCTCTGTTGCTATCAATACTTTTGCCATATTCTTTTAAGTTTCTAAGTTTCTAAGTTCCTAGGTTTAGTGCATTGCCTCAAATTCCTTCATACAAGCTACGAGAGCCTCACAGCCTTCGATAGACATTGCGTTGTAGCAAGAAGCGCGGAAACCACCAACGTCGCGGTGACCCTTAACGCCTACCATGCCCTTAGAAGTAGCGAATGCCATGAACTCATCCTGGAGATCCTGGTACTCTGGCTTGAGTACGAAGGTGAGGTTCATCAGTGAGCGGCTTGCCTCCTCAGCAGTTCCTACGAAGAGCTTGTTGCGGTCTATCTCGCCGTAAACAATCTCTGCACGCTGCTTAGCCAGTTTGTCCATAGCCTCTACGCCACCGTGAGCCTTGATGTAGCGGAGGTTCATCAGTGCTGAGTAGATAGGCACTACTGGAGGAGTGTTGAACATAGAACCCTTCTTCACGTGAGTGCGATAGTCGAGCATGGTAGGAATCTGACGTGATACCTTGCCCAGAGCATCTTCCTTCACGATGGCGAATGTAACACCAGCCATAGCGAGGTTCTTCTGTGCACCACCATAGATGAGAGCGTACTTGCTAACATCGATAGGACGAGAGAGGAAGTCAGAAGACATGTCGGCAATCAGTGGAATAGGAGAGTCGATGTCATAGCGCATCTCTGTACCATAGATAGTGTTGTTGGTAGTGATGTGCAGGTAGTCAGCATCTGTAGGGATAGTGTAGCCCTGTGGGATGTATGTGAAGTTCTTGTCTGCTGATGAAGCGATTTCTACTACTTCACCGAAGAGCTTAGCTTCCTTCTCAGCCTTTGTAGCCCAAACACCAGTATTGAGGTATGCAGCCTTCTTCTCGAGGAAGTTGTAAGGAATCATGCAGAACTCAAGTGATGCACCACCACCGAGGAAGATAGTCTTGTAGCCCTCTGGAATGTCGAGGAGCTCCTTCATCAGAGCCTCTGCCTCGTCAACAACGGGCTGGAAGTTCTTTGCACGGTGACTGATTTCCATAAGAGAAAGTCCTGAATTCTCAAAATCGAGACATGCTGCTGCTGTCTGCTCAATTACCTCGCGTGGGAGGATTGATGGACCTGCGTTGAAATTGTACTTTTTCATTAGTCTGTTTTTGTTATAATTTGAAAGTTTCTAATGTTTTCTTTTATAATCTGCAAAGTTACTAAATTTTTACGACATGCACAAAACTTTCTGCGCATTTTTGACATTTTGTGCATAAAAACATGCCTTTTCTTTACTTTGTGTTATATTCCGAGGATAATAATGGAAGTTACTACGCCATAGATAAAAATATTGCGTGCCGTAAGCCCCAGGACTTTGTTTAGTTCACGCCCTTTTTCTATACGTTTCATCTTGTTCCACGTGTTTATGTGCAGAAAATAAACAATGAAGCAGAGCAGAATATTCGTGTTGGAGAAGCCAAACTCCAGCAAAACAATAACGAGTGCCACGGGAGTGAGCATCATGTAGAGATATTCCGTCCATTTTTTTCCTATCAAAACTACCAAAGTTCGTTTGCCAGAGTGCTTGTCATTATCAATGTCACGATAGTTGTTTACTAAAAGCAGGCAATCTATCACCATGCCAGTAGCTATGCCAAGACTCCAAGGTAAACTGTGAACTGTGAACTGTGAACTGTGAACTGTGACGTAGGTAGTGCAGACGGTGGGTATGATACCGAAAAACAGCAGAACGAGGACATCGCCCATGCCCAACTGAGCCAGGCAGACGGTGTATAGGAAACAGAAGATGACGCAGGCAAGACCTACTATCACCAATTGCCATCCCCCGTATAGCACTAAGGGCAAGCCTACGAGACAAGCCAGAATGGTAGTGAGGGCAATGGCTTTGCGCATAGCACTAAGGGTTACCCAACCCTGTTGGCAAGCACGCTCAGGACCCAGTCGTTCCTGATTATCCCTGCCACGCACGCAGTCGTAGTAGTCATTGATGAAATTGGCATCTATCTGCATGATAAATGCGAAGAGAAAGCACAAAAGGAGAGCTATCCATTCCATCTTTGTAACATCCTGTACTAAATGCCAGGCGTATGAGCCACCAATCATCACGGGAACAGCGGCTCCGGAGAGTGTTTTCGGACGAGCTGCCAGGAACCACGCCTTAGGCTTGTTTTTATTTGCATTTATATCAATTATCTGCATAAAATTTTTCGAAAACGTCCCTTAATTTCTCTTTGTCTTTTATGATATTGCGCAAGGTGATTAGATTTTTCTCATTTTCCGAACCATGAATCCATAGTTTAATGTAGCCTGCATCGGAGTACTTCTGTTCCATGTGCTCCACAAAGCGCTTCCAGTGTTCTTCGTGTGACATATCGGGATAGTGCTCCTTGCCAAACTGCACAGTGCGCTGGAAGACAGTATCAGGATTTAGGTCGCGGTCGGCCTCAGCCACAATCTTGCCGTAGATGCTGCGAGGGGCACGTGACGAACTGGCTCTGTGATCCTCCACCGCCTCTTTCATGATTTCTATCTGTTGTGGTGAGAACCACTTCTCGAGTCTCTTGTCAGCCTTCAGTATTTTGCCTGATGTAATATGATGTATGGCTCGCGGTCCTTCGAGTCCGAGGTCATGATAGGCAGCTATGACATAGGACATGTCAACGTCGGCTCCCAGTGTCTCAGCAAGTTTTATTGATGCCTTGATAACGCGAGAGACATGCTCCATATTATGCGCAACATCGAACGCAGCGTATCTGGGTAATACATTGCGCTCGATGAACGTCATTATCTCAAGGTTGACCATTAGAGCTTTAACTCTTTAAGGACAGCTGATATTTTCTGTAGTGTTGTAAGTCGGGTAGGAACAAGTGGCAGACGGAGTACATTCTTCAGAAGTCCCATCTCGCTCATCAGTGCCTTTACACCAGCGGGATTACCATCAACGAAGAGCAGGCTGTATAGTTCTGTGAATTTGTGGTGAATCTTCTGTGCAGCAGCATATTCGCCTCTGAACTCCAGGCGTATCATGCGAGAAAATTCCTTTGGCAGAGCATTGCCGATAACAGAGATAACTCCCACAGCACCAGTGGCAATCATGTGGAACGTGATGGCATCATCGCCAGAAAGAACCTCAAAGTCTTTTGGTTTATTCTTGATAATCTCATCCACCTGTTCGATGGAGCCGGAAGCCTCCTTGATGGCTACGATATTTTTGCAGTCATTAGCCAGACGGCATGTGGTTTCGGGTTTGAGATTGATACCCGTGCGACCAGGCACATTATACAGTACTACAGGGAGCGTCGTGGCATTGGCGATAGCCTTGAAGTGCTGATAGAGGCCTTCCTGAGATGGCTTATTATAATAAGGACACACGGAGAGCAAACCGTCAATACCGCTCATGTCATAGGTCTTGCACATCTCCACTACGGCAGCGGTGTTATTGCCGCCACATCCCATGAGCAGAGGTACACGACCAGCGACCTGCTTGACGATAAACTGTTTTACCTTATAGTGCTCCTCACTGGACAGGCAAGGTGTCTCACCTGTAGTAGCCAGGATGCAGAGAAAGTCGGCATCATTGGATAATTGATATTCTATTACATTACCGAGGGTGTCGAAGTCAATGCTTCCATCCTCATTGAAGGGCGTTACGAGGGCTATGCCCAAACCACGAAATATATTCTGCATAATTATCTGTTATTCTACTGTTACTGATTTTGCCAGATTGCGTGGCTGATCTACGTTAAGTCCCTTTGCCACAGCCACATGATAGGAGAGCAACTGTAGAGGAATCACGCTGAGCAGTGGAGCAAGACAAGCAATGGTCTCAGGAACCTCTATGGTCTCTTCTACCATATTCTTGACGTCCTCGTCACCCTCGGTCACAATAGCCATTATCCTGCCGTGGCGTGAGATGACCTCCTGCATGTTGGATATTATCTTGCGGTAGAGTTTGTGGTGCGTAGCGATAAAGACTACAGGCATCTCCTCATCCACGAGTGCGATAGGACCATGTTTCATCTCTGCGGCAGGATAGCCCTCAGCGTGTATATAGCTGATTTCTTTGAGTTTGAGGGCGCCTTCAAGTGCTACGGGATAGTTCCATCCACGTCCCAGATAGAGGAAGTTCTTGGCATAGGTAAACTTTGATGCCATCTGTTTTATCTTGTCGTTCTGTGCAAGGACTTTCTTGATTTTATCAGGTATGGCAAGAAGTTCTTTGATGGTATTTTCGTACTCATCCTGTTCCACAGTACCCTTTGCCATACCAAGAGCGAGGGCGAGCATTACCAATACGGTGACCTGACCAGTGAAAGCTTTGGTAGATGCAACACCAATCTCAGGACCTACATGGATATATGTGCCAGTGTCTGATTCGCGAGCTATGCTTGAACCTACACCATTCACGATGCCGAATATCATAGCACCGCGTTCTTTGGCTAATTGTATGGCTGCCAGAGTATCTGCTGTCTCACCAGACTGACTTATTGCCATCACGACGTCGTCATGGCCTATCACAGGGTCAGAATAGCGGAACTCTGAAGCATACGCTACCTCTACAGGGATGCGACAGAAGTGCTCTATCATCTGTTTGCCTATCAGTCCTGCATGCCATGAAGTGCCACAAGATACTATCACAATGCGTTTTGCCTGCAATAGTTCGCGCCTGTGATTGGTGACAGCTGAGAGAATTACCTGTGGGTTGTGAGAGTAGGGGGCTTCCACAACACGACCGCGCATACAGTCCATCAGAACGTTGGGTTGGTCGAATATCTCTTTGAGCATGAAATGCGGGAAGCCATCGTGGTCGAGCATGGAGAGATCCACGTTTACCTCTTTTATCTCGGCATTGGTCTCTTCACCGGTCAACTTATAGACCTTCAGTTCCTTGCCTTTCTCCAACACCACCATTTCCTCATCGTTGAGATAGACGATTTGGTTAGTATATTCAGCTATAGGACTTGCGTCAGAAGCCAGGAAGTATTCAGAATTATCCTTTACTACGCCGACAGCAAGGGGAGAAGATTTGCGGGCTGCCACTAGTACATTTGGGTTTCTTGCGTCTATCACAGCAATGGCATAAGCGCCAAACACCTGATTGAGAGCACCACGAACGGCTGTTGGCAGATCAACATCATTGGTCACCATAACATACTCTATGAGTTGTACGAGTACCTCGGTGTCAGTCTCACTCTTGAAATCGTAGCCGCGCTGCTTGAGCTGATCACGCAGTGTGGCATAATTCTCTATTATACCATTGTGCACCAGTGTAAGATTACCTGACTGGCTGACATGTGGATGAGCATTTACCTCACTTGGTACACCGTGCGTAGCCCATCGAGTGTGTGCTATACCGATAGTGCCAGTGATATCTTTGGTTTGGGCGACATTCTCCAAATCAGAGACCTTACCCTTTGCCTTATATACATTCAGAGAACCATCCGTCTCTGAGATGAGAGCACAACCTGCAGAGTCATATCCACGATACTCCAGACGCTTCAGTCCCTTTATCAGTATGGGATAAGCCTGCTTAGTGCCTATGTATCCTACAATTCCACACATAATCTTTTACCATTTAGTTATTGCTATCACCATCGCGGCGAGTGATACCGTAGCACTCACAATCTGTGTCCAGAACAGGTTAGCATTCAAGTCTGCACTTCTGGCCTGAATCTTGTGAGGCTCCACGTATATGATGTCATTCTGTTCAAGGAAGTAGTACGGTGAGTTGAGTATGTTGGCGTCATTGATATTGAAACGCGCAGTTATTTTCTCACCCTTTTCGTTCTCACGAATCAGCAATATGTTGGGGCGCTTGCCGTAAATATTCAGGTCGCCGCATCGAGCGATACACTCGATGATGCTCATGCGCTCATTATCTACCGTGATAACGTTTGTTCCAATAGCACCGATTACCGTCACTTTGAAGTTGGAGATACGCACCTTGACAACAGGTTTCTCGTTCTCAGTGAAGTATGGCTGGATTTGTTCTGTCAGGTAGTCCTCCAGTTCAGGACGCGTCTTACCCTGCACCTTTATCTTGCCCAGTACAGGGAAGTTTATCATGCCATCTTTGTCCACGATATATGTGTAGATGGAACCAGCTGTACCTGCGTACGAACCGCCGTTTACAGAAGTGGCATTGAAGTTGAAAGGTGCAGCAGCCTCTGGAGTGACGGAGGTAACATTGATAGTCAACTCGTCATTGGGCTTAATCTTGATTTTGGGTCTCATTTCACCCTTTGCAAGATTTACTGTGTCAATATTTTTGAAATATACGAGGTGTTTCGTCAAGGTGCATCCAGTAAACATAAATGCACATGCCAGAACTCCGAAAAAGAGAAGTATTTTTTTCATAATTCCAATCCTGTTTGTTTTTTACGATGCAAAGGTACTATATTTTTTTTTATTACACAAACAATTTTTATGCAAAACGAAGAATTATCCCTTCTTACGTTTCTGATACAGTTGCCATGAGTTTATTACATTGTGCCATATAGAGTAGAAACCACCTGCTGTGGCTGAGACAGGACTAAGGAATGTGTAACCCAGCCAAATAATGAAAATGGTGTTTTTCTGTCCCATAGCCTGACCAGCTTCTAAACGCATGCCATAGTGCTTGCCAACCCACCAACCGAAACTGAACTGAAAGATGCAGGCTGCGAGTGTGGCAACGGCGACAGTGAGAATGATAGTGATGCTCTCATGGCTGTGTACGAGAGCTCTGCACGTGATGGCTATTGCCAGAGCCAGTGCTACTGCCCACAGGTAGAATGCCAAATCCTTGACGGATAGTATCTTTGCGTGCACTTTTGGCAAGAAATACCTTACTCCCCAAGCCAGAAACAAAGGGAACATGAGAAGCGGAAATACCTTCTGCAGGATGGTGAGGAAGGAATGTACAGGGAGGAAAATAGGTACTATGATGGCTACTGCCAGACTGATAAGTATGGTGTATGTGGTGGTGGCAGCAGAGTCACCTCCGAGTTTCTGAGTCACTACGGCACATGCTGTAGCCGTAGGACAGATTATAGCCAGCATAAAAGCTTCGGTGGCATGGTTAAAGGGTAGTACCGTACAGAGAACAAACAGTCCGCACTGTGTCAAGAGAAGCCAAAGATGCCAGCGGTGGGGACGCATGTCAGTGGGTTTCACCTTGCAGAATGCTATGAAGAGCATCACGAAGAGCAGAAGTGGTTGCAGTACCTCGACAAAGTGGAGCACGCCCAACCTTGTCTCTGCTGACAAAGGAACCTCCCTGCCCAGGAAATAGGCGAGGATGCCACAAATCATGCTTATAGGGAGTGTCCAGTTTTTAACGAACTTCAGCATTGAACTGTTGCTTGATATTCTGTTCACGATGTTCCAGGCGTACCTCTACTCCGAACTTCTTGTGAATATGTTCTGCAAGATGTTGTGCAGAATACACAGAGCGATGCTGGCCGCCAGTACAACCGAAGGAGAACATCAGCGATGTAAAGCCACGCTGGATATATCTGCTCACATGAGCATCAGCAAGTTTATAGACGGACTCGAGGAATGTGAGTATCTCACCATCGTCTTCAAGGAAACGAATGACTGGTTCGTCGAGGCCGGTGAGTTGTTTGTATGGCTCATATCGTCCGGGGTTATGTGTGCTTCGACAATCGAAGACGTAACCTCCACCGTTGCCTGAGTCGTCAGCAGGGATACCCTTGTGGAAAGAGAAACTATACACCTTCACCACCAATGGTCCCTTGCCGTCATACTTAGAGAATGTGGCTTTACCATCGGAAGGGTTGGCATCGTATGGATTGATGTCTGTGGTCTTGAAACCATCCTTTCGCTGAGCAGGTTCTACGGGTTTGGGGGCAAACTGTGGTAGCTCCGTCAGACGTTTCAGAACTCCCACCAGATAAGGGTAGGGGAAGTCATTGTCTTTGAGAAGTTGACGCAGATTCTCTATTGCTGGTGGTATGCTCTGTATGAAGTGCGCCTTACGTTCAAAATACCCCCTGAATCCGTATGCTCCCAGTACTTGCAGTGTACGGAACAGCACGAAGTATTGCAGACGGTCGCAGAAACGCTTAAATGGCGGAACCTCTGTATATAGACTCAGTGACTTGTAGTATTCTTCTATCAGTTCCTGTCGCAGACTCTGACTATAGCGAGCCGAAGCCTGCCAAAGGAATGATGCCACGTCATAATAGTAAGGTCCCTTTCTGCCACCCTGAAAATCAATGAAATATGGATTTTCCTCGCCAGCTGCATTCTTTACCAACATTACATTGCGGGCTTGGAAGTCTCGATACAAAAAGCAGTTGGTAGTGAGTGAATTAGAGTCTTGCGTTAAATCTTTAGCTAAGAGTTTGAAACTGGCTTCCAACTTCAGTTCGTGGAAGTCCAGACCAGTAGCTTTCAGGAAACAGTATTTGAAGTAATTGAGGTCGAAGAGTACGTTCTCCTGATCAAATTCTGGCTGAGGATAACAGATGGAGAAATCCAGGCCGCGAGCACCACGCACTTGTATGTTTGGTAATTCGCGGATGGTCTTTTTCAGCAGTTCTTTCTCCTTCAGGGTATATCGTCCGCCAGCATCACGGCCACCCTTGATAGCCTCGAAGAGAGTGTGGTCTCCCAGGTCCTGCTGTATGTAGCACATCTCATCCTCCGACTGTGCCAGCACTTTCGGTACAGGTAGTTTTCGCTTTGTGAAGTGGCGTGCTATGCCGAGAAAGGCATGATTTTCCTCTGACGATGTTCCTATGCAACCTATCACAGTATGCCCCTTTTCGTCAGCCATACGGTAATACTCACGATTGCTGCCAGCTCCTGGTAGTTTCTCCATTCGGGCAGGTTCAACACCCTTCCATTGTGTGTATAGTTCTTTTAGTTTAAGCATCCTTCAGTCTTTCCATTAGATAGTCACTGTCGCCCAGTTTGCCGTTTACCAGGCACACCACTTCCACCTTGCCTTTCAGGCATAGTTTTTCGTCTGCTGCACGGTATATGTCTTGCAGGAAGACGTATCGCAGTCCTTCCTTTTGCAAGGTAGTACGCACGATAAACTCATCCATGCCCTTCAGAGGGTATTTGTATCTGAGGTCTATACGGGATACCACGCAGTCTATGCCCTGGTCATGCAGTTCGGAGAAACTCAATTCTTTGCTTCTCAGAAACATGTGTCTGGCATGCTCCAGATAGTGCTGGTAGTTGGCGTTGTTTACTATACCCTGAATGTCGCACTCGTAGTCGCGCACTCTGTCTTTATATTCGTGTATCATATTTACCATCCAAATGCTTTGGCTGACGACAGCCAGAGGCCGTTGACCTTTAGTACTTGTTCGATGACGTCACGAGCACATCCCTCGCCGCCGTTATATGGACTTACATAGGTTGAGATAGCCTTGATGTCTGTACATGCATCTTGGGGACAGCAGGTGCAGCCTGCCTTTTGCATTATCTCGTAGTCAGGGATATCGTCACCCATGTATATTACGTTTTCTGCAGCGAGGTCGTTATCCTTCAGGTACTGCTCGAATGTCGGTATCTTCGTGTTGCATGACATGAAGATGTCCTTCATGCCCAGTTTGCGATAGCGCTCCTCCACGCCTTTGTCCGTGCCACCGGAGATGATTGCCAGCTTCAGCCCCATCTTGATAGCCAACTGTATGGCGTAGCCATCCTTGATGTTGACGGTTCTCACGGGCAATCCGCTGGGACTCATCTGTATGGTACTCATTGACAATACACCATCTACGTCAAATATGATGGCTTTTATCAACTTTAGGTCATAATTTATCATAGTGAGAAAATTTTATGCAAAAGTACTGATTTTTGTCAAGTTGTGCAACGTTTTGATAAGAAAAGTGTAAGTTTTTAGGAAAAAAGTAGTACTTTTGCAGTGTCTTAAAATATAAAAGGTAAAAAGATGAACATTCACGATTATGATTTTGAGGGAAAGAAAGCTATCGTTCGTGTAGATTTCAATGTTCCGTTGGATGAAAATGGTAAGATTACGGATACCACTCGTATCCGTGGTGCCATGCCTACTCTGAAGTATATTCTCGATAACGGCGGTGCGCTGATTATCATGTCCCACATGGGTAAGCCAAAGGGACAGGTGCGTGCCCGTCTGTCGCTTTCGCAGATTAAGGATATTGTATCAGCTCGTCTGGGTCGTAATGTGCTCTTCTGCTCTGACTGTGCTCGTGCCGCAGCAGATGCTGAGGCCCTCCAGCCTGGTGAGGTTCTGCTATTGGAGAATCTCCGTTTCTATGCAGAGGAAGAGGGTAAGCCATCTGGTGATGCCAATCTGCCTAAGATGAAGAAGGGTACTCCTGAGTACGAGGCTGCCGAGAAAGACCTGAAGGAGCGTCAGAAGAAGTTGGCTAAGACCTTGGCGTCATACGCTGACTGCTACGTGAACGATGCCTTTGGTACTGCTCACCGTAAGCACGCTTCTACAGCCTTGATAGCAGACTATTTTGATGCAGACCATAAGATGCTCGGCTTCCTGATGGAGAAGGAGGTGAGAGCCGTAGAGAAGATTCTGGGCGACATCAAGCATCCGTTCACTGCTATCATGGGTGGCTCCAAGGTTTCTACCAAGATTGGCATCATCGAGAACCTCATGGACAAGGTTGATAATCTCATCCTCTGTGGTGGTATGACCTTCACCTTCGCTAAGGCTATGGGTGGCAAGGTAGGCAATTCTCTCTGTGAGGATGAGCAACTCGACCTTGCTCTCTCTATTCTGGAGAAGGCTAAGCAGAAGGGTGTCAATCTCGTGCTGGGTACAGACTGTGTGGCTGGCGATGCTTTTGACAATAAGTGCAATACTGTCGTTTGTCCTGCTAACGACGTGCCTGATGGCTATATGGGTCTTGATGCAGGTCCTGAGAGCCAGAAGCAGTTTGCTGAGGCTATCCAGGGTGCCAAGACTATCCTGTGGAACGGCCCTGCTGGTGTTTTCGAGTTCAATAACTTCGCCAAGGGTTCTCGTGCCATCGCCAAGGCAATTGCCAAGGCTACCAAGCATGGTGCCTTCTCCCTCATCGGTGGTGGTGACTCCGTGGCTTGTATCAATAAGTTCGGTATGTCTGAGCAGGTGTCTTATATCTCTACTGGTGGTGGTGCTCTCCTTGAGGCTATCGAGGGTAAGACTCTGCCAGGTGTAGCTGCAGTACTTGGAGAATAATAGTATAAAGTATAAAGTTTAAAGTTCAAAGTATGAAAATTTCAGATTACAATTTTGCTGGTAAGAAGGCAATTGTTCGTGTAGATTTCAATGTGCCTATCCAGGATGGCAAAATCACTGACTACACTCGTATCAACGGCGCTATGCCTACTCTCAAGCTGATTCTTGAGAAGGGTGGTTCGCTTATCATCATGTCTCACATGGGCAAGCCAAAGGCAAGGTGAAGGCAGAAATGTCACTCTCTCAGATTGTTGACGCAGTGTCTCAGGCTCTTGGTGTTCCGGTACAGTTCTGTGACGACTGTCAGAAGGCTGACGCTCAGGCTGCTGCTCTGAAGCCAGGTGAGGTGCTGATGCTTGAGAACCTCCGTTTCTACGCTGAAGAGGAGGGCAAGCCAGTAGGTATCGACAAGGAGGATCCTGCTTACGAAGAGGCTAAGAAGGCTATGAAGGCAAGCCAGAAGGAGTTTGCCAAGAAGCTCGCTTCTTACGCTGACTGCTGGGTGATGGATGCCTTCGGTACAGCACACCGCAAGCATGCTTCTACTGCTGTCATCGCTGACTACTTTGATCAGGACAATAAGATGCTCGGTCTCCTGATGGAGAAGGAGGTTGCTGCTGTTGATAATGTGCTCAGCAATATCAAGCGTCCTTTCGTGGCTATCATGGGTGGTTCTAAGGTATCTTCCAAGATTGGCATCATCGAGAATCTTCTCGGCAAGGTTGACCGTCTCATCCTCTGCGGTGGTATGACATACACCTTCTCTAAGGCTCATGGCGGCAACATCGGTAAGTCTATCGTAGAGCTCGACAAGCTCGACGTAGCTCTCAACGTAGAGAAGATGGCTAAGGAGAATGGCGTAGAACTCGTTCTGCCTGTTGACTGTGTTACTGGTGACGACTTCTCTAACGACGCTCATCAGACTATCGTTCCTGTAACCGATATTCCTGACGATGTAGAGGGTATGGATGCAGGTCCTAAGTCTCGTGAACTCTTTGCCAAGGCTCTTGAGGGTGCTAAGACCATTCTGTGGAACGGTCCTGCTGGTGTCTTTGAGTTCGACAACTTCTGCGCTGGTTCACGTGCTATCGGTGATGCTGTTGCTAAGGCAACTGCTGAGGGTGCTTTCTCTCTCATCGGTGGTGGTGACTCTGTAGCTTGCGTCAATAAGTTCGGTCTCGCTGACAAGGTTTCTTACATCTCTACCGGTGGTGGTGCTCTCCTTGAGGCTATCGAGGGTAAGACTCTGCCAGGTGTAGCAGCAGTACTCGGAGAGTAATCTTTGAGAACTATATACAAAAATAATCCCCGCTCGGTTGAGCGGGGATTATTTATTTCGCGTAAGCTACAGAACGCGTCTCTCTGATGACGGTTATCTTCACCTGACCAGGATAGGTCATTTCGTTCTGTATGCGTGTAGCTATGTTGTTGGAGAGAGTTTCTATCTCTGCATCTGTTATCTTGTCTGCACCTACGATGACGCGCAGTTCGCGGCCAGCCTGTATTGCGTAGGTCTTTGTCACGCCTGGATAAGACATTGCTATAGCCTCCAGGTCATTCAGTCTCTTGATGTATGCCTCTACTATCTCGCGGCGTGCTCCTGGACGTGCACCAGAGATGGCATCACATACCTGTACGATAGGGGCGAGTAGGGAGGTCATCTCCATCTCGTCGTGGTGAGCGCCGATGGCATTGCATATTTCGGGCTTCTCCTTGTACTTCTCTGCTATGCGGGCACCATAGAGTGCGTGTGGCAGTTCGAGGTCCTCGTCGGGCACCTTGCCTATATCGTGCAGGAGTCCGGCTCTCTTCGCCTTCTTTGGGTTCAGTCCCAGTTCGGCAGCCATCACAGCGCAGAGGTTTGCTGTTTCTCTGGCGTGCTGCAGGAGGTTCTGACCGTATGACGAACGGTACTTCATCTTACCCACGATGCGCACCAGTTCTGGGTGCAGTCCGTGTATGCCGAGGTCTATCGTGGTACGCTTACCGGTCTCTATCACCTCTTCGTTGAGCTGTTTCTTCACCTTTGCCACTACCTCCTCGATACGTGCCGGGTGTATTCGGCCGTCGGTCACCAGTTGGTGCAGAGCCAGTCGGCAGGTCTCTCTCCTTATGGGGTCGAATGCAGAGATGACGATAGCCTCTGGCGTGTCATCCACCACGATTTCCACACCGCAGGCAGCTTCCAGGGCACGTATGTTTCTGCCCTCGCGGCCTATGATGCGACCCTTCACCTCATCGTTGTCTATGTGGAATACGGATACGGAGTTCTCTACAGCCGTCTCGGTGGCTACTCTCTGTATGGTCTTGATGACTATCTTCTTTGCCTCGTTGTTGGCATTGATTTTAGCCTCGTCCATTATCTCGTTGATGTAGCTCTGTGCATCGGTCCTTGCCTCGTCCTTCAGGCTTTCCACCAGTCTTGCCTTTGCCTCGTCTGCAGAGAGTCCTGAGAGCTGTTCCAGTTTCTCTCTCTCCTTCATCTGCATCTCGGAGAGTTCCTGTTCCTTGAGTGCGAGGAGTTTCTTCTCGTTTTCTATGCGCTGCTGCTGCTGCTCTATATCCTGACGCTTGCGTGCTATGTCTTCCTGACGCTGGTTGATGGATATCTCGCGCTGCTTCAGCTTGTTCTCTGTCTGCTGTATGCGCTGGTTGCGCTGTTGCACCTCGCGCTCCAGTTCGCTCTTCTTATTGATAAACTTCTCCTTTACCTCCAGGAGTTTCTTTTCCTTTAAGACTTCGGCCGCCTTTTCGGCATTAGCCACCATCTCGTTGTATTTGCCCTTGATAACGTATCTGAATATCAAGTAGCCGATGACGCATCCTACGACAAGTCCGGCAATGGCTATTATAGCTTCTACCATGTTAGTTATATATAATAATAATGTGTTGTTAATATTCCCGCCCGATTACTTCAGCGCCTCAGCAATTTCTGAGGACAGTTTCTCGAGAATATCAGCAACGGGTGCCACGTCATTGCGCTTCACCTCCTTGACATATTTCAGTGCTATATCTATCATGGCAAAATACATTATCTCCTTGTCAGCCTTTTTGCCCTTGAAAGCGTTGAAATATGCATTCAGTCTCTCGTTTATCAGTTTGCCAGCCTGACGATACAGCTCCTCCTGCTCCTTTGGAACATTAGTAGCGATGTCGGTGTCATAGATATGGAGAGTGATATGTTGTTTCTCAGTTTGTCCGTTCATGATTGCTGAAGGGTTATTTGCTTCCCTGTTCCTCGTTTCCGTTGAGGAGCATGATGCACTTATTTACGCTTCTTATCAGTTTCTGTATGCGCCTGCGTGTAGCCTCGATGTCACCGTCGGTGATGTTTATCATCTTAGCCATCATCAGTGCGTCATATTGTTTTTTCTGAGCTTCTAGTTCTTGTTTTAGTTCGGTTATCTCTGCCTCACGCTTTTTTGCTACTGCAGCGAGTTCACCATTCTCTTTCTTCAGCTCACCGTTTCTTATGATGAGTTGTCTTACTTTGGTGGTAAATCCCTTTAGTATGTTGTCAGCGTTTTGCATATTTTGGTGCAAAGATAATATTTTTTCGCTTGACTACCAAATTTTTATCGAAAAAATTTTTACTCCTGTGGTTTCTCTTTCTTTGCCAGCATGACCAGCTGATATACGAAGTCGGTAATCCACTCCTGTGAGAAAGCGAGTCTCTGATTGTACTTCCTCACTGATGCCACTGCCTTGATGGTGGCGGCGTCGCTGAAGTCGTTCTTGTTGAAGAGGTCGTTCACGGTCTTCTCCGTCATCTGGTATATCACTTTCTTGAAGAATGAGGGCAGTCTGAGCTTGAATTTCATCAGGTTACCCATTAACATCATCAAATCCTGTGTAAAGCCCTGGAACTGATACAGATATGTCTGTACATCCTGCATCTTGCGACAGTTCTTTGCGATGCTCTTGTCTATCTCTCTGAAGAACTGGTCGTCATGCCCGAACATCTCCTTGAGCATCTTTCTGCAAGCCGTCTTCTCCGCTACGCCCAGTTTGTTGCGCTCGGTGTGCACCTTGAATGTCTGTTTGAAGAGGCGCAGGTCTGGTAGCATGGCTATGTTAGTGATGCCCACCTGTGATGCTATGGCAGACTGGAAATAGACACGTATCAGCATCATGTAGTCCTGCATGCCGCTTTTCTGTGCCTTGTCCTTCTTGCCGAAAAGTTTTGTGAAAAATCCCATTGTCGTTTCGTTTATTTGATAAATTTCATGCAAAGTTACAAAAAATATATCGGAAATGCAACTTTTTCTTTGCAGTTTTAAAGAAAATTGCTAACTTTGCATTGTTATGTCTTCATACAGCAATAAGAATACGGTAATTAAGTGGATTGTTCTGCTTATTGATGCAGCCATTGTGGCCGCATGTTTTTCGTTGTTCGCCATTCTCGTTCCCGAGAATTGTCCGCAGAGTATCGTCAATCACACCTTCATAGCCACATGCCTCTACTGGGTGGCTTATTTCCTGTTCTCTGCGGTATTCCCGCTGGTCATCCACAATCGCATTGTCAGTTTTTCGCAGATTATCCACCGCAATTTCTCCGTGGTGATACTCTCGCAGGGCGTCTTTGCTCTCTTGTGGCACATGATGACTCGCAACAGCAATGGCGAGGTGTTCTTCAATCTCCTCTTCTGTCTCTGCCTCTGTCTTGCCATCATCGCTATACGTCTGACGGAGCGCTACGTGCTGGAGGTGTTACGTGCCAGGGGGCGCAATACCCGCAGCGTCATCTTCGTAGGCAGCGACCCAGCCAATCTGATGGTGTATCAGGAGATTATGATGGATGCCACCACGGGCTACCGTGTCATCGGCTATTATAGCAACGATGAGATAAAGGGAGCACCGGAGAGCCTGCGCAAACTCGGCACCCGTGCCGACCTGCAGCGCCTGATGAAGGAGGACGACCCTTCTATCATCTGCGATGAGATATACTGTTCTCTCTCTCACAAGGACGATGAGGAGATAGTCTCCATCATGCATTTCTGCAATACTCATGTCGCACGCTTCTTCTATGTGCCTCGCGTAATGCGCAACATGCAGTGGGCGCTCAAGCCGCAGATTGTTGGCGGCAATGTCCTTTTCACCAATATCTACGAACCGCTCTCTGCTGCGGGCAACAGGATGACGAAGCGTCTCTTTGACGTCTTCTTCAGCACCATAGCCCTCATCATCATAGCACCGTTCGTGCCCATCATAGCCCTCATCATCAAGGTGCAGAGCCCTGGCCCCATATTCTTCCGTCAGCGCCGCACGGGACTTGACGGACGTGACTTCACCTGCATCAAGTTCCGCTCCATGGAGGTCAATGACGAGGCTGACACGCGCCAGGCTACTGCTGATGACGACAGGAAATTCCCCTTCGGAGCCTTCATCCGCAAGACCAATATCGACGAACTGCCGCAGTTCTACAATGTCCTGCGCGGCGATATGAGCATCGTAGGACCACGCCCTCACATGCTCTACCACACCGAGGTCTATTCCAAGCTGCTGGAGAAGTACATGATACGCCATCTCGCCAAACCAGGCATCACGGGACTGGCACAGGTCAGCGGATTCCGCGGTGAGACCACCGAACTCTCTCTTATGGAGGGACGTGTCAAGAAGGACATACAGTACATCGAGAACTGGTCACTCTGGCTGGACATCAAGATTTGTCTGCTGACAGCCAAGATGACGATACTATTAGACGAAAAAGCAATATAATATATAGGTATGAGCGAAGAAAGCATTTACAATCAGGAAATCAATCTCGAAGAGCAGGAAGGTGACGGACTTGGTATATTCAGTCCGCAGTATCTCTACCGCACCATAATACTCAACTGGATATGGTTTGTACTCTCTCTGGCCATAGCCCTCGGCATAGCAGCCATATACCTGCGCTATACGCCACCCGTATATAGCGTCATGGCAAAGGTGCTCGTCAAGTCGGGCAATACAGGCAGCGGACGCAGCACAGGCCTGCTCACCGGACAGATAGTGCGCTCCGACGGCTTCGACAATGAGAAGGAGGTGCTCCGCTCCGTAGCACTCGCAGAGGATGTGGTGCGCGACCTCAAGCTCTACGTCACCTACACCCTTGAGGGCACCGTCACCGATAAGTATATCTATGGCAATCAGCCCGTCAATGTGGACCTCGACGCTGAGCACCTCAACGAGCTCGCAGGCTCCATCTCCCTCGTAGTGGAGAATGACGAGGGCAAGATAACCGTCTCAGGCACATGTCCGGGCGGCAAGATATACAGGCAGGGCTCCCTCCCTATGACCATCAATACCAAGGCAGGCATCATCACCGTCAAGAGCAATCCTCGCGGTGTGTGGACGCCGGGCAAGGACATCATGGTCAGCATCAATAAACCTCACGACGTGGCACGCGGATACGCAGGAGGACTGGCTGCCGTCGATTACTCCGAGGCCACCTCTATCGCCATCCTCTCACGCTCCGATATCATACCCGAGCGCTCCATCGACTATATCCGCCAGCTCATCGTATGCTACAACCGTCAGGCCAATGAGGACAAGAACGAGATAGCACTGCGCACGGAGCAGTTCATCAATCAGCGTCTGGAGAAAATCAACAACGAACTCGGCAGCACCGAGGGAGAGATGGAGGCCTACAAGCGCAATCAGCGCATAGCAGGCACCACGTCAAATGCAGGCGCAGCACTCGCCGGTACCGACAATGAGGAGAACAACCTCGACGAGATGAACACTCAGATAATGCTCATGGAGTCGCTCAAGGACTATATGCGCATGCCCGTCAACAAGTACCAGACTCTGCCCTCCAACGTAGGTCTCACCGACGCAGCAGCCACCGCGCTCATCTCCCAGTACAACAGCCTCGCCATGACGCGCCAGCGACTCATGCACTCAGCCTCTGAGAGCAGCCCCGCCGTCAAGACGCTCTCCGAGCAGATGGACGACCTCGAGTCATCCATCTACCGCGCTATGGAGCAGACCAGGCGCACACTGCAAATCAAGCGTCAGGCAATCATCAATCGATACAATAAGTTCAATAATAAGTTCGAAAACTCCTTCCAGCAGGAGCGCATACTCTCAGAGATAGGACGACAGCAGTCAGTCAAGGTGTCACTGTACACCATGCTACTCCAGAAGCGCGAGGAGAACTCCATCTCCCTCGCCGCCACCGCTGACAAGGGACGCCTCCTCGACGACCCCATCTGCACCGGTCAGGTGGCCCCCAACCGCAATATGATATGGGGCATAGCAGCAGGCGCAGGACTTCTGACACCACTTGTCATACTGCTCCTCATCGAGCTCTTCCGATTCCGCATCGAGGGTCACGAAGAGGTGGCACGCCTCACGCACTGTCCTATCATCGCCGACATAGCACTCGCCAATGAGACAGCCAAGACCAGAGCCGACATCGTGGTACATGAGAACAAGAACAATCAGATGGAAGAGATATTCCGAGGCATGCGTACCAATCTGCAGTTTATGCTCAAGGAAGGACAGAACGTCATCATGTTCACCTCATCCACCTCTGGTGAGGGCAAGACCTTCACGGCAGCCAACCTCGCCGTCTCCTTCGCCCTGCTCGGCAAGAAGGTGATACTCATCGGTCTTGACATCCGTCGTCCGCGACTCGCCACCCTCTTCAATATCTCCACCAAGAAGGGTATCACCAGCCTCCTCATACACGACCATCCCACCTGGGAGCAGATACAGGAGCAGATAGTGCCGTCCGAAATCAACGACAATCTCGAGCTCCTCATGGCAGGCCCTGTGCCTCCCAACCCCGCCGAGCTCGTATCCCGCTCCTCACTCGATGAGATATTCGCCATCCTCCGAGAGAAGTACGACTACATCATCGTCGATACCGCCCCTGTAGGCCTCGTTACCGATACCCTCCAGATAGGACGCATCGCCGACGTCACCTGCGTCATCTGCCGTGCCGACTACACCGAGAAGTCCGCCTTCCGCATCATCAATGACTTCTCCATCAACAACAAGCTGCCAGGCGTCTGCATCGCCATCAACGGTATCGACATGTCCAAGAAGAAGTACGGTTACGCATACGGCTACGGGCGCTACGGCAAGTACGGCAAGTACGCATACCGCGGCTACGGACGCTACGGCAAGTACGGCTCATACTACGGCTACAACTCTTACGGCTACGGCGGTTACGGCTCCTACGGCTACCACTCCTACGGATACGGCAGCTACGCCAACAGCCACTACGGCAACCCCGAAGACGACTCAGTAAAGAAGTCATATGACCATAGCAGTAGATTTTGACGGCACCATCGTAGAGCACGCCTATCCCAAGATAGGCCGCGAACAGCCCTTCGCCACCGACACCCTCCGCCAGCTCATCGCCGACCAGCACCGCCTCGTGCTCTGGACAGTCCGTGAGGGCGCCCTCCTGCAGGAAGCCATAGACTGGTGCAGGGAGAGGGGAGTGGAGTTCTATGCCATCAACCGCGACTACCCCGAGGAAGAACCTGAGAAGAACAACCACTTCTCCCGCAAGCTCAAGGTAGATATCTGGATAGACGACCGCAACATCGGCGGACTGCCCGACTGGGGCACCATCTACCGCATGATACGCGAGCACCTCACCTGGGACGACATCATCCGTGAGCAGTCACGCAGCGTCGCCCCCCCCCCAGCACCCAAGAAGTCCAGTTGGTGGCCCTGGTGACTTTTCCCTCGGCTAATTTGGTAGTAACGAAAAAAGTTTGTATCTTTGCACTCGTAGAACAAGTAATGTTATAAGTATGAGCACGCCAGCAATATCACAGAAAGTACATGATTACTTCAAGACGCAACCCGTACTGAAGGCATGGATATTCGGCTCTTATGCAAGGGGTGAACAGACTCCGGAGAGCGATATTGACATACTTGTGAAGTATGACGACAAGGCTAACGTCTCTCTCTTTACCATTGGCGGAATGTATATGGATTTAAAGCGTCTGCTTGGTCGAGAAGTGGATTTGGTAGAGGAAGGAACGCTACTGCCATTTGCCGCTGAGGGTGCAAATAGGGATAAAAAACTGATATATGAGAGAATCGATTAAGGACGAGAACCGTCTGCGACATATCGTTGATGCCTGCAACACCCTCATCGCTGCCAGAGAGCATGATACCCTTGAGAGTATCAAGAATTCACCAGTCATTTTCTATGGCTATGTCAAACTTGTAGAAATAATTGGCGAGGCAACCTACAAACTCACTAAGGAATTCCGTTCCTCACACCATGAAATTCCTTGGGACATGATGGAGGGTATGAGGCATGTTTTAGTGCATGATTATTATAGGATAAACCCAGACAAGCTATGGGCAACAATACTCAACGATGTGCCTAATGTAAAGGAGAAAATAGAGAAACTGCTCTCCACGCCTCTATGAAGATGTGACTTTTTATGACACATCTTTTTTATGTTGGCTCAAATTTGAGCTCACATGAAAAAAGTCAGCAAATGCAAATTTCTCCCCTTTGATTTTGTAGTAACGAAAAATAGTTTGTATCTTTGCAGGTGTATGAAGAAGATTGTCACATGCATATTGACTATTCTGGGATTAACCTCTGCTTATGGTCAAAAGAATTACGAAGATGCTGACGTAAAGAGTTTCTATGACTTGATGCAGAGGCCTAATGTTTTTTGCTTGATGTGCGTACAGAGGAGGAGTTTGCTGAAGGACACATTGAGGGAGCCATGATTATCGACCAGAAAGAGAGCGACTTTGTAGAGAAGGTGAAGGCTCAGATTCCAAAAGATAAAATCATTGCCATTTATTGCAGGAGTGGTCGCCGTTCTGCCAATGCTGCTGAGAGACTGGCTACGCTGGGATATAAGAGCGTCAATCTCAAAGGAGGCATAATAGAATGGAGGGAAGCGGGACTGCCAGTTACTACCGACAATTACGAGGAAGATGTTCAACCTTGACTAGTTCGGTATCTTTTTAAGTTTTTCACCTTTTTTCTTGCATTATTCAAAACTTAATCGTATCTTTGCACGGTGTTTCTCTTGAATATGGAATAGATGTTGCTAAATCTCTTAGCTTTCATTTACTGATGATAAAAATACTCGAAAAGATGGTTAACTTTAGGCTAAACTTGGGTAAATATTCTGCTTTACTTTCTATTTTATGCATCTTGTTAATATCAGGATGCAAGTCGGAAAGTACACAAAAAACACCTAATCAATTATTTGATGAGTGTGCTTCAGGTGTAGTATTGATTTATTGTGAGCACTATTATGCTATCTCTTTGCCTACGGGGCAAACGCTTTATGTTACGGGGTTAGACGATGAGGAAGGAGGCGAATATTCTTCTTTTTTAGAAAGTGAAATAAAAGAACACTGTAAAAGGCATTTTGGAACAGGTTTCTTTATTGATAGTAAAGGAAATATAATGACAAACAGGCATGTAGCAGACATGTCTATAGACGAAAAAGTGGCACGTGAGAAAATATATTATTCGCTAATTCAAGAAAGAAAATCTTACGTGGACTCCATGGAAATGGCTAGAGAAGTATATGCCGAATTAGAGCAGAAAAGGTCAGAATGTTACAAATATGATGCATGGGGAAATCTATATGCAGACAATAACCAGATACAAGAGATAACAAATGCTCTGGCAATTGTTGAAAAGAAATTCAATGAGTGGAGCCAGCTCTGTGATTATATTACAGTCAACTTGAATCCAAGTGGCATCAGATTTAAAACTTATTACAGAATCGGTATAGCATATAACAACACAAATGTTGTCGACACAGAAGACTTTTTTGGCTCAAATGAGTGTACCGTTCACAAAGTTTCAAAGAGAGAAAATGCAGACCTTGCCATAATCCAGTTAAAGAGTAAACAAACTCCTGAGTCAGCATATATATTCGATGTTTCTGGCAATATAAAGCGAGAGAAAGAAAATAAAGATATAGTTGACAAGTTGCTTCAGTTATTTACAGGTAAAGTTCCTATGGAGGTAGTCAAGAAAGACGAATTGAAAATGGATCAACAGCTATATATGATTGGTTACAACCATGGAATTGGTTTAGCACAAACTAGGCAAGGAATCAAGGCTCAAATGACGGGTGGAAAATTAACGCAGTTGCCTGATGGTGAAAGGCTTCTCTATAGCATTCCTACCATGCAAGGGTCATCAGGAAGTCCAGTTATAGATGAATATGGTAACTTGAGAGGCGTTAATTTTGCAAAAGCTACTCTTAACGATGACTTCAACTTCGGTATTCCGATGAATTTGATTCAAGATTTTTTTAAAGAATAGATATGGAAGAAACAAAAAAATGTCCTTACTGCGGTGGTGAAATACTAAACATCGCGAAAAAATGTAAGCATTGCGGTAAATGGATAGAGCCAAAGGCTAATGAATCTCACAAGGAGAATAGACAAGAAAATGGTGGAAAAAAATTACTTTACTTCATCATATGCTTGGGTATTATTGCTTTAGGTGTTTATTTCACTTTGTTTTCTGGAAATGGAATGCTTGAAGATGTAAAGGTAAATGAAGACCCAGAAATCCGGTTTGCAGAACCTGAAACAAATTACACAGCAAATAAATGGGATGATAATAAACAACCAGAGTCATTAGCTCCAAATACCGAAATTATAGAAGAGAACTTTGTTTCTGATGAGTTCTTGAGCTATAAGCAAGCTGCTGACAATGGTGACCCCGTAGCGCAAAATAAGGTAGGTAATATGTATGCGCAAGGCATTGGTTGTACCAAAGATATGCAAAAAGCATTTACATACTACAGACTTTCTGCTATGCAGGGAAATAAGTATGCACAGCATAATCTCGGTTTTTGTTATTGGGATGGTACTGGTGTAGAAAAGAATAGAGATGAAGGTCTGAAATGGCTTCGTCTTGCAGCAGAGCAGGGTTATGATAAGTCAATTAAATTTCTTAAAAATATAGGTGAATACTAATGGAAGAAAAGAAGAGATGCCCATATTGTGGCGAAGAAATTCTGGCTGTCGCAAAAAAATGTAAGCATTGCGGCAAATGGTTGAACATCGTTGAACCAGAGGCTAAGAAGGAAACGAAACCTTGCCCTGTTTGTGGCGAACAGATAGAGGAAAATGCAGAAGTGTGTCCTCATTGTCATGAGCGGACTAATTTTAACAAGGAAAATCACTCGGTAAAAGAAAATATTGATTTGAATAACAATAATTTTAATAACAATATCGGAGAATATTATTGCAAAACCTGCGGTGAAAGATTAGATTCTGTGAATAAGTGTTCAAAATGTGGTGATGAAGATCCATTATATCTTGATATTGTTACATCATCTAAATCTATTTTTAAATTTATTGCTTCTGTAGTGGCTTTAGTATTGTCCTTACTAATAATGTGGTTCGCTATAGAGTTGGGGGTTGCGAGTGTATCTTGGAAGTCATTTGTGTGCTATTTAATATTATGTTATATACTTAACTCTATTATGGGTAGAATTCGCATCTTAATTACTTGGCAGATGTTGGATGAATACGAAAGAACAATTCGTAATGTTTTACGTAAGAATGGTCGTTTATCTGCTATAGACGATTGGAAAGATTTAATAAATGACAATTTGAAATAATCATCATTTCTTTTTGATGAAATACAATTAGATAGAAGTGGTCGCCCTCATGGTGACCACTTCATTTTTTTAATGT
>JAFVGI010000060.1 GCA_017475005.1 Prevotella sp. | reverse complement strand
GCGGGGAATGCAGGAAAGAAAGTGGAAAAAGAATAAAAATCCTAAAAAAGAGACAGAAAATGAAAATAATGTTGTATCTTTGCAGAGCCAAGCAACAAATCCCTGCTCTATATGTCCAGATTTGTCTTGGGTGGCAGCAAACCCATACAGCTTTTTCGCTAATGTCTATCAAATTAGTACGACATATAAACATTTGTCTATTGATTTAGTTTATAAATAGAAAAAGTGTCTAGTGGAATCAGGAAAAGTCATTGATACGGCGTACGGCCATCATCGAAACGGCGTATCATTGAACTCGAAACGGCGTATCGATGGTCACGAAACGGCGTATCGTCAATAAGGGCACATTATTTGCCAATAACATGCCTTTAATTTTCAATAACCTGCCTTTGCTGAGCATTAACCCTGCGTTTAGCTCGCGCGTAGGGTTTTAGAAAAAAACAAATTTACTGTTAGACCAACAAGAAACACAAGGAGTCAAATACATAATCCTGTTTTTCAGGTTTGGAACAAACCGAGGTTCTTCGCCTGGCAAGAGTATAACCTGACGAAGGAAGGTGTAGGAGTTTAAGGAAAAGGGACATAAAAGTTTACTTTTAATGGCACTTATGCTTGAATTACTACAAAAGTCTGAAAAGACTTATGCCATTGACAGGGGTTTTCATGGTTTTTGTTTAAAATCAAACACAGATTTATGCAGGAGTGCCCCATTTTTAGACCTTATTGTACCTTTTTCCACTTGTTTCGGCAATAATTACACCTTACTTATTTATATTAAGCAGTACTTTTGCAGCAGAAATATTAATAAATATAACCTATGAAACAAAAGATCATATCATTCCTGCTTATGACACTCATGATGCCAGCTATCCCAGTAGCAGCTCGTGAATGGGACGAACAACTCTACAAACAGATAGAGCAAAGCATACAGACACCAGATATTTCCGGTAAGGACTATGACATCACAAAGTTTGGTGCCAAAGCGTCAGCCAATGCTGCAAAAAATCAGAAAGCCATACAAAAGGCTATCGATGAATGCACGAAAAATGGTGGCGGACGTATCATAATACCTGCTGGACAGACTTTTAAGACTGGTGCCATCCAGCTGAAGAGTCATGTCAATCTGCATGTAGAAGAAGGTGCTGTGCTCCTTTTCGTCTTTCAGCCAGAGCTCTACCCTATCGTAGAGACATCATGGGAGGGACTTCTCTGCTTTAACCTCTCACCATGCGTATATGCTTTCGAGGCTACAGACCTGGCCATTACAGGTAAGGGTACTATTGATGGCGGAGGTTCTAACGAGAACTGGTGGTCATGGTGCGGAAAGCCAAAATATGGTTGGCAAAAAGGCATGCCACGCCAACAGGATGAAAATGCCCGTCCGCGTCTGCTAAAAAGCGGTGAAGACGGGGAGCCTATGTACAATGAGAAAGGTCAGCGTAACCCTATCCGCACCTTCGAGGCAAAGGACCTTCTGCGTCCTCAGCTGGTAAACTTCAACAAGTGCCAGCGCATACTCATGGAAGACGTTTCCCTGCTGCGTTCTCCTTTCTGGGTAATTCATCCCTTGGAGTGTACAGACCTTACTGTACGTCGTGTAAAAATGATTAACGATGGTCCTAATGGTGACGGATGCGACCCAGAATGCTGCGACAGAGTTCTCATAGAAGATTGTTTCTTTGACACTGGTGATGACTGTATCGCCATCAAGAGTGGACGCAATCGCGATGGACGTGAACGTAACATGCCATCAAAAAATATCATCATCCGTAACTGCGAAATGAAGAACGGACATGGTGGTGTGGTAATCGGTTCTGAAATATCTGGCGGTTGCCAGAATGTATTTGCTCACGACTGTGTGATGGACTCACCAGAACTGGAGCGTGTAGTGCGTATAAAGACCAATTCCTGTCGTGGCGGTATCATCGAGAATATCAATGCTCGCAATATAAAAGTGGGTGTCTGCAAGGAATCTGTCCTGAAGATAAATCTTGACTATGAACCAAAAGAGGTTTGCTGTCGTGGCTTCTACCCTATCGTCCGTAATGTGAATATCGAGAATATCACCAGCAAGAAATCACAATATGGTGTGCAGATTATAGGTCTTGAAGAGGATACATACGTCTATGACATCAACGTAAAGAATTGTCGCTTCAACGGAGTCCAAGACGGTAACTCAATAAGCGGCAAAACACGAGACATTGTTTTGAACAATCTCTATATCAATGAAGAGCTCATTGAAAAGTGAAATTTGAGAATTGCTAAACGTTAAAATGAAAAAACTACTATTCACTCTTATACTCCTCACCGCATCCATCACGATGATGGGACAGGCTCCCGCATTCCCTGGAGCAGAGGGACATGGTCGATATGTTACCGGTGGACGTGGTGGAGAAATCCGTCATGTCACAAACCTCAATGACTCAGGAACAGGTTCACTCCGTGCTGCAGTCAACGGCTCTACGAAGAAGATTGTGGTGTTTGATGTAGGTGGTGTGATTGCCCTGCAGAGTGACCTTACCATTGGTGCCAACACGACTATTGAGGGACAGACAGCACCTGCCCCTGGTATCACCCTGCGCTATTTCACCGTACGTCCAAAGTCCAACAACATCATCCGTTTCATACGTTTCCGTCGTGGACAGGAGAAGGATGTAAATGACGGAGCCGATGCAACATGGCAGAAGGAAGCTGACGGTATCATACTTGACCACTGTTCTTTCTCATGGAGCATCGATGAAGTGGCTTCATTTTACGACAACAACAACTTCACCATGCAATGGTGTACAGTGGGTGAAAGTCTGAACAATGCCGGCCATGGTAAAGGTGCCCACGGCTATGGTGGCATCTGGGGCGGTAAGTTGGCTTCTTTCCATCACAACATGATTTGCCACGTCAACAACCGTTCACCACGCTTCAATGGTGCTCGATATAATTGGTCAGGTTACACTAATAACACTCGTTACAGCGAGTTCAATTGGCAAAATGCCATACAAGCTGAGAATGTTGATTTCCGTAACTGCGTAGTATACAATTGCGGTAATGGTTGTTACGGTGGTCCTGGCGGTGGTCAAATAAATATGGTCAACAACTACTACAAGTCCGGACCTGCAGGCAGTACCACATGTATCACGACAGCTTCAGTAGCTAACAGCACTACTTCAAAGGACAACCAAGAGTTCTGGACAATCCTGAGCCGTTACTACATTGCAGGCAACATGATAGACGGAAAGTCCAAGAACTGGGATGCAGTAACCTACGACAAGAATGCAACCTACACTATTAATGGAAAACAGCATACTCCTGATCCGAACCATTATTATGGAGATAAAGTAACATATTCCAAGAATCCAGAGGGAACAGACTGTGTCCAAATGGAACTGACCAGTCCTATTGATTACGGCACTGTTACTACCCATGATGCTCAAACGTCTTTTAGCAAGGTACTTGAATATGCCGGTGCTTCGCTACATCGCGATAACGTGGATGCCAGATACATGAGGGAAGCCCAGAACGGTTATGCCACTTATAAGGGTTCTGTAACAGACAAACCAGGCCGTATCGATTTGGTGTCAGATGTAAATGGCTATACAGAAGAAAATTTTGGAACCGGCACACGTCCGAGCGGTTTCGACACCGATCGTGATGGTATGCCTGATGAATGGGAACAACTCAATGGTGGTAACCTCAACCCCAATGAATACACACTGGACAGTCAGAACCGATGGTACACTAATATTGAAGTATATTGTAACAGCGTTGTTGAAGATATCATGAAGGGTGGCAATACAGATGCACTGAGTGGAGTTGACGAGTATTATCCGGAATGCGTCAAACTTCCAAACGATGACCCCACCCCTCCTACCCCAACAACCAACTGCAGCATACTGTGGAGATTTGACACAGGGGCAGACGGACAGCAGGCTACATTAGACAGCTTAGCACAGAAAGGTATCAAGAGTGCTACAGTAACACTTGGTTCAGAACTGAAGTATAACGGCAAGCAGTCAGCAGGAGGATTCACTGAGACAAAAATACAGCAGACCAATCCCGACGGAACCACTCCGACTGATGCCAACACCATCACATTCAGCATCATCCCTGCTAAAGGATATTCGCTGAAGACTACCTCAGTATCATTTACAGCTACACGAATTGGTACTAACAGAGGAAAGATAGACGCCAAATGGGTTGACGATAATGGCACGTCCGTCATATGTACCGGAGTTACGCCAAAACGCAATAACAACTCATCTGGTATAGAAGAACAATCACCTTTTTATTCTACCTACTCCACCACTTTGGAGGGTGAAGCTACCACAGGAGAATGTAAGCTAGTCATAAACATGTATGACCTCAGTTTTAATTCTTCCGAAGGAACTCCATCACTTAAGGACATCGGATTCTGCAATATCTCCATAGAGGGTATTATGACAGCGCCCGAAGTGATAAGAGGTGATGTCAATGGCGATGGAAAAATAGATATGTCTGACGTGACATACCTTGTGCAGTATATCCTTGGCAATCCTGCCGAAGACTTCAACGCTGATGCTGCCGACGTCAATGGTGACGATAAAATCGGTATGCCCGACGTAATGTTCTTAGTGCAATACATCCTCAACGGCAAGTTCCCGACAGAGTAACAAAGATTCAAACAAAATACTATAAATACTAACAATAATGAAAAAATTACTATTTCTATTTTCGACCGTCTTATTGATGCATGCATCATCAATAAAGGCAGCAACAACCCAGACTCTCATCATCAATGGTGAGCCTGTTGAAAAAGTTGTAACAAAAATCACCTTTGATGGTGATCTTGCAGTTCTCACATTTTCTGATGCTACAGAAATATCAGAAGATATGGGGAATGTCATCTTGCGATTCTCTGATTCGCCAACATCAATAAAAAGCATCACCACCTACCAGATGAACAAGGTTGTTGATGACAACTTGTTAATTGATGGTCTGGCTGACGAAGCAAAGGTAATTATCTATGACGCTTCAGGTAAGGATGTTATTACCACCAATGGCTCTAACATCAATGTAAGTGGTCTCAAGCCTGGAATGTATATCCTCAAGGCTGGCAAACAGATTGTCAAATTTGTAAAACAGTAATCATAAGCACATTATACTACGATGAAAAAGTCTTTATTTTCCATTATAGCATTGTTCATGTCCATGATATGCAATGCACAACAGAGCTGGGACTTCACTGTTACCAATGCTAACGATGTAACAGCGCTAAAAAAAGCTACAACAGAATGGACCTACACAGAGTCAAGCGACAGATATGAGAATATCAATGCCATCAATGGTGCTTTGACAGCTGGTGATGCAGTTCTTTTGACCACCCAAGGGCTGAAGTTCAAGGCTGCTGAGAAAAAAATAAGAATCGATGTCAATAAGCGAGTACAGCTGGCAGGCAAAAATGTTGAGATTACGATTCCTAATCTTAAGAAAGGCCAGACTGTGACTATATCATTCGCCTCAACAGGCAATACAGTACTGACCCTGGATAATCAGGTGAACCTTGAGAAGACCAGCGGCTTCACACCTGCTGACAAGAACACTACACAGACTGGTACTGGTACTGTTGCTGCTGACGGTGATGTGACATTATCCTCTACAGGCGGCAGTGTCAACGTATTCTCTATATCGGTCAGTGCTGCTGTTGAGCCGGATCCTGATCCTCAGCCCGCAGGGGATGACCACTCTGTTGCAAAGAATATGCTCAAAAATCAGGCTGGACTCCAGCTTTCTTCCGGTGATGTAAAATATTACAATACAGAAGACCTGACAGACATCAGTATTGATGACGCAAAGGTTACTGTAAATATAAAGGATGAAAATTCAGATATCTTCAGCGGAAATGTCAGCGAGATAAGCTTCTGCAAGAAGAGCGACGAGGTAACACCTGGCATCATCGAGAACAATGGCGTAGAGCTGACAGAGGCTGCAGGATGGCAGGAGTCTCTCTACATGAAGTGGAACTACTATGAAGGAGCGACATCATATAATGTATATGTAAAAGGTGGAAAATATACCGACTTTACAAAGATTGACTATCAGCTCATCCGCAAATACCCCAACTACGTTCGTGCCGATGTTGTAGGATTGGTAGAAGGTGTCTATGAAGCGAAAGTCGTTCCTGTCATTGACAATGCAGAAGTTACCGACAAGGCTAGTTTAGCAAAGGAGATGATAGTCAAGACATACGACCGTTCTGGTTTTGCTCATTTCAACTACAACTCAGGCATTGGTGCATATAACAACGACGGCTCTTTGAAGAATGGCGGCAAGATCTTCTATGTTACGGCAAATACCGCCAAGACCATTACGACAACCATAGTCACCGACTCCAAGGGGGGCACTACTGAGTACACAGGCCTGCAGGCCATCATCAGCGGCTATGAGAAGGGCTACGATCTAACTCCGATTACCTTCCGTATAATCGGCACTATTAAGGCTGCTGACGTTGACGAGTTCGGAAGCTCAGAAGAAGGTATTCAGGTTAAAGGCAGAAGGGCTGACAGCGAACTTAATATGACCTTTGAAGGCATTGGCGACGATGCTACCATATACGGTTTCGGATTTCTCGTTCGTAATTCCAAGAGTGTAGAGTTCCGCAACTTCGGCATCATGCGCTGTATGGATGATGGTATTTCACTCGATACAGACAACTCCAACATCTGGATTCACAACATCGACGTCTACTATGGCAAACACGGCTCTGGCGACCATGCTAAGGGCGACGGTGCTATCGATGTAAAGAGCGATTCAAAATACGTTACACTGTCATACTGCCGTTTCTGGGATACAGGAAAGAGCAATATGTTTGGTATGAAGAGCGAGTCAGGACCTAACTACATCACTTATCACCACAACTGGTTAGACCACTCTGATTCTCGTCATCCTCGTATCCGCACTATGAGTGTGCATGCCTATAACAACTACTTCGACGGGAACTCTAAGTATGGCATTGGCGTTACTACAGGAGCCAGCTGTTTTGCTGAGAACAACTATTTCCGTCACACACACGATCCTCTGCTCTCTTCAAAGCAGGGTACAGACGCTAAGGGCGACGGAACCTTCTCTGGCGAGAATGGTGGTATCATAAAGTCTTTCGGCAATATCTATGCTGAAAACGGTGGCAGCGCATTCTATATGCCAATCACATACCAGACAAACAACACAAGCTTCGACTGCTATGAGGCAACAACACGTGACGAGCAAGTTCCTTCTACTGTGAAGACACTTCAAGGAGGCACTACCTACAACAACTTCGATACTAACACCTCGCTGATGTACAGCTACGTTCCAGATGATGCAATCAATGTGCCAGCAATCGTTACAGGCTATTACGGAGCAGGCCGCATGAACCATGGTGACTGTCAGTTTACATTCAACAATGAGGTTGATGATATCAGTTACGACGTCAATAATGCACTCTCTAATCTCATTGACAATTACAAGTCATCTCTCATAGGTATCTATGACGAAGCAGAAGGCGGTGGCGATGAGCCAACACCAGAGCCTACACCAGAACCTACTCCAGAGCCAACACCTGACCCTGAAGGTGTTATACTCGCTTCATTTAACGGAAGTCCTTCTGTCAGCATGTTCACTGTAAGTGGCAGTTATGGTGATGGTAAAATTACTTACAATGAAATATACTACAAGAAAGGTGTAAAACTTGACTCAAATGGTTCTATCACCTTCACTCCTCAGAAGGATTACAATATGACCATCATTATGGGTACTGCAAAGAGCGGTCGTGACGTAAAATTCAATGACGTGAAGACTACCGTCAGTGGCACTGTGAATACCGATGGAGCATATTATGAAATGGATCCTATTGCTATTACTGCCGGCACAAAATATGTCATCACCAAGGGCAGTGCTGAGGGGCTGGTAATGCTCATTAAGTTGGAACCTGTAAGTCAAGAATAATCTAGGCTGATATCCCGTTTTATAACTACAATAAGAAATGGGCTGACTCACATCTGAGCCAGCCCATTTTAGTTTCAAGTTTCAGGTTTCAAGTCTTTCACCCTTCATCCATCACATTTCACCTTTCACATTTCACGTTTACAGCACATTCAGCACTTGCTCTTTTATCTGCTCCAGTTCGTCCTTCATCTGCACCACGATATTCTGCATTTCAGCCTGATTGCTCTTTGAGCCAGTGGTGTTTATCTCTCGGCCCATCTCCTGTGCTATGAAACCAAGTTTCTTGCCCACTCCCTGACTCTTGCCGCCTTCAGAGGCTGGCTGCCAAGGTTCGTTCATGGTATCACGGAAATACTTTATGTGATTGGTAAGACGTTGTTTTTCTTCTGAGATATCGAGTTTCTCTACATAAAAAATCATCTCCTGCTCCAGGCGGTTACGATCATATTCCACCTCCGGAATACTCTGCAGCCTCTCTATCAAACGCTGGCGTATCTTCTCCACCCTACCCTGTTCATATGGCTCTATCGATGCCATGAGGGCAGAGATATTATTCAGTTTTTCCTCAAACTTCTTACATAATGCTGCACCCTCCTGCTTACGGAATTCCTCAAGCGCCTTCAGGGTATTAGCAATAGCTTCAGAAACAACATTCCACTCCTCCTCTGACAATTCTTCCGTCTCTGTTTTTGCTAACACATCCGGCATCCGCATGATGACAGACAGGACATTCGACTGTTCTATGTCCAGCTCTTCTGACATTGTCTTTATTTGTTCATAATATGTCTTCGCCAGTGCTGTGTCAATATGTGCCACATCAGCAGCAACATCCTTTTCTACCCACAGAGACACATCCATCTTACCCCTGACAGCACTGTCCTGTATTGCCTTGCGTATCTCCACTTCTTTTTCTCTATAGATAGGAGCTATGCGCATTGAGCAGTCCAAAGCCTTTGAATTCAATGACTTTATCTCTACATGTATCGTCTTGTTCTGGTATTTTGCTACGGCTTTACCAAAGCCCGTCATAGATAATATCATATGTATTTACCATTTGATTTTGACTGCAAAGGTACGATTAAGTTATGAATAATGCAAAAAAATAAGAAAATTTTTATTTTTTTGAATTATCATGACAGAGTACCTTCGACGAAAGTCAAAGGTACTAAAAATATAACGAAAACCAAAACTTTTTTATTTTTCGTTTTTGTTTTTAGAGAAAAATTCGTACCTTCGCAACCTGAAAACAGGTTAGCGGTTAGAGGTTAGGGGTTAGCGACCTTAATTCTTTCAACTTTACTCTTACCACTGACTATAAACTATAAACTTTAAACTATAAACTCTCAACTAATGACATTGCCTCTTTGGGCTTGGATAATATTTTACGTACTGGTGTTGATAATGCTAATCATCGACTTAAAGATGTTTGGCAAAAAAGGTCAGCATGAAGTCAATGTGAAGGAAGCGCTGCACATGACGGCAGTATGGATAGCTGTCTCCCTTCTCTTCTGCGTTGGCATCTATTTCTTCTACCCCATAGCATCCCACGAAAAGGCGATGGAGTTTCTGGCAGGATACCTGATAGAGAAGTCGCTGTCAATGGATAATCTCTTCGTCTTCCTGATGCTTTTCACCTTCTTTGGTATCGAAAGAAAATACCAGCACGAAGTACTCTTCTGGGGCATCTTCGGAGCCCTCGTACTCAGGAGTATTTTCATCTTCGCCGGTGCTGCTATGGTAGAACAGTTTGAATGGATATTGGGACTCTTCGGACTCTTCCTTATCTATTCCGGAGGAAAGATGTTCGGACACGATGAAGAACAACTCACCGACCCCTCAAAGAATATCTTCGTCAAATGGTTTAAAAAGTTCTTCCCCGTCACCGACAAAATGCACGGCGACAAATTCTTCATAAGAGAGGAAATACCAGAAACCAAACTCTTAACTCTTCACTCTTCACTCTTAACTAAAAAGGCCACTCCCCTCTTCGTCGCTCTCATTGTCATCGAGACAACTGATGTAGCCTTTGCCGTTGACAGCATACCGGCAGTATTCTCGGTGAGTCGTGACCCCTTCATCGTGCTCACAAGTAATATCTTTGCTATTCTGGGCCTGCGTGCCATGTACTTCGCCCTCGCAGCAGTAGCAAGATATTTCAAGCTCCTGAAATACGGCCTCGGCCTCATCCTCATCTTTGTGGGCATAAAGATGTTGCTCGCAATGGATGAATACATCAATGCCCTCCTCCACCTCGCTGGCATCCATTACACCATGCCTCACATCGAGATTTCCACACCTCTCAGCCTCTCCGTCATCTTCGGACTGCTCACACTGTCCATACTATTCTCACTTGCAGTGAAGAAGAAAGGGTAACGGTTATAGGTTATTGGTTATAGGTTATTGGTTATTGAATATTTCTTAATTCTTAACTCTTCATTCTTAACTCTTTATGAAAGTCATCGTTTCTGAAGAAATAAATCACGTCTGCCCCACCTTCGTGGGTGCCTGCATCGAAGCCCAAGTCACCAACAGTCCTTATTGTAAAGAACTGTGGGACGAAATCAATGCCCTCGGGGAGAAGTTCCGTAATGAGCTGACCACTGAGTCGCTGAAGGAACTCACCAGCATCGCTGCCACACGCAATGTCTATAAAGCCTGTGGCAAAGACCCCTCACGCTATCGTCCTGCCTCCGAGGCCCTCATACGACGCATCTTGCAAGGTAAGGAGCTATACCAGCGTGACACCCTTGTAGATCTCGTCAACCTCGCCTCTATCGCCTATGGATACAGCATTGGCGGCTTTGATGCTGACAAATTTGTTGGCGACACCCTGACACTTGGCATCGGACGAGAAGGCGAACCCTATGAAGGCATCGGACGAGGTATGATAAATATCCACGGACTGCCCGTCTATCGTGATGCACAAGGAGGTGTCGGCACACCCACCAGCGACAACGAACGCACCAAGATGCAGCTAACCACCACACATCTCGTTGTCCTCATCAACGGCTACGATGGTAACACGCAACGCGTTACTGAAAATGCGGAATACATACAAACGCTCCTCCGCAAATACTGCCACAGCGATGGCGGTAATTTCTTTCTTTACAATAAAAAAGAAAATTAAACGTTAGTTTACCAAATATACTTAATTTCTATTTTGTATCACTAAATTTAAAAACGAAATGAAAAAGTATTTAGCTGAAATGGTAGGTACTTTTGTACTTACATTCTTAGGATGCGGCGCAGCAGTCGCATTAGGTTGTGGTTCTGAGAACACCGCTGCTATCGTTGGTACAGCAATCGCCTTCGGCCTTGCCGTAGTTGCTATGGCCTACACCATCGGCGGCATCAGTGGTTGCCACATCAATCCAGCCATCACACTGGGCTGTTTCCTCACTGGTCGCATCAACGCAAAAGACTGTGGCATGTATATGCTGTTCCAGGTTATCGGTGCCATCATCGCAGCAGCAGTATTGGCAGGCATCGTAGCAACCGACCCATCTCTCGTTACCACCACAGCAACAGGTGCTAATGCGTGCAACTATGGCGTTACCAATGGCATTATCGTAGAGGCAGTTCTCACAGCACTCTTTGTATTGGTAGTACTTGGTGCAACATCAAAGGACAACGAGGCAACAGGCAACTTTGCAGGACTTGCAATCGGTCTGTCACTGATTCTCATCCACCTCGTAGGCATCCACTTCACAGGCACCTCTGTAAACCCAGCCCGTTCTATCGGCCCGGCACTCTTCGAAGGCGGCAAGGCTCTCTCTGAGCTTTGGGTATTCATCGTAGGTCCATTCATCGGCAGCGTCATCGCAGCCCTCTGCTGGAAAGCCATCGCAACAAAGTAAAGACACATTTCACTTACATAACAACATCAACTGCCGCACTTGAAAAAGTACGGCAGTTTTTTAGTTCTTTATTTTAGCACTTATTTTCTTTCCTTCTTTGCTCCAGGTATATATCCAATTGCCCTTCCGGCTTGTGATGGTGTTTCCTGATACACCAACTATTTCTCCAACATCAGAGGCATTCATTGCTTTCAGCACCTTTCCTTTGGCGTCATAGATGCGATAGAAGGAATAGTACTTTGCCACGAAGAAGTCACTGCCCCACCCTCTCAATTCTCCAATGCTGCTACGTGCCAGGCCGCCAATTTTCTTACCAGCCTCATCATACACATAGTACCAGTTCTTCGTATCCTCTATGTACGAAATATGCTGTGCTCGCGCAACCATCGCCAGCAAAAACAGCAATAAAGAAAACACAGTTCGTTTCATATCGTATCCATAATATTATAAAGATGTAATCTGTTGTCTGATAGTTCTCGGCTGCAAAGCTACGAATAATTATTCAAACTCCGATAAAATGCAGTAATATTTTTATTATTTTCCGATAAAATGCATAACATGAATAGAGAAACGTCGATGGCCTTTGGTGGTGAATACTTTAATAGCATTGCTGTTGCTGGCACTGGGAATCTCCACATTTCTTCTGAAAAACGATGATACCCAAGAGACAAAGGTCGCTATTGATTCTGTGCGTAATGAATTGGTACAGAAACAGCAACATAGCGAGCAGAAAAGGACAATAGCAGAAAAACAGATGAAGACTGTCATAGCGACGCTAAACGACAGCCTTAAACAACTGGCTGCTACGAATGAGCAGTTGAAAAAAGAACTGGGGAAAGAGGATGAGCAGAAGAAAGAGGCCCTGAAGGCCTTGCAACGCGAGATAGCAAAATCAAAGATAAACCAGCATCTGGACACGCTGTCACATTGGAACTACCGCTGGCAAGACCTCAGTCAGCGTGTTGCTGCTATAGCACAATTTATTCATGGCTATACAGACAATCTGCAGAAACAATGTGATCATGCTGCTGCAGACCGAATACGTGAAACAATGCTAAAGGAGTGGCAACGCTGGAGCAATCAGGTAACCAATAAGATGGAACTTCTTTTGAGAGCAGAGAAAGAGTTAGATTATACTAAGCATAGAAACATGCCACCACAGGTTAAGTTCTAATCTTCATCCCTTTTGTCTATGAATTTGTAGCCTGCGAACCTTGCTTTTGGGAAGACGAAAAGGCTGTCGTCGAGATTGCCTGACTGGAAATTCGAGATATGTATGGTGGCCCAGAAGAAGGCTACTTTTATCTTCAGGCTTTTGGGGGCACGAGTGCGTTTATCGAGAAGTATGCGAGCTTCCTTCACACCATCAACGCCTTTCTTTGCCTTGATAGTGATGAGATAGCCATCATCTGCATTTGCTATGCTATAGTCATAGTTGTCGGGCTCGAACTTGAACTTATCCTCGTACTTACTCTTCTTCTTTGAAGAGGCCTTATACACCTCTACTGTTTTCTTCTTTTCCTTTGTATAATATGCCGTAACGCCATCATTCCATCCGAGGCTGTTCTTGGAGACAAAACGGCTCTTCTTTCCCTTATACCACACAGTGCCCTCCGTCTTATAGAGGCTGGCGATATTCACCTTATAGTGCATCGTTGCCCCACCCTCGCTGAACGCACGATGGTAGGTTTCCAAGAACATACGTTTCGCCTGCCTGGAATTAGGTGTATCCTGAGCATTAACGCCTAGTGTCACAAGACTAAGCAGTAAAGAAAATAAAATATTGAGAATTGAATATTGAATATTGAACATTACTATAAACTATAACCGATAAACGTTAACCTTTAACCGTTACCCTATTTATTTTTGTACCACTCTTGCAGTACTTTGAAGGCCAGTTTCTTCTCACCACCATCAGAGACGAGGCCCTTTCGGTTATAGTAGTCCTGTATGCCATTGAGCACACGACGTGGAGAGCGGAAGTCCTTCAGTATCCATGGAGAGGTGCCTGCAAGGCCTTCTATCTTGTCTATCATATTCAGATTCTCACGATAGAGATTCTCTTGGAATTCCTCTGTCCAGCGCTGGTTCTTGGCACCATGATAACCGGCTTTTGCACCACCACCAAATTCGCTGATGATAACTGGTTTGTCATAAGGAATCTCCCACACCATCTTGGGGGCATCATTGACATCACGATACCAGCCAACATACTGATTGAAGGATACCACATCGACATATTTGTTCATATTATCCTGCAAGCGGTTCTTAAAGTTAGAAGCCGACGTAACCTCCATCGCCATAGATATCAGGCGGGTATCATCGAGGCTGCGTGCATACTGTGACAAGTTGCTCAGGAACTGATCACGCTCTGGAGAATGAGGTGTCTCGTTAGCGATAGACCATATTATGACATTGGCACGGTTCTGGTCACGTGCTATCATGTCTGTCAGCTGTCGCTGTGCATTTTTATAGGTATCAGGATTCTTCCATGCTATAGTCCAATAGACAGGTATCTCCGACCACACCAGAATGCCCATTCTCTCTGCCTCACGAACAGCATATTCGTTATGAGGATAGTGAGCCAGACGCACAAAGTTACATCCCAGTTCCTTTGCCCATGACAGCAGAGTATGAGCATCTTCTGTGGAGTTAGCCCTACCACCGCCATTTGGTTTTTCTTCGTGGATGCTGATGCCACGCAGGAAGATTGGTTTGCCATTCAGCAGTATCTGCTTTCCTTTTGTCTCGATGGTGCGGAATCCGATACTGTCACTTACAAAGTCGCTTACCACAGAGCCGTCTGCAGCTTTTCCGTCCAATGACAGATCTACACGATAGCGCCTTGGTGTTTCAGGGCACCATAGTGTGAGGCGTTTTGATGGCACACTGACAACGAGACGGGCATTACCATCGTTATCTGTAACACATTGTTTCTCAACCTTCAGTTCTGGGATGCACAATGTCACCTTTTGTCCTGCCAAAGGTTTGCTGAGGTGTGCCGTCATCGTTATCTCATGCTGACGAGCCTTTGCATCAGCCTTCTCCAACTGCACCTTATAGTTCTCGATGTATGTATTTGGCACCTTTACCAACATCACATCGCGGGTAATGCCACCATAGTTCCACCAGTCGAATATCAGTGTTGGCACATTCTCAGCCTTGCGCTTGTTGTCAACCTTCACAATGACGACATTCTCACCACTACGCAGCAGGTCCGTCACATCATAGTTGAAAGGTGTGAAGCCACCGATATGGTGTCCTGCCTCCTTGCCGTTTACATAGACGTGGCAGTCATAATTCACAGCACCGAAATAGAGCAGTGTGCGACAGCCTTCGATAGGCACCTGTGCCTGAAAACTGGTCTTAAACCATACTGTTCCCTCGTAGAAGAACAGCTTTTCGTCCTGCGTATTCCAGTCACCGGGAATCTGCATCGTGGGAGCTTTGTCGAAGTCATACTCTATAAGGTCCTCTGGGCGTTGTGGCTTCGCATTAAGGAAAAATCCCCATCTTGTAGGATTCATGCGGTAGTCATAATACCCCTCCTCCTGTACATCAACGATATAATGCCACTTACCATTCAGCAGCATTGTTTCATGACTCATTATATTACCCAACTGTGGCACCTCCTGGGCGCTAACACTCAGTGTCAGAAGACTTAACAGTAATGTGAGAAGTGAAATGTGAAATGTGAAATGTGTTTTGAACATTGAAAATTATTCTTTAACCTTTAACCGTTAACCTTTAACCGTTAATTTATTTTTGGCTGCAAAATTATACAAAAAATATAACAAAACCAAAAATATTTTCGTTTTCGTTTTGGTTTTCGTTAAATTTATCGTACCTTCGCTCCCGAAAAAACATTGACCATTGAACATTGACCATTCTTGAAACCAGAAACTTGAAACCAGAAACTAAAGTGAGAGACGTTGCATTAGTACTATCCAGCGGTGGAGCCCGTGGACTGGCTCATATTGGGGCCATAGAAGAACTTGAGGCACAGGGTTATCGCATCAGGAGCATCGTAGGATGTTCTATGGGTGCTATTATCGGAGGTATGTATGCTGCAGGAAAGCTGGCGGAATATAAGGAATGGATGCAGACCATCGACAAAAAGAAGATTCTGTCGCTCCTCGATATCACCTTCTCTCTCGACCATCTGGTAAAGGGCGAGAAGATCATCGAGGCCATGAAGGAGATAGTGCCCGATGTGAAGATAGAAAATCTGCCCATACCCTTCAAGGCTATTGCCACCGATTGGGAGAAAGGTCAGGAAGTGGTATTCAGCAAGGGAAGCCTCTACGAAGCCATACGCGCCTCGATATCAATGCCGCTATTCTTCGACCCTGTAAAACGAGGTGGAACAACATTCGTGGACGGAGGAATTCTCAATCCCCTACCCCTCAACATCAGCAAGGACATGCCTGGCGACATCGTGGTGGCAGTAAACGTGAGTGGAACGGCATATGAGACGAAAACGAATACCAAAACGATAACGAAAACGATAACGAAAACGAAAACCAAAACGAAAACGAAGGCCAAAACGAAAACGAAGGCCCAAACTGCTTTGGACTTCTTGTCATCGTTGTTGCCTGACGAACCAGAGGTGAACTATTTCACCATGAGCCAGCGACTAATCCGCATGATGATACAGAAGAATGCCGCCCTCAATATAGAACTCTACAAGCCAGATATCCTGGTGAATATCCCTATGGACCTTTTCGGACCATTTGAATATGACCATGTAGATAAAATCTCCGACTACGGACGGGAAAAGATGCGCGAAGCGCTGAAGAACATTGAACATTGATAATTGAGAATGAACAATATTAAAACGCTATTACTGGTTACCCTCACAGCATTAGCATGTATATGCATCAGCTGTACCAATAAGGAGAAGCACTATGTCATCGGTGTTTCACAATGTTCGGATGACATCTGGCGCGAGAAGCAGAATGCAGAACTGCGCATGGGGAATTTTTTCCATAACAATGTTGAGTTGCGCTTTGCTGCTGCCTATGACAGCGACCAGCGGCAGATAGAGCAGATTGACAGTCTCGTGGCCTGTGGCATCGACTTGCTTATCGTTGCCCCCAATCAGGTCGCTACCATCTCCCCCGCCATAGACCGCGCCTACGACAGCGGTATTCCCGTCATCGTTTTTGAAAGGAAGACCAACAGCCAGAAGTTCACGGCATTTATGAGTGCCGACAATTACGAGATGGGTCGCCAGATGGGTGAATACATCGCCAAGCGTCTGAATGGCAACGGAAAGGTACTTGAGGTGATGGGACTCAAAGGTTCTTCCCCTGCAATAGAGCGTCATAAGGGTTTTGTTGATGCCATGAAGAATTATTCGAGGATGGAGATTGCAGCAACTCTACAGGGTGACTGGACGGAGGAGACGGGATATGACATCGTGAGGAAATGGAAGAAAGCGAACCCCAACGTTGCTGTCGATATGGTCTTTGGCATGAACGACCGTTCTGCTATCGGTGCACGCAAGGCATTCTTGGAAGCAGGCGACAGCAGGCCCTTATACTGCGGCATTGACGGATTGCCAGGAAAGAATGGCGGTATAAAACTGGTGAACGACTCCGTTTTAGATGCCTCATTTATTTACCCCACCAATGGTGACCGCCTGCTACAGTTGGCCATAGACATCCTTGAAGGTAAGCCCTACGAGAAAGAGACCCTCATGATGTCCGCTATTGTGACCCACGACAATGCCGGTGTTTTACTGATGCAGACAGAAGAGACGATGCGACAGGAAGAGAATCTCGACAGGCTGCATCAGATGGCAGACTCCTATCTGAAAGAGCTGGATACGCAACGTATGATTACATGGATGGCTTTCGGAGGACTCATATTGCTGATTGCTGTCATAGTGCTATTATACTTGTATAGATTAGGTAAAGTAACCCTTCGAAGGGAGCGTATGGTGAACAGTCTGTGGGAGCTGAAGAAAGAAGAACTCCCAACATTGGACAGCCCTGCTTCCGGCGATGACACCATCTTGGAAGCACAAACCGATAAGGGAAACGCCGCAACATCTATTTTCTTCACACGATTCAAAGATGTCGTGGAGGCGAAACTGGAGGAGAGCGAACTGGGTGTAGAGGAATTGGCATCAGAGATGAATCTTAGCCGTGTGCAACTTTACAGAAAGGTGAAAGCCATCACAGGAGCATCACCTGTGGAATTGTTGCGAACAGCCCGATTAAAACGGGGATATCAGATGCTGATGACCACCGATATGAGCATCAGCGAAGTGGCATACAAGGTAGGATTTACAGCACCCAGCTATTTCACAAAATGCTTTAAAGACGAATATGGTATATTACCTGGAGATGTAAGGGGAGGAAATGGTATAACAAACGATTAAATCGCCTATTTTTCAACACAAGAAATACAGCAGACAGAAGCAGATGAATGAAAAATATCGTTCATCTGCTTTAATTTTTGTTGCAATGAACGATATTTTAAATCCAAAGAAACATTATTTTTATCATACGTGCGTAAATAGGGTTACTTTTGCTCCCAAATTCTAAATTTAATCAATTCACTTATTGTTTTAACTAACCTAAAAAAGGAATGGAACACATGAAACGATTCTTACTTGCTTTGGCAAGCGTCTCTAAGGGGCGAGCATTGGTTTTCCTGTCTCTCATGCTGTGTCAGATATCATATGCACAGCAGATTTCAGGTAATGTGACAGATGCGACTGGCGAAGCCATCATCGGTGCCACAGTTATGGAGAAAGGTACATCGAATGGTACAGTAACGGACTTCGATGGTAATTTTACGTTGAAGGTGGCCTCAGGAAAGACACTGGTTATTACCTATGTTGGCTTCCAGCCACTTGAGGAAACCGCCAAGAACGGCATGAAAGTAGTTTTGCAAGAAGATGCCTTGGCACTGAACGAAGTTGTGGTAACCGGTTATACCACCCAACGCAAGGCCGACCTGACAGGTGCTATCTCAACAGTCAGCGTTGACGAATTGGCGAAGCAGAACGAGAACAACCCCATCAAGGCATTGCAAGGACGTGTGCCTGGTATGAACATCACTCCTGATGGCGGTTCTCCATCAGGAAAGGCTGCCGTACGTATTCGTGGTGTCGGTACTATGAATGCAGGTGCCGACCCTCTCTACATCATTGATGGTGTACCGACAACAGCTGGAATGCACGAACTCAATGGTAATGACATTGAATCAATACAGGTGCTGAAGGATGCCTCTTCTGCTTCTATATATGGTTCGCGCGCGGCAAACGGTGTCATCATCATCACCACCAAGAAAGGTAAGGAAGGCAAGGTAAAGGTTGACTTTGACGCCAGCGTTGCCGTACAGACCTATGCTCACAAGATTGACGTGCTGAATGCAAAGCAGTTCGGAGAAGTAATGTGGCAGGGATATGTCAACGATGGCCTAAATCCTAACACCAACGGATTGGGATATTCTTACGACTGGGGTTACAACGCTCAGGGATATCCTGTACTGAACAAAATCACGATGGCAAAATATCTCGATGCTGCAGGTACAACCCCTTCTGCCGATACAGATTGGTTTGACCAGACCACTCGCACAGGTGTCATACATCAGTATAACGTATCATTAAGCAATGGTTCTGAGCGCGGGTCATCATTCTTCTCTCTTGGATACTACAAGAATAATGGTATTATAAAACATACAGACTTCGAGCGTTTCTCAGGACGTATGAATACGGAATACAAGCTGGTGAAGGTAGGCGACCGCAATATCGTCACAATCGGTGAGCACTTCACGTTGAATCGCACCAGCGAGGTAGAGGCTCCTGGAGGCTTTATCGAGAATGTATTACAGTTCAACCCTTCCCTACCCGTTTATACTACAAAGGGTGATTTTGCAGGTCCTGAGGGTGGATATGCAGACCGAGAGAATCCATTGGCCCGCCTAGAGCGTAACAAGGACAACCGTTACACCTTCTGGCGTATGTTTGGTGATGCTTACGTAAATATCAACCCTATAAAGAACCTGAATATTAAGACCACCTTCGGTCTTGACTACTCTCAGAAGGAGCAGCGTAGATTCGTCTATCCTGTCACAGAAGGCACTGTTGCCAATCCCACCAATGCTGTAGAACCTAAGCAGGAGCATTGGACAAAGTGGATGTGGAATGCTATTGCCACCTATAATTTGGAGAGTGGCAAGCATCGTGCCGATTTCCTTGCAGGTATAGAGCTAAACCGCGAAGACGACAAGTATTTCAGCGTTGTGAAATACGACTTCAACGTATATAACAAGGATTACATGTGGCCAGATGCTGGTGTTGGTGAGTCGATGGCCTATGGTTCCGGTGGTGGATACACCCTTACATCTTTCTTCGGAAAGGCTAACTACACATACAACGACCGCTATCTTGCAAGTTTCACCTTGCGTCACGACGGCTCATCACGCTTTGGTAAAAACCATCGCTATGGCACCTTCCCTTCATTCAGTGCCGGCTGGCGTATCAGCGAGGAGTCGTTCATGAAATCACTTACATGGCTTGAAAACCTCAAGTTGCGTGTTTCATGGGGACAGACCGGTAACCAGGAAATCAATAATCTGGCCCGCTACACCCTTTATGTCAGCAACTATGGTGAAGCAGGATTTGGCGGTCAAAGCTATGGCACGAGTTACGACATAGCAGGCACCAATGGCGGCAAGATACTGCCAAGCGGTTTCAAACGCAACCAGTTGGGTAATGACGACCTTAAATGGGAGACAAGTACACAGACAAACCTCGGTTTCGACTTCGCTATGCTCCACAACTCCATCTATGGTTCGTTTGAGTGGTATCACAAGACGACAAAAGACATTCTTGTTCCAATGCCAGCAATCGCAGCAATGGGTGAAGGTACGACACAATGGATTAATGCGGGCGAGATGAAGAATTCGGGTGTTGAACTGAACATCGGCTATCGCGACGCAATAGGCAAGTTCCACTATGACATCTCAGGTAACATCGGCACTTATCGCAACGAGGTTACCAAACTTCCGGAAACAATTGCAGCACGCGGCACCTTCGGCGGTAATGGTGTGGAGAGTGTCGTAGGCCATCCAATGGGCGCACAGGTAGGATATGTCTATGACGGTATTTTCAAGAGTCAGGCAGAAGTTGATAACCATGCTGTTCAGAATGGTGCAGCAGTAGGTCGCATGCGTTGGAAAGACCTTAACAATGACGGCATAATAAATGAGAAAGACCAGACATGGATTTTCGACCCGGTTCCAGCCTTCACATGGGGTCTAAACATCTATCTGCAGTATAAGAACTTCGACATGACAATGTTCTGGCAAGGCGAACAAGGCAGAGATGTCATCAGCGACCTGAAGAAGCAGACAGACATCTGGAGCGGCCTGAACATTTCAAATCTTAACAAGGGTGACCACATCCTCGATGCATGGACACCAATGAACAACGGCTCAAACATCCCAGCCGTCAGCACGATGGACAACAATAACGAGAAGCGTGTATCAAGCTACTATGTTGAGAATGGCTCGTACGCAAAACTGCGTACCATACAGTTTGGTTACAACTTCCCTAAGAAGATATGTGAAAAGATGTATATGGAGCGCCTGCGCCTATATGTATCGGCACAGAATCTGATAACTATCAAGAGCAGTAAGTTCTCTGGAGTAGATCCCGAAAATCCGAACTTCGGATACCCTATTCCACTGAATATAACATTTGGTCTAAATGTTTCATTCTAAAACGACAGCAATCATGAAAAAGATATTCAATATATTCGCAGCAGTGCTCCTTCTGTGTGTATTAGCATCGTGCAAAGGATTCCTTGACGAACACGTGCCCCAGGCAGCGCTGAATGAAGATCAGGTAAAAGATCCTGAGAATGCAGAACACTTGGTAGTGGCAGCCTACGCCATCTTCACTTCTGCCGAGGATATCAACTCCTCATTCTCAATGTGGAATTTTGACGTACGCTCTGACGATGCCTACAAAGGTGGCAACGGCACCAATGACGGAGATGTGTTCCATCAGCTGGAAATACAACAAGGAGTGCTTACCACAAACTGGAACATCAACGACATGTGGGTACGCCTCTATAATTGCATATCACGTGTAAATATCGCACTGTCAGTTCTTGAATCCTGTGACGAGAGTTTTGAAGCAAAGCAGCAGCGCATTGCCGAAATGAAATTCATGAGAGCCTACGCACACTTCCTGCTGAAGCGACTCTATAAGAATATTCCTTTCGTCATGAAATCCGACCTCACTTATGAAGAGTATAACACTTTATCAAACAGAGAGTTCACTAACGACGAAGGCTGGCAACAGATTATCAACGACCTTATGGTGGCCTTCAACACACTACCAGAGCAACAGGAAGAACTCGGACGTCCTACAAAGGGTGCAGCAGCTGCTTTCTTGACAAAGGTATATCTCTACAAGGCATATCGTCAGGACGACCCAAACAGCAATCAGGTCACCTCCATCAATCAGGACGATTTGCAGAAAGTAATAGAATTCTCCGATCCAGCCTATTACGGCAACTACGGCTTGGAGAAAGACATCCACAACAACTTCCGTCCCGAGGAGCAGTACGAGAACGGCAGAGAGAGCATCTGGGCTATCCAATACTCTCGCAACGACGGTTCCACTTATGGTAACCTTAACTGGAGCTACGGACTTATTCCTCCAAGCATTCCTGGTGTTACCGATGGCGGCTGCGACTTCTACAAGCCATCACAGAACCTCGTCAATGCCTATCGTACAGGAACAGATGGGCTGCCCCTTCTTGACAACTTCAACGACCAAAACTACGACAAGTCAGCAGACAACGCCGACCCACGTCTATTCCTCACTGTAGGTATTCCCGACCTGCCCTATATGTTCAACAAAAACTATATCATAGAAAAAAATCACACATGGAGCCGTTCCAACGGATTGTATGGATATAACGTCACCCTGAAACAGAATGTTGACCCTGCTCTAGCGAACGTATATCTCATCAAGGGCTCTTACTGGGCAAGTTCTATGAATCGCATTGTCTTCCGCTATGCCGACGTACTGCTTGAGCGTGCAGAAGCATACGCCCAGATGGGCAACACTACAGAAGCCATGAATCTGGTAAACCGAATCCGCAGCCGTGCAGCAGGCAGCACACAGATGATAGCCTCATACCCTGCCGACTATGGTGTTTCCTTCAAGGTAAATGCCTATACCGGCAGTTACAGCAAGGATGATGCAATCAAGAGAGTGAAGATGGAACGCCGTTTGGAACTTGGCATGGAATGTGAACGTTTCTTCGACCTCGTACGCTGGGGTGAAGCAGAAAAGGTGCTTAACAAATTCTACGCCGAAGAAATCGATAACTGCAACATCTACAAAGATGCTCACTTCACAGCTGATAAGGATGAATATCTGCCAATACCATTCGAACAGATATCTGCATCCAATGGACACTATACCCAGAATATTGGCAATTGGTAAAACTTAATAATTCACAACTGATAATTAAGAATACAGATATTATGAAAACAAAAATATTTTTTCTTACATGCATCGTTTGCTCCCTTTTAGGATTCGTTGCCTGTAGTGATGATGACAAAGCCAGCCTAAACTTAAGTGGAGACTGCCTCGTTGAGAAAGTTGGACTTGATGAATATGAGGGCATCATCGATCATACTGCTCATACCATCACAGTCACAGTACCTGAAGCCTACAACACATCGGCCATGAAGGTAACAAACCTCAAACTTTCCAATGGTGCGACCTGCAACATTCACGAGGGTGATATCCTCAATATGGGAGCCGCTATCGTGCTGCATATTGTCAATGGTGATGTTTTCATGGATTGGACATTGATTGCACGCAACTATAAACCAGCCATCAAACCAGCAGCCCTCTTCGTAGGTTCAGCATACAGTAAGGAGGAACTCGACATGGAGGCCCAGACAGCATGTAACTGGATGCTTGCAAATGTGCCCGATGCCTTCTATGCCTCATTTGAAGATATTGCCGATGGCACGGCAGACCTTTCAGAATGTAAGCTGATATGGTGGCACTGGCATGATGATGGTGTCGTGGACGGACACGACGGTTTCCTTGCAAAGGGTACTGATGCCCTTAATGTGAAAAACCAGCTGAAGGCTTTCTACGAGAATGGTGGCTCTATGCTTCTCACCCGCTATGCTACTCACCTGCCTACATTCATCGGTGTGACAGGAGATGACGAATGGACGGTACCTAACAATTGCTTCGGCGACCCAGAAATGAGTTCATTCAAATGTGACGGACCATGGGCGTTTGATATCTATGCCGAGCAGGCCGGTCATCCTATTTGGAATAACCTCGTTAACGACGGCTTCGCAGGAAAAGTGCCATGTACCGACAGCGGATACTTCGTTTCTAATTCTGTAGCACAGTACCACCTCGGTTGGGACGGATGGGCAGATTTCTCTGCATGGAAGGCAAGAACCGGTGGCATCATCCTTGGTGTATCAAAAGACGGTTCCAGCGATACCGTTGTTGCATGGGAATATCCTGCTACTGGTGATAAAGGCGGCATCGTCTGCATTGGATATGGTGGTTATGACTGGTATTCATACAAGTTTGCCCCAGGCTACTCTGAGCACTACCATAAGAACATTGAGATTATTACCAAAAACGCAATCGATTACTTAACAAAATAATGCCTTATGAAAAAGATGTTTTATATATTCTATGCAGGACTTGTATGTTGTGGTGCAGCCACAGCTATCACCTCATGCAGCGATGATACATATGGTCCTGATCCGGAAAAGAACTGGTCGGGCACAACAGAGACATTCATCCCTACGGATGAAAAAGGTTTCCGCACTTATTACAATCCTGCCATAGGGCGTTGCGGCGACCCAATGCCATTCTATGACCAGAAAGCACAAGAGTTTAAGGTGCTTTATTTGCAGGAATATGACAACAACGGAGCGTGCTATCACCCTTATTGGGGTGTCAGTACCACAGATGGTGCCAATTACGTTCCGATGGGAGAAGTGCTTCCAACCGGCACAAGCAACAAGCAACAGGATGCCGTGCTTGGTACAGGATGCGCTGTATATAACGAAAATGACGGTCTGTACTACATCTATTACACGGGCTACAACATACTGCTCTCCAATCGCGAGGTTGTGATGCGGGCCACCTCTCCTGACTTTAAGAATTGGACACGCGACTATAGCTGGTCACTGCGTGGTGCGGACTATGAATACTCAAAGATGGATTTCCGCGATCCTCAGATTTTCAAGATTGATGACGGCACATACCGCATGGTTATCTCTACCAGTCCTGCAGCCGGTGGTGACCCGGTATTTGCTGAGTTTAAGTCAACTGATATGAAGAACTGGGAAAATGTGGGGCCCTTCAAGATGTTATGGAATCGCATGTGTGAATGTCCTGACATTTTCAAGATGGGCGATTGGTGGTATCTCATCTACAGCGATGCCTCTCACGAAGGAAATGCCCGTACTGTGAAGTATGTCAAGGCAGATTCTTATGAAAACTTGAAGAAGTGTTTCAACGATCCTGACCATAACTTCCCAGACGACAAGCAAGGACAACTCGACAGCCGAGGCTTCTATGCAGGCAAGACAGCCTCCAACGGCACAGACCGTTATATTTGGGGATGGTGTCCTTACCGTAAAGGGGCAGACATCTTTGAAAAGAATGTCAATGTCGGTGCAGAAGAGCCTGAATGGTCAGGTGCATTGGTATGCCACAAGATAGTACAGCATGCTGACGGAACAATCTCATTTGGTCCCGTACAGGGCATTGATGCGAAATATGACAAGACACAGGAAGTCAACGTAATGGCAAGCAATGGCTACAGCAACGGAACACTCGCAGGTGAAGGTGCTTACGTCCTCTATACACGTCTTGGCGTATGCAACCATATCAGTTTCACAGTTACTACAGCAAATCAGGGGGACAAGTTCGGTATTTCCCTTGTTCGCGGCACAGACTCCGAGAAATACTATACTATGGTGGTTAGTCCAGAGGATGGTTATGCAAAACGTAAAATCAACTTCGAAGAGGAGGGTAAAGAAGGTAAGGGATTCATTGGCAACATAGACGGATACATGTTCCCCACCCCATCTGACAACACGTACAAGGTGGATATTTATACTGACAACTCTGTAATGGTGATGTACATCAACGACAATGTATGCTATACGAACCGTATCTATGGCATACAGAAGAACTGCTGGAGCATAAACGGCTATGGCGGTACTATCACCATCAGTGATGTAAGGGTATCGCAACAATAAACCGGTTTATCAAACAGTCACCCGGGGTCTCCGCAGGCCTTGGGTGGCATATAAACAACACATTTATTAATATCAAAACACTGTTTTTATCATGAAAAAAGTATTTTTACTCATGTGCCTTATGGCAACAACTGTTATCGCAGGAGCAACTGACGTGTGGGAAGGTGAGCACGCTGTAGATTGGAGCAATACCCTGAAAATCGAGGCTGCCAAGTTTGCAGACATGAAGGTTGGCGACAAACTGGTTATTGAATTCAAGGACGCTGCAGGCGAGGTTATTGAGCTGCACAGCGACGGAGGCATGCTTCCGGGTTCACGCTTTGCGCACTTAATCTTCCCTGACCAGAGTAATATCGAGGTATTCGCCACCCCTGCAATGCTTTCATATCTGCAGGAGCATGGCCTTGAGGTCTGCGGTATGGATTTCATCGCCACCAAAATCTGGTATGGTGACGGCAAAGAGGGCATCGACGACCTGACTGCCTGGAGCGGATTCTTCTGGATGGACGAATGGAGCACCCTGGAGATTACAAAGAACAGCTTCGTGGGCGTTGACTGGGACAATATCTCTGCCATCCGCTTCTACTCCGAGGCTGGACGCACTGACTATATCATCAACGTGATGACCAAGTGGGGCGATGGTGGCAAACTCGGCGACCAGACTACTATGACCATGACCGACGAATATGCAGAACTCAGCCTTGAGGGTATCGACATGGAGGCAGCGCTCGCTGACGTAGATCGTCTTATGATTCAGTGCAACAAGGAAAGTGGTTCTCCGTTCAACTTCACGCAGGTGGAACTCGTTGCTAAATCATCGGCTGTCAGGAATGTTTCTGCAAAGACAGAAAAGGCCGATAACTCTATTTATACCATTTCCGGTGTAAAAGTTGACAATATCGGACAAAAGGGACTGTACATTGTCAACGGCAAGAAATTTGTTGGTAAATAGTCATATTTTATCCCAATGGTAAAGATGAGAAGATGTTTAATGACACTGTCTGCTGTGATGATGCTCACGGTGGTCTGGGCACAAGAGGTGATAACCCAGGCATGTGAACAGAGCATCGTGATACCGAAGTCACAGGGACGATATTTGTGGCTGCCGATTCAGGAGTCTGCTCCGGAAGGAAAGGTTCAGCTTATTGTCGGCGGCATGTTGCAAATGGAGCAGAACATACGTATGGCCCGAGAAAAGACGGACTATTATGTTGCGTTGGATTTGCAGCTGTATCAGGGTAACAAGGCCCTGCGCGTCTGTGTGCAGAATGTGCCGGCGGGAAGCGTGTGCTTCAAGAATCTGAAACAGAATGACAACGTGGATTTTGCGCTGATTGAAGAGAAATATCGCCCTCTATATCATCATACACCCAAGCGTGGATGGATGAACGACCCTAACGGTATGTTCTACAAGGACGGCGTGTGGCATCTCTTCTATCAGTATAACCCCTATGGTTCCATGTGGGGCAACATGCATTGGGGACACTCCAGCTCTGCCGACCTCGTTCATTGGAAGGATGAGGGCGTGGCGCTGGCTCCCGATGCGTGGGGCACAATGTTCAGCGGCTCATGCGTGACAGACAACGGAAACATCGTGGCCATGTACACGACGAGCCGTCCTACCCCGTTTGGAGGAGATGTGCAGGCGCAATGCATTGCCTTCTCAAAAGACAACGGCAAGACATTCAGAAAATATGAGGGCAACCCCGTATTGACTGCCGAAGAAAAGGATTTCCGCGACCCGCGTCCGTTCTGGAACGAAGACATCAAGGCCTGGAACCTCATCCTGGCTGTAGGACAGGAAATGCGCATTTACTCCTCACCTGATCTGAAGAAATGGAAGTACGAAAGCTCGTTCGGAAAGGAATATGGCTGCCACGGCGGCGTGTGGGAGTGTCCGGACCTGTTCCCCATTGGTCAACCAAAGAAGTGGGTGCTGATATGCAACATCAACCCTGGCGGACCGTTCGGCGGCTCGGCCACGCAGTATTTCGTGGGACAGTTCGACGGACATAAGTTCACGTGCGAGCATCAGGACACGCGATGGATGGATTACGGCAAAGACCACTATGCTACGGTTTCGTTCTGTAACGCTCCTGACAACAGGCGCACTGTAATGGCATGGATGTCGAACTGGCAGTACGCCAATCAGGTTCCTACCATGCAGTTCCGCTCAGCAAACTCTATTCCTCGCGACCTTGGCCTTTTCAAATACAATGGTGAAACATATGTAAGCGTGGTACCATCGAAAGAAATGCTGGTCATGCGCGGTGCTAAGGCGAAGCAACCCACGGAAGCATGTGAAATTGTAGTGGACGTAAAGAAGCATACAGAGATTATATTATCGAACACCAAAAACGAGCAGGTCGTGATGTACTACGATGCTGCAAAACAGACTTTCTCAATGGATCGTACCAAGAGTGGAAACATAAGTTTCAGTGCCGACTTCCCTTGTGTGACAGAGGCCCCTACCTATGGCACCGTGAAGCAGCTGCGTATCTTCATCGACCGCTGCTCTGTCGAAGCCTTCGACGCTGAGGGAAAGATGGCTATGACGAACCTTGTATTCCCAACAGAACCTTATAATAATATAAAGGTGACGGGAGGTAGGGCTACTATCTATGAAGTTAAGAATTAAGAATTAAGAGTTAAGAGTTAAGAATTAAGAAAAATACGAATATGGGTAATAAAAACAAATCTATTTATCTTATCCCCGTAATGCTATGCTTCTTCTGCATGGGATTCGTGGATTTGGTTGGCATTGCCTCCAACTACGTGAAGGAAGATCTTGCACTGACAGACTCTGTAGCAAATGTATTCCCGTCGCTGGTATTCTTCTGGTTCCTCATCTTCAGTGTGCCGACGGGTATGCTGATGAATAAGATAGGACGCAAGAAGACTGTTCTGCTGTCGCTTGTTGTCACAGTGGTGTCATTGCTATTGCCCCTCTTTGGAGAGACTTTTGCCTTCATGCTGGTAGCCTTCTCTCTATTAGGTATTGGTAATGCTTTGATGCAGACATCCTTAAATCCGCTGGTATCGACAGTGATGGGTGGTGGCAATCTGGCTTCAACACTGACATTCGGACAGTTTGTCAAGGCTATCGCGTCATTCTCGGCTCCTTACCTGGCTATGTGGGGGGCTACAAAGGTTATTCCTGACTTTGGCTACGATTGGCGCATACTGTTCTGTATATTCTTCATCGTAGGCACGCTATCTACATTATTACTGTTCGTGACACCTATAGATGAACCACCGATGGATGGCAAGCCTTCTACTTTCGTGGAATGTTTCAAGTTGCTTGGCACACCGATGGTGCTGCTGTCTTTCCTTGGCATTATGTGTCATGTGGGCATAGATGTCGGCACAAATACCACAGCACCAAAGATTCTGATGGAGCGTCTTAGTGTGTCGCTCAACGAGGCTGCTTTTGCCACTTCGCTTTACTTTATCTTCCGTACCATCGGATGTCTGACAGGGTCGTTCTTCTTGCGGGTGCTAAAGATGCGCACATTCTTTGTCATCAGCGTGGTGATGATGGCTCTGTCTATGTGTGGACTGTTAATCGGCACTGAGCAATGGATGCTCTACACCGCCATAGCACTGGTGGGCTACGGCAACTCCAATGTGTTCTCTATGTGTTTTGCAACAGCGCTTGAGTCTATGCCGGAGAAACAGAACGAAGTTTCCGGACTTATGATTATGGGTCTCTTCGGCGGCACGATATTCCCATTGTTTATGGGACTGCTGAGCGATGCCATGGGACAGGATGGTGCCGTACTGGTAATGGCTGTAGGTGTTATATATCTGTTTACATATATCAAACAACTAAAAACCGCATAAATCATGAATCAGAAACGTTATGTAGTAGGACTCGGAGAAGTCCTGTGGGATGTACTTCCCGAAGGTAAGAAATTAGGCGGCGCACCTGCTAACTTCGCCTATCATGCAGGGCAGTTCTTGGGTATGGATAATACTATCGCAGTAAGTGCGCTTGGAGATGACAAATTGGCCGATGAGACTATTGAGGCCCTGAAAGAGCATGACCTGAACGACTTGCTGCCTCGCGTGCCTTATCCTACCGGCACTGTGCAGGTACAGCTTGACGAACAGGGTATCCCTACATACGACATCAAGGAAAATGTGGCCTGGGATAACATTCCTTTCGACGATGATATCGCAGAGATTGCACGTAATTGTCGTGCTGTTTGTTTCGGATCTTTGGCTCAGCGTAATGTGGTGAGCCGTGAAACAATCCAGAAATTCCTCGATGCTACACCGGCAGACTGTTTGAAGATATTTGATATTAATCTTCGTCAGCAATTCTATACGAAGGAGATTCTGAGGGAGTCGTTCCAGCGTTGTAACATCCTGAAGATTAACGATGAGGAATTGGTTCTTATAGGCCGCATGTTCGGCTATCCGGGTCTCGACATCGAGAACAAGTGTTGGCTTATACTTGGTAAGTACAATCTCGACATGCTCGTACTCACTTGTGGCACAAACGGCTCCTATGTGTTCACACCGGGACAGAAATCTTTCCAGGACACTCCTAAGGTAAAGGTGGCTGACACGGTGGGCGCAGGCGATTCATTCACAGGCTCTTTCTGTGCCGCCATCCTCAATGGCAAGACAATAGAAGAGGCCCATCGCATCGCCGTCAATGTCTCTGCGTATGTATGCACCCAAAACGGCGCTATGCCGGCATACTCACAGGAACTGATAGATCTGGTGAAATAAAACCTACCCTATATAAAAGGAAAGAGGTGTGGTCAACAGACTACATCTCTTTTTTTTTTCGTCATTCGTCTTTCGTACGAACTTTTTTTTCATTTTTTCATTTTTTCATTCTTTCATTTTCAATTTTATTTCGTACCTTTGTCCCCAACAAACCGTAAACTACAATGACTTCTGTTAACAAACTATTATTCGCTATCGCTTTAGTTGCTTCCTGTCTGACAGCAGGGGCACAGACTAACAGCTCTCAGGAGCGTGCCCTGTGGGCCAGCATCAATGGTGCCAAGAATGCTTCTCTTGGCGACTACCAGCAATATACGGGAACAGTACTCGTCAGTTGGAGAATGCTGCCTGGGGACGACGAGAATACAGGCTTTGATGTTTATCGTCGCATTGGAACGAGCAGTATTGAATCAAAAATCGCTACCAACGTAAAGAACAAAACATGTATTCAGGATGCTAATGCCAGCAAGACGAATGACAATCACTACAGGCTGACATATAATGGCCAGACAGAGACATTGTCATCATTCACCCTGAAGAAGGAATATGTAAGTGCAGGACAGCCGTATATCAGCATTCTACTTCGGGACACAAAGGATGTTTATAAGAATACTGACAAAATAGTGTATACTGCCAACGATGTCAGCATTGGAGACTTGGATGGTGACGGACAGTTTGAACTCGTCGTAAAGCGTCTGCAGAGCGTAAAAGACGACAGCGGCAATATCATCAGCGACGGCTCCGGTGCCAGCTACTCACAAAAGGATTGTCTGTGGGCTGTGATATGGGATGCATATAAACTGGATGGTACTTTCCTGTGGCGCATAAAGGGTGGGCCTGGCATTATTCTGGGAAATTCTTCCAGCTTCGCCATAGCAGATTTTGATGGCGATGGCTGTGCCGAGATGGCGATAAGGACTTGTGAAGGTACTGTCTTTGGCGATGGCACAGAGATAGGTGATACAGACGGAGACGGAAAGATAGACTATCGTACATGGGGAAACCTTGACACCAGCAGCCCTGGATGGATAGATCACTATAATAGTGCAGGACCTGAGTTTATCTCTATCATTGACGGAAAAACAGGAAAGGAACTGGCGCGTGACAAATTCATAAATCGCGAAACATCAGAATCATGGGGCGACAACTATTGGAAGAGGGCTTGTTCCTTCAGAGTCGGTGTAGGTTGTTTTGATGAGACAGGCCTACCCTCTGTTGTTACGGGAAGAGGTGTCTATGCCCACAGCGTCATCGAGGTATGGGACTGGCGAGATGGCAAACTGACAAAGAAATGGCGCTTCGACACCAACGACGGAAAGACTGGTAAAGACGGCAAGAAGCATAGCACATACGCTGCACAGGGTAATCACTCCCTGAATGTAGCAGACCTTGACGGCGACGGCTTTGACGAGGTGATGTATGGTTCTATGGCAGTAGATGAAGATGGCATAGGACTGTGGAACACTGGCTTGGGACACGGTGATGCCAACTATGTAGGAAAATTCCTTCCTGCCAGAGAGGGTCTACAGATGTTCCATTGCTTAGAGACAGGAAAGACAATGTGTGCCCTGCATGATGCGACGGATGGCAGTGTGATATGGAAGAAGGATGCTGCAAGCGACAACGATATGGGACGCTGTATGGTAGCAGACTATTCGCCTGCTACGAAGGGGTGCGAATTCTGCTATTATAAGAGTGACCTCTTCGACCAGAATGGCAACTCCACAGGCATCAGTACAGCAAGCGACTGGAAGCCCGGCTTTGCTGCTGCTATATGGTTTGACGGTACGTTGAGCAGACAGGGCTTATCGGAAGAGGGTATCATACACAGCGTACCAAACGGACGCACCTTCACGATGTGGAGATATAGCATGTCGATGATTAACGGCACAAAGGGTAACCCCTCATGGTTTGGTGACCTCGTAGGCGACTGGCGCGAAGAGGTGATAGTCCCAGACGGCACAAAACTGGCTGACATAAAGATTTTCTCGACTTGGTATCCTACCACCCATAAATTCCCTTGGCTGATGACAGACCATTGCTACTGGATGAGTGCCCTGAACCAAAACATCGGTTATAACCAGCCTACAAACCTCGGGTACTACCTCGGCAGCGACCTCACCAGCGATGCCATAGCATGGGAAGAGGCTGCGAAGGTACAGAACAAAGATGCAATAACCGACATCGTGACAGTTGTTCCTGACAGAAAGGCCTCTGACGACAACAGTTACTACAACATGATGGGTCAGAAGGTATCAAACCCACATGGCGGTATCTTCATTCATAAAGGGCAAAAAGTTCTTATAAAATAAGGGGCAAAAATCTTAGTATACTAACTTTTTCATGGTCCGTTAAACTATTGACCATGATGTACGTCTTATATGTATTTGCGTATAAAAGCACATATATATAATAGATGAAACAAGGATTTTTTACTCTGCTTATTTTCACATTTTTTTCTCTTTTTGCCACCGCACAGGACGGAACACGCTATAGAACCATCAGTGGTCAATTGGTTGACGTAGAACTGAAGGAACCTGTGGTGCAGGCAGCCATACAGCTTTTCACCATTTCCGACAGCACCTTCGTAGGCGGTACTGTTTCCAACGACAATGGAACATTCAGCATCGAGGCACCGTCGAACGGCACATACAAACTGAAGATACTGTCAATAGGTTTTCAATCCATAGAGCGCGAAGTCACTATCCGCCGCAACCAGAACCAAGAATTAGGCACGCTGCTCATGGCGCCTGAATCGGTGATGCTGCAAGAGGCCGTCGTCACAGGACGTGCCGCACAGGTAGTTGTGCGCAAGGATACGCTGATGTACAGTCCCGAAGCCTACCGCACACCGGAGGGATCGACAATTGAGGAACTCATTAAGCGCATACCCGGAGCAGACATCGATGAAGACGGTAACATTACCATGAACGGAAAGGTGGTAAAGAAGATTCTCCTCGACGGAAAGGAATTCATGCTCGGCGACATAGAGACGGCGCTGAAAAATATTCCTGTCAACATCATACAGAACCTGAAATTCTACGACCAGCAAAGCGATCAATCGCGTATAACGGGAATTGATGACGGCAACAAGGAGACCGTACTCGACTTCACCATAAAGAAAGGCATGAACCGAGGCTACATGACCAACCTCGACATCGCCGGCGGTACGCATAATCGCTACGCCTCAAGGGGCATGGGAAGCATGTTCACCGACAAGACGCGCCTCGTGATTCTGGGCAACTTCAACAACAAGGAAGAGAACGCCAGCTGGTGGAACCGTCGCGGATTAAATGCACGTAAGATGCTGGGCACCAACCTGAACTATGACGACGATGAGAAATTGAAAATCGATCTGAGCATACGCTGGAACCACCGCGACGGCGACAACCTGGAGGAGAACTCTACAGAGAACTTCTACAGCGCCGTCTCACGCACATTCTCCAACAGCCGCACAAAGACCATGACCCGCAGCAATACATGGTACAGCAATATGCGACTGGAATGGAAACCCGATACGCTGACCAACATACTGATGCGTGCCAACGGAAGCATTAGTTCCAACGACAGCAAGGTAACGTCGGCCAGTGGCACCTTCGACCAAGACCCATATCAATATTCCCTCGACCCGCTGGCAGACATCAACACTACCCTGCTGCCATATGCCGTGAACCACAATGTGGGAGCCAACCTCTCATACGGTGAGAACAGAAATGCATGGACGATGATACAGTTCTACCGCCGCCTGAACCAACGCGGACGCAACATCACTATGCGCGTGGAGGGAAGCATCGGAGACACAAAGAACCGTAACACGTCAAATAACGAGGTACATCTATTCCGTATTGTCAACTACGCCGGACAGGACTCCACATACTTCACGGCACGCTACAACACTACCCCGGGCGACAATGTCGGATATGTCGGAAACATCACTTACAGCGAACCGCTGTGGAAGGGTGCCCACCTGCAGACCGGCTACGAGCTGCGCTACAGTAAGAACAAGAGCGACCGTAAGACGTATGACTTCAGCCACATGCCTACGAATATTTTCTCAGGCATAGAACCACAATACCGCGAATGGGATCCGTGGCTGCATACGGTGTATGACGACATGGACAAATATTTTGACAAGAACTTGAGCCGCTACTCGGAATACAAGGTTTATACCCACAACATCCGCTTCAACCTGCGACATGCGCAGAATGAATACGACTACAACGTGGGTGTACTCATACAGCCGCAGCACACGGACTTCATACAGAACTATCGCGGCATATATGTTGATACCCTTCGCGTCGTGACCAACCTGACGCCAACTGTTGACTTCCACTATAAGTTCAACGATCAGTGCAACCTGTGGGTTCACTATCGTGGCGACACCCAGCAGCCCGACATCACCCAACTGCTCGACATCACCGACGACTCAAACCCTCTGCGCATCACGCAAGGTAACCCGGGTCTGAAGCCACAGTTCACGAACTCGCTCAACGTGTATTTCAACAACTACACAGTAAAGCACAAGCGTTCTATAGTGCTCTATGCCAACTACCGCCACATCCGTAACGCCATATCCAACATGGTGACATACGACGAAGGCACTGGCGGTAGCATAACACGTCCGGAGAACATCAACGGCAACTGGAATGCCAACGGTGGATTTAACTTCAACACCGCCCTTGATTCCACAGCCCACTGGAACATCGGCACCGACACCCGCGTGCGATACAATAACTACGTAAGCTATGTGACAGAAGGTCATTCCGACCCAGAGAAGAACCATACGCGCACCATAAACCTTAACGAAAGACTTAACGGCAGCTTCAGGAACGACTGGCTCGAAGTGACTCTCGACGGATTTGTCAACTACCAACACACACGAAATGAATTGCAGCCGTCGGCAAACCTCAACATCTGGCGCTTCAGCTACGGCGGTCAGATATTGTTGAGACTGCCACACAACTTTGAGATATCTACCAATCTTCACCAGAACAGCCGACGCGGATACAACGACCCGTCGTCGAACACCAACGAACTGATTTGGAACGGACAGATTTCGAAGACTTTCCTAAAGGATAAGACACTCGTCGTAGCGCTGAACTTCTACGATTTGCTCCGCAAACAAAGCAACTACGAGCGTTGGGTCAACGCAACTTCACGCAGTGATACACGTTTCAGCAGTATCAACTCATACGCAATGCTTCACGTGCGCTACCGCCTAAATATCTTTGGCGGCAAGACCGACACAGAAGGACGCTACGACAAGAAGTGGGGCAATACAGATAATCTCAACAGATAGTTTTTTTTTCGTTATCATAGGGTTATTTGCAATATTTTATTTACCTTTGCACAAAATAAAGATAAAACAAAGTAAATAAGCCTTAAACAAAAATGAGAAATATTGTTCTTACTATTCTCTTTTTCTGCACTGCCTTCATCGGCAATGCACAGCAGAAAGAAGCGACCCTGAACTTTGGTAACGGATTTCTGAAGGTTATCCCTGTGGCTCATAACGCTGTCCGCATACAGTATTACGAGAATGAACTCAATGATGGTGGTCTTCCTGATTGGCTCTATGAGGGTCGTGCTACAGCCGTTGATAACTGTGCCTTGAATGTTGATGTCAACACCCAGCAACAGTTGCTGACGATAAAGAATGAAAGCGGCACACCGGTCTTCACCGCCACGAAACATTCTATGAATGGCACGCAGGCACAGCTGTCTTTTGCTTCTCCGAAAGACGAGTATCTCTTCGGTTTGGGACAATTCCAGGACGGCTACAGCAACATCCGTGGTTTGGCTCGCCGCCTGACACAGGTGAACACCCAGATCAGTGTTCCTATGATGCTGTCAAACAAGGGCTATGGCATACTGTGGAACAACTACGGCCTTGTGGATTTCAATCCTGCAGACAACAGCATCGCACTGCAGGCGAACAGCAACACTGATTCCAAGAAAGATATCGTTGATGTCACCTCAACAGAAGGTGGTAAGAAAGAGGTACGCGAGAGAAACATTTTTGAGGGTACCCTGAACATCGCTGAAGGAGGACAGTATTCCCTTCTTCTCGATGTGGGACAGAAGATGGCCCGACGCCATAACCTCGTCATCGATGGCGCTCCCGTCATAGAGATGCAAAACCTGTGGCTGCCACCAACGGCATCGGCCATAGTAACCCTTTCTGCCGGCAGTCATACTGTTTCAGCTGAACTGTCAAAAGGCGACCGCCCTACCCTTTTCTTCAAGAAGATAGAGGACGAGAGTGTCTTCCGCTCTCCAATAGCAGCAGCTGTTGACTATACCGTTTTTGTCGGCACTCCTGACGAGGTGATGGCGACCTACCGCCAACTGACAGGTCCTGCACCACTCATGCCACAATGGGCTCTGGGATACATACACTGTCGCGAACGCTTCCATTCATCTGACGAGATATTACAGACAGGCAACCAGTTCCGCAGCAAGAAAATGCCTATTGATGTCTTGGTACAAGATTGGCAGTATTGGGGAAAATACGGATGGAATGCTATGCGTTTCGATGAGGCATACTATCCCGATCCGAAGGCTTTGACAGACAGCCTCCATAAGATGAATATGCGCCTGATGCTCAGCGTATGGTCAAAGATAGACAAAGGCTCTGAGGTAGGTCAGCAGATGATGGGCAGCAACTACTACATCCCTGGTACCGACTGGATAGATTTCTTCAATCCTGCTGCTGCCACAACATATTGGAAGAACTTCTCTGAGCGCCTTGTTCCGCTGGGCATCGATGCTTGGTGGCAGGATGCTACGGAACCAGAGAATGACGACCTCTTGGGACGTCGCGTAAACAACGGATTATGGGCAGGAGAACAGGTGCGTAATGTATATCCTCTTCTTGTCAACAAGACTGTATGCGAAGGACTGCTGCAGTCACTTCCCGAAAAGCGCCCTATGATACTCACCCGTTGTGGTTTCCCTGGCATACAACGTTATGGTTCTGCCCTATGGAGTGGAGATATCGGCAACGATTGGGAGACATTCCGCAGACAGATTGTGGCAGGTCTGGGACTGCAGGCAGCGGGACTTCCTTGGTGGACATACGACGCAGGTGGTTTCTTCCGTCCAGGCAATCAGTACAAAGACCAAGCCTATATACAGCGTCTGATGCGCTGGGTAGAGACAAGTGTCTATCTGCCTTTGATGCGAATACATGGTTATATGTCTGACACCGAGCCTTGGCGTTATGGTGAGGAGGCAGAGGCTGTCATCACAAAAAATCTCAATGAACGCTATCGCCTCATGCCTTATATATACAGCAATGCTGCTGCAGTATCTTTCGAGGGTTCTACCTTGATGCGTCCGCTGGTATTCGATTTCTGCAATGATAACCGCGCCTTGGAGCAGAAATATGAATATATGTTTGGCAAGTCGCTCCTTATCAGCCCTGTTACAATACCAGACGTCACGGAATGGACAACATATCTGCCTGTCAATGCTGCCGGATGGTATGACTTCCACACAGGAAAGCATTATGCCGGAGGCGAAGTAGTAAAGACATCTGTTGATAACAGCTTTATTCCTGTCTTCGTAAAAGGTGGCAGCATACTCCCCTATGGTCCTGTTCGTCAGTATGCCCTCGAGACGACAACGGAGCCGTTAGAGATTCGTATCTATCCAGGTGCCGATGCCGACTTCACCCTATATGAAGATGATGGCTACAGCACAGAATATACCAAGGGACAGCAAAGCCGCATTGCCCTACATTGGGACAATGCCACTAGTGGCCTCACCATCGGAGCCCGGGAAGGGAAATATGCAGCCTCAAAGATACAGAAAATAAAGATTTCTGTAGCAGGAGGAGCAGAAAAAGAAATCACCTATAAAGGAAAGAGAGTAGAGGTGAAATGTGAAAGGTGAAAGGTGAGAGGTGAAATGTGAAAGGTTTTCAACGATAACGATAACGTTAACGATAACTTGGAACCTAATACTCTAAACTTACCACTGACTCTTACTCCCCAAACTCTAAACTATTCCCCCTCCCCTTGGGAGGGTCGGGGTGGGGTCTCTTATTCCCCAAACTCATTCTTTAGGGCTGACTCAACGCGTTTATTCTTAAAATAGTTAGGATTGATTTCCTTCACCTGTTGCCACAGCTTTCGGGCATTATCTTTGTCGCCCAGCAGGAGGTAGCAGTTGCCACGGCATTCTAACAGCTGAGGTTTGTTTGATCCTGACGTAAGAAATGGTGAAATCAATGTAAGAGCATCAAGGTTTAGTAACGTTTGCTCTGCACCAAAGATATCATAGCCGAGATCATACATCATAAAGGTCATATAATTGAGACCTGCGATATACATGTCCATACCATTGACACCACGATATTGTTCTATCTCGCTATTGAGAACAGAGAGACATTCATCCATCATCTTACGCCCTTTCTCGGTGTCCCCACTGCGATATGTAGATATAGCCTTCAGATTCCCTACTTCATAGCAGTAGAGTTTAGAACCCATATTGTGGTCATGTCCGTTCTTTGCATACTCATCTATCTGCTGCAGATATTTGGTACAGTATTTCTGACAGTCCTTGTAGTTCTTTTTACTATATAAGAGAAATGTTATACCTGAAACGCCCTGACAGAAGGGTTCGATACCGACGTTTTTGTCATTAATGGCTTCGTCCATGAATCCCTCTGCCTTCTTGAGGTCTCCATTATGTGCGGTCTCAACAGCAAGTCTGATGCACTCATTAGCATCTCTGAAGATCTCTACGTTGGTCTTGAAGATGCTTTGCCACATTCTTGGCAATCCGCCTCTTACCCATATCTCAGTAAGGGGAATATTATTTTCCTGCACAAAGGTGAGTGCATGACAGTCGTCATTAAGCCATTTGATGTTGCAGACATGGCCTGTCTCATAAATGGTGCTGTCATTCTCATATTTTACTGTCGTAGTAGGGCTGCATCCCAATGTGTTTCTATTGATAGGGCGCGCCACCATTGACATCTCAGGAGAGTAGGCCTTCCAAATAGTAGGTACCTGTTGGCGTTGTCCTGTGCCGTCTGGATTCGCTGTTGCTGCTATGCGTATCCACCATCCGTAGAGTTTGTTATCCTTGGCGTCAGACTTATTTTCAAGCAAGTTGAAAGCCTTTGCCACTTCACTCTCAATACCATCAACGCCATAAACCTCAGTGATAAACTCATTGAGTTTACTCATATTGGCCCATTGGGTGTTATACCACTTGAAATAGAAACCTTTGTCGCTGACATTAAATATCTGTATATCATGTCCATCGGCACCCTGTGGCTTCTCGCCAGTATTTTTCAACGGATGTGGCTCACGTATCTCAACAGCCATCTGGCTCCATTGCTGGGGATTGCTGGCTTGTCTGTAAGAAACGAGCAGCCCGACAGAGTCTGCTGCATATTTATACTGGCTGAAGTCAGGTGTTTTATCACTACCGTCTTCGTAGATGAATTTTTGAAGGCGAAAGAGGCCCTTTGGATCTTGAGTCTTCTGGGCAGACATCGTTGCTATAGCAAGTAACGTCAGAATGCTAATAGATATGAATCTTCTCATAAAATTATTGTTATTAGACAAACAATGGTGCAAAGATACGAAAAAATTGATTAAGCGAGAAAAAAAGAATATATTTATTTTCTCGAGTGTGAAAATTTTATCCAATAAGTTATGAGAAATACAAATAAAACGAATCATCCTGCTAAATTATTCAGCAGGATGAAAGATTTACTACTAAATTAAAAAGAAGAATTTGCCCTCACGGGCTGTATATTATATGTTTTAAAAGCTACACGATAAAATCTTTTTGGGGGAAAAGAACCCCCTCTGCGGGCAGAGGGGGTAAACCGTGCGATTATTAATTATTACTTTTTACGATGATTACAATATCCTTAATTCCGCAACACTATAATTTAACTTTATTTATAAGTTCCTGAGCAACAAAAAGTTGCCCAGGATTTTGCCATGTCAGAATTTTCACTTATCTTAGTGTTGCAAAAAGAAAACAAGCAAAACTCTAATATGACATG
>JAFVGI010000005.1 GCA_017475005.1 Prevotella sp. | reverse complement strand
TTATTACGCCGAGCGCCTGAACGTCTCGCCCAAGTACCTCTCCGATACCGTGAAGCGCGTGACGGGCCACAGCGTCAGCTCGTACATCCACCGCCACACCGTACCCATACTGAAAAACTATCTGGGCGACGAGCGTCTGTCCCTCACCCAGATAGCCGAACTGATGGATTTCTCATCGCTCTCCCATTTCAGCCGCTACTGCTCCAAGCACCTCGGCCAGTCGCCCAGCGAATACCGTCTGAGTCTTCAACCGAAATAAAGTATATTTAGCAAATACAATAAAAAAGGGGCCTGCCCAAGCGGACAAGGATTGTGGCTGAATTTGTAGCATTGTCTTATAGTTGCGTTTCGTAAGAACGCCGTATTGCTTTTGTCTGTATCCTTCCATGGTTATTTGAAGTTATTTCATTTCAACCCTGAATGCAACGGAGCCGACAGCTGTTGTCTTGTTTTCTGCTTTGACGAGGATTCCCTCGTTGGATGACTGATAGGCAACACTTTTGTTGTCAGAAAGGGAGGTAATACACTTTACCTTATCCGCAGGGATCGCCTTACAGGTGAAAGGTTTACCGTCCCATAGCTTGATAAGAATATACACAGTATCACCCTTCTTCGGCGTTGCAGAAGGCTTGTAAGTATAGCGTATGTTGCGCCCCTCACCAAATACGGTATATGGTTGTGTGCCATAGATCGCTTCGCCGTACTGCTTAAGCCATCTGCCAATGGTGAGGAGTATCTGCTGCTGGTCATCAGGAATAGTACCATCGCTACGGGGAGAGATGTTAAGGCATAGGTTGCCTCCACAAGCCACATTGTCAATGAGATTGCGTATTATGCCCTCTGCGCTCTGAAGTTTCAAGCCCTCGATGTAACCGAACTTGTTTCCAATAGGGTCATCCACCTGCCAATAGCGATCGTAAGGCTGGCGAGGAGCGCGGCTCTCACGCTCAAAGTCTATGATGGTGCCTGCGAGATATGCCTGTGACTTTGACTGTATGCTTACCTCTTTCTGCCATTGCCATGCGCTGTTATAGTAATAACGTGCTATGCGCAGTTTCCATGGATCAAGCGAACGATAGTTGATGCCGTTGTCAAAATACAGCAGGTCAGGCTGATAACGATCTATTATCTCGTGGACACGCATTTCCCATTCGTTGAGGAAGGCGTTGCTCTGAGGATGACGTCCCTCTTCTGCCGCTTCGTTTATTATTGCTTCTGTAGCACCACCAGTGGCGGGGACAGCCAAGGCTTTTGGTCCCATGCCGCTTTGCATGATAGGCTTCTGTGGAGGTCCATAGAGGTCGGCATATTCAAGATTCATAAGGTCTGTATCATCGAGCGACATATTGAGTGGATACATGAAGTCCCAGTTCTCAATGCGATGATTGCTCACTCCAAACTTCATTCCCTTGCCACGCACTGCCTCTGCAAGTTCGCCGATGATGTCGCGATGAGGTCCCATATCCTTGGCATCCCATCGTGTAAGCTTACTGTCATACATGGCAAAGCCGTCATGATGCTCGGCTGTCGGGATTACATAGCGTGCTCCTGCCGCCTTGAATAGTTCCGCCCATTGTTGTGGATTGAAATTCTCTGCCTTGAACATAGGGATAAAGTCCTTGTAGCCAAAGGTCTTCTGGTCACCCCATTTCTCGCGATGTGCTGCACTAAGACCATTGTACATGTGCTTAGGGTACCACTCGCTACCTGCAGCAGGAACACTATACACACCCCAATGGATGAATATACCGAACTTGGCATCCTTGAACCACTGAGGAGTCCTGTAATGCTCTGCTACCGACTGCCAGTTTGCCTGATAAGGACCCTCAGGACACGTCTCCAGTTCTTCTGTGGTGACTCTGATTGTCTTACGGTTGTCTGTACGCATCAGGTGACTGCATTGCTTGATCCATAGGTCAGCCATCAACCTGTGACCTGCTGCAGTAGGATGTATTCCGTCCCATATCCATTGCTTTATCGGAACAAGCGGATGTTCATTCTTCTGCGCAGCAAAGAGTTCATCGTAGCGCAAGAGTACGGCATCATAGTCTTTGGCAATTGAAGCAACGATGCCCGACAACTGGTGGATAAGGCTGTCACGCAGGGCATAGTCTTCATCCGCGCCTATCTTTCCTACCTTGGCTACGAAAGGCGTGCCCAATACAAACCTTATCTTCGGATTAGAGTCGCGGGCCTGATCAAGCAAACCACGATAGCGCAGTTCCCAACCAGCGAAGTCAAAATCCGATTCCTTGTTTTCCAAATAATAATGCACATCATTCGTGCCTACCAGCACAGATAGTACGTCAGGATTCATTTTGATGACATCCTTTTCCCATCGTGCCTCAAGCCTTGTGAGGTCATCACCGCTGATACCCCGATTCATGAACTCGTAATCATATTCAGGCAAGTTGCTCTGAAAATGTGCAGCACACAGCATCATGTAACTATGACCAAAGATGTGGTTCAGGTCCCATTGGTTGCGTTTGTCCGAAGGTGTGGAATGTCCAGCGCTATTTCCCCATCCTCCATCAGTTACAGAGTCACCGATAAAAAGCACCCTGACATTCTCTGCTTGCAAAGTCAAGGAAAAAAGCGCAGATATTATGTAAGCAATTATCTTTCTCATTATTAAATACGCGTAAACTTAGTAAACCAATACTTTTCTTCCGTTGACAATGTTGATACCCTTTTGTAGAGCACGAAGCCTCTGGCCATGGATTGAGAATATACAACTGTTTGTTTTGTCCTGTTCTGTACAAATATTCCTAATGGATGTTGAACCTGGTATGATCGTTGCATCTTCAATCAATGACGCTGTTGCAAGGAATTCGGCTAAGCCTGTATTGATATCAGTGACATCGAATGTATAAGTCTGATTGGTACATTCTTCGAAACTCCACTGGCTGTTTGCATCAGTGCCGTTATATGCAGCGAAATCTGTATGTGTTGCAGTTCCACCTTTTGCATTAAGATATGTATTTGCACCTGCACCACCTCTTATAATATATGCTTTTGAAAGACTTGCACTACTTGCTATATCGGGTATTACGAAAGCATTGGTGCTGGAAGCCTTCCATTCTGATTCATACGCTATGAACGTCTTGCTTGAAGGGTTGTAGATATAGTTGCGATTGTTCTCTCCATCACGTATGATGGTAAAGATGCTACTATTGTCCTTTGTACTCTTTCGCGCAAACGTCCCTTTAGCATCTACATAGCAATAGATATTACCAGAATTAGAGTTGGCGGTCTTCAAGTAGAAATTCTTGCATGAGATATTATGAATAACAGGGTCATTATCATGAGTTCCATCGCCATAGTATTTGAGTTCAGCATTGTCGAAACCTACCCATGTGGCGTCGCTTCCGGAGGTGATTTTCAGACCGACGGTGATATCTGCCACCTCGGTAAGAAACAGTTCAACGGAATAGTTCTTGGAAAAGTTAGCTTGCGTAGATGAGCAGTTCGTTGTTATGTTGTTAACAAAGAGCGCAACACCTGTACATCCGCCAGTGCCTTTTTGGGCTATTACATCCGCCGAGAACACATACTTGCCTACTGGCATATCCTTGAACGTCTGCTGTGCATAGTTAGGACTTGCTATGCCTCCGCTGTAATATGCCTCCATAAACGGATTGCTGCCAAGAGCATTGTAATTGTGGTTGTTGGACGAATTGATATGGAAACCTTTGCTCTCTGTGTTGAGTATCTCCCAACCTTCAAGCGATGCCATGTCAGCATTCTCAATGGTGATGCTTACAGGATTGTTGCTTGATGCATTGGCAAACTTAAAACTATTGATAGCTCGCTGTAATGAGGTCGTAGCTGCTGCAAGTTCTGCTTCATAGTAACTTGTAGAATGCTTCTTCGCCTCTGTTATGGCAGCATACAGCTCTTCCTTTCCGTATTTGAACGAAGAGTTATATAATTCGTTGGCTTCAGCTATTACTTCTGCAAATTTGTTCTGACAGGCAATGGCTACCGTAAGAGCCAGTTTTGCTTCATCTGCCTTGACTGTGCCATTATAGAAAGCGATGGTAAGTTCCTTAGTGTTGGCTGGGATAGCCTTGCTTGCAACGAGATTCACTTCTGTCTTTTCGTATGGCTTAACGGCAGGAACTGTACCTGTTGATATTACCGATGAACCAGCAAGTATCTTTATCTGCATTCCATCAACAGATTCTGCTACACCGTAGTTTCCCACGGTAATCTTGTTGCATTTACTGCCTTCACCAATCTCTGGTATGAGCGATGACAACATTGATGAAGGAACAATGTATGGCAATCTGGCATAACCAAAGCAGAAATCTCCCTTCGTTGCCGTTGGAGTTGATGGATTTATGTAGTCTTTTGAATACCGGCCTATCATCTTAGGTGCAAACTCTATGTCGCCAATGCCTGTATCTGCACCGTTGAAGGTAAGAACGAGATCACCGTTGGCTTCTTCTGACGCTACTACTTGCGCACCTTTGCCATTATTCACAACAGAATAGGAACCAAATCGCAGAGAGCTGATATCCAAATCCTCGGAAGGACGGAACCCCTCTTCTGCCTTAACACGTACTCGTATAGTCTCGGTAGCTGTAGTAATCTTTTCAGTGTTTAATACATCTATCAACAAACCCGGATTCAAGGGCATAGCGATATTCTTTGAGGTATGTATGTCATTGGCTGCATCATATTCGGTTGTCCATGAAGCACCATCGGTACGACTGTCGTTGGCGGTCTTCTTAACGTCTATTACAGCCATGTTCAGCTGTACGGCTCTGCCTTCCTTGTCTTGGAAGATGCGTGGACGTTCATACTTCCACCATCTTTCTACGGTTCCGTCAGCATGAACGGAAACTGACGGGTCATACGCTATGCCCGGCTCATAAGTCCAGTGAACACCATCAATGGAGCGACTGTAATATGCTTTGCAGCCACGCCAGTCGTTTACGATGTGATGATATTGATAACCATCAAACCATATCACGGGATCTTCGAATGCGCCGTTCAATCCCTGAGGATATACACACACATCAGATATCTGCATGAATGGTGACTTGCCATCTTTACTTACCCATACAGTTCCCGTGCGGCTTATAGCCAGTACAGAACCGTCCTTACGACTACAGAATGTGAAGTTTGAGTAACTGGAACCCGCAGTCAATGGTGTGCGGTCACGGAATTCAAACTGCAATGGCGTCTCTTTCCATGGTCCATTGAGCGAGGAAGCCTGAAAACTTGTCGCTGATGAATTGTTGCGCAATACATACATGACGTATGTACCATCCTTTGCCTTATAGACCTCTGGATTGTGACCTTTGCCTATATTATAGTCGGAGGTGAGAGTATATGGACCCCAATAATCAGGTGATGTTACGTGATAGACATCTGACTGTGGCCAACTGTTATGACCATTCTTCGTTGCATCCCATCCTGCCAGAAACATGTGATACAATCCATCTGCATCTTTTACAACATTACCTCCCCAATATGAGACATCAGGCTTGCCATTTGATAAGGTCTTCGGTTCAGCACCATTGTCAAGGAACCTTTCTTGAACTCCTGATGCTCCCCAAATGGTTTGTCCGTCTGACTTTGTCACAGAGCCTTGCATCGGTAGGATGCGGTCTTTGAACTGTCCTCCCTTGACGAGTGCCTGTGCGCTGATTGTAAGCGCCAGGAGGGTTGTTGAAACAAAAAGGATTAGTTTTTTCATTGCTGTTGATTTGATTTGATGATTTTCAACGGCACGAGTGCGTCAACGAAAATAGTGAACGTCAGCTTGCTGGTGCACGTCTATTGATTTTCGTTGGCAAATGTACTAACTGTCTAATAATCAAGATTGTCTGTTTTTCTCATTCGTATGCTCAAATGTCTCAATACGTCATTTTTGAGACATTTGAGAAGGATTGACGCCATACATTTCGCGGAAACGCTTCACAAAATTGCTGACAGAGGCAAAGCCTGTGAGAGTGGCAACGGTCTGGACGGACAGCGTCTTGTCATTGCGCAGAAGTTCCTCTGCACATTTCAGCCTGATAGAGCGCATGAATTCAAGAGGCTTCTGTCCGGTAGTAGAAGCAAACATACGATAAAGAGTGGCGCGACTCATACATAGATCAGAGGCAAACTGCGCTACGTCATAGTCGGAATCAGCGAGGTGTTGTTTCACCAATTCAATAGCACGTTCAATGAACTCTCTGTCCTGATTGTTATCGGCTATCTTGTCTGCCACATTTTCTATCTTGACATCACGGTCAAGAAGTAGTTGCTCTATTCGCTTCTGTAGTTCTGCCACCTTACGCTTCGTGTCTCTATACCTGACGTACGCACGATCTACGGCTACTATTATACCTATTATTAATATGGAATAGAGCAGATGCGCCCACCATGTTTCCCACCATGCAGGCAGTCGTTTCAGGGTAATGGTCGAGGTCGATTCGCCCCAGTTGTCCACATCGTTGGCTTTCACATCCACCGTGTAAGTTCCCTTTGGCAATGCTGTCAGTTGCACGGTGTTTGTTCCTGGAGGAAGTTCTATCCATTTTCCACCATTGATTTTGTATGAAATGACTATCTCCGACGTGTTGACAAGGTCGAAGGTGGAGAATTGCAAAGAGGTGTTCGTCACAGTTGCAGGAATAGTTATGGATGTGGCGTTTGGAGACATGTACTCTTTCACTCCATCTCTTATGACTGCTGTCAGTCCTATCCGTCCATTTCCTGTTTGTAAGTTATTGCGGAGTGTGAGTATTCCATCAGTTCCCGTTACTTTGATGCTTCCATCCGCATTGCGACAGATTCCTTGAAACTTGGTTATGTTTATACTTCTGTTTTTGTTGGTTATAATCCTTACATGTCCAGACTTTCTGTCGTAGATCTTAATCTGTTTGTCTGTGAGAATCCAAAGTGCTCCGTGGCTATCGGAGGCAATACCATTGACAGGGTCACAATTATTGGTACTGGCTATTTCATCGAGAATCAAAGCCTTATTGTTTGTGTCATATCGCCACACCTGTCCTTGCCATCCGCCTATCCATACCATTCCGTCAGGTGTGGTACAGACGTTCTTGCTCTCACCGCCCTTGATCAGTTCCGTAACACGCCCTTGCTGCGAACAATATGCCAAAGCTGCATGAGCAGAGATAAAGTATATGCCACCATCTCGGGCAGGAGTCATGTCTCTGATGTTACTGAGACCTGATATGTATCTGCCGTTTACGGTTATTCCGGCTTCATCTCCACAGAACAGAGTTCCTTTCGTGCCCTTGCAGACTTTTGTCTTTTTCCCATTAACATAAATAATCCGCAATGCAGGCTGTTCCATGTTTTCGCTATCAGCCTCAGTAACGTCACGTTGTGAGATATAATTGTTTCGTGGTATTCTGACAAATGGTGTCATGTTGTCAAGAAACCACTGTCTGCCGTGACTGTCCTTGAAGGAAGAGTAGAGACGGTTGATGGAGTCGGTAAATTCCTGTTCCGTAAGGGTAAAGGGGATGGTGGAAAGGCGTTTGTAGTTCTGGTCGTAAGTACATACGCCATTGGCAGTAACGGCAACAAGCCTGCCTTGCTTGTCAAGTCTGATGAGGCGCACCTTACCTTTTGCTATGGTAGTGTCGAGCGGTACTATGGAGTAGTCGCTCTTCCTGAGAAGATATATATTTTCACGGGTTCCAAAACATATATCGCCCTTACTCGTCTCACATATACTCAACACTCCGTTGCTATGTCCCAGACGCATAGGATTCGCTCTGTCGTTGCGAAACACGTCAACCGTATAGCCATCATCACGACACAGTCCGCCCTCTGTCGTTGCATACCAGATAAACCCTTCCTTATCCTGCAACATGGCATTGACACCTACCAAAGGCAGTTGGTCTATCCTTGGCGCAACGATAATGTTGTCTGCCATCAACAAACTATGACAGAAAACAAACAACAAAGTTACAAGATGTATTCTTTGAAGCAATATTTTTTTATAAAGCATGACTTACTATGTTCAAAAAGAGTCTTTTAAGGGGTGTTCTACTAAGAGAAATGCCCTCCAATACGTGTTTCGTTTCGCATCGTTAGCAAAAGCCTCGTCAAATAGATGCTGTCAAATAGATGCTTGTTCTCGCTATAAGTCGTATTTCTGTTTGCGAAGGTATTGCGGATTGCCTCTTGGAGAACCATATACTCCTGCTTCTCTGCTTTTGAGATATTGAGTAGTTTTGATCTGATTGATTGTCCGTGGTCTTTAATCATAGTCGTGTAGCAAGATAATTTGTAAGCACATTATCAACCCGAAGTTTTCTGGCATATTCATGCAGCAACCCAAGGTCTTTGTCTTCTCGTTTAAGATAAGAATTGAGAATTTCACCGCAGACATCCATGCCTATCTTGTTGCGGTATTTGACAGCATCACAAACGGTACGCTCCAAATCTGTGATGCGGACATCAAAACCAGAGATATTCTGTGTAACGATACCGAACTCCAGATTATTGCCCATCCAATAATAGAGGTCAATGATTGGGTAATCGGGCAATACAATCTTTCTTTTCCTTTCTATAGCGATACACCATGCTCCTTGTATTTGTGTCGAGAGATTGTAGTAAGAGAAAGCACTATACAGACACAATACTCCACGGGGAACGATTCGCTCCACGTCTATCATCGTGCTTGCCAATGCATCTGCATTTGCATACACACCATGACGAATCTTTTGCATCTCACCACGTTCTACAGCTCTCAGAACCCTGCGGTATTCAGAATCACTTGAAAGCTCTCCGACTGTGGTGTATCCTCCTTTTCTTTCAATTATATCTGAAATACTCTCCATACATAGTGATTTGGGGTGCAAAATTAGTAAAAAAGACCGAAACAACCAATATTATACGGCATAAAATTATAATTGCCGTAGAAAAACGGCAATATTTAACCAAAATAATACCCACAAATAGCAGAATCTGTCTGATGTTGATTGGGTATTTGTTTTTAGACCTTGCCGTCTGGGAAAGAGAGTCTATCCATCGGGAAAGGAATGAGTATGTCAATTGGAAAAACATGACCTCATTATCACCAGCAAACTTCTCTAGGCTATAAAGTGCTTACTTATAGTCGCGTGAAGTCCTTTCCTGGCCTCTGGCTTTCATCTTCTCTATATGCTTACGAGCGTACATTGAGAACGATATTCCATCCTTACCTTTCTGAATATAGTCCACAATTTCCTTAACCGTCCAGTCTTGTGTGTCAATCCTATTCAGAGTGTTGTAGTATTGATCAATCAATTTAGAGGTTTGTTGAATAACATAAGGATCAAGAATATCCTTTTTATTCCGACTCAGCCCCTTATCGTTAACCATC
>JAFVGI010000059.1 GCA_017475005.1 Prevotella sp. | reverse complement strand
GTGTCCAGCATGACCGAAGTGTCAACTAAAACAGCACAGCTTTTTCGCTTGTGTCTATCGATTCCGTATGACAACAACAAAAGCGTCTACAGAATCAGCTAATGAAGAGAAAAAGTGTCTAGTGAAATCAGGAAAAGTCATGGGATTGCATAATCCACGAATAGCGCATAGTGTTCGTTCATATTGTGCCTACGAGCAAAAGCCAATGCACGCTCTGCTCTTTGCTCTATGGTCTTGTATTCCTTGCGGTCTACCCACTCTGGTAGCAAATAATATTTCCATGCCCAGTGTAGTCCGATAATTATGGCTATAATTACAGTAACCACAATTACGAGTGCACAGCCAAACTTTATTTTTCTTTTCATATCGCAGTAATTTGGAGATGAGAATCTACTGTTTTATTAGTTTAACTATCCCTATATTACCCAATATACAGGCTAAGAAAAGGATAATGAATATTATGTAATTCACATTGTTGTATGTTGTGTGATACTCTTTCGCCAACTGTATCAGTTCTTGATAACAAAGGTCAAAAGCATCATTCATGGGCATATAGTAATGGTTGCATATCCAGATGAACACTACTGTTCCAACAGCGCCATAAACGATTCCTCCTACCATTAGGACACAACTACCAACAGTCCTTGTTCGCATATACCTTTGTATCGATATCCATGTCACCCATAAAACAGATAGTAAACAAAGACCAGATTCCAAATAGATATTGATAATAACGCAGATTTCCTTGTAAGAATAACCAAATATCAATCCCAATCCATATAGAAAGCCACAGCATGCTCCAAAGAAGCATTCATCAATACTCCTTCCTGTATATATGCTACTCACGACAACAATACAAAACAGAATTGCGAGAAACAATAACGTTGCTCCTATAAACCATCTTTTTATGTTGCCCATAGTTTTTTCTTATATGATGATGTTCTTCTTACAAGTCTTGCAAAAGTCCTCTTTATTAGAGAATTCTGCCTTACCTTTAGCATCTTTCATAATGCACAAAGGGTCGTCTTTTGGACAATGGCTATATCGGCAAGCAGTATGAGTAAACTCGTGCGTTACTACCTTCCAATAATCACGTTTCTTGTGCTTTAACCTATAGTCAGAAACGACACAGGTGTATGTGCCATGTATGCTCAATCCTAAAACGCCCCAATCAGCTTTACCTTTGTAAGGTACTGATACGTCTTTATGCGTCAGAGCGATGATGATTTTGTGATCGCCAGCACCATCCTTTAGCGAGTTGATAATCTTATCCGCCCGAAAGCGAGTCTTTGCATCATTCATCAGCTCTGAAGTGAAAGTCTTATTGGGCAAAACTTCTACTTCAAACTCTACGCAAAATAGTTCTTTAAACTTCTGTTCTAACACCTTGCTTAATTGCTGGGCTTCTTTCTGCGTATAGTTGCCGTATGGCTGTAAATAGATTGATGGAGGACAAGTGCAATTTGCCTGTTCCACTTTCTTGCAACCAAACAGCATGAGTACTGCAAAGAACGAATAAAATAATGTGGTCTTCATTAGTCCTGTTTTAATGAGTTACTAATAATAGAATCCACATTATTAGGGGTGACTCTAACCGTATCGTTCGTCATTTCGTCAATAATTGCAAGATTGGGTATCCCATGAGAAATCATCCACTTGACAATATCGTGAAATACGACACCAGCCATTCCTCCACCGCTAGCAGGCAGACCAAGTTTGTTCATGCTCACAATGATGCTGTACTTTGGTGCGTCGGCAGGAAAGTAGCCACAGAATGCAAGCTGATATTCGTTCACATTGTTTTCTTCTCTGAAATCATATTCACCAACTTGTGATGTACCAGTCTTTCCTGCAACTTTTAGTATAGGAGTTCCTGCTTTTCTCCCTAATCCTTGACTAACCACATGCTCCAATACCTCCTGCATTACTTTAACCTGAATAATTCATAAAGGCACAAAAAAAGAAGCGTTTTCCTTTGTCATCTCGACAAAAATGAGTACCTTTAAGTGCTAAAATACAAGGACTTATAAACGCTTCTTATGTGCAAAGGTACTTCAAAAAATTCAGACTACCAAGAGAAAATGCTTTTTTCTCTTCCGGAAATTGTATCAGACAAGAAAATCCGTGTTGATTTCGACTCTCCAGACATATCCTCCAATGGCGGTTTAGTGCTTGTTGGCAATATGCGTAACTCTCTTGCATGGAAAATAGGCTGCCTTATCCCAGATGAGAGGAAGAAGGAGTTCATCCACCACACTTACATGGAAATGGTCAGCCAGCGTATAGGTCAGATACTCTGCGGCTATGAGGATGCCAACGACTGTAACCGACTTCGCAGCGACAGTGCACTGAAGATGTCCTGCGGGCGCAAGCCCTCTGATGCCGATCTTTCGTCACAGCCCACGATGACCCGTCTGGAGAACAACATAGGCAGCAAGACCCTCTATCGCATAGGGAAGCTGTTCCTCGATGAATACATATCGTCGTTTGACAAGGCTCCGAAGAAGATCATCGTCGATGCCGACGATACCAATGCCAATACGTATGGAGCACAGCAGCTCACGCTGTTCAATGCCTATTACAACGAGTACTGCTATATGCCGCTTCTGCTCTTCGACGGACTGACAGGCAAACTGATGCTTCCACTGCTGAGACCTGGCCGCAGGAACAAGTCGCTCAGCGTGGCCCGCATCATGCAGCGTGTGGTGGAATACCTGCATGGGAATTGGCCCAATACCGTCATCGAGCTCCGTGGCGACAGCCATTTCGCCAGTCATGAGTTCATGGACTGGGCACACGACAAGTGGTACGTGCGCTATCTGACGGGACTCTCTGCCAACAGCACGCTACTCTCGATGGTTGACAAGCAGAAGCGTCGTGCAGAGAACGACTACCTGAAAGCTCAGAATATTGAGGACGACAGGTATGAGACCCTCAAAAGGCTGAGATATCCCAATGTCAGACATGAGCGTATCGTCATCAGGAGGTACTACAAACTGGAGTATAAGGCCCATTCATGGAAATACCCGCAGCGCGTCATTGCCAAGATAGAGGTCAGTGCGGAAGGGACCAACATACGCTTTGTGGTGACCAAGAACAGGAACAACTCACCTGAGACCGTCTACAGGCGCTATTGCGGACGGGGTGAGATGGAACTGTGGATAAAGGACCTGAAGTATTTCAAGGCAGACCGCATGTCGTGTAACTCCTACCGTGCAAACTACTTCCGCCTGTTCCTCTATGCAGCGGCCTTTGTCCTGGCACACAGAATGAAACACACTGCGTTCAATGGAACGGAAGTGGAACGCTTTACGATGGACTCCCTTATCAAGCGCATCATGCTCAGTGCTGTCTATATCGTAGAGAAAAAGACATATATCAAGATCAGTTTCTCGCCACACCACAGGCATCGGGAAGAGCTGGAGGCTGCACTCACAAGAATGGCTGCATAACCAGACTACAGCACTATAATCATAGGATACGGAGTCGTCCTCGAACAAGGACGGAATCTTTTATGCCCATATGCCATAAATTGGCAGCAAATGAAGCGGGAATACTATGCT
>JAFVGI010000058.1 GCA_017475005.1 Prevotella sp. | reverse complement strand
TGCCGCCCACTCGGACAACACCAGCATCCTCTCCTATAACGACGAGAACTCACTGGCATGTGTCATCAGCCTTGCTTATTATTATGCCCGCAACGACTATCACATCCACCGCGAGTACCCCACAGGTGAGGGCTATGCCGATCTTGTTCTCATACCAAGAAAGAATGTCGATTCTCCTGCCATGGTCATCGAACTGAAATACGACAAGGACACGGAGGCAGCCATCAGCCAAATCAAGAACAAGAACTATCCCCAGAAAATTGCAGAATACACAGGCGACATTCTGCTCGTCGGCATCAATTATAACAAGGATACCAAGCAGCATCAGTGCAAGATAGAGCGGTGGAGAAAATACGAATGATGACAGGACTGTCCCCGTGTCACTTATAACTATATATAATGGAAACAACACGCAAATATCCAGTAGGCATACAGACCTTTTCAGAGATAATCCGAAATAGGTTTGTCTACGTTGATAAAACGGATTTAGTTTGGCAGCTGACAAACTATGCCAAATACATTTTCCTGAGCCGTCCCCGCAGGTTTGGCAAATCACTACTCACCACCACTCTGGCTTCCTATTTCCGTGGCGAGAGAGAGCTGTTTGAGGGGCTGAAGATTATGGAACTAGAGCAGGAGTGGGAGCAATACCCCGTGATACACCTCTCCATTAGCACGGCCAAGGGGCAGGAGGCGCCCGACAAGCTTAGAGCAAAGCTGATGCTTCTAATGGAAGAATATGTGGAACAATATGGCAGTAATCCTAAAGAAATTACCCCAGGTGGGATGCTTGCGGGCCTGATTCGTCGCGCATGGAAAGAAACGGGGAAGCAGGTGGTGGTTCTTATCGACGAGTATGATGCCCCACTCCTTGAAGTGCTCCACGAAGACAGTCTCAACGCCATGCGCAAGGTGATGCAGGAGTTCTACGAGCCGCTAAAAGACAGCGAGGCGATGGTGAAGTTCTGCTTCATCACGGGAATCACAAAGTTCTCGCAGTTGAGTATCTTCTCTACCATAAATAACTTGACGAATGTTACGATGGACACGATATTCAGTTCTATCTGTGGTATTACGGAGCAAGAACTTGTTACTTCATTAAGTTCCGACATTGAGCATTTGGCCTGTATCAATGGAGTGACTTATGATGAGATGCACCAGAAGTTGAAGCTACAATATGACGGCTATCATTTCTCCGAGGATTCAGAAGAAGTTTACAACCCATACAGCTTGTTGAAAGCATTCCGACAGAGGAAAATAGGGCAATACTGGTTTGAGAGCGGCACACCATCTTTCCTCATTCACCAGATGCAGCACTTCCGCACAGACATTATGTCGCTCGACAAGATGGAGGTACCCTCTACGGCCTTCGACCAGCCGACAGAGAACATGTGTGACGCACTGCCGCTGCTTTATCAGAGCGGCTACCTGACCATAAAAGACTATGACCCCATAATGGAGGCGTATACGTTGTCCATTCCTAATCAGGAGGTGCGCATTGGTTACATCCAAGGGCTGTTGCCTACGTATATAGGATTGAAAGTGGCTGACGTGCAGATGGGCTTTGCCGCTAAGTTCTGGCGGGCACTAAGGCAGCACGACATTCAGCAGGCCATGCTCGAGATGCAAGCATATATGGCCGGCATCCCGTATGTGGAAGGCTTCAAGAAGAAACTTAAAGAGGCTGCCACTTCCGAGGGGTTCTATGAATATACGCTATATCTTATCTTTTCCATGCTCAACGTATATGTACGTACCCAGGTAAAATGTGTCGGTGGTCGCACGGACATGGTTGTATGGATGCCCGACACGATATATGTCTTTGAGCTTAAGGTAAACAGTACAGCAAAAGAGGCACTGGAACAGATAGACAAGAAGAATTATACCCTACCCTACCAGACTGACGGGCGCAAGGTGGTCAAGGTAGGCGTGAAGTTCAATGCCGAGACCCGAGTGCCAGAGGAGTGGATAGTGGGCTAGCAGCACGAATGTCAGATAGAGCGGTGGCACAAAGAATAATATCAGATAAAGCATGAAACTGAAAGCTGTTGCTCATGCATTTGCAGAGGAGGAGAGATTTATCTGATGATAAACATCAATAAAAAAATCGCGGCTGCGAAAATCGCGGCGAGGAATTTTAGAAATCTCCTTAGAAAAGAGTTCATCAAGAAATAATGGTTAAAATATTTGGAGGGTTAAAATAAATGATGTAATTTTGCACCGAAATAGCTATTTCCGAAACAGATATTTCGGTTGACAAGCTGCTGAACTATGAAGTTTTATGATAGAGGACAAGAAATAGCCTTCCTAAGAGAGATTCGGAATACGGCTGAAAAGGCGGCCCGCTTTACGGTGGTGACCGGTAAGGACGAACTTTCAAATTGTGTGACGTTCTGCGAGATTAAGCGTCAAACGGATGAAATCAGTATCGGTATGCTGAAGCAGCGAGCTGAGGTGATGCTGCAGGCGACGCATGAATGGAAGAAGTATGACATCCGATACAAGGGGCTATCTATGGATGAAATGTAATAATGAGAAAAACAACATGATTTGTTTGATATAAGCAGAATGAAGTAGAAAGAAGTTGTCATAGGTCACGGAATCAACTTCCAAACACGTGTTATTTTGCGGCACATAATTTAAATATAATTAAAAAAGGTTGTAGTGGCACAACCATTTCAGCAATATTTTGTACCTTTGTGCCCGACTTAATAAGTCGGTTGCAGTAATGGGCATATACATTAACAAAGGGAACGAAGGGTTCAGAAGAATCCGCAATAGCGAGTATGTTGACAAGTCGGGGC